>CAMQVH010000012.1 GCA_947038155.1 uncultured Bacteroides sp. | reverse complement strand
AA
The DNA here is from genome assembly GCA_947038155.1 of uncultured Bacteroides sp. Classification (GTDB taxonomy): domain Bacteria; phylum Bacteroidota; class Bacteroidia; order Bacteroidales; family Bacteroidaceae; genus Bacteroides. The sequence continues at coordinate 68,073 of CAMQVH010000012.1, read as the reverse complement.
GGCAGCTTTTTATCGGCTGCCTTTATCTTTCTGCGGTTATATACTTTCTTTGATTCATGCACTCGTTTGTAACAAACGGGGTGTCCGTGTTCTTTGATTTCTGCCTCACGGCTGGCTTTACGATTCGCTTTGATGTAATCGTCTTGTGTAATTCGTTTTTTCATAATGAATATATTTCTCAGTGCAAAGATACAATTTCATTTCTTATTACGATCGGTTTGCGCTATCTTTGCATACATAAATCAAATGAAAACGGAAATAATATGGAAAATTTCAGTGAACTGATAAAGAATCGCCGCAGTATGCGCAAATTTACGGATGAGGAGTTAACACAGGATGAGGTTGTGGCACTGATGAAAGCGGCCTTGATGTCTCCTAGTTCCAAACGTAGTAATAGCTGGCAGTTTGTGGTAGTCGATGATAAAGAAATGCTGAAAGAACTGTCTCATTGTAAAGAACAGGCTTCTTCTTTCATTGCAGACGCTGCTTTGGCGATTGTCGTGATGGCAGATCCGTTGGCGAGCGATGTCTGGATTGAAGATGCTTCTATTGCTTCCATCATGATACAGTTGCAGGCCGAAGATTTGGGGCTGGGAAGCTGTTGGGTACAGGTTCGCGAACGTTTCACTGCAACCGGAATGCCGTCTGACGAGTTTGTTCATGGAATTTTGGATATTCCTTTGCAACTGCAGATTCTTTCCGTGATTGCCATCGGACATAAGGGAATGGAACGTAAGCCTTTCAACGAAGAACACCTCCAGTGGGAGAAAATTCATATTAATAAGTTTGGAGGAAAGTAACGATGGGAGCTGTCAAAGCAAATAATAATAAAGATACTTATAAGGCTACTGCCGTCGCTTTTATTGTCATCGGAACTCTTTTCCTGATAAATAAACTGCTCCCCTTTGCTTCTATAGGTTTGCCTTGGGTGATGAATAAGGACAATTTGTTGTTGTATGCCTCTATCAGTTTTCTTATTTTCAAGCGTGACAAGTCGGTCGGCTTTGTGCTGTTGGGACTGTGGCTGGTGATGAATATCGGTCTGGTAATGTCATTGCTCGGTTCCTTGTCCGGTTATCTGTTGCCATTGGCACTGTTGATCATCGGAATTATTTTATTTTGGGTTTCAAAACGTTAAAGAAACAATGAAAAGAAGTATTGAAGATACGCCCGTTGTGTTTCTCGGTGCCGGAAATCTGGCAACTAATCTGGCGAAAGCGCTTTACCGGAAAGGATTCCGTATCATGCAGGTATACAGCCGGACGGAAGAATCGGCTCGTACGTTAGCCAATGAAGTGGAAGCGGAATATATCACTGATTTAAAAGACGTATCGAATGAAGCGAGATTATATATTATTTCATTGAAAGATGCCGCTTTCGTCGAACTGTTGCCTCAGATCACCGATGGAAAGCAGCATGCACTGCTGGTACATACGGCAGGCAGCATCCCGATGAATATTTGGGAAGGTCATGCGGAACGCTACGGAGTATTTTATCCGATGCAGACGTTCAGCAAACAACGTGAAGTTGATTTTCGGGAAATACCTTTCTTTATTGAAGCAAAAAGACCGGAAGATGCCGAGCTGCTGAAAGCGGTTGCCGGTACGCTCTCTGATAAGGTGTACGAAGCCGATTCGGAGCAACGCAGCAGTCTTCATCTGGCAGCTGTCTTTACCTGTAACTTTACCAACCATATGTATGCTCTTGCCGCCGAATTGCTGGAAAAATATCATTTGCCATTTGATGTCATGCTTCCCCTGATTGACGAAACGGCACGCAAAGTGCATGAACTCGCTCCTTGTGATGCGCAGACCGGACCGGCTGTACGCTATGACGAGAATGTGATGAATAAGCATCTTTCTATGCTGGCAGACAGTCAGGCATTACAGGAAATTTATAAATTAATGAGTAAAAGTATCCATGAGCACCATCAATTATGATCTATCCCGCATCAAAGCACTGGCTTTTGATGTTGACGGAGTATTGAGTTCGACAACAGTCCCGTTGCATCCTTCCGGAGAACCGATGCGTACGGTGAATATCAAAGACGGTTATGCCATTCAGCTGGCAGTAAAGAAAGGACTCCATATTGCTATCATTACCGGCGGACGGACAGAAGCGGTACGTATCCGGTTTGCAGCATTGGGTGTGAAGGATCTGTATATGGGGTCTGCAGTGAAAATTCATGATTTCCGTGATTTCCGCGATAAATACGGTCTGTCTGATGACGAAATTCTGTATATGGGCGATGATGTGCCTGATATAGAAGTGATGCGTGAGTGCGGGTTGCCTTGTTGTCCCAAAGATGCTGTTCCGGAAGTTAAGTCGGTCGCGAAGTATATATCTTATGCCGATGGCGGTCGTGGCTGTGGACGTGATGTGGTGGAACAAGTATTGAAAGCTCATGGCAAGTGGATGGCGGAAGATGCTTTCGGCTGGTGAGTTGTAAATCACTTAATAATAAATAAAATTATGCTTGGAAATTTAGATAAATATCGGATTATATTAGCCTCCAATTCTCCTCGTCGGAAAGAACTGATGTCAGGTTTGGGAGTGGATTATGTGGTCAGGACATTACCGGATGTGGACGAATCATATCCAGCTGATCTGGCTGGTGCTGAGATTCCGGAATATATCTCCCGTGAAAAAGCGGATGCTTACCGGAGTATTATGCAACCGGGGGAACTGTTGATTACGGCAGATACGATTGTCTGGCTCGATGGTAAAGTGCTTGGAAAACCGGAAGGTCGGGAAGGAGCGGTCGAAATGCTCCGTTCTTTGTCCGGTAAGTCACATCAGGTGTTCACCGGTGTTTGTCTTACGACCACTGAATGGCAAAAGAGCTTTACTGCTGCATCCGATGTGGAATTTGATGTTTTGTCCGAAGAGGAAATCCGGTATTATGTAGACAAATATCAGCCTATGGATAAAGCGGGAGCGTATGGAGTGCAGGAATGGATCGGATATATAGGGGTAAAGTCTATTTCGGGCAGCTTTTATAATATCATGGGACTCCCCATACAGAAACTGTACGGGGAGCTGAAGAAGTTATAATAAATCCAGCATTAACGGGATGTCCTCTTCTTGAATACCTTGTTTGAGAAGAGCTTCCTCGTCTTTCCGGAACATCTCCAGAAAGCGTTCACGGTTTCCGTTGGCTGTGATTGACTTGCCGTACAGGGCGGCCGCTTTCTGAATGTCTCCCATTGTCCATGCGACGTGTCCGGCATTCATATAGTCGATAGCCAGTGGCTTCTGTTCGATGATTTTTTCGTAATATTTCATGGCTTGTTCGTATTTCCGGCTGATGAATGAACACCACCCGATGCCACGCCATGCTTTTATGCAATTACTTTCGATGAAATCCAGTTTGAAAAAGTAGTTGGCAGCTTCTTCGTATTGTCCGAGTTCGGCCAAGCAACTGCCGATATGGAAAATAACATTGGTATCTTCCGGTGTAGCTTCTTCCACCTTTTTATAATAGCTCAATGCAGCCTGATAATTTCGGTTTAACCGGTAACAGATAGCCAGATGGCGGTTGTTCCAGATGTTATCCGGTTTCAGTGTATCCGCTTTCAGATAAGCACCGATCGCTTCTGCATACTTCTTGCTTTTTTGCAGGGCATATCCCAGTTTCTGATAATATTCCGCACCTCTTTCCTGAAGTGCTCCGATCGTTTCCATTTCCTCGTACACTTCTATTGCCTCATTCCAGCGTTCTTTCTTTAAATAGAAATCTGCGATCGGGAACAGGATATCTTCACTATATAATACGTTACTAAGTGCAGGAATGTGGTGTAAATCGAGTTTCTCCTTAAAGATGTCCCTAAACTCATGGCGGCGTACACTGAGCTTGAAGAAACGGTACAGGTCATGCAGATATTGATTGCTGACGGTTCCCGGTCGCTCATTGAATTTCTTCATTGTTTCCGCACTCGACTTCTCGGTCAGTTCTGCCACTTGTTGTTCACCGAGCTGGCTTAGCATCATGTCTTGCTGCGCCTTTGGCAACTGCCGGATCGTAAAGAAGAGTGAATACTTGTCACTGTTGCTGAAAAATCCCGATTGAAGAATTAAATCCAGCAATGTATTTTTTTCGTTACCTTCCTGTTTCAGTTGCTTGATGACATCGGATTGCTGCTTGCTGAACGGGTAAAACCAATTCTGTACTTCCCGGAAGAACGGATAACTTTTCAGTGCTGCAAATGTACTCATATATACGTCGGCTCCTTCCAATTGCAGCTCATTCATTTCGCGCAACTTGTCTCCCAGTCCTGATTGTTCGAAAGCGTCCGCCCAATCCGGATTCTTGTCATCGTTCTCATCCTCATTCTCCTCAAAGCCGAATCTCATGTTCCGCATGGACGAAACATTCTTCAACATTTCAGGAATAATTTCCTCTCTCATTTTCTTGTCTATCTTTTCCGTTTCCTGGCATAGTAGCATTTGGCGATAGATACGTGCCACATCCTCTTTGAATGGAGGAATCTCATCCATGAGATCGACTCTCTTGATGAGATCGCTGTAGAGCGAAAGACGGTTCCTGTAGATATGGAAAATGAAAATGACACCTACCAGTGCACGTTGGCCGGCATTGACATCCGGATGGCGGTAAGCGTCCAGTAACCACATGATTTTACGCAGATCAAAGCATTCCATCAGACTTAATGTGACGGCACTGATAAACAGGCACAGGTCATTCACCGGAAGAAGTTCGGAGGTAAGCATGGATTGTGCATCCTCTTCCTCTTCGGGAGTCCATGCACTGTTGGTCCATGTTTGCAGAAACATATATTTAAGTGTTTCTTCATGCCGTTTCAGTACCTCGTCCATCTTTTCGTCAGACAACAGTCCGCTGACTGCCAAGTCGTCATTGAATGACTCCAGCATGTGCAGCAATTTTTTGAGTGTATATGCTGACAGACTTTCCGGTCGGGGAGTGCGGCGTACCTCATGATAATATCTTGATGAAGCATTGTCCAGCATAAGCAGGCGCGAACGGTCGGCTATTTCCCAGGTATCAGCTATGAGTTTTCTGTATACATTCCAGCGTTCGGGATCATTTGCACCCTGGCGCATATACTCCAGCATATACTTGTAGGAGGTTTGCAGTTGCTCCATGCGGGTACGTAAATCCCAGTCCGGACATTGCCAGAGCAGGGATTCCAACTGCATCAAAGCTTCTTTAAGTCTTTTTTCTTCAAGCAGAGTGCGTATATAGGCGTATTGTTCATTAATCGTTTTTTCGTTCATAATGGTTCAATTATTTATAGGTAATAGAACAAAAAGGATGCCAAAAAGTTAGAATCTGACTTGCACCTGTGCTTGTATCAGATTAGAATCCTTCTGTCCGTCTCCTTTTTTATCACAAAAAGTGTATTGTGCCTGCACACGGCATCTGGGATAAAACCAGTATTGCAGTCCGGCAATGTAATTATTTTGTTTGAAATCTGCCGCTTTGTTCGGATTGAAATAATCGAAAGAGGCGATAAAGTCGAAATTTTGTAATAAACGTACGCTGCCTGTCGCATAGAATCCTTCGCTTTTTACGTTTCTGTCTTTTCCTGCAAGATATTCCGTACGGAAGTTGAATGCGGAAGTGGTAACAACCCCTCCCAGACTCAAGCGTTTCTTGGCGTAATTTTCTCCTGCTATGATTCCCGAATATTGGGAGTCACCTATGGCGTGTCCGGTTCCCCGAATGAAAGATCCCCCTACGGACAGCCATTTGTTAGGATACACCATTAGGTTGCCGACTACATCTTTCTGACTGTTTTTGTCTTTGGTGTTTAATCCCTGTCCGTTTATGACAGCAAATTTGTATTGGAGGAAATCATGAAATAATTTTCCGTGAATCATCATACCGATGTCTCGTCCGGAAGTCATTCCATAACATTTGTCACTGCCGCTGACTCCCGCCAGATAACAGACTGACTGAGAATAGCAGTTGATCAGCTCCACCGTAGTGGGAGACAGTTCGTTTTCAATGGTATAAGGAACTTTGAATTCTCCGATACGTGCTGTAAGTCCGGAAAGGATCCGGTAGTCTGTATATACTTCGAGCAGCATACCGTCGTTGTAGAAATCATACATGAAATCGCATGTCCATCTGTCGGTGATTTTACCGTGTGCCATAAAGATGATCCGTTTGATATCGAATGTATTGTTGGGATCGGCGGCATCGTCATACGTATAGCCCAATTGTGCATAACCGGCCAGACTGATTCTTTCTTTCAGTGTATTGACCACTTGATTCAACGGTGTTTTCTCCTGTGCGGTGAGCGTACTCTGCATACCAAGCAGGGCGAACGCGATCATTGAGAGTCGAAAGAGTGTTTTTCGCATATGATTAGTTGTTATTTGATAGTAGTTGAATTTGTTTTTATAAAAGTTGTATCTATCAGACTTTTGTATCCGGAATATGTCTGAGGTATCCGGTTGTTTGTTTTCAGCCATGTTACAGCTTTATCCAGGGCATCGACTGAGGGGCGCTCCGCTTTTCTGTAAACAGGGAGTGCAATGAGGCCGGTCAGGTTTTCCGGAACGCCGATCTCTATCAATACCTGTTTCCATTCTTTTTGCGGGTGCATTTTTATATAGTCTATTCCCAGATTATATCCGGTGATTAATAGTTCGATTTCTCTTCTTTTTTCGTTGATGGCTTCTCGGGAGAAAGCGGTGACGGTGAAATCAATTCCCAATTCCTGTGTGCTGATCAGAGATCGGTGGCGGGCATTCATTGCGATGGATGCGGCAGGGTCGGGGAGGAAGGATGCGTCAATCTGATCGTATTGCAGCATTTGCAGGCGAAGAGGAAGCTGGGTGATTTCCGGTTTGTTCACTTCTGCCTGACTGATTCCCGCTTTGTTCAGTAGCTGTCCAGTTGCATACTCAATAATCGTATTACGTGAAACAGCTATATTTTTTTCTTTGAGTTCCTGAAGTTGGTTGATACCGCTTTCTTTGGAGACTATAAAACAGAAATAACCGTCATTTTTCAATATGATTCCTAAGTCGGTATGGTGGATAGCCTGTTGAGTTACTGCACTGAGATAGTCGGTGATCATGCCATCCAGTGATTTGGACTGGAATGCTGCGTCGCGGTCATAGGCGGATTTAAAAGAAAGGATGGTTAGGTCCAACCCCAGCGAATCGTAGATTCCTTGCGCTTTGGCTATGTGAAAAGGCAGTCCGTCCAGAGTCGGGAGCATTCCCAATGTGAGTGGTTGTAATTCTGTTGAAGGCAGAAAGACGCTTTCTCCTTTTTTTCTTTGGCAAGAATAAAGGAAGAAAAGGAGGATACAGAATATGAGTGCTGCTCTCTTCATACCTTAGTTGATGGGTCAGATATAAATAAGGGCAACTCTTTTCACAAAGAACTGCCCTCGTATCTAAAATTACATTGTTATAAATTCATTATTCATTAATGGCAGCGATACCCGGAAGAACTTTTCCTTCGATTGCTTCGAGCAATGCGCCACCACCTGTAGAAACATAAGATACGCCGCTAGCCAGACCGAACTTGTTAACACAAGCTACAGAGTCGCCACCACCCACAAGTGAGAATGCCCCGTTCTTAGTTGCTTCAACGATAGCTTCACCTACTGTACGTGAACCGTGAGTGAAGTTTTCAAATTCGAATACACCTGTAGGACCGTTCCAAAGAATAGTCTTGGATTCTTTGATTACGTTAGCGAAGATTTCTTCAGTCTTAGGACCGATGTCAAGACCTTCCCATCCGTCAGGAATTTCGTCAACAGCGCAGAACTGAGTGTTAGCGTCGTTAGAGAAAGCGTCAGCGATTTTAGCGTCAACAGCCAGTACAAGGTTTACACCTTTTTCTTTTGCTTTCTTGATCAGATCCAAAGCCAGGTCAAGTTTGTCGTCCTCACAGATAGAGATACCGATTTTACCACCCATTGCTTTGGTGAATGTATAAGTCATACCACCTGCTATGATCAGGTTGTCTACCTTGTTCAACAGGTTTTCGATGATTTCGATTTTAGAAGAAACTTTAGAACCACCCATGATAGCAGTGAACGGACGTTGGATATCGTTCAATACTTTATCAACAGCTTTTACTTCTTTCTCCATCAGGTAACCGAACATCTTGTTGTCAGTGTCGAAGTATTTAGCGATCAGAGCTGTAGAAGCGTGTGCACGGTGAGCTGTACCGAATGCGTCGTTTACGTAGCAGTCAGCGTAAGAAGCCAATTTCTTGGTGAATTCTTTCTGGCTTTCTTTGACAGCCTTCTTTGCAGCAGCCTTTTCTTCGTCTGTAGCATCTTCAGCCAAACCTCTTGGTTTGCCTTCTTCCTCAGCATAGAAGCGAAGGTTTTCGAGCAACAGAACTTCTCCCGGTTGCAGAGCAGCAGCTTTTACAGCAGCTTCTTCGCCCATGCAGTCGTTAGCAAACTGAACTTCAACGCCCAGCAGTTCAGACAGATGTTTGATGATATGTTTCAAAGAGAATTTGTCGGCAACGCCTTTCGGACGGCCCAGGTGAGAACCGATGATGATGCTACCGCCGTCAGCCAAAATCTTCTTCAAAGTAGGAAGAGCTGCACGCATACGAGTGTCATCTGTAATGTTGAAGTTTTCGTCCAGGGGTACATTGAAGTCCACGCGAACAAATGCCTTTTTACCGGCAAAATTGAATTTGTCAATTGTCTGCATAATACTCTATTTTTATTTAAAAGTGTTTTTAATATTCTCTTTTTTGATCGACCGCAAAGTTACTATTTATTTCGGTTCCTTGCTATTAAATCGTTATTTATTCTTGGCTTTTGGTGCCTCTTTTGTAACTTTATAAGTGTTACAGAAATATTTGCACATCATTTGCAAACCGCAGGTGTCACATTTCGGCGTACGTGCCTGACAAACATAACGACCGTGCAGAATAAGCCAGTGATGGGCTATGGGTATCAATTTTTCCGGAATGTTCTTCACCAGTTCTTTCTCTACACTGAATGGAGTCGTACAGCTGTCCGGCACCAGTCCGATGCGGTGACTGACACGGAAAACGTGGGTGTCAACCGCCATCGCGGCTTTGTTGAAAACGACGGACTGAATCACATTGGCAGTCTTTCTTCCTACACCGGGAAGTTTGATCAGATCATCCATGTTGTCGGGCACTTTGCTGTTGAAGTCATTAACCAGCATTTTAGCCATTCCTACCAGATGTTTGGCTTTATTATTCGGATAAGACACGCTCCGGATATATTCGAAAATAACTTCCGGAGTACTGGCAGCGAGAGCTTCCGGAGTAGGGAAGTCCCTGTAGAGAGGCGGAGTGATCATATTCACTCGTTTATCCGTACATTGTGCAGAAAGAATTACAGCGATCAGTAATTCATACGGATTATTGTAATGTAATTCTGTTTCGGCTACAGGAACATTCTCCTGAAACCATGCGATTACTTTTTCATAACGTTCTTTCTTTCTCATCGTAGCTTGTTTTTATGGTAGTGAGGCGTTACTTTTAATTTGAAATAGACAGCGGAAACTACTGTCAGGCAGGCACCGAAAAGATATGCTTTGTCAAACGAACAGACTTCGGCTATATATCCTCCGGTCAGCATGCCGATACCAATTCCTACATCCCATGAGGTCAGGTAGGTGGAAGTAGCTGTTCCCCGTTGGTTGTTGGGGGCAAGGTTTACGAACAGAGTATTGAATGCCGGAAACATAATTCCGAATCCGATTCCCATCAGCAGGGCAATTCCGAAAAAGAGAATGGTGCAGGCAGTATCATTCCATTGAATCAGATATACACAGGATGCGAGCAGGAAGAAACTGACCACCACCAGATAGAGTCCGGCGGCAATTACTTGGGTTATCTTTCCCCGGTCCACCAGCTTTCCTGAGAATATACGGGAAATGGCCATACCGATCGCCATAAAGGTAAAAAAGAAACCTGTTTGTGTATGAATCCCTATTTCACGGGCATACATGGCCACATAATTGGTGGTCATTCCGTAGGGGATGGAGAGTAGCAACAGGCTGAGTCCCGCAGGCATTCCTTTTAATAAAATGAAACGGTCGAGTGAAATCGGTTCACGCTTTACCGGTGGTTTATAAGGCGTCTTCACCAGGCTTGCGGACAGGAATCCCAGCATACAGGAACCGAGCGCATAGCAGAATATCGTAGCGAAAGAAGCCCCTCCGTCATGCAAAAACAGTCCGAACATCGGTCCGATGGACATGGCGATATTATTGGTCAGCCCATAATAGCCCAGCCCTTCACCTCTGCGGGAAGAGGGCATAATGTCAATGACTACTGTATTTCCGCCTACCGTGACCATGCCGAAAGAGACTCCATGGATAATTCGAAATATAATAAATAAGGTAAGCGAGCCGGCGATAAGATATCCCGCAAACATCAGCATAAAGATGAAATAAGCGAAAAGATAAAGCGGCTTACGGGCAAACGTATCCAGCAGATAGCCGGAAAACGGGCGGATGCAGAGTGCAGCTACCGTATAACAGGAAAGCACGATGCCGATTGTGGAATTTCCTGCCTGAAAGAACTCGGATAAATAGAACGGCAAAACAGGAATCAGCAACCAGAAACCGAAGTAGAGCAGGAAGTTGGCTGCCAAGATGAAACAATAACCGGGAGTAATGAGTCTATCCTTTGCCATAATAAGTGAACGTTCTATTTGCTGATCGGAACGGTGATAAGTCATCCCGTTTCAGTGTAATCGGTATATTGATTAAATGCCAATGTCCCAATTACCGTCAGACGGTTTTATTGGCACATTGGCATACTGGTAAATTCTGTGCTCTATTTAATATGCCGCTTCGAATTCTTTTAAGAAGCGTGTATCATTTTCGGAGAACATACGGAGGTCTTTCACCTGATATTTCAGGTTCGTGATGCGTTCGATACCCATTCCGAGCGCATAACCGCTGTATACTTTGCTGTCGATGCCGTTTGATTCGAGTACATTCGGGTCTACCATACCGCAACCGAGGATTTCCACCCAACCGGTATGTTTGCAGAACGGACAACCTTTACCACCGCAGATGTTACAGCTGATATCCATTTCGGCACTTGGCTCTGTAAATGGGAAATAAGACGGACGCAGACGGATTTTGGTGTCCGCACCGAACATTTCTTTTGCGAAGAGCAGCAATACCTGTTTCAAGTCGGTGAATGATACGTTTTTGTCTACATACAGCGCTTCTACCTGATGGAAGAAACAGTGTGCACGGTAGCTGATAGCTTCGTTACGGTATACACGTCCCGGACAGATGATGCGGATAGGAGGTTTGGAAGTTTCCATCACACGGGTCTGTACAGAAGAGGTATGAGTACGGAGTACTACATCCGGATGAGCTTCGATGAAAAATGTGTCCTGCATATCGCGTGCCGGATGATCTTCGGCAAAGTTCAGTGCCGAGAATACATGCCAGTCATCTTCGATTTCCGGACCTTCGGCGATGCTGAATCCCAGACGTGCGAAGATATCGATGACTTCGTTCTTTACAATTGTAATCGGATGACGTGTACCGAGTTCAATCGGATAAGCCGAGCGGGTCAGGTCAAGGCCGTCGCAACTATTATCCTGGCTCTCGAACTGTTCCTTCAACGCATTGATTTTGTCCTGCGCTTTAGTTTTCAGTTCATTCAGTCTCATGCCGACTTCTTTTTTCTGTTCGGCAGCTACGTTACGGAAATCCGCCATCAAATCGTTAATGGCTCCCTTCTTACTCAGGTATTTGATGCGGAGAGCTTCGAGTTCTTCGGCATTGGAGGCGTGCAAAGCTTCCACCTCTTTCAGAAGTTGTTCAATCTTAGCTATCATATTTTTGATGTATTGTTATTCAGTTTCTTAGTAAAAACCGTGCAAAGATATAATTTTATCACGAACCATCGAAATAATTTGTATCTTTGTTGCCGAATGTACCGAAAATCGGGGAACACTTATGAAAAAGATTGTTATTTCTCTTCTGCTATTGACTTTATCGTTTCGCCTGTCAGCTCAGATCGACTATCTGGAGCCGGTGAAGCCTTTTACTACCTATACGGGTGAGTTGGGTGAGTATTATCGAAATGTCTTTTCTTTGCTTAATACAGGTTTTCAACAGCGTCCTTACGCGCGTTTTGTAACCATTCCTTCTTTTTCGCCGGAATATGCAATGTCGGTAGAGAAGAAGAATGGACGTTGTCTGTTGATTGCGAATACCTTGTCGCGTACCTATTGGCAGGCAGAGAAAGGAACGGTGAAAGTGGAAACTAAATCAGTGGAGATCAGTCAGTCCTTATACCAGTCTTTGGGAGCTATCGCCCGTTTGGTAACCAGCCAGATACAGGATTTGGACGGTTCGACAGCCGGACTGGATGGAGTTGTTTATTACTTCTCATCGACAGATGCGAAAGGAAAAGAGATGATGGGACGGAAGTGGTCACCCATGAAAGGTACTTTGATGGAGCGGCTTGTGTTGGTTTGTCAGTCGGCTTATATGTTATCTCAGGGAGAAAATATTTCGGAACAAACATTGGCGGAGGAAGCGACCGCTTTATTGAAAGAGCTGGAGCACCGTACCAAAGAACAGCCGGACGCTCACAAAAAGCCGATGTATGTGGGGATTTATTCTGTCGGTCCGAAGCTCAAAACGCATTCGGGAAAGCAAATTGAAGAATTACCCTGCTTGGCTGATGTTTGTGTACGGGAATATGTAGCCGGACAAATGATTTATCCTGCGGAATTGCTTAAAGACAATGTCTCGGGATATGCTTTGTGTGAGTTTACTATAGATAAGGAAGGAGTGATTCTTCGTCCTCATATATTAAAATCGACTCATCCGGAGTTTGCCGAAGAAGCTCTTCGCATTGTAAAGGAAATGCCGAAGTGGATACCGGCACTGGTAGGAGGCAAGGCAGTTGAAAGTGATTATACCCTTTATGTCCCTTTCCGTCCCCAGTTGTATAAAGAACAGTTGCAGATACGCGAACGCGAGTTGTCCAAAAAACATTAATGCCCGGAACTTTTCTCTTTTTATATTGTATTATCATTGTAACCAATAAAAAAAGAGAAGATATGGATGATATGATTAACAGACACGATTCGATAGCCGAAGAAAATATCGAACCGAATGGCCGTCCGGCTAAGAATGAGTTTGAAGAATGGAGTACTGAAGTTACCGATCGTGCAGATAATGTATTCAAAGGTGATACGAAAGACGGTCCCATCAAGGATCGTGAGAAACGAATAAAAGAAATGGATGAAGTGATAAAAAAGGACCTTGAATAAAGGTCCTTTTTTATTGTATATATGATATCTTTTTTAACGCGATCTGGTGCTTGTCGTTGTAGGCCATGAGAAACTTTTCAGTAACTTTGTTGCCTAAAAATATAGATAGTATGATAAAGGCATTATTGCTTGATGTAGATGGAACTTTGTTGAGTTTTGAAACTCATAAAGTGTCGCAATCCTCTATAGATGCTCTTAAAAAAGTACATGATAGTGGAATTAAGATCGTGATTGCTACCGGTAGGGCGGCAAGTGATCTTCATGAGATTGACTCTGTGCCGTATGATGGAGTTATCGCACTTAATGGAGCAGAGTGTGTATTGCGTGACGGAAGTGTGATAAGAAAAGTAGCAATACCTGTACAAGACTTTAGAAAGTCAATGGAGCTTGCACGGGAATTTAATTTTGCAGTCGCTCTCGAATTAAATGAAGGTGTATTTGTTAATCGCCTTACCCCGACTGTCGAACAGATTGCCGGAATTGTTGAGCATCCGGTTCCGCCGGTTGTCGACATCGAAGAGATGTTTGATAAAAAAGAATGCTGTCAACTTTGTTTTTATTTTGATGAGGAAACAGAACAAAAAGTGATGTCGCTTCTGCCGGGTCTTTCCGCAACGCGCTGGCATCCTTTATTCGCTGATGTTAATGTCGCAGGGACAAGCAAGGCAACTGGTCTCTCGTTATTTGCCGATTACTACAGGATTAAAGTTGCTGAAATAATGGCGTGTGGTGATGGCGGTAATGATATCCCCATGTTGAAGGCTGCCGGAATAGGAGTGGCGATGGGAAATGCGTCCGAAAAAGTTCAGTCAGTTGCCGACTTTGTCACTGATACGGTGGATAATAATGGACTTTACAAGGTTTTGAAACAATTCGGGGTAATATAAAAATGTCTTAATGAAGGCTGACTACAAAGCCAATCACAGGTTTAAAATAAAAAAAAGAGTAACTTATTATAAGTTACTCTTTTCATTTTGTGGAGCGTATCGGACTATCGTTTTGATCATAATAACTTCGGTGTGATTATGTATTTTGCTGTATATCAGTATTATATGCGATGTGTTGTATCTTTTTATAGCACATAAAATCTTGTATGCTCAAAAAAGGGGGGAATAAGAATTACCCTGTATTCCCCACGATTTTTATTTCTATCTTCGCTGAAAATAAACCTCAAAACAGTAAGACGTATGATAGAAATTAATCACAGTTGTAGAGCATTCCTTAATAATAAGGGGCAAGTAGTTATTCGTGTTAGATGGAATAATCGGAAGGACGAAGTTGGTTTTTCTGTTGGTTGTAATGCCGATCCAGACAAATGGGATAAAGAGAACCAAAGAGCTAGGTATAATACTACTCATAAAGTTGGTGGAAAGACGGTGGTAGCTAGAGATATTAACAATCGTATTTCTCAATTTCTAGAGTGCATCGAGGAGTCTTTTACAGAATACAGCTTAAATTCTCAGTTGCCAACCAAAAGTGAATTGAAGGAACTGGTTAATGAGAAGCTGGGACGAATAAAAGAAGAGGTAGTACTAGATAATCCAATAGAGCGAGAAAAGTCTTTTCGTGAAATTTTCAATGAATTTTTAGAAGTTTGCTCTACAGAGAGAAGCTGGAGTGAATCTGTACATCATAAATATGTTCAAGCATGGAATCATTTAAACAGCTGTGATCCCAACATATCTCTAGCGACACTTGATAAGAATAAGATGACAGAACTAAAAAAATGGTATGTGAAAAATGGATATCGTAACCGCACCACTGTAAAACAATTCAGAATATTAAAGTCTTTTCTTAGATGGATTGATGCTAATGGTTATCCAGTAGAGCAAGGAGTACTCAGCTATAAGGTAAACTTAACTGTGACTAAAAAGGAAGTGACTTTTTTGAAATATAAAGAATTACTCCATTTTGCATCTTTCCAATTTCCTAAAAGTAAAGAGTATTTAGATAGAGCTAGAGATATGTTTTGTTTTATGGCGTTTACATCTTTACGTTATTCTGATTTAAGCGCATTAAAGAGAGCGCATATTTCAAATGGGAATATTGAGATGTATACTCAAAAAACGAATGATAGAATTACTGTTCCTATAATAGAAAATGCTCAAAAGATTATAGATAAATATTCATGGTATCACTCCAAGAACGGTACAATATTCTCTGTTGCTTCGAATCAGAAACTTAATGATTACCTGAAAGAAGCTGCTGAGTTGGCTGGTTTGGATAGAGAGATAGTTGAAACCTACTTTATAGGTACGCAACGGCATGAAGAAATCCATAAGTTTTATGAAACGATAAGCTGTCACGATGGACGTAGAACTTTCGTTTGCTGTTCATTAGCTTTAGGGATATCTCCGACTGTTGTGATGAGTTGTACTGGACACGCAGATTATGAAAGTATGAAGCCGTATATAGAAGTAGCAGACGAAACACAGAAGATGCAAATGGAAAAATGGAATACTCACCAATATAAGTCTGATATCATAGAAAAGCTAGATAAAATGAATCCGACACAATTGAAAGAACTTTGTGAACATATTAGGAGTATAGCTTAACAAAATTTCATATATTTGAGGCAGCATTCGGGAAAACTGGGTGCTGCTTTTTATTGTAATTGCTTAAATTAATACTATTATGGAAAATGAGAATAAACTTAAAAAAGGTACTTTTGAAAAGATAAGTGAAAACCTTTATAAAATCAATGGTAATGAAGTTCCTTTCACCAATGAAGGTGACATGGATTTAATTCCAATAGTAAGGGATATTGTTGAACAGGGAAAGGATGTAGTCCTTGAAAATTATAACTCGGGTAAATCGAGTTATTCTATTACTGGTGAGAATAGACCAATAACTAAACTTATAACTGAAATAACTGAATTTCTGGATTCATTGCCTATACATCGAAAAACTCAAAAGAATGGTACTTGTTACTATCAAATTGAAAATACAGAGTTGGCTTTTGAAGAAGAACTTATTCCTCTTGTAGAAGATATAATCAATAAAAGAGATGTATCAATTAGTAAATATAAGTTTCAAAAGGAATCATATCTCATTAATAATAAATCAGTGCCTGTAAATGATGTAATATTTGAAATTCGAAGTATGTTCGCATGTTGGTTGGAAGCTTGGAAAGTTGATGAATGCCATTATAATATAAAGGGGGAAGAGTTTCATATAAAGGATGATGACGTAGAAATAATAAATAAACTCATAAATGGCATAGATGAATCCAATGTGCCAAAATATGAACAGAAAAAATGTGTATATGATATTAGTGGTAATGAGTGTCTTATTACCAATCTAAGTTCATATATAGTTTTTCTTTTGTGTGATAAGCCTAATTTTGATGATAAAGTTGCGGCTGAAATAAAAGAGATTTATTTAAAAGATAAAATAGATCGAAATAAGAGGGAATTTGCTAAGAAAACACATTGTTTTATAGGCACTCTTCCTAAACCAATTTTCATAGCAATAAGGAAAGCAGAAAAAGAATATAATGAAGATAGTATATTGCAACTTACGAAAAATCTAAAATCTAATACGGATTCACGTTTTCAGCATATCACTCCAGAAAATTTTGTTAATGCTCTAAAGCAAATAATGCCCTTTTCTGATAGCTTTTTAGAACTAATCTTTGAAGGAACAAGTGAAGGAGAAATGCAACTTTTACGACAAAAACTTGAATCGGAAATTACAGAAGAAATTTATTACTTTATTGGTGAAGAGATCAAGAATCAGCGTTTGAAAGTTAATAATGATATAAGTTGGGATGATATATGTAATGTAATCAATAATAATCAATATGAACCTATATCTGAATTTAGCTTATATTTCATACAAGCTGTTGTTATTGTGTATCATGAGGAATATGAAGAATGGAAAAGTAAGGCGGAAATAGAAGGTACTATAAATTTAGACTTTTTATCTGAATTGTATTTCAAAGAAGGTTATAGGAATGAAGCCTTTTTATTTTATTATAATTTTTTTGAAGGAAAATGTTTTAGCCAGTTGTTTCATGCTATAAATTATGGTTTTATAAAGCCAGAAGTAATGAAAAAATATGTTATTGATAGGTTACAAGAATTGGAGTTGGCAGAATATGTCCAAAAAAGATATGATGAATACCGAAAAGTAACTGGTGGCGGCAAGGATTTTTGTTTTTGTGATATTACTGAACTCTCATTAAGGAGTCGCTTACCTATGCCAGATGGATTTGATAATAAGAAATTGGTAAAACTTCACCAAGCTTTTTATAGTTATGTTGATGCCGGACAGCCTTTGTGCTTTTTTTTAGGGAGCAGTACATCTAATACTGATACAAAAACTGTATTATGGAATGGTGATCGTCACACCCTTCAAGTTTTTATAAAAGAACTATATGGTAAAGATGCTAAAGGAAAGCCTAAGAGTAAGACTCCTAATAATATATGGAAAATAGCCTGTAATATTTTTCTGCCAAAAGGAGAGAAATTAAGTGAGAATACATTGAAAACCGGAGAAATCCAATTAGCGGAAGAGATTAGATTAGAGATAGCGGAGAATATCCAAAAAATAAGAATCTTAAAATGGAAAGATACTAATTGACTCCATTATATAATATTCTATATAACATATATATAACGTTCATATAATTTGCATTATATATCTCATAATCATGGAATTACACTTGCTGTAATTCCATTTTTTTGTGCATATATTTGTGCCAGAAATCAATACGATCGTAACAAGGATTTCTATAAAATATTAATATAAAAAAAGATATAATGAAAACCTTAGAATTAAGAGATAAGCCTCTTTTCCAAGCTACCTTAGGTGATCTGATAGAGGCATTAAATGAAGGGTTTGCTAATGAAGGTAAAGATGGAAGAGCTAACACAAATCCGTCAAGTGAGAAACGGTATGTATATGGTCTATTTGGCATAAGTAAGCTCTTTGGCTGTAGTCAAGCAACAGCTCAAAGAATCAAATCAAGTGGTGTCATCGATGCAGCTATTTCTCAAAATGGGAAGATCATTGTAGTCGATGCAGATCTAGCTCTAGATTTACTAAGAGTGTCTAATAAAAAATGGGGGCGTAAGTACTCCAAGTAATTAACCGGAATAGACAGTTTCGCAGGAAAATATGCCGGCTGTTTTCAATGGTGAAGGTGTCTATTCATAAATCAAGAAAAAGCATGAAGGAAAAGAACTGGGAATTACTTGTCTTAAATGAATAGGTAGGACAGATTGGAGAGATTGGTGTAGCTCCAATGGTAACAGTTTCATTAGTGAATGTACTAAAGACTCTTTGATGAACTAACCAGAGATGGTCAATGAGAGTCAGCTATGGCTAAATATGATCAAATATGATAATAAAATGTAGTGATATAAGATCGATTATAATCAAGTAATTGTATGTGTAACTAATTGAAATCAAGGAGATTAATATGCGTAAAACGTTTGATTTATTCACTTATATTTGCTCACGGAAATTTTAAAGAAAACTATTAAAAAATTAGAAAATGGCAGAAGAAAGAAAAACAGTAGCTACCGTTATAGAAGAACGGGAAGAACAAAAAAACGCAAAAAAGAATGGCGCAGCACCTCAAAAAGGTAAGAACGCCTCAGTAGAGTCTCCGAAAGCTGATAAGGAGACTGAACAAGAACCGCTAAAACTCACTCGTAGGCAAATTTTTACTCTCACAACTCTTCTTACATATAAATATCGGTTTGCTCGCATCTTAGTAAACAGGGATATTGATAAGGAGGAGGTAAAAAAGAAGATTGAATCAATCAGAGCCGCAAAGGGTGTTATAACCCCTTTCTTGGTACTTTCAGCTAAGGAATGTATCGAAGCAGGTCTTGATGTGGTGGACTATAATGGCAATGTAATAACCAAGGATACCCCTGATCTTGAACACATTCTAGTGATATTGGATGGTCAGCACCGTTGGGAAGCCATTAAAGAACTTAAAAAGGCTGGTGAGGACTATGAAGCTTACTTTATTCTACCACTTACAGATCAATATGATCTTATGACGATATTAAAGGAGGCGAATACTTCTGTGAATCCTTGGGATGGAATTGATTGGCTAACGATGGCTATCCAGACAGCAAAAGTTCGTGGTCTTGATACTTCCAAGTTGGAATGGCTGAAATCTTTAGCAAATACAGAAAACATTTCTGATTCTGCGGCTTCCTTATTCGTTACTGGGGGTAAAAAGATATACTCAAAATCCGCGATTAAGTCTGCCATTGATTCAAAAGACCCAGATAAATTGGAAACGCTAGTTGATGAGGATGGACTTGACCGTAATAAAAATCTTTATGATGCTGCTATTGCTAAATTGAACATAAAGACAGTTGGCTTGAAAATAACTCCTAAAATGCTATTTAGTTTTGTAGAGCAACTCATTAACAAAAACAAGCCGATTAACGATGCGTATGCTCATGTCATCGAGTTTCTTAATTCTCTTTCAAAAGAGCAGATAGAATCTCTTGATAATGCAAAGAAGACTACTAGCAGGAGCAAAGATCAGGTTATTACAGGTCTTTTCAAGAGTTATTGGAAAGCATTTACCGAGCGAGAAGCCTTAAGCTAAAATTGAAAAAATGGAGGGAGGGGTGAGAGACCTCTCTCTCTTTTAATGAGAATTACGAATTACACTCAAATCATAATTGAAAAGGTTAAAATCTATATCCTCTCCATAGTGATAAGTTTACCAAAGTGATACGAGAATATAATAAAACAAGGATATGATGACATTACAAGATTTAAAACAAAAAGGATATGTCTTATGTCTGCCGCAAAAGATACGCTTAGACACGGGACTCATAGGAAAATTGACATGCAATTTACATTGTAATACCAACGCACCGATGCTACATCTGATCCCAGCCAAGATATTCTTATCAAGAGGGTGGTTGGCTGTAGATGATAACGGAGAATTGATATCTCTTCTTGATACTGATATAGACCAGAAGTTAGTATTAATAGAGGATATTAGCTTGTATTTCGCATTACAACAGACAAGGATGCTTGATAGTAATATAGCGGTAGATATACTAACAGAGATGCCAAGAGGTAGAAAATGGAATTTTTAGCTTATGGACTCATTGAAAACCATATTATGTCTTCCTCATAGAACACCGGAAAGAATAAATGTTACGATTCATCCGGGAGGAAACGGATTTGATATACCTTTTCCGTTTGGAACGATAGTAGTACCGGACACACCGGATGGATATTGCATTTCTAGTGGTTGTGGTTCAGGAAAGACTGAATCCATTAAATCACTGATACGTCAGAAATGGGATCAAGGTATATTATATTGTGTTGATACGAAAAACGAATGCAGTAGAATGTATCAATGGATCGTAGATAATCTGATTGGAGAGATACTACATGGCGAAACCTTAAAGCCCAATGATGTACTGATGATCCATTCGGATGCTGATTTTGAGAAGATGAAGGAGTACAAAACACATCCGGAGCAAGTGATTCGTATTAAGATTTTAATCATCACGCATGTACGTTTCTTTACTGACCTGATTAACTATTTCTTGCTTTATGAACCGAATAATTCTAATTCGGTTGTTTCTATATTTGATGGCGACTTCAAGAAATTAATGCAGCAGGGCAACTTAAGAAACTATATCCTTCTTGATGAAACGCCATTGTTCCTAAGACCATTCATAACTTTCTCTAAGAGTTTGCTAGGCGTATTCTCCGAGAAGAATAAAAAGGGAGATTACCAGTGTAAATCCCAAACGGATATAAAGGATATGTATGATACATTTATAAAGGGAGGGAACTTGGAATTCTATAAAGGGACAGACAGGGTTAGCCAAATCAAACGGAATGTTGTATTGGGGTTGATACCGAAGTATTACTCTGAATGGATGGGGATGAAGGATAAAAACTGTAATATTCATTTCTATCCGTCTGACTTGATACACCCCGGTATGGGTTCCCACGTGATTATCTATGAAGGAGCAGGAGATGTATTGTTGGGTAAAGGTTCCTGCTTTAAGCTAGTTGATATAGTACCCAAGTATAATAGTCAGGTTGATTTTAGAGAATTTACTTTTAGGGTGAGCAGAAAACATAAACCGGATGATGCTACGTATGCGTTATTTGTCAAGACTGTTTGCTCTTTGTGTTATAGTTCATTTGGGAAAACACTGATTGTTATCTGGAAAGACTACAGGACGGATGATGAGAGAACATTAACTAAGGAGGCTGGTAAATCGGAATGGGCTGATAAACTTAGAGAAGCATTGCTGACAGAAGGATTAGCCGGAAGTAATTTTACTGTTACATATTATGGTGCATCTGATACCAAATCAACCAATGTATACAGAGATTATCAGAATATTATCCTTTGCGGTAATTGGGATTTACCTCCGTCTGTATCGGGCCAACTAAGGAAAGCGTATAATTTTAAAACTGGTCAGGATGAGTATAAATTCTGGTATACGATCCAATTACTCTCCAGAATTGGCATAAGAAAGAATGATGGACTAAAGTATACTGTCTATTACTCTTCTGATCACCCGAAGAAGTTTATCAAGTCTTTGGACGATTACCTGAATAAGAATAAGATAACTATGAAATCGAAGAAGGCTACTACTGATCCCATATGGATGGTACGAGTAAAATCTATGAAAGGAGGGAGTAAGTATGTAGATAAAATTGGGAAACTGATAAAATATAACCCAGCTTTGGAAAAAGCGATTAGTAATAATGACCAAACCTTTCAGATGGATATTCCTCTTAATATTATTGGGGGAATTATCCCAATGGGAGGCAAAAAACAAAGATCAAACTATAAGAGGTTGATTGATTTTATGAAGACTAGTTTAGGAATCTCCCTAAGTATACCTGATAATAGAAAATCTATAACCCCAAAACCTTAGTCCGTATTTTTGAAATTGCGGTATAATATATATAAGAGTATAAAAATACGGAGTAGTAGAGAATTATCATAAAGATAGTATTAATGAAAACAAATGTTGTTTTCCATGAGGAAGTATCTCCCAAAGGAGACACTTTCTCTGTGTTTATGAAATAATGCTATGTATTAATTACCATAATGCATTTGCTTGTTATCCTTTATATATAGCTTCATTATTTCCCCTTCATTAAATTCAATTAGCCATGCAAATAAAAATGACGGACATAATTGAAAACTGTGAAGGGATAAGTTTAGAAGCTAAATCATTATTGCCTCAAGTACCCCATTTATTCCAATTATCACTCTCATTGTCTAATTTATCATTTCTCCGAAATCTCTATATCCCAATGAATCCCCTAATTGATAACAGGGGGATTGTCCAAGTGCGGAGCGAGAGTGAACCCTTTAGAGTATGTCTGTGGGAGTGACGTTATTGTCTTTCGTAGTGTAACGGAGAAAGAATAGTCACGAGTTTCGTAGAGACATACGTGGTGAACGTAAGCGTTAATAAAAGAATGATAACTATGCCGCAATTTCAAAATGCCGGAGTTGCTGTTTCAGTCTCATGCAATGTGGGAATAACCATAGACAATAACTTCTCTTGACTGTTACAAAAACATGTATAATGACCTTTGCAATTCCTATTTTTGTATATTTGTAAGTTGTAATCAAATTCACTAACTAATATTTAGATGATATGCCGAAGAAAATAAATACTGCCCAATTAGAAAAACAAAATAGAATCATTGACTTTTACAAAAGGTGGAATATTGATCTGAATGAAAAAGAGCGTTGGCATAGTTTCAGAAACAGGGTTTTAAATTCCTACATGAAGATAGGTAGGGCGATAAGCTATAGTTCGGAAATGGAGAATGAGTTTTTTGAATTAATAGGAATTCATAAAAGACCTGCGAATATTTTTGATTTTAATGTTTTAAAGAATGAACTCTCAAAAAGTCCAACATATAATTATCTTTTTGATACTAATGATATGAAAGGGTTTATATTGGGAATTCAAGCTGTGTTTTGGCTGAAAGAACTGACCAAAGCTCAAAAAAAAGATTTTTTAATAGGTATTCAAGAAGCCGTCTCGATTACAGGCGTTCCTTTGGGGATAAAGCAAACGGAATCCGAAATAATATTTTATCCAGAGGGAGCTAAACTTCTTGATGAAAAACTTATAAATGATAATTTAGATTGGTTATCAGCACATCCTAAAAGTTACGAGACATTTAAAATGTCACTAATGGAAATAGGAATACAAGGTAAAGAGAGGAATGTTGTTGATCATCTTAGATTATCCCTTGAACTGTTACTTAAAGACATTTTTAATAATGGAAAAAGTCTTGAAAATCAAAAATCAGATATTGGTAATTATTTGAAATCCAAGAATATTAGTCCCGAAATATCCAACCTTTTAGAAAGAGTATTGGACTACTACGCTAAGTATCAAAACAACAAGGCAAAGCATGATTGCGCTGTTTTATCTTCCGAAGTAGAATTTATTTTGTACCTAACCGGAACAGTCATGAGATTTTTATTAACCAATCAAGAATCTCATAACTTGCTTTAACTCAGCATTTGACAATGGATTATTATTGAGAGAATAAGCTTTGCATATAAATAAAGGTAGTGTAAAAGCTATCTTCTTTTTTAATTTTGTTCGATTTATTATTCAGCATAATGATTTTATTATTACTTTTACATAAACGTTAAATAAAAGACTTTATGAAAAACACTTTAAAAGGTATTCTGGAGGCTTTTCAAGGAGCAAATGGAGATGAAAAGTTATTGCTAGAGGAAATGAATAAACTTGCTCACCATTTCTTCTTTGGTGGATATTTCCAAATAAACAATAGAAAGATTTATCTTCGTGATATAGAATTCTATTACCATGAAGAAAGTGAAGGAGCAAAGATCAAGGATTATATCATGTATCATATTTCTGATAAAATAAAAGATCCTAGTATGAAAAATGAATATTATCCCCTTGGTTCATTTAACGCACATGTATCGGGAATTGATTTTACTTTTGAAAATAAAGATAGACAATATAGAGCTTCTATTCTTATCAGAGGCATTAAGGTGGTAGACAAAGATAGTGAACCTGTAATTGAAACAAGACCAACCTATGTCTATGAATATCTTCTTATGGGTAATTCTCTTTTTGATGATGGCATATATATTAAATGGATTGACGAAGAATTACCAACCGAACCAATACAACAGGGTTATCGAAAAAATGTATGTCAATATGATCCTTTTGGTAATAGGATAGAATATCAGAACGATTCAAGTAATAAACCTGTCACAATTGGAAAAAAGAAGTGCTGTCAATGTACACGTAAGTGGAGGTTTTGGATTAAAAAAGAAACAAGTAAATAATTAAATTTGAAAGTAATGAGTCCAAATAAAAAAATATTAATAGGCTTGGCTAGTGAATACTTTGTAATTGGTATAATGAATATGAAAAGTTGTGTTGCAAATTTGACTTTGAAAAATTATCCTTCAGTAGATATTTTTGAAATAAATCTCAAAATGACAATTCTATGATCAATAATCTAAACAACTAACTTTTTTACTGAAATTGAAGTATAATGTTAAAACTAAATAAAAAAAGAAGGAGAGTAGTTGATGAAAAAATATTTAAAAGCAAAATTTAAAAAAGTGAGTGAGATATTATCTGCTAAAGAATGGGTTAATAAGGATAGTTTTTAATTAATTTCTCAAAAAAAGTATTTTAGAGATTATCTATTAGCTAATATTGCATATCTTTGTAAAGCTAATAAAAAAGTTGAAATATATTCATGAAACTAACATGCGAAATATATGGATAATTATTTCTTTTCTCAAATAGACAAGAATCCTTCTAATAGTGTGCTACTAGAGGATTTGGAGAAATACGCAAATAAGGAAAAAGTACAATTATATGCGATTACATCTCCTTTAACTGACCAAAAGTATAATTATGATTATAAAGATGGATTCATATTATTATCATCTAAGAAGAAAATAGCTTTTATTACATATAAGGACAAAAATGATGCTTTTGAAAACTATATTGACGACGTCATTGAGGATATTGGGTCTATTAGTGATAAATATCAATATAGAAGTATAATAGGGCGTCCAAGAACATGGAGAAACGATTTAATCGTAGAACTTTCTTTGCATGAAATCGAACATGTATCTATGCTATTTGAGAAACTATTGTATTTAAATGATACAACAAAAATTAGACAACTTGATTTACTAATTTCACTTTTCATAGGGAGTATTAATGATGCGTCCCAAATAACGATAGACGAACCGGAAGATTTGTTGGAAAAAGTTAAAAACAAAATACAGTTATTTGATGGTGATCAAACACGTTTCATCTATGAGTCGTCTAAACAAGAACAGAAACGTGTAACAATCCAAGGCTTGTCTGGTACAGGAAAGACTGAGTTACTTTTACATAAATTGAAAGATTTGTATATTATAGACAGTAATTCTAAAATTTGTTTTACTTGCCACAATAAAATCCTAGCAGATAATTTAAAAAAACGCATTCCCCAATTTTTCAATTTTATGAAAGTTGAACAACAAATCGAATGGGATGTTCGTTTGTGGTGTGTAAACGCATGGGGACGATTTTCTAATATTAATTCAGGCACTTATCGATATATTTGCAATTTTTATGGAATACCATTTTATAGTTACGTAGAACACTCTTTTAAAAATGCCTGTGAGTTAGCTTTAAACATTCTACGTAATATGAAAAAAGAAAATGAGAACTGGCAATATGCTTTTACATATATGTTTATTGATGAAAGTCAAGATTTTGATGAATCTTTTTTTGAACTATGCCAACTCATTACAGAGAAGAAAGTTTATGTTGCAGGAGATATTTTTCAGAGTATTTTTGAGGAGAAAAAAGTCACAACTATTAAACCCGATTATTTGTTAAGTAGGTGCTACAGGACAGATCCAAAAACTCTCATGTTTGCTCATGCTTTGGGTATGGGGCTTTTTGAAAAAAGGAAACTATGGTGGTTAGATAAGACTGAGTGGGAAATGTGTGGATACAATGTTGATATAAAAGGAAATACATATAATTTAACACGTGAGCCATTAAGACGCTTTGAAGACATAGATGAAGATTTTGAGAGCCTCCAAATAGGTACTATTAAAGACTTTGGTGATAGAATTGTTGAATTACTAATCAATAAAATAATATCTGAATTCCCTACAGTAAAACCTGATGATATTGGTATTATATTCTTAGATCAAGAAAGTTATATTTACAAATTAGCTGAGGACGTCGGGCGCTCTATTCGCAAGAAGTTAGGATGGAATATTAATATTGCCTATGAAACAAAGGAAAAAAGACCACAGTCTGTGTTTATAAGTAATAGGAATAATGTTAAAGGACTAGAATTTCCTTTTGTTATTTGTTATACCCATAAAATACTATCAACGTCAAATTATAGAAATACTATCTATACGATGTTATCTCGCTCTTTTTTACGCTCTTATTTAGTTTTTCCTCAAAAAGAAGGAACTGGACTCACAGATGATATCCTTAAAGGTGTAAAAAATATAATGAAAAACAAAACGATGTCAATTAATGAACCAACGGAAAAAGAGAAAGAGGAAATAAAGGCGCGTTTTGTAATGGAAGAAAAAACCCTATCTTACTATGAGCGTATAATGAATATATTTAAAAAGTTAGGTGTAAGAAAGGAACTGCATAAACGAGTATTTAAAACTGTTGAGGATGCAGAAATGTATGAATCTGATGATATCAAATTAGAAAAATTTATAAAAAACATTGTTGATTGCATGTCATAATGAAATGTATTATACGAAAAATAGAAGAATATTGTAAGGATGATTTTTTCTCTCCACTTCGTTCTACCAAAGATTATGCAATATTAGTACTCAATGCTGCCAAATTATTGTTAGAAGAAAACAATAATGTTCAGTTTAAGCAGAGAGAGGACTATTCATATCCTTATATGAAATTAATTATAAAAAGCATGAGTCGCCTATTTTTTTACTATAGCCAATCTAAATATTTTACAATAGGTTTTCCTCTTCATATAGAGATTGCTGTACAGGATAATGAGCAACACATTATTGAGATATCAACAAGAAACGGAATATCACTTAATTATGAATCTATTTCTCATGCATTTACTATTTTAAACTCGATGTTTACTGAGTCTGTAATTGATGCAATGTGGGGAGAAGATGAATACATTCCAGAGACAAGTTATCGATTAGTCGAAAATATAATGCAATATGAACCTTGTTATATTAGGTATGACCATGATGAGCAATATCAAAAAGAGTTATTACATCCATTAGACCATTTCGACATTAATTTCTCATCACATGGAACTTATAAGTTAGGATTGAGACATCCAATTAATACATCCTACTTTGAGGATATTATTGATATAGAGACCAATTGTAATTTTATAGAAAAAATATAATTCAATATTTGCCATTTTTAACCAATTTATCACTATATTTGAAAACAGGATTCAAGTATAAAACCTGAATCCTGAAGTTTTCTATTTACACAAAATAATGGACAGTGCCCCTAAAAAATAGAAGATAGTCTCTCTTACAACTACCTTCCTTTTCTTTAATATGCCACAGTCAAAATAATCTTATCTGGCAAAATACAAACTTCTGCACATTTCAACCGACTCCCTCCAAGTTTAATCGCTGATTTTTTATAGCACCCAATAAATTCCTCCTTTGGCATAAAGAATGGATAACCGTATGGGACTCCTCCCCAATAGACGGGAACTCTAAAACCATCGAATCCATGACCAGTTATGATCTTTGCATCAGTGCAGTAAATTGTCTTTGAATCATAATTAAGCCAATCAATTTCTCCGTCCCTATATTGGCGAGTGAATATTAGCTCCAAAGTTTTCTCAGATGTAATATCTATTTTGAATCTAATCCCACCACTAGAGAACTTATCTAAATCCGTCTGTATTTCATTTTCGATTTCACTAATTTCTTGTTTGGCGAGATCATACACCTTGCCCATTACAAATATTTTCTTTTTCATGTTATTCTAGTTTTCTTTCTATTATTATTGATATTTCTCCTTGTCCATCAGTTTTGAAACTTAGTTTCTCGTAATTAACAAGTTGGCATAACCGATCCTCATATATATCTATTAGCCATTTTAGGCTAACCAATAAATGCTCCTCTTCGTCTTTATATAGTTCCCCGTCCTCATCCGCTATATCTGTCATATCAGAGGTAGTCAAACTGAATATATGAGCAGCCAATTCTATAGAGATGTAATTAGTATCATCAGTCGCATATAACTTAGGGGGATATTTTATTTGGATGAATACTGCATTCTCAAAACAACTGATTCTGTGTCTTACCGGAAGATCAGAGAGCCCGTCCATTAGAAGCTCGACTATGGGGTAATCTACTTCCCGTATATCTCCTGTATAATAACGCTTCATTATTTCCACTCTAAAATTGGCTATCAAAGCCAAGTCCTGTATTGGCATCTTTGCTAGCCGGGGGTATAAGATACCGTTCTCATCAATATAGCTTTCGGAATCAGTGCATTTTAATCCTTCATCTCTTGTTGTTGAAAATCTTTTTATTTTCATGTTACTTCGTTTTTTGTGATTTAATTAATTCTGCTCCAAATGTTTTTTTCAGGTATTCTTGGAGTTTGGTATTTAGGCTGCCCATTGTATTGCCATTGCTCTCGCTATACCAGGAAATGTTTTACTTCTCAATGTTCTCCTTTCTTCTGCCGACACTCCTGAAAAGAAAATGTCTGTGTACCATTTGGGTGATTTGTTCCCGTTCTTAGATATGACAAACTCTCCCTTTCCTACTATTTTTGTTGGAATCAGTTGAGGAAGATTCTTTAACCACAGACATGTTTTTTTTGAAGCTTCATCGCCAAACTGCCAAGGTTCTATGATCTGATCCGGCTTTCTCCATCGGGTACTCATTATGCCAACAGGATTTTCTATGGCTATCTTCTTGATTCCTACACTAGCTACGGACATGAAAAACTGAACAGCTTCTTCTCTGTCTGCCGCTCTATTCGGATAAAGTGGATGTGGTCTCCTTTCAGCAATCGGTAAATTACTATCTTCCGGATGATAATACCATTTAGCACCACTGACCGAAAGATAGGTACAAGGTGGATGGGCAATCATAATATCCCAATCTCCATCCAAGAAATATTTTTTCCTGTTTTGTAGTGTTCCTCCTCTGTTTGCTATAATATCGAACATATCCCCTTGATAGTGCCATTCCGGATGTCCACCACTACAAGCTAGAAGATCACAACTAAAAGTACAGTGACCTCTTTCTCTGAAAGCCTTACATACCGCTTGACTTTCTTCACATGCTACAAGTATATTCATCCTAATAAGCTGTTTGAAATATCACATCCGTCTTATGCTTTTTCAGTTCCTGTGTTCTGAATACAGTAGATCTTCCTGTGTATTCGTTTAGGGATTCTTGTACCTGCGTGTCAATTGTGATTAAGGCTTTGCTATTGGCTGTTAAACAATTCTTCATAAGTCAGTCTTTTGTTTTTTGTGATTTAATAATTAAGGTTACATTATAATTTTTATTCAGGTATTCTTGGAGCTTAGAATATCTGTCTAGCCTACATCTTCCACGTGGGCATAGAACGAAAATCTCTTTAAGGCTTATTTCCAGCATTAATCCTTGCTCATTCTTGTTCGTTGCCAATAAAGAAGCCAGTTGAGGAAAATATTCTCCTAAAGCTTTTATATCATCGGAGAATTTATTCGTTGTCTCTTTCGAATCAAAGGATAATTCTACCGGAGTTTTTGGTATATCACCACAATCTTTGTTGAGCGAATACCATAATTGGGATGTGTCTGTCATAAATTTAAGTATTGTTTCATAGTTAGGGATTTGGAGCGATACCAGTAGAGTTTTCGGCATTTTTTAGGGTAGGAGGAAATAAAAAAACGAGATACCAAATTAATGATACCTCGTTAATGATAGCTCTCTATAATTTAATCATCGTTATAGCCTTCATCTGGATCGTCACCTTCTTCAGGTCTATCTATATCCCATTCTGTCCATGGGTCTCCTGTATAAACATCTCCATCGTCATCATTGTCATCTCTGTACATTTCTAAAGCTCTTTCTTTCATACTCTTATCTGATTTATTAGTGTTATTATTCTAACAACATTTGAGAACGTCTACGCATATATATAATTTGAATTACGGAAGGTATTGTTACACGATAAGCAGGACCAGCTACATCAACTAAAGTCCATAAAACGGTTACTAGCCATCCTATTGGTCCAGCGAAAATACTTATATATTTAGTCAATCCGGCATTTAAAGCTAATGAAAGCCCTCTGCCTAATAAAGTTTGAGCAACTGCATTTGCAACAATCACAGCCATTTTATATGGAGCAAACCCACCATTTCTAATAGCCATTTGTAATGCGATTGTCATCCCTTGCTTAGTAGGAGTCTGAGTTTTTATATTCATCTCATCAACAAGCTTTTTCATATCTTCTGCTGTCATCTGTTCCAGTGAATCTGTTAATATTTTCTGTAGGAGATATTCTTCTATCATTTCTGTAGAAGCATCCTTATTATAGTTCACTTTCATTCTATCACAGACATCAAACAGAATTGTTCGATATGTAACGCCAGACTTTCTTATGCAATTAACTATCGTATTACCACCAAATAGTTGAAATTCATTCGCTATATCTTCCCACATAGCATTAAGGTTATTGGGATAACATTGGAGATAAGCATCACTTTTTGTCAAATTCTCCAAATAACGCTTTTTTCCATCCTTGTCTGTAGTTAAGTAATCCACTAGGATTTGTAAGTCTTCATTCTTGCAGAAAGCAAGAAATTCTAAATCTTTGTCTTCTTTCATAAGTTATTCTTCTATATATTCAACTTTATCACCCATTACATTATAATAAGCAGTTATACTACCTTTAGGGATATGTACTTTACCGCCATATCTGATAAAATCACCTTCTTTAATTGTAGGAGGTGTCGATGATTTGAAATAAAAGTCAGCAATAGTTGGAGCTTTTTGTATGTATTCTCCATTGGGTAATGTTGAATTTATATACCGATCATTCCAAGATCCAATTTTAGTTACTGATTTTGGCATAACTATTTTATTCATTCTAAAACAGCCACTTATACATCCGTGAGGAATCTCTACAAGTCCTTCGGGAAAGATTATATTTTGCAATCCTATACAGTTTATAAATGTTTTATCGCCTAGTTTTTTTAGATTTTTGGGCAATTCAATCTGTTCTAATGATATACATTGACCAAAAGCCATTTCTCCAATGGTTTCAATACTTTGAGGAAGGATTACTCTTTTAAGGCTAACACAACCCTCGAATGCAGAAAATACTATAGTTTTTAAATAAGGAGGGAATTCGACGTTTTTTAAGCTTATACAGTTCTTAAACGCTTCTCTATATATACATGCGGCTCTTAAAGGCAATTTTACTGTTTCCAAAAGAAGCATTCCTTCAAAAGCATTATATGGAATACAACAGTTTTTCTCTGGTTCTTTAAATTCTGTTGCAGATTGCAATATATACGTTAAAGCTTTATTTGCTTGATATTCATTAGTAGAAATATTCTTATCCCTGTATTCATTATCCAATCCTTTCCCTAGTAATCCAAACAAGAAATTTAAAGCTTCCGTATCTGCCTGCTGTTTCTTTATGAACTCTGGTGAATAAGTAATATATGTGTGAGACAGATCTAAGTATTTTAAAGCCTTACATTTTTTGATAATATCTAAATCCGTTTCATAAAGAAACCCGGTAATAGTTAGTGACTCTACTGAACTAAGATTTTTTAATGGTAAAGAAGACAAAATACTCCCAGGTGTTTCAACTGTAATATTGAAGCTGCTTTGAGCGTTTTTTTGAACTATATTCATTTCGTTCCATAAGTTCTGCGAATGATATGCCGTAAAAGCATCCTTGGGAACAATCATTTTATATGTGGAATTCCATCCCAAATTGTCCAAACTCCTTGTATCGTTAATATAAGGAGGATTTGAAGATAGAAAAACAATTCTTTCTATTGGACAACTCTCAAATGCTGAGAAATATAGCTCTTTTACAGACAGGGGAATTTCAATATCTTTAATGGCACATTTATAGAACGCATTTTCACCTATTGATATTAATGACTTATTTAATATCACTTTTTCTAGTTTGTTACAATTCTGGAAACTATAATTTGGTATATGCTTGATCTTTTCAGGTATTTTGATAGATGTGATATCAGAACCAGCAAAAGCAAACGGAGTGATAGAGTCTATGTTTACAATATCATTAATATTATACTTATCATCCCACGTGTTTAATATTACTAGATTGCCACTTCCAACAAAAATATAGTTAGGAGAAATTTTCTCTAAAGGTAAGCAATTTTCCGTCAAGCAATCAATAGTCGGTACATTTAATGAATCTACATATATTTGAGGATCTATATTTAAATAGTGTCCTGTTTTATCATTAATATTATGACGTCTACGTTCATAGTAGTTTTTCGTTTTACTGTTTCCTATATATCTAGATATCTCTCTTTGTTTCAAATTTTCCGGTGCATTCTCTAAATGTTTTAGGTCTAGCTTTGTTAAATCGTTCTCTATAATATCTACCTTCTTAAGATGTGTTCTCTTACCTTGGTCATATATCAAGATTCCGCATCCTCGTCTGATATGTAGGACTTCTAATGTAGGAATACTTAAATCATTTACTTTATAAGGTTTAAACTTGTTGCATAATAATGGCAACCACAATTCTTTCAAATGAGCTAATACTGGTAAAGTCAACTCATTATGTTTAGTGAATTCCTCTTTATGATCTTTCTCTTTATCACTTGATAGAATTACATCCCTTAGATCCAAATATTCCAAATTATTCATAGAACCAAGATAAGCAAAATCTTCGCTGTTCATAGTCCCTGAAATTTTTAATTTGGTAATATCTAACACGTCCTTTTTCTTAATAATACTTGATAATTTACCAACCTTTTCGTTGGTTACAGTAGTAATTGTTTGTGCATAAGAAAATGTTGTGATCAAAAGGAAAAAGAGTAATTGGAACAATTTAGGTATTTTCATAATTTTGTCCTCCTATACGCCTATAAGCTCTCTCGAATTCAGCAATCTTTAAAAGATTAACTTAAGTATGGACATAAAAAGAGAGGCTTTGCATTCGATCCTACTACTAAGGGCTACCACACCCTGCAAAGAGAACCAAAGCATCACCCCTCATGTTGAATATGTCTGATAAGTATATAAACAGCAAAATGCCGTATATACTTGGGCATATACAGAAACAAAAAAAGTGAGTGCATGTTATTGGTGTTCTCTTTGCTTCTTAATGTGGTAGTTTAAGTAGTAGAACTTTTAACGCACTTCTTATGTCTGCTAGAATTTTTCCAGCGTTACAAAGATAAACGTTTTCCAATATTTAGCACTCACTTATGAGTATTTATTTTTCTTGTTTCCTTTCCAAATATAAGGCTTTTTCGTTATCAAAGACGGTGAAAAGTAAAAAAAGAGAGCCGAAGCTCCCTTAATTTCTATTTATCGCTCAAAAATTGATTTTTAATTCTCTGGACTGTTGAAATCCCGATTCCTTGAAGTTTAGCAATATTCCGGACGCTATATCCTTTCTTTAACAAGATAATAGTCTCCTTATATTCCTCTTTCTTCTTTTCCTCTGTTTTAGTTGAACCAGTTTTTCTACCTAGCTTACCTTCATTTGAGATATAATTTGCTCTGCCGGAATTTAAGCGATACTGGATATTACTTCGTTCTATGTTTGCCATTTCGGCTAGTACTGTCACCATGATACTGGCAATGGGATTAACTTCTCCGTTTGATTGGAGTGTATAAAGTCCTAAGTTCTGTATGTAAACCGATACTTTGGATTCGTGTAACATTTCTAGACTCCGTAACACTTGTAATGTTGATCTACCAAGTCTACTTAATTCTGAGAGAAGCAAGAAATTCACAGATTCACGTTTACAGTATTTTAAACATTCTCCTAGAATCTGCCTTTCCTCAATTTTCTTTGCACCTGAGATATGCTCTTCGTAGATATTCACTATTTCTATATTTTGTGACTTAGCATAATTTTCCAAATCCTTAATTTGTCTACTTGTGTCCTGTCTATCATTGTTTGAACTGACACGAGCGTAAATTACTGCTGTTTTATTTTTTGTTTCCATATTATTCTTTGATTAAATTGATAACACAAAAAGATGTATTCCAAACCGTCTATCAGATTTATTTGAACACACTCTTGATTTGAACACAAAAAGAGGATAACCACCGCAAAGCAGTCTCCTCTTTCATTTGATTAAGCATATCAGATTTTCTTTTTTCTGATATTTACTCTTTTCTTATAAAATACTCTATCGCTGAATGAACGAGAATGTAGTAATCTCGATTCACCCTACATTGATTCTCCCACGGATTATAGAATTCCAAACATAGCTCCTTATATAATAAAGGTAGCTGTTTCTTGATCCGTCTTACTAACCAACCATAATTGAGTGGTCGGCTGTTTTTCATTTTCTGTTTCCATTTCTCTATCGAGATCTGCGAACAAGTACATTCTAGATACATAGTCCTATATATAAGGTAAGCATTCATTTTCTATGATCTCTTTCAGGAGTTTTGCTACTTCATGTGAGGCTTTGTTTCTAGCATCATAATATCTGCTGTCATCTGCCTGAACATAGATAATCTCCCTGATCAATCTGAACAAAGACTGCTGTAGAGTTGGATGAAAGTACTTGATACTCTCGGCAAACTTCTTATAATCAAAACACATATCATTTAAAGCATTTTCCAATTCCATTGCTGCCTTAAATTCTCTACTGTTTTCTAATTCAAATCTTTCCATAACATTTCATTTAAAGTGTTTATTCTAATATGATTTTTACATTTGACTTAATCTCTATTCCCATTGGTTCACAACCGAACTGCTGACCAAAATAGCAGATACAATTATTCAGTGGCATATTCCTGTAGAAATTAAGGACATCATCTTTACTAGCTGTATAATCAAATAGATGGTCTGTATCACCAAAATACCGACCGTTATCATCCATAAACACAGGACGATTCCAATCATCAATCCCTTTGAACTTTAATCTTAAATCTTTCATATCTATTTTTTTTAGTTGTTTAAAAATAAAAAGAGGATACCACTGTTTTTTATTAGTGATACCCTCTTCGGATAATACAAATCATATTCTCTCTGGCTATTCGATAAACCATGAATACGCTTCGTCTTTGTGATTCAATGCTTCTGTTAGTCCCAATGATACTTCTGTTGCATTAACGCTACGTCCTAGGAATGAATCGAGATAACTATTTTTGTTTGCTCCTGTGATCAAGTTATAGAACTTCCACATACTTAATTTTCCATTATTTCCGGCAAAATTATCATCATGGATATATTGTTTAGCCACATTGTTGATCTGGCTATCTGTGATGAGTAGTCGGGGGAGTTCCTTTTGTTGATGTTGGGGCAAATAGTTATATAATCTCATTCTTCCTAAGATTTGACA
Source organism: uncultured Bacteroides sp. (assembly GCA_947038155.1). GTDB lineage: Bacteria > Bacteroidota > Bacteroidia > Bacteroidales > Bacteroidaceae > Bacteroides. The sequence goes on along the minus strand of CAMQVH010000012.1, from coordinate 32,251 downwards.
GAACTGGTGTTCTGTGAGCATAGTATCACCAAGCGACCGCATTAGGTGAATATGTTTTGCTACATTATATTGGCTGAACAAGTCTAAGGTGAATTGATATAAATCCCTTGAACTTGTTGCTCTTATTTCTTCCTTGTACCCGTCCGTTGATAGACATTGGTTAGTACAGGCAAGATTTAGGAATCCGACAGCAATACTAAATTTTTGCGCTGTCATTTTTCCCGATAAGTTATCTCTCCCATAGCTTTTACAGCCTGTGATTGATAAGTGTAATTGATTCCCATTTACGTCCTGATGAATTGTCGGGATTTCTATATTGAAAATCATCCTTTCATAATACATTGTTTTGTCCGATTCCAGTAGTTGATCTGTTCTTTTATTGATCGCTTCTGGTATTCTTCCTTTAACTATATGGCTGACTCTTATGTCTGGGATACAAATCGTCTCCCCATGATAAAAATCTTTGGTTGCTTCATAAACTGATTCTATGAAACTTTGATGTGATATACATACCTCGTTGTCCTTAGAAAACACGGGTATAATACATTCATTCCTGAGATGATCTAAAGTCACCTCTGTTGTGTTTGCTTCTATGAATGGTGAACGTTTTTGTGGTTGTTCTCTAATAAGAACTGCATCTTCTACGTCTTGTTTCCAATCATTTGATCTTACCATCATCATATTCTGAGATGGTGCTGTTAATAAAATTGTTTCCATATTTATTTGTTTTTAAATTGTTTCTTACTCTGTTTTTGTTTTTGAGACCTTCTTCTTCAAAAGGTTTCTAAATTTCTTTCCATTTTTAAGCGTACATAGTACGACCTCAAAAACGATAATCAGACCAGTTTCGATCTTCTCGAATTTAGTCATAATCATTCTTCTGTTTTAAATCCAACCGGATTTACTTTTTTTTGAGCTCTTCTCTTAATAAAGGATTCTATAAACTCAAACGCTTCTAGTAAATGGGCTAATAACCCGATAAATTTTACTACTTCAATAATCAATTTTACTTTTTTCATTGTTATTTCTCCTATTCTTTAATTGTTAATAATTCATTGTTTTAATTCATAAATAAGGCTTTCAAATGAATAGAAGTGGGTGGTAAGTGGTGAGAAGAAAAAAATAAAGAGAGCCTTTAGCTCCCTATGTCGAAAGAATATAGATACGAGAAAATCCCCACTTCCAGTGATCATAACTTGTATAATCAAAACTGAAAATAGGGATTTAGTCTCTCGGTGCGATAATGTTTTGTTTTTAGCATTACCCAACCGCTTATATGTTTTTTATTTCTTATCTATTTGTTCTTTCTCATATATAAGGCTTTCAAAGGGTTTGGGCGAATAGTAGAAAGTTATATTTATTACATTTGAGATGCAAGAGTTTAATGGTAGTAAAAAGAAGTTGAGCCTTACATTCATATAAGTCTTTATTTATGCATATGACAATATTCTACAATAGCAATATTGCTCAGCAAAAATTAAGAAAAAATGTTGTAATTAGATTGAATATGATTAATTTTGTTTTCGACCTTATACTCAGTGGAAGATTGAAATATGGAAAATAAAAGATTGATGATTATCGGCGACAGTATTTCCGTAGGTTACGGTTTACAGAAGAATGAACATTCTTTTGTTGATATGCTATCAGAATTAGCTGGCTTTCACATTTTATTAAAAGCAGGATGTGGCGATGATATATTTTCAGTTATATCAAAACTGGATAAACTGAACAATCATTCCAATCAATGTGTGATATTTATTGGAACAAATGGAATTTTAAAAGAACGTCAATTAATACAGCTTGTTAGACATATTAAACGATTAACAGATAGAATTATTTTATGTAACCTCCTTGTTGACTCTAGTAAGAATAATATTATAAAAAATGTATCGATAAAGGAGAATACTTTATTTTGTGATTTGAATTTGTGCTTTAAAGGGAATAGTAATCTTCTTAGAAAAGATAAAATACACCCAAATAATGAAGGACATTATATAATATATCGTGAATTACTAAAACTACTAAACGCCAAATAAGATGGGAACTAAAAATGAGAATCTTTGTAAGATATTAGATTTTTATTATGCACTTGATAATAATGATAAAAGAACATTATTAAACGAAATGGAAGTTTTACATTTGGTAGAGCAACATGGTAAACTAAATCTCGACAATGTTGTTATTAACTGTAAACTAAATATTAAAAACATTCTTCAGTATGCAGCGAAACAAAATATTGTCATTGACAATATTCGAATCACAAATTGTACCTTGTTAAAAGGTATTTCATTTTATGACACAGAAATATTGGGAAATTTATATTTTTGGGAAAACATTTGTGAAAGTAGTGAATTTTCTAAATGTAAAGTGAATGGATATTCATATTTTAGTAATACAATCTTTAGAGGCATCACTTCTTTTAATCAGGCTTTTTTTGTTAGGGATACTTTCTTTTGGGGGGTGGAGTTTATGCAAGAAGCTTATTTTCGTGAATGTGTTTTTTCAGGACAAGTAGACTTATGGTGTGCAGAATTTAAGGATACAGTTGATTTTAATTATTCACGATTCAATAAAGATGCCGATTTTAGTAATTGTTTTTTTCGTAATAAGGTGTTATTTCAGAATACAGTTTGGGGTGAAAATAAACAAGAAGCATCTAAGATCGTTTTAGATAATATTAATTGCAAGGGATTAGTTTCATTCAATGGTGCAAATTTTAGGTCTGTACTTTCTATATCTTATGCTTTGTTTTCTTCTAGAATAGAATTTGAGAAATGCTCTTTTGGGGATACAATTACATCTGAATATTCTATTTTTACTTCTGTGTCATTCTCATATTCGCACTTTTATTCTCCAATTTATTTAAATAATATACGTGGGAAAAAGATAGAATTGCTATTTACCAATATTTGGTCGGATTCGTTAATGTCTGTTAGTTGCTATACCAATAAGCAAAAAAATAGCTTGTTAGATTATATTTCATTTGATAAGTCCATATTTTCAAAACACTCTATTGTAATAATCGAAGGACTCTTTGTAAAGAAAGATGTGTTTAAATGTAATTATTGCAACATATTGGGAATGTTTTCTATATATAATTCCGATATTGATAGTTTTGAAATGAAATCTTCTTCAATAATTGGTTCTTTAATATTGAAAGATACAAATATTAAAGATATAGATTTAACGAACTCTACTTCTACTGGTAAAATGATAACAAATTCAAATGTTTGTTTTCGACCTGTAAATCGTGAAACAGCTTATCTCCTAAGGCATGAAAAAGAGAAAGAAGGAGATATAGTTATGGCTTTAAAATATCGAGAAATAGAAATGAAAATTTATAATAAAGAATTTGAAATGTATTCTTTTAAAAAGAAACTAAGTAATATTGATGAAATCACTATAATGAAATTAAACTATTGGAGTAATGATTATGGACAAAGTTGGATGAAAGGTATTTTATTTACATTTTTTACATCTTTCATCTTTACTTTTGCTTTGATGTTATTAACGCAAGACTTAGTTTTTTATGGCGGAATGAAAGATTTGTTTTTATTTAATGTTCATTTTTGGATTGAAGTTCTTAATTTCTTATGGCTGCCTTCCACTTTTTTAGATGATTTTCAATCTAAAGGTTTATTATATACTTTAATTTGTTTAATTGGGAAAATAATGGTAGCATTTGGTATATTTCAAACTGCTGCAAGTTTTAGAAAATACAGTAAAGCTTAGTCATATGAAGATAACTTTGAATAAAATAATTGCAAAAAGGTTGAAGCAAGGGAAACGTGTTTTTTTACCAAGAATTGGTGTGATAGAAATAAATAATCGACAATTAAGGTTTAATAATACTTATGAAGATGAACATAATAATTCTATTCTAGAAGATATAAAAAAAATGTTTAATATCAATGATGATATTGCATATAAACGTTACGAATGTTGGCGTCATGCCATTACTATTAAAGAAGATACTTGTGATATAATAAGAATTGAAGATGTTATTTGGATAGCAATAGATAATAAAGGTGATTTCTATTATATACAAAGTCCAAAGTTGGAAATAAATAAACTCTAGCGTGCATCATAATTGTGGTGTAATAATATTGTTATAGAGAATATAATTTGACTATTTTTTTATTTAACATATTGTTCTGTGAATAAGTGATTTATATAAAATATTTCATAATTAAGCATTAGTAATGTCCTTTTTACAGAATGATGACGCTTAGGTATTATCATCTTAAAAGTATAAATTACTTAATCAATTTATTTGTATTAGTTAGTAGAGATAGTGTACGCATTATATTCGATAATTCTTCGGGGATAATATCAATACGGAATGAGATGAAGGAAGAGCGAAAGATATTGAGAAAGGGCTGAATAAAGGGCTGATTAAAAGGAAAGAAGGAGGAGTAAGTGAAGCCAATTTGAATAATGCTCATAATCTGAAAAACTAGGAGTAGCTATTGATCTAATTCCACAGGCTACAGGTATATCTAAAGAGGAAATAGAAAAGTTATAGTGTAAATCTTGAATATGTTATTTGAAGGGGATATGCGGATGATTACTGTGTATTTCCTTTTTTTGTTGTTAGCTGTGGCAGAGATGATAAGGTTAATAAAAGAGGGGGGAGTATTGTTTGGAGGGTAGTAAGAATGAATCATTGTTAAATAAATATAAATACAGCGTTTTTAAAGCGGGGAATAGGATGGGGGAATAATGAGATTGATAAAAAAAGAAAAAGCTCTGAAAATCAGAGTTTTATATCTTATATGTGTGGAGCGTATCGGACTCGAACCGATCACCTCGACACTGCCAGTATTAATTCAAAAACGTGCCTATCTGATTAATAATTAATTAGTTATAACGATTGTTTTTTAAGCCTCCGACAAGCGGAAGTAAAAAACGATTTTTAAATACTGTTTTTATGTTCATTTTTATTTCTCATTCTATTTTTTATTTATTACAATTGAGCTACCTGTTTCTAGTTTATTCGGCTAATAGTAAAAATACTATTATGACAGATGAAGAACTAAGAAAATTTTGTTTGAAACAAGCTGTATTGATCTCAATCAACAAGCAACCTCCGAAAGGACTTCGTTTCAACATGTCAGAATCGGTTTCATTATTTGATTTGTCGAATATGATTTTCGAGTACGTTAAATCGGGCACAAAACCACCGATTAAGATAAATTTTCCTATCGGAGATACTGACTAGATTCCTATTCCGGTTATTGTAGCTTTTATAAAATCTTTTAGTTCCATGATGTTGCGGGGTTAGTTATTTTGATGCTGTTAATATCATAGGCTAGCTTCCTTCATGTCTTTTATAACTTCTTTCAAGTCTATATCATATTCCTTCAAAATTTCGTCATACACTTTATCTAGTAAAGGTGCTTTCATAATCTTTTTCAACTTTTCTCCTATTATATTAATGGAACTTCCGTTCATGTATTGAATATTTATAGAAACAGGAATATATTTATCTATTGTATGATTATACCAAGTGTTTTCCCATGTGTATTCTACTACTTCTCCTTCTTCTATTGGTCCCACACCTTTTCTCGTTATCTGTGAGTAGTTTCTAATAGAACAATAGCATCTATCCTTAACTGCATTGATTGGATAGCCAGTTACAGATATATATTTTATAACTTTGGGAGATATATTTTTAAGTCTAAAGTTTAAATTAGTACCACCCGCACTATTGGGATCACTTGTGTACAAATACTCAATTTCAATTGGCATGCCTGCCTTTATAAGTGCTTTTTGATCTTCTGAATACTTTTGCATGATGATAGCCGCTTGTCTCATTTTTAAGTGTTTGATACTATCTAGTTCTTGTTTCTTTTTAGCGATTTCAATTTGATTGATACTGTCTCTTAATCTGTTCACTGCTGTTATTGAATCATTTTTTCTTTTATGGACGGCTAATTTTATTGAGTCATTTCGGTGTTGTATAACTCTTAGACTATCCTCTTTAGCTTTGATATATCGATCTACTACTGTTTTGTCAATACATTCTTTATTTAAGCAATATTCTTTGTTTTTATAAATCACAATAAAAAAAGTTGGATGTTGTTCAAACTCTTTGATAAGTGTTATATCTGCTCCTTCTTTGATCTTTTTATTTGAGTCGAAAGATTCCCCGTTATAGTTATATACTAGATAGCTATCTTTTGAGGTTTTTGTTTTGATTTGACCGAACATAGATGTACTGCATAATAATAGCAGTATTAGAAATATTAGCTCCTTCATTTTGTTTTGTTATTAGTTATTATTTTGCATTAAATCGATATTCGCCTCTTTTAATATCCCTTTTGTCTTTGTCTATTTCTCTTTTTGCATCGCGGAGACTGTTTAGTCCAGAGAGAACATTATTAGCACTATTACGTATATCCTCGTCAGTGTGTCCGATCGTTTTTCCGTCCTCGTTAAAGTAAAAGTTGTGTTCCTTGATCTTTCCGTCTATTTTATATTTCGCTTTTATATATATTCTATTTTTGTCATCTACCAGACTAGGGAAATCAATAGATTTAAAGCACTTGTTTGTTATAGGATCGAGTTTTGCATCTTCTTGATTATATATATTCAAAGCGCTATCTAAAATTAAAATAGCCTCTTTAGTACTTTTTGCTTCGAATGCTTTTGCATTTAGTTTTGCTATATCAGCACCGAGTTTTGAATACATATAAGATAAAGACATTAATTCTTTATATGGAGAATATATACTGTCTATCTCTGAAACTTCGATTATTTCCAATGATGATAAATTGGGATTGTGTTTATTTAGATATATTTCTAAAGGAGTCCCGGTTTTAGTTGAACATCCGTTTAGACATAGTACAGACAATAATGCAAATAGTAGCTTTTTCATTTTGTTTTGTTATTTATTGTTAGTTTAAATCCATGTTTTCACGCTTACCACACCGACGACTAGTGCCCAATCGTGTATTTCATTGACCGGAACATCATAAGGTTTAAAACCTTCTTCCTTATTGAAAGGAACACATTTTATATATCCTTCCTGTTCTGATTCTTCGACCTTTTTTATCATTATACCGTCGTATGTTGCTAAAGCGTATACCTCACCCCATCTTACGTGTGATCTAGTTGTAACGATCCGGCATCCTACAATGTCCCGATCATTAATGCTCCGTTCTGGGACGTTTCTGTTAATCATACTACGACCTCCGGCGCGGATCGTGAAATCACAACCGGGCATATCGGGGATAATATATCGCTCACAGTCTCCTTTTGTTATTGCAGAGTTAAAGCCATTGGGCAGACCGCACGAAGCGGTTACTATGTCTATATGCGGAATGGCTTTGCCTTTTAGACCATCGTAATGAAGGGTATAGTTATTGTTTTCTAAGGGGTTATCTTGTTGCTTTTCGGTTGAACAATTTAAATTTGATCCGAATCTTTTGTTAATATAAGTTTCAATAACGTCCAATCTTAGACTACTTGGCGTTGTTATCCCTTCATAATAATTAGTTAATGTCGATTTGCTCATTCCTAAATCTTTAGCCAATTCGTATCTGCTAACTATTTCTTTATCAATTAGAAATCTTAGTTTCTCTAGTGTTTCCATTATTGGTTGTTATTTGGAAATAGTCTAAATATGGACTATTTTGGTTAATTATTGGACTATTTGTTTTGTATAGTCCAATAATGGACTTATCTTTGTCGCATCAAAGTTAATGAATGAATAAATAACTAACAAATAAAACAAAGGAATTATGAAAGTGAGAATGAGCGATAAAGAAAAAGGCAATATGATAACTCAAATAATGATTAGCATGAAACAAGCCGCTTTTGCTGAAAACAAACCTTTTGATGAAGGTGTATTTTTTGACCTCGCATTTATGAGTGATAAAGAGTTATTGAGAGTTTCGAAACTTTGCGGTATTAAATAAAGCAATTCAATATGAATCCGTGCCCTTCGGGGCTACACAATACACACAACAATGATTATTAAGAAGATAAAAGAACTAAAGAAAGGCGAATATTTCAGACTAAAAGATAACGATTCGGCTCCTGTATGGATTAAAGGCGAATATGTTCGCTCGGAGAAAAAGTATAGTACTTACAAATTCGAAGATGTTAATCATGAAAGATTGATCTGTCCTGATAAGAGCGTATTTACTGATTTTGAATTTTAAACACTAAATAAAATATTAGCAATGAACACAGAAACATCATTTATCGCAAACGCAGAGATTGAGAAAAATTACACAGGAGAACAGCGTCTTTCCGTATTAACTAAGGAGTTTCCAACGATTGAAGAAGCTTTCAAATGGATAGATAAAGTTCGCAAGAGACTGGATATAAAGGGAACCTGTTTTCCTACCTACTATTGGATAGAGAAAAAAACAGCAGATGGAATTGAATCTGAATATGGAGCAGATTTCTTTGAATTTAAACCAACTCGCAAAACTCTTTTGGACTTAAAAGTATCTGATTATGTTTTTTTCTTCAAAGATAAAGAAGATACCGCAAAAGCAACGGCAAGCCAACTTAAAAGAAAGGGGTTAGCCTTATTCAAAACGAAAGCAACCGAAACAGGAATCTATCTAACACGACTACAATGACAACAGCAGAACGTTACAATGAGAAACTAGCGAATGAAATCAACCGAATTTATGACGCTACGAGAGAACTAACCTTTAGTAAAAATATGTCGGCGGAAATCGTCGGAGGTCGCCGGAGGTTGGAGGATTTAGTAGGACGCGGGAAAATCGCAACTGATAAGCCAACCGCACACCAACACGGTAAATGGAGGTGTAAAGCGTCCGACGTACTTAGATACGCTTATAGTGAAGAATATCCAAATTAAAACGAAATATCATGCTAACACTCAAACAAAGCCCTATCGCTATCATCTTAATGCTCCTAGCGTGCAGCCTCGCAGAAGGCGAACCGAAACCGGGCAAACTTATCATCGCACTTCTGATCGTGTTTCTAACGATTATCTATGTGCTAGTCTGTAACTATATAAACGTAAAAAGACATGGCGGCGAATCATCAATGTATCGGTAACTGTCGAATGTGTACGGTGCTAGGCGCATGTCCTGCTGATACTCTAACTTGCGAAGATTGCGGCGAAGAAATCGAACCGGGCGAAGAAATCGAGATAGAAGTCGAAACGTATGAACGCGGCAGACGCGGTACGAAAATAATCACTGTTTGCGCTCGCTGTTATGAGTCGCTTTATCAAGGTGGATCGGATAATTTTTAAACAAAACAATAAAACCTTACGGTGTATAGGTAACTGTATATGAATATGGGTACAAATAATAACTCAAAAGGTAGTGAAATTGGTTTTTGCGGGCTTCTTACTATTGTTTTCATTGTATTGAAACTCACAAATTGTATTAATTGGTCTTGGTGGTGGGTAACGTCTCCCTTATGGATTCCCATAGCTATTTTGATAACTGTAATTATTCTCGTTTCCATACTGAAAGCAATATTTAAATAACCAAACAACACGATTATGACACATTGGAAAACTCAATTCAATTATGACTATCTAGGCGCTTACAGCCTACCGGACGGAAAAGATATAGTTCTCACCATCCGTGAAACGAAAAGAGAACAGGTAGTCGGTGCGTCTGGAAAGAAAGAAGAATGCTTCGTTGCTTACTTCTTCGAGAATGTAAAACCGATGATCCTCAACCGGACGAACTGCAAAACTATGACGAAGATTTTCAAAACACCGAATTTCGAAGAATGGATAAACAAGCAAATTCAGATTGGCGCGGTGATGGTAGACGCTTTCGGCGAAAAGGTTGATTCGCTCCGTATTCGTCCATTCATCCCGAAAGTTGAAAACTCATTGCCTACGGTTGAAACTGGATCGGCGATCTGGAAAAACATTCTAGACGCATTGGCGGGCGGCTATACAGTTGCGCAAGTCCAAATGAAATACAAACTAACAAAAGAACAAATCAAAGAATTAGTAGCACATGAAATCAAGTGAGCAAAAAGAAATCGAATGGAAGGAAAGGAGACGAGGCAAAATAACTGCCTCTACGCTTCCCGATTTAATGAAAGCGGGCAAAGGTTGTCCGTTTGGTAAGGGTGCGTTTGATGCGATGTATTTAGTACGATACGAACGCAGGACCGGGACGATACGGGAAAACGGAAGTAATAAAGCGTTTGATTGGGGACACGAAAACGAACCGCTAGCGGTCGAGTGGGTGAGGACCCAACTAATGAATGAGATCAAGTCGTGTACAACCGATTTTTACGACATCGTTTTCAATGAACCGTTCGAAGGGTTCGGGGATTCACCCGATTTCTATGTGTATGGATTCGACGGGAAAGTTATCGCTCTAGGCGAAATCAAATGTCCGATGTCGCAGGGTAAAATCGAATCTTTGCAATTCGGGAATACCATCGACGAAAAGGACGAGTACTACTGGCAATTCCTCGGTCATTTCCTCGGTCGCCCGGACGTAGACAAACTGTATTACGTCATTTATGACGGCTACGTGAACGACGGTCGGATACTTGAAATGAATCGCGCCGATCATGTGGAGAATATAAAGAAACTCTATGACCGTATCCGGTTAGCTAGTGAAATGATAGACGAATCTATTCGTTCCGGTCTGGATTTACTTGATTGTGTCGATAAGGCAAAATCGGTCCTAGAATTAAAGATACAGATCGAAACGTTAAAGCCGGATGCGAAAAACAGCGTACCGATCAAAAATCAGATTTATAAGCTACGGAAAGAAATACGCAAACTGACAAAGAAATAACCGTCACAACACTAACACAACACGATTAATCACATTTTTTATAAACGATTTAATAAACACGAAATTATGCACAATTGGTTTTTAACAAAAATCCGTTACGAGAAAGTAATGGAAAACGGGATACAAAAGAAAGTAACTGAACCGTATTTAGTCGATGCGCTGAGTTTTACCGAAGCAGAAGCACGAATAACCGAAGAAATGACTCCGTTTATCTCCGGTGAGTTTACAGTGTCCGACATTTCCCGCGCACATTATAGCGAGATATTTACGAGCGAAGAAGATTCTGCTGATAAATGGTATGCCGGACGACTCGCTTTTATTACGGCGGACGAAGTAAGCGGTAAAGAAAAGCGGACTTATACGAATGTTCTGGTACAAGCCGCAGACATTCACGACGCAATGAAGAAACTCGACGAAGGTATGAAAGGAACGATGGCGGATTATTCTTCGATTTCGTTGAAAGAAACGGCGATTGTAGATGTCTACCCATATGGAGTAAAGGAGGGAGAAAGTAAATGAGAAAGATTCTGTTTGTTTTAATGGCTCTTTGCCTGTTCTCGTGTGATCGGAATGGATTAAATAACCATTTGGTTAAAGACGCCAAAGGCAATGTCTATTTTTTAAGAAGTATTTCGGGCAATGGATACCATGTATACAAATGTGATTCCCTTGCGGCTGATTCTCTTAAATTCTAATAATAAGCCGGGTGAAAGTCCCGGCAAATCGGATAAGTGGCGGAATTGGTAAACGCTCCACCCTAGTGCGTGGAATTGGTTCCGATCGTGACGGACGTTCGCAAGCGGTCTGCGACAAATCTCGGTTCAAATCCGAGCTTATCCACATTCACAAACCAAAATAAAGACATGGTAAAGTATAACAATGTAAAGATAGAGGGATACGACTCTAAAAAGGAGTATCGGCGCGCTAAGGAGTTGAAACTACTCGAAAAGAAGGGGATTATAACCGGATTGCAAGAGCAAGTAAAATACGAGCTTATTTCGCCCCAATATCGTTTCTATGAAGTGCAGGGAGTGCGGAAGATGCTGCGTAAAAAGGAACTTCTAGAACGAGGCGTTTACTATATCGCAGACTTCGTTTATTATCGAGATGGCGAGTATGTCGTTGAGGATACGAAAGGAGTTCGAACAAAGGAGTATATAATCAAACGGAAGCTCATGCTTTACGTTCATGGAATCAGAATAAAGGAGGTATAAAATGGCGAAGAAAACAACACAGGTACACAAAAGCGATTGCCGGACGTGTCGGAACGGCGGAGAAGAAAAGAACTTTATTTGTTATTGCTCCGTCCTTAAAGTGGGGCGGTCCATAGGGATAAGGATTTGTAGTTATTATGTAGCGCGATAGACTTTATAAGTGTGATGAATATAGACGGATATACGCTAACTGAGAAGATGAGAAAAGCGAGACGACGTTTCAGATTTACCGCCACCGAACAAGCCCTATTTTACGAATTAGTGGCTATTTGTAACGGCGAAGATTGGAGGGACGTTTTCGATTGCTCGAACATTGAACTTTGTTTTGCGCTTAACGTGAACGAGAGAACACTTGTAAAAGCTCGCGAGTCTTTGATAAACGCAGGATTGATTTATTATAAATCTGGTAAAAGTAGACGTGTTGTTAGTTCCTATTCTTTTGTGAAGGAGTTTAAAACTACCGTAATGACTACCGTAAATAATACGGTAGATAATACGCCCGATAAACCAACCGATAAGAGGGGAGATAAGACAACCAATAGTACTACCAATAGTACGGACTATAATAAACTAAAACAGAAACCAAACGAAAATATACTCTCTAAAGTCTCTCATGGAGATTTTGATTTTATATCTAACGAGTTTTTAGAGACGTTTATTCTTTGGCTTGAATACAAAAAAGACAGACGGGAAAATTACAAATCGGAAAAGTCGCTTAAAGCGTGTTACAGCAAATTAGTGAAATTGAGCAAAGATAATCCGGCGATTGCATCTCAAATCATAAATGAAGCGATTGCAAATAATTGGGCGGGATTCTTTGAACTGAAAAACAATAAAAATGAATATGGAAACAAGAAGCAAACAAACTCTACCGATAGCGGCGATACTATCATACGGACTACCGTATTATGATGAGCCGATAGAAATAGGGAAACGCCCGGAATGGTTTAAAGCCTGCTGCGAGTATGTTTGTCCCGATTTTAAGATTGACGACTCCAATAAGAACCTAATGAATCAACTCTTTTTGTATACAGAAGGACGTGGTAAATTAGATACAAACAAAGGGCTATTGTTGAGGGGTGATATTGGGACCGGGAAAAGTACTATCATGCAGATTTTAAACCGATACGGGTATTTCACACGTGGCAAAGCGAAGGGCGGTTATCCAGTCGGCGGTTTTAGGATAGACTCGGCTTCCTTCATTGCGAATAGCTTTTCAATGCGTGGAAAGGATGCGCTAGAGTTGTACACGTACAACAACGGTGCGCCGCGAATGATTTGTTTCGATGAACTAGGACGAGAACCAATCCCGGCGAAGTATTTCGGCACTGAGTTGAACGTGATGCAGTATATTTTTCAATGTCGGTACGAGTTGAGACATGAAGCGATGACCCATGTAACGACAAATCTAACGATCAAGGAAATACAGACTATTTACGGTGCGTATATCGCGGACCGAATAAACGAGATGTTCAATGTTTTAGACTTGAATGGAGCTAGTAGAAGATAATTAAAATAAAGAAACTATGCGAAGAAGAAAAAAGAAATTCGTCTATTTCAAGAAAATTCCGGTTCGCGTTGATCTGGACCAATGGCGGCGACTGGACAAGATCAAAACCGACTACCATTTCAAGAGTACATACGAGATCATGCAGTACATTTTAGGCTGCTTTCTCAGGGTTGCTGATCCGATGCCCGACGATGACGACGAAGAAGTATTACCGGACGAAATCAAAGAAATGTTCTATGATCTATCAGAAGCAGAACGACATTTCGAGTATGTAAAACCAAAACGAAAACTACCACAGTACAAGGTGGACGAAATGCACGGACAAAAACGATTAGAAGGATTTTAATATGATTAGAAAACTATCAAACACAAACTATTTGCACGACGTTCCCGCAGAGCGGACCGAAGCAAATGAACGGAATCGGAAGTATATCGACCGATTTGTTTCAGAGAATTATAACGGCTTAGTTGCCAAGTTTTCACCTTTAGACGGCACGATAAATTCAAGCTCATACGGAGCACTCGACAAACTAAATGAAACGATCCTGTCACTTTACACTGATCAAGATTTGCACTTTTCAAGTTGGATCGAAGCGAAACAGTATCTATCGAGTAAGTTTATAGAAAAGGCGATCCGAGTTCCGGTGAAGAAGCCTGTAAAAAACGAAATAGGGGAAAATGAGGATGAGTTTATCAATGACTAAAAAAGAAAAAATAATGAACTTCTTATATGTGCGGAAGAATATTTATTTTCCATTTATTTTGAGTATTTGTTTCAATTCTTCAATTGTTAAAATATATTTTTTATCTCTATGGATCATACAATGACAATTGGGGCATACAGGAACTAAATCTGTAATTGGATTTACGGATTGTTCACCAATTTGGGAGAGTGGATTTATATGATGTACATGGATAAATTGACGTCCAATTTCTCCATATGTTTCAAAGAAGTTAAATCCGCATACAAAACATGAATATCCATGAATATTCAAAGCTTGTTGCCGTAATTTGGCGTCTCTCTCATAACGTGTGGACTGGAAATATAGTTTTCTTCCTTCTATATTTGAATAGTTGGGTGGTAAGAATAGATAATCATCATTTATTTCATTAACAAAAGATATAATGTAATATGTGTCGGATATTTTCTTGAATTGTAATGACGGGTAGTCTAAATCATTTTTGTTGTTGTAATTTGGATATAGTTGCTTAAAGATATTTCCTAAATCTGAATTCCAAAATATCTGTGATCTCTGGAATCTTGTTTTATCTATAACAATATATGATTCATATTCTACCCCTTTATAATTTAAAATGATATGTAGTTTCTCTCCGGATGATAAGTTATTGATATTCCAATAATTTCTGGTTGCTTTAGGAATACCAGAGCCATTGTATTTAAAGAAACTCCAATCAGCTTTCTTAATGATTGTCATTTCATTGATTATCTCCCAAGAATTGAAAACTTGATTTTTCATTGTTTAATATCATATTTTTTGAATTTACAAATATATAAATATAAAATAAATATCATGGCAGTATTTGAAGAAATAGTATACTGGAGTATAGTGCGATGTATGCGCTAAGGTATATATGAACGAAGATTCCGGCTTTACACTTTTTACTGATACAAACTCAATAAGTAAGGGATAAAATGGAGTGAAGATTCTTAAGGATTATCAACAAATCAACAATCAAGGTAGAGAAACAAGTATTGGTTTATTGGTTCTATCAACTTTAAACAGATATGGATATTGATTTATTCGAGCTGAAATTTGCCCGCCTTTAATAGGAGATAAATCCCTTTTCTTATACAATTGGTCTTTGTTGATTATATCTGCTATATCCCGACAACTTAGTGGAGTACCCGCTTTTTTTAATACTTGAATAATGGCATCATGTAAATTCATGGTAACTAATTTTATTTTTAGCAAAAATAGGTAATTAATATAAGAAGAAAAAATTATGGCAAAAATTTATGTAGCAAGTAGTTGGAGAAATGTATTTCAACAGGACGTTGTAGATATTCTCCGTGATTTAGGACATGAGGTTTACGATTTTAAGAATCCCCCTCATGGTAATGGTGGCTTCCAATGGTCTGATATAGATCCTAACTGGCAGAACTGGAGAACAGAACAATATCGTGAAGCTCTTAATCATCCGATTGCACAAAAAGGATTTGATTCGGATTTTAACGGTATGAAGTGGGCGGATGTCTGTGTTATGGTTCTTCCTTGTGGTCGATCGGCGAACACAGAAGCCGGATGGATGAAAGGTACAGGTAAAAGGGTAATGGTATATTCTCCGAAAAAGGAAGAACCGGAACTTATGTATAAGATATACGATTTTGTGAGTGATAGCATATTTCGTATCAATGATGATATAATTGGAGTATAACAATAAAGAAATGAATCAAGTACAGAATGAACCAAAGTACTACTATTCGCCTCGCTTCCGACACTTCAATATTTATCAAAGAGAGTCGGACGGATCAGCGACGAAGATTGACGATGCGATAACACAAGAAGAAGCGAGACGTAAAGTATATAAATTAAACGGGTGGAATTACAAACCTAAAAATAACACGGTGAAATGAGTAAAGTAAAGCAGTATATCGAACAAGCCACAAACGAGCGCATTCGCTCGCGTGGCTTAATCCGAAAAGTCGCAATCGAAGCGGCACGGATACAGAGAGACGAAACGAGGCGGCAAGCTATCGAAGTGTATAAACAAATGTGCCCGTCAAAGAATTGCAAAGGTTGTGCGAGTCGGATACATAAGCAGGAGACGCAATCGACTCGATGCGATGGAGATTGCGCACGGATTAGGTTACTTATTAACGGACTAGACCGGATCGAAGCGTTATGAGTAGAAATCCGCATTACATTAAAATGATTAACTCGGTTCGATGGAAACAGCTTCGAGCCGAGAAACTACGAAACAATCCGATTTGTGAAGTGTGCGAGGCGAACGATCTAAGTACACTCGCAACGGAAGTGCATCACAAGACGCCTGTTGAATCCGTACCGCATGAACTCGGAATGAGGCAACTAATGTTTGATTATAACAATTTGCAGAGCCTTTGCCATGCGTGCCACTCCGAGATACATCGGTGTGCTTTTAGTCATTCGAAGGAGGCGATACAGGCAAATAACAAGCGAGCGACAGAACGTTTTGTAGAAAAGTTTCTTTAATGATTGAAATATTCTCACTTCTAAGCTAATTAGTTGTGAGAATATTTTATATTTGCTTCATTATTAATACTTCGAATAAAGAAAATAATATGAATACTTATTTAGCTTTAGGATTTCATTGGGATTGTTTCTTGTGTTGGGTTGATTTAATATCTAAAATAGCAACAGCATTAGGAATATTTGTTGCTGCTTTAGGAGTTTGGTATGCAAGAAGCCAGATTAAAGGGTTTCGGAAGGATTTAAAAATGCAAGCATTCCAGAATAGATATCAAATGTTTATGGAAATGGATAAGATTTTAATTGAAAGACCCGAACTAAAAAAGCTTATAAGCAATAAAGGATTCTTTGATTTATTGAAGTCTAGAAATATCAACGATGACGATATAAGAGAAATTGCTTTTATCGAAATGGTTATGAATGTTTCACAGTTATCTTATTTTCAATTTGAGAATGATCTCAATAATTCGGGCTTGAACTGGCTAAAAGAATTGTTAGAAAATGAGTCTATTAAGAAATATTGGCGTAGTTCACATAGATGTCGATATAGACAAGAATTTGAAAAATTCATAGATAATTACTACGAAAAAGCATTTAATAGCTGAAAATAACATCTTCATTTTTCTTTATTTACATTTTATCCGCTCAACCTCGTCAAGAGGGGGGCGGTTTTTTTATTTTTTAACGCGATACACGAAACCCACCTCACCCTGTTTTTACACGCGCGAGCAATTTTTGAAATGAGGGGGTGCTCGTTGGGGGTGAGCTTTTCTTCTCGAACTTCCGCGCTACCAAATGCTTGCGATCTTTTCATATATGCAAAAACGCATATAAAAATGAGTGATTTAGACGATATAAAAGAAAAGATTCGCGCCGCGATGAACTCGCAAGGAACATACACGTCTGATTTGGATTTGTGTATAACTCTTTGCGCAGGTTCTTACATTGCATTTAAGATCGCTCTCAATGACATAGCAAAGAAGAAACGTTCGTTTGTTACGGAAGTTTCTCGCGAAGGAAATAAGAAGCTCGTGGCGCATCCGGCTTTCAAAGTTTTATTTGATGCGCTCGAAGTTACTCGTAAGCAGTTGCGGGAACTTGGCTTGACACTACAAACTTTGTCCGCGTCTGACGATGACGAGGTGAACGACTTAATAAACGAGGTAGATAAGATAGATCGCGATGGAGAAGGAGACTAGAGACAAACTGATAGAATTAAAGCAGTCGGTTATCTCCGACCTGCAAAACATCGACGTTGATTCGTATAAGCTAGGCAAGGCAGACGAAAGGTTAAACGTGTACATAAAAGGCTGCATTAATAATCCAGACGCGCACAATCTTTATGAGTTACTAGCCGTTCGACGCTTCTTCGTATTCCTCGATAAATACGAATTTCAGATCAAAGAAGTAAAGAAGTTCGTCACGTTCTACGAGCGTTTAAAATTCTCCGGTACAAAGGGAAAGACTAGATATAAACTGACTCCGATACAGGTGTTTCAGTTTTCTAACATTCTTGCGTTTTACAAGCCCGGCACAAACAAACGTTTGATTCGTGAAGCTCTTTTATTCGTCCCGCGTAAATTCAGTAAGACAACAAGCGTAGCGAGTCTTTCGATTAACGATTTGTTGTTCGGTGATGCGAACGCACAAACATATGTAGCCGCAAACTCATACAATCAAGCGAAAGTCTGTTTTGACGAAATACGTAATATTTTAAAGTCTCTCGATCCGAAGTTTAGACACTTCAAAATTAATCGAGAAATCATATATAACCGCATAAAGGGAAAAACCTCTTTTGCCCGTTGCCTTGCCTCTAACCCGGATAAATTAGACGGACTTAACGCAAGCATGGTAATAGTAGACGAGTATTCACAAGCCGATAGCGCCGCGTTGAAGAACGTTTTAACGTCCTCAATGGGTGCACGGCTCAACCCTTTAACTGTAGTAATTACGACCGCCTCTGACAAAGAAACAGCACCGTTTGTGGAGATGCTGAAAATGTATAAAGCGATCCTACGCGGTGAGATCGAAAACGATTCGATATTTGCGCACATTTTTGAACCGGACATAGACGACGAAGAAGGGGACCCGGCGACATGGCGAAAGGTTCAGCCACACATGGGTACAACTGTTTACGAGGATTTCTATATAGACGCCTATCAAAAGGCTTTATACAGTGCGCCGGACGCATTGGAGTTTCGGACGAAGTTACTTAATGTGTTTGCAGTTGATTCGACAACGAAATGGATTGAGGCGAAGCAGATCGAAGAACGATTCAAAGGTGTTAGAATAGAGAATATCGGTACTTATCCGTTAACAATGGCGGCGGTTGATTTATCCGTTCGAGACGACTTTTCTTCGGTTACTTATAATATCTATTCGAAAGAAAGTGGCTCTTTTCATTCGTATACGGATTACTATTTTCCGAAAGGAGCTTTAAAGGATCATCCGAATCGGGAACTCTACGAAGGTTGGGCGGAAGCAGGGTATTTGATTCTTTGCGATGGCGATATTATCGACTATCAGCAAATAGTAAACGATATATTATCACGGGCGAAGTATTTGCAAATTATGGGTATCGGTTATGATCCGTATAAATCGGCTGAATTTGTGAATCTACTTTCTTATTCGGTCGGTAGTGCAAGCGAATATATTAAGCCTGTCAAACAGACATACGGGACGTTTACGAGTCCGATAGAATCGTTTGAACTAGCCTTGTATCGGAATAAAATCACATTCGATCCGAACCCTATTACGCCGTACTGCTTCTCAAACGCAGTACTAGACGAAGATCGGAACATGAATAAAAAGCCAGTCAAGAAAACGCATAACGCAAAAATTGATTCGACGATAACAAACCTAATGACATTTCATTTATTCAATAATTACACCGAGTAACACGATAAGACTATGGCATTTGAACTTAATTTAAGAATAGGACGCAACAGAGAGGAAAAACGATCTCTACCGTCCGAAGAGGAAAAAATAGTAGAAGTTAGAGATAAAACAGCTAGGGAACAACCTGTTTCGGTAAAGTCTCCCGAACAGGCTATGCGGTTATCGGCTGCGTTTAGATGTACCGATATTCTTTCTGGTACTATTGCTTCTCTGCCGCTATACATCAAACGTAAAGAAGATGCCGGAAACTACAAGGTAGATGCCGAAAACGAGTTGCATTATCTGCTGACTAAAAAACCGAATAAGCGCATGAACAGTTACGACTTAATATGCAATGCGATTATTCAAATGGTTAATCGTGGTAATTCATATATCTTTATCAAGAGAATGTTCGGAGATACGGCAGAATTAATACTTTGCTCAAATAACTCTGTTACATACGATATATACAGGGACGAATATACTATTTGTGATGTAATAAATAAGATATACGGTACTTATCCGGCTGAAAGTATTATCCATCTGAAAAATAAGAGTCTCGATGGTGGGTATACAGGTGTTAGCACGATCACGTATGCAAGTACGGTACTTTCTGTTTCTGCTAGCGCTGATAATCAGAGTTTGCGTACTTTTCAGAATGGGAGTAAGATTAAAGGTATTATTTCTGGTGTTAAAGGTGGGGGAAAGGGACTTTCTTCTGTTGGCGACAAACAGACTTCCGACGTAGCGGACCGAGTGGAAAAAGACTTTAATAACGGAAGGGATATAACTTCCGTGAGCGAGGACATGACTTTTACACAACTTTCAATAACTCCGGCTGACGCTCAGCTACTAGAAACTAAAAAGTTTTCCGTATTCGATATTTGCCGTTTTTATGGTGTTCATCCAGACAAGGTGTTTTCCGGACAATCTACTAATTACAAGGCTTCTGAAATGAGTCAAGTTGCTTTCTTGTCTGACACGCTCGATCCTATATTGTGTCGTATTGAGGCTGAATTTAATGCAAAGTTGATACCTAGAACTGTCTCTAGTATTTATAAAATTGAATTTGACCGTAAAGCCTTGTATAAAACAGATATAGCCACACAAACGGCTTGTATGGAGAAGGAGATACAATACGGCGTGTCAACGGTGAACGAATGGCGTGTATGCCGTGAAGATAAAGCGCCTATAAATGGCGGTGACATTGCGTTTATGTCCTGTAATGTTGCTCCGATTGACTCTCCTAAGATTAAAGGTGAGATTAGTAGCGAAAAAGACGAGCTACCAAAAACAAACGAAAAAAGCATAGAGTAAAAAGCAATGGAAATAAGGAGTTTTACAGAGCTAGGCGCACCCAAATTATCGGAGGGTAGAATTATTGAGGGGTACGCTGTTGTTTTTGGAAAAGAAAGTCGTGTGATGTATGACGAGGAAAGGAAACGCTTTTTTATTGAGGTTATCGAACATGGTGCAGCAACCGAAGAACTTATAACCCGATGCGATATAAAGGCGGTACTAGAACACGATAAACGTAGGCTTTTGGCTAGATGCCGTTACGGTTCCGGATCACTCGAATTAAATTTTGATGAATATGGCTTGAAATACCGATTCGAGGCTCCATGTACTAGCGACGGGAATTTTGCTTATGAAATGATAAAACGGGGAGACATATTCGGATCGTCTTTCGCTTATTATACTGATGATAAGGATAAAAGTAAAGTTTCATATACGATGAAAGATGGGATGCTGTTGCGGACAGTACACAAGATTGATTATATATCTGATATTTCCCCTGTTTCAGACCCTGCCTTTTTTGGTACAGATGTAACAGTTAGAAGCCTTGAAAATATAGAACAGCTTCTTAATGGTGATACAAATAGTGATTATTTATCCAAAATAGAAAACCTAGAAAAATTTATTTGACATGACAAAACTAGAAGAAGTAGCTCTGCTTAAAGAGCAAATGAGAAATCTGTTATCACAAGCAAAAACAGAAAAAAGAAGTCTGACAGACGAAGAGCAGACTAAATTTAACGAGTTAATGACTCGTAAAAATCAGATCGTCATCGACGAGACTCTTAGAAGTCTGGAAAGTAGCAAATCTGCAATTTTGCCGGAAAACAAAAGAGCTATCTTTGCAAAGGCTTTATATGACGTTTGCAATCATCGTTCTTTGGAGGAATACGGGAATTTTGCTGATGCAAAGGGACTCAATTTCTCTATGCGTGCGGAAGGTGATCCGGTGAGAACAAGTTCAACCGATGCCGCTCCGATGATCCCGACAACAATCGGCGATATTATCGAACCGCTTGAAAAGGGACTTATTGTTAATAAGTTGGGCATTAAGATGCAATACGGTTTGATTGGCGAATTGATGTTTCCGACATTGGCGGCTGTAGAAGCTACAATTGAAGGCGAGAACACCAAAATAAATCCGACAAAACTGGATATTGGTAATTTAAAGGCGCATCCGTGGCGTTTGGGTATTTCTATCCCATTGTCTAACGACGCAATCGATCAGACAAACGATGCTTTGTTTGATGTCACCGTTAAACAATTATCTTTGTCAACTGCTCGTACATTGAATAAGATTATGTTTGCCGGAGAAAAGCAGGGACTTGCCTCAAAAGGTGTGTTTGTGAAAGACTCACCGACAGTGGAGTATGAAGTTGCTCCCACATTCGAGGACGTTGTAGCGCTAGAAACCGCAGTAATGGACGAAAACGTAGATGTTACCGACGGAACAGCAGCATATATTTGCAGTCCGAAAATGTGCGGTAAATTAAAAACTACACGTATTGAAAAAGGTTCTCCCGAAATGGTTCTGAAAGACGGGATGATGAATGGCTATCCGGTGCACATGACTAATTACATGGGTGCGGATGAACTCGGCTTCGGTGTCTTTTCGAACGTTGGTATCGGTCAATGGGGAAAAATTCGAATGACTATTGACGATGTGACTCTAGCAGACACTAACGAAACGAAGTTTACGCTAAACTCAAAGTATGACATTGTCGTAGCTCGTCCGGAGGCATTCGCAATCGCGAAGAAGAAAGCGGTTGCAAAAGCTGCAAAAGCATAACACACTACTAACTACTTAAAAACGAAAAGGCTTTGGCTTCATAGCCTTAGCCTTTTTTCATACTTATAATTATGCCACAATACGTAACACTCGAAGAACTCAAACAGCATTTAAATGTCGATTTTGATACGGACGATACATATATAACTGAACTTATTGAACCCGTTCAACTTGCAATAGAGGCGTATTTAAACGCTCCGTTGGAAGGTTTTGCAAAGGAGGGGAAAATTGATCGTCGTATTTGGCACGCAATCCGCATACTTATTGCGAACTATTATGCTAATCGTGAATCGGTTACATTTGCCACACCACAAGTAATATCGGGACACGTAGAACTATTACTGCAACCTTTAAAAAGATACACATAATGCAAGCGGGATTATTAAACGAAATGATAGGCTTTTATCGTAGTGAATCAATCCGGGATAGCCTCGGCGGTACATCTGAAAGTTGGGTGAAAGTATTCGATAAGCGTGCGTATATCCGTTTTAAGTCTGGTGCACGAAAGGAGGCTAACGGCGAAATCTATAATACGACCGTAAACACGATAATGATTCGCATTTGTAAAGAGGTCAACGCTAAAATGCGGATCGAATACGACGGGCAGAAATACAAGATTCTATCTATCAATCACGACCGGAAGCAACAGGCAACGGTTATAGAAGCGGAGGTAATCAATGAGTAATGATAACTACACCGGACGGAACTTATATCGCGTCGAAGTGGACGCGAAAAAGGTAAACGAATTGCTAGACCGTTTAAATGACGACGAAGCAAAGAAAGCGATCAAATCAGCATTAAGAAGGTCTATTCTCATCATTCGCAAACAGGCGCAGGAAAATTTAGTTTCTGCTGTTACAGACGCGGAGTTTTCGAGTACAAAGAATGGTTCGACATTCAAGCCGTTAAAGAATGAGATAAACATAGCTGTTTACCGTAATGCCTCCGGCGCACGTGTTGACTTAATCGACAGACGAAAGAAAGGATCGCGAGCATATATGCTGAAATGGTTTGAATCTGGAACGAAAGAACGAGCTACCAAAAAAGGAGCGAATAGAGGTATTATAAATGCTTCTCACTTCTTTTCTAATGCGGTCAAATCGAAGCAGAAAGAAGCGGAGGACTCACTAGAGAAAAATATTATTGATTCTATAATGAAAGTAGCAAATAAAAAGAAATGAGTTTATCAATAGGCGCACACGTATATAAGAGACTAAGCGATTCTACGGAGTTGGCAAAGTTGGTTACTGATAAAATCTATGCGATCTCAACCAAAACGGAAACATCTTTTCCGTTCGTAATTTACAAACGTAGTTCTTTAGTTCCAGAGTACACCAAAGATCGTTACGGGACCGGGGATGCTGTTTCGGTTGAGATCGCCGTTGCTAGCGACAATTATCTGAACTCTATTACTATCGCGGAGGAAGTGCGCAAGGCATTAGAGAACAAGCGAGGAAGCTACGGCAGTTTCGATGTGATCGACGCAAAGTTAATGAGTGCGGACGAGGATTTTATTGAAGATACTTTCATTCAACGTCTCGTATTTTCTTTTAAAACAGAATAACTAACAAATAAAACACGATTAAAATTATGAGTAAAGCAAAAGCAGTATTAGGAAAAGACCTAATGTTATTTGTAGAGGCTAAGGCGCTAGCTTTGGCGACTTCCTGCAAATTAGGTTTGTCGGCTGAAACTATCGACACGCAAAGTAAGGACTCCGGCATTTGGACGGAAAAGGACATTAAAAAACTGTCTTGGAACGCTTCGAGTGATAACTTGTTTAGTGCTGACGCTGACGCGAATAGCTACGACAAGTTGTTTGCCTTGTTTATTGAACATAAACCTATTACGTTGAATTTTGGCGTTATAGCTAATGCGAATGAAAACGAAATGCCCACTGCGGGGTGGACGCTTTCACCCGGTTCCTATACTGGAAAGGCTGTAATAACTTCTTTAGAAGCGAACGCGCCGGATGGAGATAAAGCGACTTTTTCAATTAGCTTTGAAGGTACGGGACCGCTTAAAAAAGAAACTACCGTACCCGCTAGTAAGTAATCATGAGCGGCGCTTTGCCGCTCTAAAATTATTATTCAATGAAAACAATATCAATTAACGGAAAGGACTTCGTCTTAAAATACTCGCTTCGGGCGTTTTTTATCTTTGAAAATCTATCCGGCTATCCGTTCCAATTTGGTAAAATGATAGACGAATTTCTTTTGTTTTATTCGTTCCTACTTGCAAATAACGAATCGTTCACAATGGAATTTGACGAGTTTATAGATTCGTGCGAAAGCGATCTGACATTATTCAATCAGTTTAAAACACTTCTTTTGGATGAGATCAAACTACGTTCGCAATCGGCAGGAAGTGACGTAAAAAAAAAGAAGGTGACGACGCGGAAGAAAAAGTAGTAAGTATCCGCGAACTCTATTCGCGTGTTGTCGGAGAGGGCGGTATCGCTCCTGATTACTTCCTCGATAAAATGAGCTTTATCGAGGTCGAATCGTTTCTAGACGGATTGAATCGACGCAATCGCGAGTCATGGGAGCAAACTAGATTGCTAGGCTACATCATAGCGCAATCGAATAGCACAAAGACACTAAAGCAAACCGACATACTCCGCTTCCCGTGGGATGAAGAAGAGAAGAAAGATACTAGCGTAACTAACGAGGATATGAAACGGCTTAGAGCTAAAGCGAAAGCATTTGAATCACAATTAAACACGAATAAAGATGTCTGATATAGTAACACGACTATTACTTAAAACGAATGACTTCGACGCGAATTTGGAAAAGTCAAAAGGTAGTGTAAATCGCTTTCAGGGTGATATTAGCAATATGGCTAAATCTGCCGGGGCGGGAATAGCTAAATTTGCTGCCGGAGTGGGACTAGCTATGGGGGCGGGTGAGTCTTTCATGAAAGTAATTCGTTCCACTCAATCAACCAGTGATGAATTTGATAATACTCTAAATGCTTGCAAAGGAACTGTTGATATATTCTTTCAATCATTATCGTCTGGAAGTTTCGAAGCTTTTAATAATGGTATATTAAGCACCATCTCTAATATGAAGAATCTATCTGCCTTGCGTGATTCATTAGCCGATGCTAAGTTATCTATGGGATTTAATAACAAGGTGTTTGAAGCTGAGTTTACCAAATTTGAATCAATAATTAGAGATACTACAAAAAGTCGTAAAGAACGCGAAAGCGCTTTTAAAAGTCTCCAATCTTTAAAAGATAATTTTAAAGTAGATGTAGACGATACGTTATCAGGTGCCGAAAAAGAATTGATACAATCTTTGAATACTAGAACAGGACGCAAAGATTTCAATATTGATGATATACATAAATATATATCTATTAATAATAATGACTTTTCAACAAGAAAGGAGAAAAGTGCTCTTACTGCTTATCAAAAGCAACTATCAGAGTATGATAAGCAAATGAATCTAATGCGAGGCAAAATCAACTCCACAAAAGGTGATACTAATGAATTTACCGGAGAAACTAAAATGCAAATGCGGCAAAAACTTCAAGATTTAGAAACACAAAAAAGAATATTTATTCAGCAGAACGCAGAACTCGAAAAGCAGAATTTTCTCAATCAGGACAATGATGCTAATCGAATAGAAATGACAAAAAATTACGAGTATACGTATGATCTAAAGAAACGTATGTACGATTTCGATAAACGTACTTTAGAGCTACAAAATAGTTTAAAAGGTTCAACTCCTAAAGAAACTCCCAAAGTAGATTCTGTTGTGTGGTATGATACTAAAATCTCAGAGTTAAATAAAAAACTTATTTCCGAGACTGATGTACAAATAAAATCGACAATTAAAGCTACTATCAACGAACTAGAACGAAAAAAAATAAAATTGCAGATTGAAGAAAGTGGCGACAGTATAGAAGCGATAAACATTCAGATGTCCGCATTAAACAAACAACTCATTGCTGAAACCGATATGCAAGCGCGTGCAACGATTCAAGCAACGATAAACGAGCTAGAACAAAAGAAGGTTAAACTCAAATTTGTAGTCGATCAGGAGGCGTTCAAAATCGCTCACGGCGAAATGAAAGACGGCGCCTTGCCGATTCCTATAAAGCCTACATACGATAAAGTTCCGACACATGGGAAGACTGGAAAAGAGTTTAAATTACCTAAACATGATCCACTCTTTAAAAAAGAAGATATAGACTTGAATCAAGAATATGCCGAATCGCTTGCAAATATTAGTGGAGTCGTTGGGAGTATGTCGGGTCTATTCGATGATAATACGTCTTCGGTCCTACAGTGGGGAGTTAGCTTTCTGTCAACTGTCGGGCAAGCTATTCCGAAGATACTTGAAATGGCTTCTGCAAATGAAGTAGAAGCGGCAACGGCTCAAAAAAGCGCAATAGCAAACACGGCGGCAGCATCCGGTGAGGTTTTAAAAGCTCACGCAGGAATACCCTTTGTCGGTATTGCTCTAGGTTTGGCGGGTGTTGCTGCTATTATTGCCGCTATGTCAAGTATGCCGAAGTATGCAACGGGTGGTATTGTTCCGGGCACATCATTTACAGGCGATAAAGTTCCGGCTTTATTGAATAGCGGTGAAATGATATTGAACGGGTCGCAGCAAAGTAATCTGTTTCGTATGCTTAATTCGGGTTTATACGGTTCGCTATCGCAGAAAATAGCACCGAGTGGAAACGATGATATTCGCTTATATAGCGATGTTGAAATAAAAGGAGATCGCATATTTTTAGCATTACATAATCACATCAAGAAAACAGGTAAAAGACTATGGTAAACTACGGTACAATATACACACTTCCTTTCAAATCTCGAAAGGAAGTTTCTTATTTGATTGAGATACAAAAGGAAAACTATACGGGCGATTCTGTTGAGTTGGTCGGTAGTGGTAGTTCTCCTTTCTCTGTTTCGATTGAGGACGAAGATTTCTTGTATATTCCTACTCGATTCTCAAAAGCGGTGATTCGTGTTGTGGGTGGTGATTATTTGCAAAGTTTATATTCTACCGGGTATCAACAGTATAGGGTGAATTTTAAACGTGAAAATAACATTGTCTGGACGGGATTTGTAAAACCGGAACTTTATACGCAGGATTACACATCTACCAAATTCGAGCTAGAAATAGACTGCATTTCTGCAATGGGTACGCTAGAATATATCAATTATAAACAGGGTAGGAGTGATACTAGAAGTTTTATAAGCATCTGGGAGTTATTAAAAATGTTCATATCTGAGTCTCGCGGGTGTTATTCCTCCGTCTTTATTCCTCATGTGTACGCTAAAGATCAATCTAGTTATAATAAAGAATCAAACATATTAAAGGAGTTAACGATCAGCGAACAAAACTTCTTTGACGAGGACGACAAGGCGATGACATTAAAAGAGGTTTTAGAAGAAACTTGCAAGTTTTTGAATTGGACCTGTGTAGATTGGTTGGGAAATTTATATTTTGTTGATGTAGACCACAAAGGAACATACCACGAGTACAATCTTGATATGACATCTTTTACTCAGCAGTCCCCTAACCGATTCAAAGTTTCCGAGATTGGTTATGCGGGTTCAGAGCACTTCCTTGATATTCTTCCCGGTTATAACAAAACGACAATAAAGTGTAGTAATTATTGTTACAACGATATTATATCGGAGGAAGAATTTAAGAAGTTGAGTACGTTTGCTGAAAGGAAAACCTATAATTATAAACAGTACTATGAAACAAGGCAGTATCTAAAGAGCAAGGTGTTTAAACTCCCACGCTATGAGAATCTCAATGATAATAAGCCTTATTGTAATTTAGTAGACGAGAGCGTAACCAATGTGTACATAGACGAACCTACACGATATTTTCTAGGCGGTTATTGTGCTAAGAGGTGCGAGTACGAAGTGAATGACGGCAAACCAAATATCTCTGATTATAATTGGGAATATCTTTATCAATTTAAATTAGTATCGGATTACAACTACACGTATCCGAGCACTGTTCCGCCCACAGGTGACGAACAAGAGGACCCAGATTGGAAGCCACCAATGATAACGGTTCCCAAACAATTAGGAACCGGATCGCCTCTATTGAAATTTAAAGATAATAAGCCAATTAAGTACTTTGATGGAGCTTTCGGTATCAGTATGTCATATAGTCATCCATTGAATGCTAGTAATATGACATCGTATGAGAAATATAATTCTGGTGGTGTCTTTGGCACGGAGATAGCATGTAGATTAATTGTAGGTGACTACTACTACACTAATAATGGTTGGGTTAAATCCACTACAAAACCGACGGGACTAGATTTGACTTTTGATTTGGACTTTAAATTAAAGAAGCCGGATGAATGGGTAAAAAACGAAAATACTAAAACTCTAAGTATGCCTTACGAAGGTTTGACCGGATACGTGATCGAGATTCCGAACAATATTAATCTGTTCGGACAATTAGAATTTGAAATTTTAAAAAAGGTATGGCTCCCGGAAGGAGTCTCCGGCTATGGCTTTTTCTTAAAAGATATAAAAATAGATTTTAAAAAGAAGGTCATAGACAATGATAATATCGAAGAGAATAATTCGGATCGAATCTATGAGAATGTAGTGAATGAAAGCTATATTAATCCTCTTGATGAAATAGAATTTAAAATATCAAGTTACAATAATGACGGAGCATGTTACAGTAAGATAATGTTAGGGAGCGACTATTTAAGGGATAATCTTTATTCATCTATCGAAAACGCTTTAGTACGTCCAGAAGAACAACTAATAAGAAGGATAATTAACCAATACGGAGCTACCAAAATAAAGCTAACACAGGTATTAAAGAATAGCGAATCTATTACACCTATATCTGTGATTTCAGACAATTATATGAATGGGAAAAACTTCATCGTTACAGGTGGTGAAATAGACTTTGCGGCAGAACAGTTCACCTGTAAAATGATACAAACTAATGGCTATACAAATAAAGAATAAGGCTATCCCTGCATTGCCACGATCAAAGAACTATCCCGTCGGGACTACTATCTTTAATTCCGGCGGTGGCTCTCAATCTTCTTCTAGTTCCGGTCCTGTTTCCGATACGGGATTAACAAAAGAAATTCGTGTCAATGCGCCTCAGACCGGGCACATATCACCGGGCGCTATCTTTAAGCAGGGTACGGGGTATGAGCAAATATTTCGCAAAATGCTATATAAACCTGTTCCTGCTACACTTGTAGGTAAGCTATCGACAGCAAACGATGTAGAATACGGATCGGCAAAGGGCGTACTTACTTATACGGCAACACGCAACGATAACGGCGCTATGATTAAATCGTATTATGATGACAACGAAGAGAATGTACTAGAGTTCTCTTCGGAAGTCAATGCTGCACAAACAGCGATACGTCGTCTTACAGGGAATTATACGAAGGGAGAAACCTACACCGCTACGGCTGTTTTTGCCGCGAGTGATGATTTGGACGAAATAACTTTGAATAATAAGATTAGTGTTAATGTACTCCGTAAATGGTTTGCAGGTGTATGCAGCTCTATTCCTTCTAATTCATTGGAAGTTCGTTCGTTACTATCCAATGGCTTGTATAAGGGTGCAGGGATATATAAATTTCCTGTAGGACAGTGGAAAATGTTTGTGATCTGTATTCCGGCTGATACGATAAAAGAACTAACATTGACATCTTATCCGGGTAATTTTATAGAGGATACAGGCGTTTGTACTGGACCTTCCGAGATCAAGGTAGAAGGAGCAAACGGTAGTGAAGCGATTACATATAAGATGTGGGTTATAAAATCTGTTATGACAAATGACGCTGATACATTTACTTTTAAGACTATATGACAATGAATAAAGATAATTTAGTTAATGTCCTGTTATCCGGTTTAGCATCTTTAAATATACCGGGTGCTAGTCTGGCGATCCAATATCGGAGGACATCGGATCGTCCCATCGATGCAACTGATACTTGGAACAGTATGGAAGATGCGTTAAGATATGCACGTAACACAGATGCAGAGGCTTATGTACCCTATT
Source organism: uncultured Bacteroides sp. (assembly GCA_947038155.1). Taxonomy (GTDB): domain Bacteria; phylum Bacteroidota; class Bacteroidia; order Bacteroidales; family Bacteroidaceae; genus Bacteroides. The sequence continues at coordinate 1,575 of CAMQVH010000012.1, read as the reverse complement.
TTGGTCAGGCAATATCGGTAAAAGGCGATAAGAGTTTATATCTTTTGGTTGAAGATGAAACGATCTCTAAAGAGGATGGCAGGAATCATTTTAAACTACACAAGGTATCTACGGAAGAAGTCGCGGATGCAAAGTATTTAAGTAAAGTTGTAGAAGATACTGCCGAAAAATTAATTCACTTTAAAGGTGGGATTGATGTTATAGGGACTTTGACAGCTTGTATCGCAAAGTTTTCCGGTGATATTTCCTCTGCTAATTATGCGTCTAAGTTGCTAGGATGGATAATCAAGGCTTCCGGTGATGCAGAGTTTAAATCGCTTCGTGTTAATGAATTTTTAGAGGCTGACGAACTAAGATATAACCGTGTGTCTGTTATAGCCGGGGAAGAATGGAACGCACCGGGCGGCGGTATCATTGAATCGATTGATACGACTAACAAGATCATTACTCTTAAACTAGAACCGGGCGAATTGGCAAGTTTAGCGGTTGATGATATTTGCAAAGGTATATTCAATAACAAATCGGGCTTTCTGACAGCTTATTTTCGTATAACCGAAAAACTAAGCGATTCGACTTTTAAATATGTACTTCGAAGTGGCTTCTCTTATCATCCTACTAAGTTGATGCACTTCGTAGCGTATGGTAACTTCACGAATGCGGATCGTCAAAGGTCTAGCTATTCAACTCAAAGCTATTCCCGTTACTTAATAGGCGTAAATAATTGGGAGATCACAAAGGATATGATCGCGATGCAATTAGGCGACTTGTCTAATTTGAAACTATTCGGCATTGATATGACCGGACATTCTGCATACCTTCGTAATATTTATATGACCGGAACTATCAAACAACTGTCTAATGATGGCGTTACAGAAGTCCCAGTACCCGCCTTTAAGGGTGCGTGGGTATCTGGCGCATATTGGTATTATGACGAAGTTATTCACAATGGTAGCACATGGATATGTATTGCGGATAAAACAGTTCAAGAACCGAGTGAAACCTCTACAGATTGGCTGAAATATGCCTCTAAGGGAGAAACGGGCGACAAGGGTGATAAAGGGGATAAGGGTGCAACAGGTGCGACAGGTCCTAAAGGTGAAACAGGTCCTACCGGATCGCAGGGCATTCCCGGTACATCACAGTTCTTTCATGTGAAGTACTCCGCCAACTCAAACGGTAATCCGATGTCTGATACTCCGAATACTTATATCGGTACTGCGGTGACAACTAGCTCAACCGCTCCAACCGGATACGCCTCATACAAGTGGGTGCAGTTGAAAGGATCGCAGGGCCCCAAAGGAGATCAAGGAATCAAGGGACCGACCGGAGCGGACGGTAAGACTACCTATCTGCATATCAAATACTCGGATAATGGTACGACGTTCACGGCTAACAATGGCGAGACTCCGGGTACATACATCGGACAATACACCGACTTCACGGCGGCAGACAGCACGACATTCTCCGCTTATACTTGGACGAAGGTGAAGGGTGACAAGGGCGACAAAGGAGATAAAGGCGATAAGGGTGCAACAGGTGCGACAGGTCCTAAAGGTGAAACAGGTCCTACCGGAT
>CAMQVH010000011.1 GCA_947038155.1 uncultured Bacteroides sp. | reverse complement strand
TAAACCGGGAACAAAATGTTTTTTGAAAATGGAACAATTTGTTTTGCCGTTTGTATATAATATCCCCATGTGTTGGTGATTTCATGAGTGGAAGTACCTCCCCAGCCGAAGCCATAGTCCATATTCTCACGGCAGGGAACGGTGCGGTTCAGATAAGCGGTCAGCACGGCACGTGCATCGAAGCCCTTCCAGCTAAAACCTAAACGGATGGTCGGGATTAATTCCGGAATATTCGTATATCCGGTCGGTACTTTGTCGTAGCTGTCTATTTTACGGTCGCCGTTCGTATCCTGGAATACGGCATTGCCGAGCTTGTATTTACCGGCAGCGTTCCACGGATATTTCTGAGGATTGGCAACGGCATCTTCATACGACTCCGGAATCAGGTCGGGATTACTGGCCCATTGTTTCCAGATCAGGAGCTGGCTTTGGTCGATCCGGTTGCCGGTTCTTGCCTGATAAGCGTAATCGGGAGTCAGTTCATCCATTTCGGTGATCTTGTTGGTGTTGAAAGTCAGCATACCGTCGATATAGTATTCGAAATCACCGATCCGGTTGCTGTGTCCTAAAGTGACTTCGAAACCTTTCGTTTCGGCCTTGCCGTAAGAGTCTTGCGGAGCATTTACACCGAATAAGCCGGGCACGGTGGAACGGGATACCAGAATGTTGGAACGCCATTCCTTGAAGAAGTCCACGGAACCGTAGATTTTCTTGTTCCACAAGTCGAAGTCAACACCGAAGTTTGCCATATCCGAGATTTCCCATTTGATATTCTTGTTGCCGGCTGTCGATTCATATACACCCTCCGTGTAAGATTGGGAAGTACCGAAATTATAACCGCTTCCTTCGGTGAATGTACCTTGGTACGGGTAGCGGCTGACGCCTGTTACGGCTTGTCCCGCCCGTCCGTAAGAAGCACGGAGTTTCAGGAGATTCACGAACGAGTTCTTCAGCCATGATTCTTCGGAAAGTACCCATCCCACGGAACCGCCGGGGAATGTTCCGAAGCGTTCGCCGTCGGCATAATTATCACTGCCCATGCGGGAGATATTACCGGAAAGGATATACCGGTTGTTATATACATATGTAGCCTGTGCATTGTAAGAGAGGTAGCGGTTGGATGATTCCTGTCCGCGTACTACATTCTGATAAGTACGGATAAAAGCCTGAGCATTGACGGCATGTTTGCCGAATGTATGTTCGTATGCCAGTCCACCGTTCATATTGAGATTATAGTAATAGTCGCGTGGAGAAGTGGTGGCATTGGGCAATGCTTTGTACGTTCTCATGCGTTGGTATGTATATTCCGACGGGTCGTTGACATCAGCCATATAGTTATAGTAGTAGACATTGACATCGGCTTGCTGCACTTTCTGGAATGTTTCGTAAGAGTCGAAACTGAACGTCATCTTGGCTTTCAGTCCGGGAACAAGGGCATCCAGGTTTCCGGTAGCCGTTACGGTTGTATAGAGGTTACGGCGGCGGTTCTGTTCCACGCCACGTCCGGCGATTTGTGCGGCACCGTTTTTACTGTCGCTGCTGGTCGGCATAAAGAATTCACCGTTCGGGCAGAATACGGGATACACCGGAAGGTTTTCGCCGGCTCCCCAGGTAAAGAGGTTCCATACGTCAATGCCCGGTTGGGAGATATTGTCGATACGTCCGCCCAAGTCCATCGATACATTCAGGAACTTGTTTACATCGATGTCGATGTTCGAACGCAGGTTGTAGCGGTTCAATACTTCCTGTGTGCTGTAGCCTTCGTTCCATTCCGTCCATTTGGTGTCGAACAAACCTTCTTGGCGGAGATAAGAGAAGGAGACATAGTAACGTGCACGTGCGTTACCGCCGCTGACAGACAGGTTGGTACGGTATTGCGGAGCTGCATCCCGCAGCATGGTATCGTGCCAGTTCGTATTGAAGTATTTGTATTTTGCCATTCCTTCCAGTTGCTCACCGTTGCAGACACGACGGTAGTAGTCCAGGTCTTCATCGGAATATTCGGGACTTAATCCGTCCAGATATCGTGCCTGATTACGGCTCAGCGCATAGTTATAAGAATTCTGGCTTTCGGGGATTCCGGCAATAGTCTGGAAGCCGACTTCTTGTGTGAAGTTGATTTTAGTCTTACCGGTTTCTCCGCGTTTGGTCGTTACGAGTACTGCGCCGTTGGCTCCACGCATTCCATAGATAGCGGTGGCGGCGGCATCCTTCAATATCGTAATCGATTCAATAGGGTAGGCATCGAGGAATGAGAGGTCACGTTCCACATTGTCAACGATGATCAGCGGACTGCGTGCACTGGCATTCATGGTACGGATGCCACGGATATACATAGCCGTTTCACTCCATCCCGGTTCGGATTGCGCCTCATACGTCTCTACACCGGTCACGGTGGAGGTAAATGCATTCTGAAGAACAGTTACCGGATGTTTTTCCAGCTCTTCTCCGGTGACGATGGAGGTGGACTCTGTCACAAACTTCTTGGGTTTGCGGTTGAAAGGAAGCGGAGTCGTATGAGCATATTCATCCAGGTCGGCATCCATGACAATCTTGAAGTTCTCCTCAAAGTCGGCAATTGCTGTTGTCGGCAGATAACCTACGCTGCTTACATAAAGCTCGTCGGCAGGTTTTACATTCTTCAAAGTGAAGAAACCGTCCTTGTCCGAGAGTGCGATGCGGCTTGCTTCCGCTACGTTGACCACCGCACCTGCGATAGGTTCACCCTCTGCATTTACGATTCGTCCTTTCAGGACTTTAGCATCTTGCGCCCATCCATTGCCCAGCATGAAAACTGCGGCTACGGTGAGCAGGATTCTTTTGAATCCTGTCTGTATGTTATTTAATTTCATCGGTTGCATATTCGTTCAGTTAATTGTTCCAACCCGGGTTGTTTTCGATATTCGTTTTCCATACTTCTCCTTCCGGTATCGGGTAGAGATACATTTTCTCTGTAAATACCCGGTTCTGGGCAACTTTACGTGTATAGACAAACTTTCCGTTTTCCTTGGTAATCTCCATTCCGTAGATAGGACGTGCCAATGCTTTTTCCGCTACATTCCAGCGACGTACGTCCCAGGCGCGATGATCCTCAAAAGCGAGTTCGACGGTACGTTCCTTACGGATGAAGTTGCGGCGGTCGGCAATGGTCTGAAGATCGCTGCGGTCTGTGAGTTTGGCAGTCATCCCTACACGGTTGCGGAGAGGCTGGATGGCGTTCAGTACGTCCGAGCGTGAACCGCCGGCTTCATTCAAGGCTTCTGCGTAGTTCAATAAGATTTCCGCATAGCGGATGATAATCCAGTTACGGTAGTTGCTGCCGGTATGGTTGTTGTTCAGGATCACTTCCGGAATATACTTGCGGGTATAGTATCCGGTCGGTGTTGCATTGGCATTTCCTTGCGGGTTATCCCGTTGTCCTTTGAGTACATTAATGATGCCATTACCCCAGTTCACACCGTTGTAGAGTACGGTAGCCGCCAGACGTGGGTCACGGTTGCTGTATGGATCATTGCTCTTGTATCCGCTGGCATTGTTGATGGCCGGAGTGGCTGTTTCGTTATAAACAGGGGCACCGGTTTCATCATAACTGCTGAAAGGAGACTGTCCGTTCGCCATATCATACATATCCACTAAATTCTGTGACGGGCACAAACCTCCGTTGCCGCCTTCGCCTACAGGTGTATCGTTATAGATCGCTCCCCATCCTACAGCCACATCATTACGCCAGAAGATCGTTTCATTATTTTTCTCGTCATGTGCGTTCTTCAGGATGGCGTTGGTATAGCAGGTCTTCGGATCGGTATCGGTCGTGTAGAGTCCGTAGAGCGTTCCGTAATCTGTCATGAAGCTTTGTGCTGCATCGGCGGCTTGCTGCCAGCTGATACCCGATTCACTTCTGAAACGGTCGCTTGCCATGTAGAGCATGACACGTGAATACAGTGCACGTGCCATTGGCTGGCTGATACGTCCGGGGTTGCCCGATTCGGCAGAAGTGGCTTTATCCATCAATCCTTCTTCGCAATCTTTCAGTTCTTTCAGAATGAAGTCAACTACATATTCTTTCAGGGAAGGGCGGGTGGTATAGTTGCTGAGCAAGTCTCCGTCCGGATCGAGTACATCTGTAACCAGAGGGACGGGACCGTAGCGGAGAAACATTTCCCAGTAGAAATAAGCACGGAGGAAATGAGCTTCCGCCTTGTATTGTTTCACATAGGTAGCGTGTGCTTCTTCCGAGTCATCCGTAGCTTTGGGCACGTCGTCGATGTTCTTTAATAGCATATTGCATTTGCGGATACCCCGGTAATAGTGTTCCCATGTGCCGGTGAGTTCAGTGGCGGCACCGCTGGCATAATAGTTGCCGATGTTGAAACTTGTACGCGTGCCGCCGCTGGCGTAGCTGGTTTCGGCTAAGTCGGTAGCTGCATCCATCCATGAGTTGTTGATGCGGCAGGCACCGTGGCGCAGGAAGTTGTAAGTATCGAAATGGAACTCGCGGGTGGTAGTCCATTGGCTGAATACTTCTTCCTCTGTCAGTTCGTTGCTGGGTTGTTTGTCCAGAAAACCACCGAATATATCTTCACAGGAAGTCAGGGCGATTCCGGCGGTTGCCAACCAAAAGGCGGTATATATGATTGTCTTTTTCATGTCTTATATCTGTTAGAATTTAATGTTTACACCAAAGTTCACAGTCTTCATAATCGGGTAACGGTTGGAACCTTCACTTTCCGGATCGCAAAGACCATCCAGCTTATCCCATGTGATGAGATTGTTTGCATTCACGTAGACGCGGCATTCGTTCATGGCTACTTTTCTGATCCATTTAGCCGGAAGCGAGTAGCTTAGTTCGATATTCTTCAGACGGAGGAAGTTACCGTTTTTCAGGAAGAACGAGTTCTTACGCTGATTATGGTCGCCGTAGCTGTCATAATGGAGCAGCGGATAGCTGGCATGGGTAAGGTTGTATGCTTCCGACTGGTTGGGATTCCAGCGATTCAGATGATGTTCTTTTACCTTACCGCCATTCACGAAAGCGTACATTGCTTCCGCATCATAATATCTGGAAACATGATCTACTCCCTGAAACATGATGCTGAATCCGATGCCTTTGTATTCGCATCCCAGAGACAAGGCGTAAGTGTTTTCGGGAACATCGCTATAGCCGATAAATGTTTCATCACGGCTATCGATAAATCCGTCTCCGTTCATATCACGGTATTTCAGGTCGCCTACCTGTACATTGCCGAAAGTAGAAACCGGAAAATCGGGATTGTTCAAGTCGGCTTGGGTTACAAAACCATCGCACACCAGACCGAAGTATTGGTTGATCGGATGACCTTCCTGTTTGCGATAAGCTGTCTTTGTGGCGGGTTCGTCCATGTTCCGGATTTCATTGCGGGCGTGTGAGAAAGTCAGACTTGCATTATAGGTAAAGTCCTTTCCGATATGGTTCGCATGTTTCAGTTCGATTTCGAAACCCTTGTTGTTGGTTTCTCCCAGATTGCCGGCAGCCATATTGACGCCAACCCATTGCGGACGGGTGAGATAAGGAGTCAGGATATCGTTTCTCTTTTCGTAGAATACGTCGATATTACCGTTCAGCAGTCCGTTCCATAAACCAAATTCCAGTCCCAGGTTGTATTTGTGAGCACGTTCCCAAGTCACTGCATAGTTAGGGTACTGGCTTTCATAGATACCGGTATATCCGGTTGTTCCGAAGTGATAGTCGTTGGCTATCTGTGTCCACACTGCCTGATATAGGAAACGTTGTTTTACGCCATTCACTTTGTATACATCGTTACCTACTTCACCATAGGATGCACGGATCTTCAGATTGTTCAGCCACTCCTCCGTTCCTTTCATGAAAGCTTCGTTGCTGATTCTCCATCCTACGGAGAAAGAAGGGAAGAAACCGAAGCGTCTGCCTCGCATGAAGTTTTCCGAACCGTTATAGCCGAAGTTGACTTCTGCCAGGTAACGGTCGTCGTAGCCGTATGTGGCACGCCCTACCAGTCCTTGGTAACGTTCGGCAAGGTCTGCCTGATAACGGTAGTCATTTTGGTTGTACAGTGCCATAGCGGTAATGTCATGTTTGCCGAATTTTCGTGCCCAGTTCAGCTGGAATTCCATGTAAAGTTTATAAGTGGTAGTCTGGTTATTGCCCAGATAAGCAAGTTCCGTATCCGTATTGAACTGGGTATAAGCGTCTATTGAATTGTAGTTATTACGGTCATTCAGTTCATAAGTGGCAAAGTCGGCATTGAAAGCACGCATATAGTAAGCGTCGTAGTCGAAAGATACCATACCTTTTGCTGCCAGCCCTTTGGTGAGCCAGTCCATCTTATAATCCACAATGAAATTTGTTTCATTGATCGTATTGGTGGAGCGGTAGAAACCGGCTTTGGCAAAACGTGCCACGATATTATTCTGGTATTGTGAGCTGCCGCTGTACAATGTCTTCTGGTCTTCACCTTCACCTACGGTATAGGATACCGGAAACAACCATCCCGGTGTATGATTCATTTCATAAAATGCCTGACTGTAAGTTCCGTCTCTCGATTCATTCGAGTTCGGTCCTCTGCGTTCTTCGAAACGTGTCCCGAAGTTGACGGAAAGAGTCAGGTCTTTGGTCATCAGGAAGTCGAGATTGGCACGGAAAGCGAAACGCTTGAAGCTGGAGTTCGACTTGTTTCCGTATTCGTCCTGACTGAATTCCTTGAACAATCCCTGTTGGTTATAATATTCGGCAGAAGTAAAGTAACGCATACGTTTGGTACCGCCCTGTATATTGACATTGTAGCGTTGTGCCGGTGCACTGTTTCGCAAAACGGTGTCATACCAGTCTACATTCGGGTAGAGGAGGGCATCGATTCCGCTGAGTTGTCCTGCTGAGGCTCTTTTATACATTTCGATGTCGGATGCCGAATATTGAGAAGGCAGTCCGTCGTTAGCCAGCGCTTCTTCCAGCAATACAACCGAATTGTAAGAATCCAGATAAGTATCCTGGCGGGTAGGGGACTGTATTTGCCAGTTGGCGGTCAGGCTGACGGTCGGTTTCTGTTCCTTACCGCGCTTTGTTGTAATCAGCATAACACCGTTTGCACCACGTACACCATATACGGCAGTAGCGGAAGCATCTTTCAACGTAGAGATCGATTCGATATCATCCGGAGCAATCTGTGAGAACTCGCGTTCTACACCGTCTACTAAAATCAACGGCTGGTTGTCTCCTGCGAAAGAAGCACGGCCACGGATATAAATCTTCATATCGTCAGCCCCCGGCGCACCGGAAGTCTGAGAAGTGATTACACCCGAAATCTTACCGGCAATCGCCTGTGAAATATTGGCTGCCGGAGATTTCAACAATTCTTTGGAAGAAACCTGCGAGATGGCACCTACCACACTTTCTTTCTTCTGCGCACCGTATCCGACCACTACGACTTCATCCAGCACTTCCGTGTCTTCCTCCATAGTGATATTCAGTTTCGTCTTGTTGGCTACTGGAATTTCCTGTGTCTTATAGCCGATATAACTGATTTGTAACACGGCTTTCGGTCCGACCGTCAGTTTGAAGTTACCGTCAAAGTCGGTAATGGTTCCGTTTGTAGTTCCTTTTTCAAGTATGCTTGCACCAATGGCGGCTTCGCCTTTGGTATCAACTACCCGTCCGGTGATCTGCTTGTTCTGCGCATACACCCATTGGTTGAATGTGGCGAGGCAGAGTATCAGTATAAAATTCTTCATGTATACTAAACTTTAAGGTTTAATTCTTTTTCTTTTTCATAATAGCCTGTATCTCATCGATTGTCAGTGCTTTGTTGTAGATAGCGATGTCGTCGAACATAAATCCGGGATCAGGGTCAGCCCATGTCCATGCCTGGTTTCCGCCCAATGAGATGTATTTCAAGTCTGCACCGTTGGTGAATATTCCGGAGATGGTATTGCCGTCACCGCTGCCCGATACTGTCCATGAGTTGGCGACTTCTCCGTCAATGTAGATTTTACAGGTGGTAGACGTGAGAACGGCTGTGTAAAGATGCCATTCATGATCCTTCAGCCAGTCTTCCTCACAAACGATTCCATCTGCTGCATATTCCGAGCAATAAACGGTGTTGACACCTTTCTCATTTTGTGCGGCGGTGAAGTCTGTCCATCCGTTACAGTTTATTTGGGCGAGTCCGCGGGATTGCAGGACAAACAATGGCCATATATTCTCTGATCCTGCCGACGGCTCGTTTCCGTATGCCGTGAATAGGGGAGAATAGCGATAATCGTCCGATGCTCCTGCATTCTTGGCATTCACCCATACACTGATACTCACTTCCTGAGATTCTACGGAGTGGGAAAGAGCATCTTGAGGCAACATCAGATAATTAGTGCCTTTAGAACCGGCTACATTCTGGAATATTTGTCCGAACCCTTTGTCTTCCACTGAAACTATTTTGCCCGAACCTACGATTTTTGCATCTCCGGCTCCTTCTTCAAAGGTATTGATGTAGACAGGAGTAGGCAGAGCCAATGTCTTGTCTTCCATAATCTGTTTGATCTGTTCCGGAGACAATTCTTTGTTATAGACTGCGAAGTCGTCAAACATGAATCCCGGATCGGGATCGCCCCAGTCGAACGCCTGATTTCCGCCTAAAGTGATGTATTTGTAGTTGGCACCATAAATGAATGCACCTTCAATTGTATTATTATCTCCGGTACCAGCCACCTGCCATTCGTTCTTCAGTTCGCCATCCATATATACTTTGGCGGAAGTAGCGGTGAGAGTTACTGTATAGTAATGCCATTGATGATCAGCCAACCAGTCAGTGGCGTCATGATATAGAGCATTGGTACCATTTACATTCTGTGCATCATCAAAGTTGCACCATCCGGCATTATTCAGTTGTAATGTTCCTCTTACATACAATGCAAACATAGGCCAGTTGTCTGTATTGGCAGTACCTGTAATGCCCGGTGCCTGTCCGTGAGCACTGAATAATGGTGACCACATATAAGTAGATGAGATTCCGGCATCCTTCGCATTCACCCACATTCCGATAGACATTTCCTTCGTTTCGGCAGAATGTGACATTACATCTTCCGGAAGCAACAAGTAATTCTGACGCATTCCTCCGGGGATATTCTTGAATACGGTTCCGAAGGCGCTATTATCATCTGTAACAAAGCTGCCACCGCCCATGATCTGTAGTCCGGTAGTCGTTTCGAAAGTAGCTTTATAAACAGGATCGGGCACATGTATTCCGCCACCGATATTCGGTCCCTGAGCATCGCTGTCCGAGAAAGTATTTGTCCAGATCTTCAGATCATCATAATAGGCTTCGGCTGTTTCCGTATCCGAACCATAGCCTAAATATATATAGGTCGCAGATGACAATAAATCGATCATATTAGAATAATCGAAGTCACCTACGCTCACAGCCCTTGTCTTTCCGGAACTGATGCTGGCATGGTTGTTGGTATCGTATTTCTTGGTGCCATCGATATAAATGGCGTATCCTTTCTCTGTGAAAGTCAAGGCAACATAATGCCATGTCCCGTAAGGCATTGCGTTCGTTACACTGACTTCCGGATCATTTACGTCCAGATAGCCTCCTGTGCCGGTATAGCTCAAAAAAGCATTTGCAGTGAAATACAGTTTGTCCGTTCCGTCACTGAAAGAGATCAGTGCACCTGTATGGTCTGTTTTAGTAGATTTTACGAAGAAACTGAATGAGACTCCTGTCTGGATATCTGCACCGATAAGAGGGTTGGGAATGCGGAGATATCCGCCGTTGGCGTGCATAACTCCGTTTTCTCTTTCGTCATCCTGTACGATTTCCGGAATCTCCTGATCTGCACTGTATGCAAAACCTTCCCCCGATACAGGTGTTTCGCCTTCGGTGGCAGTAGAGTTGAAATCTTCGTCAAATGTAAATTCAGCTATTAATTTAGCGGAGGTATCCGGCTTTGCCGGAAGTTTTTGATTTCCTGCCGGTGGATCGGCTTCTCCCCAATCCTGACAAGAACTCATGCTGAGAACGGTAAGAATTGCCATAAGTAGTAACGGCCATTTCCTTGTCTTCATAGATATTGATATTAATGGTTCAACAATAATTCTACTCGTTGTAGTGTCGCAAAAATACAACCGATGAGTATATTAAAGGTGGACAAATGAATTTTCGAGGTGGATAAACGACTATATAAGTGTCTTTTTTACACTTTGGGTATAATCTCGGACGGATGTCTCTTAAAATGAGCTCATTTTAAGACAAAGGGCTGCTATCATTGTTTCATAATAGCAACCCTTATATCAGTTATTCTTCGTTATTCAGCAGTGCGCTTGGTGTCACATTGAAATGTTTCGTGAAGCATCTTGTAAAATATTTGGGATCATTGAATCCTACTTCGTAGGCAACTTCCGCTATATTCATATTCTTCGTTTCCCGATTCTTCAGAATCAATTCCCGTGCGATGTTCAGTCTGTAATTCCGGATGAACTGTCCGGCGGACTGACCGATTAAGTTTTGCAGTTTTTTGTTCAGCAGGCTTTTGCTTACCCCGACAGCTTCACAAAAATCGCTGACTTCAAAATAGGAGTTCTTGTAGTTCTCTTTGATAACTTCCATTACTTGATTGAGGAACTTCTTATCACCGGATTCTTCTTCCATATTAAGTACGTCCACGTCCATATCAAGCGTAAATTTACGTTGATATCGTTTCCGGTTCTCCAGAATATTCTGAATACGGGTCAATAATAATGTCTCATCAAAAGGTTTCAGCAGATATTCGTCCACTCCCATACGATAGCTTTCCAGTCGGGCTTCTTGTGAGGTCTTGGCGGTCAGCATCAGGAAAGGAATATGCGAAATGGCAAATGTTTCCTTTACCTTTCGGGACAGTTCGATTCCGTCCATGACAGGCATCATCAAATCACTGATAATAAAGTCTATTGGATTACTATTAAGTATATGTAGTGCTTCTTCGCCATTGGCAGCTTCCAGTACATGATACTGTTCACGAAGAATAGACCGGATATATCCCCGCATATCAGCATTATCCTCCACAACCAGCATACTTAAAGCTTCTTTCTCTTTTGGAGAGCCGGAATCCTGAACAGGAATTGCGGACGAATCGTTGTGATCAATAATGATTGTCTTTTCGTCCTTCCCTTCTTCCCGCTGCAAGGGGAGGAGGATGCGGAAAGAGCATCCCGCATGACGGTTGTTGAATGCTTTGATCTCTCCGCCATGCATTTGAACAATCCGTTTGCAGAGGTATAAACCGATGCCTGTTCCTGCTTGTCCGTATACCGGATATTTCACTTGATTCTGCGACTGGTAGAAACGGTTGAAAATTCGGTTGAGGTCTTCTTCAGGGATGCCCGAACCACTGTCTTTGACACAAATATACAGAGTCTCTTTTTCACTGTCTTTGGCGAAAAAAGCAGATAGGTAGAGAGACACAGTTCCCCCGTTCGGAGTAAACTTGATAGCGTTACTCAACAGATTGGTGACCACCTTACGCATTGCTTCCTCATCGTACAAAATCTCCGGCATCTCCATCCGGTAATAGCGTTTGAGCACAATGTTCCGCTCTTGGGCGAATACTTCAAACGGAGTGATCAGTGAATCGATAAATTTCAGAAAATTTCCCCGAGTCTTCACAATCTCCAGTTTGCCGGACTCTACCTTCCGGAAATCCATCAACTGATTGACAAGAGACAATAGATATTTGGAATTGCGTTCCACGAAGTTCAATTGCTCAATGACTTGCGGATTGTAGCTTAATTTCAACGCACGTTCGATAGGACCGATAATGAGGGTAATCGGTGTGCGGAATTCGTGAGTAATATTCGTAAAGAATGAAATCTTGTCAAGCGTCAATTCCTGCACTTTACGGGACATACGAATCAGTTGTGCCTTCTGCCTCGTGATTTTCTCATTCTGCTGAATCAGCATCTGGTTTTGGCGTGACAGTTCATCCGTTTGATTTTCTAACAGATGCTTTTGCTGTTCCAGTTCATGAGTACGTTCTTCTACCGTGCGGTGCAGATATTCTTTCTGTCGTTTCAGATTACGGATGCGCCATTGATAGAATTGCCATACACTGACAGACAACAATACGATGATGAATAGAATAAACCATACGGTCTTATAGAAATAAGGTACAATCGTAATCTTCAGTTCCGTTATGTTTTCTCCCTCGTTTTCGCCGTCAGGAGTATATCTGACCTGTAGAGTATATGAACCGGGAGGTAAATTCGTATAACTGGCAAAACGTCGGTTGCCCGGAACCTGTACCCATTTATCGTCAAAACCGACCAGACGATAACTGTATATGGCTGTATTGTTTGACTCAAAGTTAAGCGCTGCAAATTCGAGTGAGAAAGATTTCTCTTTTTCATGCAGTTTCAGTTCCGTCGTTATGGCAATATCTTCCGACAGGTATTCGCTGCCTGGCAATATTTCTTCATTACCTATCCGCAGACGGGTGAAACGTACTTTGGCAGCCGGAAGAGACATCGCCGGACGATTACTTTCGATTGCAACCAATCCGCCTACACTGCCGAAATAGAGTAAGTCATGAGAAGAACCGCATGAGGCGTTCCAATAAAACTGTGTGTCAATCAGACCATCCTGTATGGTATAGTTAATGAAACGATTCTCTGCCTGGTGATAACAGGAGAGTCCATTATTGGTACTGATCCATAAGTTACCGTTGTTATCTTCCAGTATTCCCCGAATACTGTTGTTCGGTAATCCTTGCGCTGTGCTATAAGAGATAAACTGTTCTTTTCCTTGAGCATCGATTTTTCGTTGATAAATGCCATATCCGTTACTGCCCAGCCATAAAGTTCCGTCCTTACCTTCATAAAAGCAGGTTATTTTCTCAATCAGGCGGGAGGACGGATCGTCCAGTTTGTAGTTCAGGTGCCTGTACTGGAATTCTCCTTTAGAGGAACGGGAATGCAGATTGATGATATAAACCCCTTCCAGACAACCGACCCAAAGTTTACCCTCCTTATCGATGATGGAACCGATACAGCCATGAATATTTTCAGCAGCCTTATCCGGTAATGGAGCAGTTATTTCCTTTTTTACCGGATCATAAAAATAGAGTCCTTGATTGGCGCCTATCCATATACCTTCATTAATAGGGTCATAATTCAATACTCCGATAAAGTTAATCGGAAAGCCTCCGCCGGTCTGTGAGGAAATTACCTCCAGTATCTGTCGGGGAGCTTTCAGATCAAGCAGATTGAGACCTCCTCCCCATGTACCTATCCATAAGTGATTGTCGGTATCGGCAGTCAGGGCACTGACGGAGTTGTGACTCAGCCCTCCGTGTTCACGTGTATAATGGGTGAAATCTTCGCTGTTCCGTTCTTTTCTGTTCAGTCCGCCTTCTACTGTCCCTACCCATAAGGTTCCGTATACATCTTCATAAATTGCATTGACAGGATTATAGGATAAACTTGACGGATTTTCCTTGTCATGCCGGTAGCTCCGTATCGATAGTTGCCGTGGATTCAGCAGATTGATACCTCCGGTTTCCGTACCGAACCAGATATGTTCTCCATCAGTCAATATGCAATTAATAAAGTTACTGTTCAGCAGATTGGTACCGCCATTTGGAAGGTCACAGGCTATACGTTCAAAATTATCCGTCATCGGGTTATAGATATTAATACCACGTAGTGTCGCGACGATTAATTGTTTGTCATCGGTGATAGCTAAATTTGTCAGATAATTTTGCGACAGGGAATAGGGATTGCCGGAATCATGCTCATATCGTTTTATCATATTGCCGCTTTTATTATAACGGAATAGTCCGCGGTCACTGGAGATCCAGACTTCATTCTCTTTGCTGAGGAAATCCGAAATATAAGTTCCCGCTTCGAACTTCAGGCAGTCGGCTATGGGAATGGTTACTAGTCTCTTTTGCGGACTTAATGCCACTTTTCGTATTTCTCCATTGTTTCCCATCCATATTTTCCCATCCTCGTCAATGTCTTTCAGAGCAATGTCCGGACCATTCAGATAGACAGGGCTGAGTGTAGACAGAATTTGCACTTCCCCTTTGTCATTGAATTCGATACGGTGAAGGGCGTTGTCGCAATGAAGCCAGATACAGCCTTGCGTATCTTTCATGATACGGGTAGCCGGTAGTTCCAGTATCTTTGGAAGTATCCCTTTCGGGTCATGGGGGATAATCGGTTTTAAAGTAGATAAGTCAATAATATCCGTTCCCCCTTCGGAGACGATCCAAAGGCGTTGGAAGGCGTCTTCACAGACATTGCGTATAAAGTTGCTTTTTAGTTTGCATTGGTAATTATTGGGAGTGTAGTTTACAAACTCATAGCCATCATAACGGGAAAGCCCGCCTCCGGCAGTCGAAATCCACATAAATCCCCGGCTGTCTTTGTACAGGTCATCGATAAAATTATGTGGAAGCCCCTCGTTCATGGTCACATACGTAATATTATAGCGGTCGGCAAAACGTTCCTGTGCCCGAACCTGTCCGGTCAGTGAACAGATACTATATATTATAAGGTATATAAGTAGGTGTTTTTTCATGTATGTACGTATTAATAAGGGCAAAGTTAGAAGAATCTCTTCAATCACAAAAATGAGAAGAGCTTCTTTTCAGCAGATTATCGGATTGTCCACCAATCGTGTTCGTATGTCCACCTTCCATAGGGGAAACGGGACGTATTTTTGTAGCATAATTGATGAACGAATACACAGATATTATGAAAAACTTGTTTTTGCCAGTTCTTTTAGTAGCAGGCAGCTTCTTTGTAAGTTGCACTTCTGCCGTGTTTACTCCGACTCCTTCTGCTAATCCTTGGGATGATAATTATTTATCAGTAGCCAAAATGGAAGATTACCGTCAATGGGGAATATACAATGTACACGATCCGTCCTGCCGGAAGATGGGCGACTATTATTATATGTATTCTACAGATGCGATTTTCGGTGAGAACCGGAAAGAGGCGAGAGAGAAAGGCGTGCCGTTGGGATTTATCCAGATGCGCCGTTCTAAAGATTTAGTACATTGGGAATTTCTGGGATGGGCATTTCCCGAAATACCGGAAGAAGCGGTTCAATGGGTACAGTCTCATGCAGGAGGGCAAGGGGCGACCAATATCTGGGCACCGTATATCATCCCTTATAAAGATAAATATCGCCTCTACTATTGCGTATCTGCATTCGGACGTAAGACATCCTATATCGGACTTGCCGAATCAACCTCTCCCGAAGGGCCGTGGACGCAGAAAGGCTGTATTGTTAAAACAGATGATTCTACCGCCATGAATGCTATCGATCCGAGCGTCATAGCTGACGAAAATACCGGAAAATGGTGGATGCACTACGGCTCCTTCTTCGGTGGTCTGTATTGCGTTGAACTGAATCCGGAAACCGGATTAGCTCTAAACGAAGGCGATTTGGGGCACCTTGTAGCACGGCGTGCCAACTATCGGAAGGACAATCTCGAAGCACCGGAAATAATCTATCATCCGGAGCTGAAACAATATTATCTTTTCACTTCCTATGATCCGCTGATGACGACTTATAATGTACGTGTCAACCGTTCGGATGCTGCCGAAGGTCCGTTTACGGACTACTTTGGCAAGGCTGTGAAAGATACGACCAACAACTTCCCGATACTGACTGCACCATATCGTTTTGAGAACAATACCGGATGGGCGGGTACAGCGCATTGTGCCGTCTTTTCTGATGGTGAAGGAAACTATTTTATGGCACATCAGGGACGTCTGTCACCGCAAAATCAGTTAATGGTGTTGCATATACGGCAGTTGTTCTTCACTCCCGAAGGCTGGCCGGTCGCTTCTCCCGAAAGATATGCAGGGACTGCTCCACGTCAATTCAGCAAAGAAGACCTGGTCGGTGAATGGGAAATCATCCGAGTGCAGGAACCAAGGTCTGAGCGTCAGCTGGAAGCCGGACAGATCTTATGGGGAGAGGGAGAACTGAAAGAGAAGGAATGGAACCTGTCCACCCGAATGACTTTGGCAAAAGACGGCACGTGCGAAGGGCAGATGACCGATAATGGATGGAATATAGTTCAAATGAATGGAAAATGGTCCTTTTTGACCGAAAAACATCTATTAATGGTAGATTTGAACTCGGAGAAGATTGAGAATCTGGTTATCTTTGCAGGACACGATTGGGAGAATGAAACCGAAACAATTCTCTTTACCGGACTCGATAGCCGGGGACGTTCTGTCTGGGGAAAAAGAATCAAATAACTATATATAATTTTTATTGAAAACCATGAGAAGATACACAGAATTACTGGCTGCATTAGCCTTATCTACCGGCATGGCACTTCATGCACAAACCAATGAAATGGTGATCCAGACTAAGAAGTTGGGTGCTGAAATCCAGCCGACAATGTACGGACTCTTTTTTGAAGACATCAATTATGCTGCCGATGGCGGACTTTATGCCGAACTGGTAAAGAACCGTTCATTCGAATTCCCTCAGCGTCTGATGGGATGGAAGACTTATGGAAAAGTGACTTTGCAGGATGACGGTCCTTTTGAACGCAATCCGCATTATGTGCGTCTTGATAATCCGGGACATGCCCACAAGCATACCGGACTGGATAATGAAGGCTTCTTCGGCATCGGGGTTAAGCAAGGTGAAGAATACCGCTTTTCCGTGTGGGCACGTTTGCCGCACGGAGGTACAGGTGAAAAGATACGTGTGGAACTTGTAGATACCAAATCTATGGGCGAACATCAGGCTTTTGCCTCTCAGACACTGACCATTGATTCCAAAGACTGGAAGAAATATCAGGTAATCTTAAAAGCGGGTGTTACCAATCCTAAAGCAACGCTTCGTATTTTCCTTGTTTCCCAAGGTACGGTAGACTTGGAACATATTTCCCTTTTCCCTGTCGATACTTGGAAGGGACATGAGAATGGTCTTCGAAAAGACCTTGCGCAGGCTTTGGCGGATATTCATCCGGGAGTCTTCCGTTTCCCCGGTGGTTGCATCGTTGAAGGTACGGATCTCGAAACCCGTTATGACTGGAAGAAATCCGTGGGGCCGGTAGAAAACCGTCCATTGAACGAAAATCGTTGGCAATATACCTTTACCCATCGTTTCTATCCGGATTATTATCAAAGCTACGGACTGGGATTCTATGAATATTTTCTTCTTTCTGAAGAAATGGGAGCGGCACCGCTTCCGATCCTGAACTGCGGACTTGCCTGTCAGTATCAGAACAATGAAGAAAAAGCTCACGTAGCAGTTTGCGACCTGGATAGCTATATTCAGGATGCACTCGATCTGATCGAATTTGCCAATGGAGACGTGAACACGACTTGGGGGAAAGTACGTGCCGATATGGGACATCCGGCACCTTTCAATTTGAAATATCTGGGCATCGGTAACGAACAGTGGGGAAAAGAGTATCCCGAACGTCTCGAACCGTTTATCAAGGCTCTTCGCATGGCGCATCCGGAAATCATGATTGTAGGCAGTTCCGGCCCGAACTCCGAAGGAAAAAAGTTCGATTATCTGTGGCCTGAAATGAAACGTCTGAAAGCTGATCTGGTAGACGAACACTTCTACCGTCCCGAAAGCTGGTTCCTCAGTCAGGGAGCACGCTATGATAACTACGACCGTAAAGGACCGAAAGTATTTGCCGGTGAATATGCTTGTCACGGAAAAGGAAAGAAATGGAACCACTTCCATGCTGCCTTGCTTGAAGCAGCCTTCATGACCGGATTGGAACGCAATGCCGATATCGTACACATGGCTACTTATGCGCCGCTTTTCGCTCATGTGGAGGGATGGCAATGGCGTCCGGACATGATTTGGTTTGATAACCTCAACTCGGTGCGTACCGTAAGTTATTATGTGCAGCAGCTATACGCACAGAACAAAGGAACGAATGTACTTCCTCTCACTATGAACAAGAAACCGGTAACGGGGGCGGAAGGACAAAACGGACTTTTTGCCAGTGCAGTCTATGATAAGGATAAGAACGAACTGATTGTCAAAGTAGCTAATACTTCCGATAAGACACAGCCTGTATCCTTGACTTTCGAAGGTCTGAAAAAGCAGGATGTATTGTCCGAAGGACGTTGCATCACTCTTAGCTCACTCGATCAGGACAAAGATAATACGCTTGACCAACCGTTTGCCATCACTCCGCGGGAGACACTGGTAACGATCAATGGTCATGCGTTAACCACCGAACTCGGACCGAACACGTTTGCAGTTTATAAATTCACGAAGAAATAAAATGAATAGCGTTAAACTAGTTATGATCTCATGCGTATTGGCAGCCTTTTCCGGGCTGTCTGCGCAGAATGACACTACTTTTGTAGCCAATGGTAATCCCATCATAAAGTATAAATATACAGCCGATCCGGGTGCTATGGTGCATGACGGTAAGGTGTACATTTATGCCGGACATGACGAATGTCCTCCTCCTAGAGAACATTACCAGTTGAATGAATGGTGTGTATTCTCGTCTCCCGATATGAAAACATGGACGGAGCATCCTGTACCTTTGAAAGCCAAAGATTTCAGTTGGGCAAAAGGGGAAGCATGGGCTAGTCAGGTGATAGAACGTGACGGAAAGTTCTATTGGTATGTGACGGTGGAACACGGCACTATTCACGGAAAATCCATCGGTGTAGCCGTATCTGATTCGCCTGTCGGTCCTTTTGTGGATGCCCGTGGTTCTGCGCTGATCACCAATGATATGACGACCGAATTTACCAAGATCTCTTGGGAAGATATCGATCCGACCGTTTTTATTGACGACGACGGACAGGCATATCTTTATTGGGGGAATACCCAATGCTACTATGCCAAACTGAAAAAGAATATGATTGAGCTGGATGGTCCTATCGTACCGGTTCATCTGCCCCGATATACGGAAGCTCCGTGGATACATAAGCGTGGAGACTGGTACTACCTTTCATATGCTTCTGAATTTCCGGAAAAGATATGCTACGCCATGAGCCGTAACATTACCGGACCTTGGGAATACAAAGGCATCCTTAATGAGATAGCCGGCAATTCCAATACCAATCATCAGGCTATTATCGAGTTCAAGGGCGACTGGTATTTCATTTATCATAATGGAAGCATCAATACAGCCGGAGGCAGTTTCCGTCGTTCCGTCTGCATCGATCGTTTGTATTATAACGAGGACGGTACCATGAAACGCATTCAGATGACAACGGAAGGCGTACAATAAACAGATAATTATAGGGTTAGGTTAGATAATAGGTTTTAGATTTTTGTTAATTGAAAAGTAAGGGCGTCCTTCCATTCCGGAAAGACGCCCTGCTTATTTAATTCTGATGAATAATAACTTATTCTACTCTGCGTGAACCGTCACCGATTACTACATCATATACTTTCGGGCTTCTGCCGAATTTAGCTTTGAAAGCTTCTTTTGTCTTTTCAACGAAGTTGTCATACAGTTCGTTCTTGACAAGGTTGATAGTACAACCACCGAAGCCACCACCCATTACGCGTGAACCGGTTACACCATATTCTTTAGCGCAATCGTTCAGGAAGTCAAGTTCTTCGCAGCTCACTTCGTACAATTTACTCATACCGTGGTGAGTTTCGTACATCTTCTGACCTACTGTTTCGTAATCGTCTTTTTCCAGCGCATCGCAAACATCAAGTACGCGTTGGATTTCTTCGATTACATATTCGGCACGCATATAATCTTCAGCACTGATATCAGCTTTCGCTTCTTCCAGCATGTCCATTGTACAGTCACGCAGGAATTCTACATGCGGATGTTTTTTCTGGATAGCAGCAACAGCAGCCTCACAGCTCTGACGACGCTTGTTGTAAGCAGAAGAAGCCAGTTCATGTTTCACTACTGAATCCATCAATACCAGACGATAGCCTTCCGGATGGAATGGGAAATATTGATATTCCAGCGAACGGCAGTCCAAACGGATCAAGCTGCCAGCTTTACCGAATACAGAAGCGAACTGGTCCATGATACCGCAGTTTACACCGCAGTAGTTGTGTTCAGTAGCCTGACCTACTTTAGCCAATTCAAATTTGTCGATTTTACCTTCACCGAACAGTTCATTCAATGCGAAAGCATATGTACTTTCCAGAGCAGCAGAAGAAGACATACCTGCACCCAGAGGCACATCGCCGGAGAAAGCGGTATTGAATCCTTTCACGTCTACGCCACGTTTGATCATTTCACGGCATACACCGAAAATGTATCTTGCCCAGCTTGCGCGGGGAGCATCCTCTTCGTTCAGACCAAATTCTACATAATCTTTCAGGTCGATAGAATAAGCTCTTACTTTGTCAGTGCCGTTCGGCTTGATTTCAGCAAGCATACCTTTGTCTACAGCTCCGGGGAATACGAATCCACCGTTGTAGTCAGTATGTTCGCCAATCAGGTTGATGCGCCCCGGAGAGGCATATATAAATCCTGTAGTTCCATCAAAATGCTTAATGAAGCGACTTCTTACGTGTTCTATATCCATGATAAATCAATTTTATAAGGTGAATAAATTAAATTCAGATTTTTTATTCTACTGGAATGTCTTTATTTACGTTCTTGCAACCTACCAGACCGTAGTACAGCAAGTAAGCCAGAGCAGCGATAATTACCCAATAGCTAGCCATGAAACCGGCTACGTCAGCTACCCATCCTTGAATTACAGGCAGGATACCTCCACCGCATACCAGTACCATAAACAGACCGGAAGCAGCAGCCAGATATTTACCCAGTCCTTCTACAGCAAGGTTGAAGATACCACCCCACATGATAGAAGTACAGAGACCAACTAATACCAAGTACATAGCGTTAATGGGCACTTCTGCAAAACCGAATGACAAACCGCCAGTTGCGCTTTGTTGAAGTACAGGCAGATTCACCAATGTTCCTGTAGAAGAGAAGATAGCAAGGAATACTAAAATCAATCCCAGAGCGGATGTAAATGTAAGCATCGCTTTACTGGAAACTTTTGCACCGAGTGAAGCACCGGCCAGACGACCGATCAACATCAGGAACCAGTAAGTTCCTACTACGAAACCGGAGATTGTAGAAGCGATACCGGCACCGCCTTTTTCTACAGGGTCAGTAAGGAACAGGTTCAGAGTACCCGGTACACCTACTTCAATACCTACATATACAAAGATAGCGATAGCGCCCAATACAAAGTGACGGAACTTCAAAGCACCTTTCATCAGTGTGCTGATTGGTTCAGTTGTAGCAGCAGCGTTCGGTTCCGGAATGCGTACAAACAGGAGTACGAAGAATGCGAAAGCGAATACAGCCATTGCGGTGTACATTACAGGGAAAATCTGAGAGATAGTAGCTTTTTCGATAGATCCGGCGATCAGGATACCAACGAACATCGGAGTGATGGTAGCCATTACAGAGTTGAAAGAGCCGCCCACCTGGATAAGCTGGTTACCTTTGTTACCTTCACCACCCAGTTTGTTCAACATCGGGTTTACTACAGTGTTAAGCAAACACATAGAGAAACCTGCTACGAATGCACCAATCAAATAAACGGCAAAAGCCATCTCAGGGCTTGAATGACCGGACAGGAACTGGATACCTACGCCGATAAAACCGATAGCTACTGCGATAAGTGCTGTTTTCTTATATCCCACACGTTGCAACAAGATACCGCTGGGGATACCCATTACTGCATAAGCTATAAAGTTACCGAAGTTTCCCAGCATACCCAAAGCATTGGATACGTCGAATTGGTTCTTCAGCACAATACCCATAGGAGCTGCGAGGTTAGTAACGAATGAAATCATACCGAAAAGGAAAATCATCGTGATAATGGCAATGATTTTTCCATTCTTTTTTTCTTGTGTCATGGTTCTATTAAAAATGTTAGTTTATAAAATTAGGTTAGTTATTTTTTTATCTTTTATTTTTCCACACCGAATTTGTAGATAGTCACCTGCTGGTATTCATCGCCCGGCAATAAAGTAGCCGAGGGGAAATGAGGTTTGTTCGGAGTGTCGGGGAAACATTGTGCCTCGAAGCAGATAGCGCTTCTTGCAGGGAATGTAGCACCGTGAGCACCTTCGAAACCATTCAGCCAGTTACCGGTGTAAAGTTGTACACCTGCTTCAGTAGTGTATACTTCCATGGTACGACCGCTATTCGGTTCGAAACAAGTAGCAGCGAGATCTAGTGAACCTGTTTCAATCTTGTTCAGTACGTAGCAGTGGTCGTATCCGGCACCGTTAATCAGTTGTTGGAATTTATCGTTGATACGTTCGCCTACGGTATGCGGAGTGGTGAAGTCCATTGGAGTACCTTCTACTTTGGCAACTTCTCCGGTTGGGATAGAAACTTCATCGATAGGCGTGTAGAAATTAGCGTTGATAGTAACAATATTGTTTTCGATAGTAGGAGTAGGATTGCTGATACCAGCCAGATTGAAGAAACCGTGATTGGTCAGGTTGACTACAGTAGCTTTGTCAGTTGTGGCACGATATTCGATTACCAGTGCATTTTCTTCTTCTTCCAGGCGATAAACCATTTCAACCTCCAGATTGCCGGGGAAACCTTCTTCGCCGTCGGCTGAAACATAATTGAACTGGATTATATTTTCAGCCAGTTGGTCGGCATCCCAAACGCGGGCGTGAAAACCGGTAGGTCCTCCGTGCAGGGAGTTGGGTCCGTTGTTGATGGTGAGCTCGTGCTCTTCTCCGTACAATGTGAATTTTCCTTTGGCGATGCGGTTGCCATAGCGTCCGATAGTAGTGCTGAGGAAGGGTTCCGGGCTGTTGACAACGTGGTCTATGCTGTCGTGTCCGAGGACAACGTTTGCATATTTTCCATCTTTATCCGGTACCATGATAGCGAGAATGGCGCATCCGTAATTAGTTACGGCGACTTCCATTCCCTTTTTATTTTTGAGGATAAATAAATCAGTTTCTTTATTATTTATCTCCTTTTGGAAATCTTTCCGGCTGAGCCCTGATAGATTCCCTTCCGTTGGGAATGTGTTATTCATGTCTGGTATTCTTAAAATTTTCTTGCAAATAAAGGTAAATTCTTTGTTACTCACAAATTATTCCGGCTAAATATGGTGGGTAGTTTAGGAAAGTTTAGCGTTCTCACTTAGGTTTCTGTATTTTTCATCCTTCTTTTCTTTTAAAGTGAACAATTTTTCGTATGTTTGTTCCCGGATTATTATAATCCGGGAGAATTTAATCTAAGTTTATTAACAAGAAAAACAAAAATGTATCCATTAAAATTCGAACCTATTCTGAAGCAGACGCTTTGGGGGGGCGACAAAATTATTCCGTTCAAGCATTTGAATTCAGACTTGAAAGGAGTAGGAGAAAGCTGGGAGATTTCCGGCGTAGAGGACAATGAATCTGTTGTGGCTAATGGCCCGGACAAAGGTTTAACTCTGGCTGATATGGTGAGAAAGTATCGCGAGGAACTGGTTGGCGAAGCGAATTATGCTCGTTTTGGCAATAAATTCCCACTGCTTATCAAATTCATCGATGCAAAGCAGGATTTATCCATTCAGGTGCATCCGGCAGATGATTTGGCAAAGAAAAGGCATAACTCAATGGGTAAAACCGAAATGTGGTATGTAGTGGATGCTGATAAAGGAGCGAAACTGCGTTCTGGATTTTCCGAGCAAATCACCCCGAAAGAATATAAAGAGCGCGTGCTGAACAATACGATCACTGACGTATTGCAGGAGTATGAGATCAAGCCGGGAGATGTATTCTTCCTTCCTGCCGGACGTGTGCACAGTATTGGCGCCGGTGCGTTTATTGCCGAAATCCAGCAGACTTCGGATATTACTTATCGTATATATGACTTCAACCGTAAGGATGCAAACGGAAAGACTCGTGAATTGCATACTGACCTGGCGCGTGAAGCCATCAATTACGAAGTGTTGGATGATTATCGTACCAAATACGAAGCGGTGAAAGATGAGCCGGTAGAACTTGTAGCTTGTCCGTACTTCACTACTTCCGTGTATGATATGACCGAAGAAATCAGCTGTGATTATTCAGAACTCGATTCATTCGTGATCTTCATTTGTATGGAAGGTGCATGCAAGATAAAAGACAATGAAGGTAATGAACTGAAAGTAGGTGCCGGAGAATCTATTCTGCTTCCTGCTACAACACAGGATGTAACAATTACTCCGGAAGCTGGAAACGTGAAATTGCTGGAAACATACGTGTAAATAATAGACAATATTATTGATAAAAGTATAGACCGGGCAGGCGAGAAAAACTTTCTCGCCTGCTTTGCGTTGTAGAAAGAAAGGTGTATCTTTGTGCATGTCCGATTATATTCCTAATTGGGTACATGAATAAATAATCAGAGAAAGTATGAATAGCAAGATTTATCCGATTGGTGTACAAAACTTCGAGAGTCTCCGTAAGGATGATTATTTTTATATTGATAAAACGGCATTGGTTTATCAATTAGCAAGAACAGGGAGATATTATTTTCTAAGTCGCCCCCGTCGCTTTGGAAAAAGTTTGCTTATATCTACGCTGGAAGCTTACTTTCAGGGGAAGAAAGAACTTTTCGAGGGTCTGGCTATCGAGACCCTTGAAAAGGATTGGATAAAGCATCCGATATTGCATCTGGACCTCAATATCGAAAAATACGATGTACCCGAGAGTCTTGATAACATACTCGAAAAGTCATTGGTAGCATGGGAGAAACTATATGGAGCCGAACCCTCCGAGCGTTCGTTTTCCCTGCGTTTTGCGGGTATTATACAGCGTGCCTGCGAGAAGACAGGACAGCGCGTTGTCATCTTGGTGGACGAGTATGACAAACCCATGTTGCAAGCCATTGGTGACGATGAATTGCAAAAGTACTACCGTAATACATTGAAGCCATTTTATGGTGCATTGAAAAGCAAAGATGGCTACATCAAATTCGCTATGCTGACAGGCGTCACTAAGTTCGGTAAAGTAAGTATTTTCAGTGACTTGAATAATCTGAAAGATATATCAATGGA
This sequence comes from uncultured Bacteroides sp., assembly GCA_947038155.1. Taxonomy (GTDB): domain Bacteria; phylum Bacteroidota; class Bacteroidia; order Bacteroidales; family Bacteroidaceae; genus Bacteroides. Next base: position 51,025 of record CAMQVH010000011.1, on the reverse strand, counting down.
TGAACGGTTTATTGAAATTTGCGGCATTACGGAGAAAGAAATCCACGATAATCTGGAAAAAGAATTGCATGAACTGGCTCGGAATCAGAAAATGAGTTATGATGAAGTTTGCAAGGAATTGAAAGCATGTTATGATGGCTACCATTTTGTAGAAGACTCTGTCGGTATTTACAATCCCTTCAGTTTGCTTAATACATTTGACCAAATGAAGTTTGGTGATTACTGGTTTGAAACAGGTACACCGACCTATTTGGTTGAACTTTTAAAAAGTAGTCATTACGATCTCCGGCGTGTTGTAAATGTGGAAACAGATTCCGATGTTTTGAATAGTATTGATTCCACTTCAAAAAATCCTATTCCGGTGATTTATCAAAGTGGATATCTTACGATAAAAGGTTATGACCGTCGTTTTAAAATTTATCGTTTAGGTTTTCCCAATCGTGAAGTAGAGGAAGGATTTATGAAATATTTGCTTCCATTTTATGCAAATGTAGATCAGATAGATTCACCGTTTCAGATCACTAAATTTATTCATGAAGTCGAACAAGGCGATTGTGATGCTTTCTTTCATCGCCTGCAAAGCTTCTTTTCCGATACTCCCTATGAGTTGGCCCGTGATTTGGAGTTGCATTATCAGAATGTACTATTCATTGTCTTCAAGTTGATTGGCTTCTACGTTAAGGTAGAATATCATACAAGTGAAGGGCGTATTGACCTTGTTTTACAGACTGACAAATTTATATATGTGATGGAATTTAAGTTGGATGGTACTGCTGAAGAAGCTATCAAACAGATTAATGAAAAGCATTATGCACTTCCTTTTGAGACTGATGAACGCAGACTATTCAAAATTGGTGTCAATTTTAGCTCAGAAACACGCAATATTGAGAAGTGGATAGTGGAGTAGCATCAATTCTATCCCCAGTTTTATATAATTTTTTTGGAAAGGTTTTAAACTTCTGTTGCTAAATCATTTTTTTCGTCTTATCATTGTATAAATTTACTAGTGATATATATGAATAAAAATGGATTTAGCCGTTGTGCGGAGTCGTACATCGGTCGTTTACGAAAAGAGGGGCGTCATTCTACGGCCCATGTTTATACGAATGCTCTTTTTTCTTTTACCAAGTTTTGTGGCACCACCCATGTTGCTTTCCGGCAAGTCACCCGTGAACGCTTGCGCTGTTACGGACAGTATCTTTATAGTTCCGGTCTGAAGCCGAATACGGTATCAACGTATATGCGTATGCTTCGTAGCATCTATAATAGAGGAGTAGAGTCGGGTAGGGCTCCGTATGTGCATCGTCTGTTTCATGATGTTTATACGGGAGTGGATATTTGCCAGAAGAAAGCGTTGCCTGTCGGAGAACTTAATCGTCTCCTTTATGAAGATCCCAAATCGGAACGTTTGCGTCGTACGCAGGCTATCGCTGCCTTGATGTTTCAATTCTGCGGAATGTCTTTCGCTGACCTTGCTCATCTGGAGAAATCTTCGCTGGAACAAAATATTCTTCGGTATAACCGTATCAAGACGAAAACTCCGATGAGTGTAGAAATACTGGATACTGCACAGGATATGATCAGGCAGCTTCGCAATTGTCGGCCTTCCCGTCCGGAATGTCCTGATTATTTATTCAGTATTCTTCTTGGTGACAAGAAGAGGGAGGACGAAAGTGCATATCGGGAATATCAGTCTGCTCTCCGCAGATTTAACAACCGTCTGAAGAGATTGGCAAAAGCTTTGCGATTAACTTCTCCCGTCACTTCTTATACCATTCGCCATTCCTGGGCTACTACCGCCAAGTATCGTGGTGTTCCTATTGAAATGATCAGCGAGTCGCTAGGGCATAAGTCTATTAAGACTACTCAGATTTATCTGAAAGGTTTTGGACTACAGGAACGTACAGAAGTGAATCGAATGAATTTATCTTACGTGAAGAACTGTCGGATAGGACGGGTGTAAATGTGTAATAAGTTGATAATCAGTATAGGTCTGTCTCTGTTACTTCTTAGGTAACGGAAGTAAATTTGATGCAAAGATAGACAAAAACACAAATAAGAAACAAATTAAAGCCCACTTTTTTTAGTTTTATCTAAAATATAGGGTAAAAACATCTTTAGACATGAAAAATACTTATTTTCATGCCCCACTCCTTATATACCTTATTTCCATTGGTATATACCCTTCTACTTAGGGTGCAACTCTCTTGACAACATATTTACTGCTGCTTTTCAATCTTTTTTCATTGTTTGTTTATGCTTTATACACTTCCGTTACCTAAGAAGTAACGGAAACATATGGGGTAAAAAAACATGATTCTAACAAAAGAGAAATCAGCCATCCTCGGGACCAAAAATGGGACAGGGGAGGGCGTAGCGTGCTTAAAACGCTGGTATGTGGCACATGTTCGCATACATCACGAAAAAAAAGTAGCCGAATATTTGGGGAAAATGGGAATTGAGACTTTTGTTCCTGTTCAGCAAGAAATCCATCAATGGAGTGATCGCCGTAAGTTAGTTGAAACAGTTCTTCTTCCGATGATGGTATTCGTCCATGCCGATCCGAAGGAACGGATGGCTGCTTTAACTCTTGCCACGGTAAGCCGTTACATGGTGTTGCGTGGTGAGGGAAGGCCTGCTGTGATTCCTGATGATCAGATGGCGCGTTTCCGTTTTATGCTCGATTATTCGGAAGAGGCAATCTGTATGAATTATTCTCCATTAGCTCGTGGAAAGAAAGTCCGTGTTATCAAAGGTCCTTTGACGGGACTGGTAGGAGAACTAGTTGCGTTAGATGGCAAAAGTAAGATTGCTGTCCGGCTGGATATGTTGGGCTGTGCCTGTGTCGATATGCCTATTGGATATGTAGAGCAAATTGGCGATAGAAACTAAGTTGGTGATGGGGACCTTCAATAGTAGCATACAGGGGAAAATAGAAAAACTTCAAAAAACGGTTGATACATTGCTTCATATGGGTGAGAATATGGACTGTATATGTGTCGACGATCTTTCACTACTTAATAAAGAAATCCATGAACAGATCAATGATCTGTATCCTTGTCACGGTAAGACAGCCGAGCAGGAAGCTGCTTTGTGCTTGTCTCTTCTGATGGGATATAGTGTGTCTATGTATGCCAATTCGGAGGATGAGGCAAAGAAGAAGACTGTTCTGAGGCGTTCGCAAATGATTCTGAAAAACCAATTGCCTTCACCATTGAAAATTCAGTTACACACAATCTACGATAAACTATTGTCATAGTAAATCTACTTTTTGGAAAAAGACTTTATAATTTATTGGGGTATTTAAATTATGAAACACGCATTTGACCGTTTTGTTCAATATTTGCAGAAAAATTATTTTAGTTATTGGATTGTATTAGGAATTGATACATTCATAGCTTTGATTTGTACCTGGGTGTCATTTATCGGCATTCATTATATAACGGAGACTTCTAAAGAAATCACTTCTCTCTTCCATGTTTTGGCGATTTCGGTGATTTCCAGTGTCTTAGGTTCCTTTTTATTCCATACCTACCGTAATACGATCCGTTTTTCCCAGTTGAAGGAATTATGGAGACTTGCCGGAAGTGCATTGATAAAAGCTGTCTGTATCGCAATGGCTATCTGGCTTTTCCTGCCTCAGACGGGACTGCATAATAGTCAGAAAATAGTCTTTGTACTGTTTGATGGAATGCTGACTTTTATTGCCATGGTAGGCTTTCGCATTCAGCTGATTCTGGTGTATGAACTCCTGTTGAATATGCTGAATAAGAAGAATATGCATATTCTGATCTATGGTATTGATGATAAGAGTGTGGCATTGAAAGTTCGGCTAATGAACAGCTCTCACTATAAAGTGGTAGGCTTCTGTATCTACGGAACAGGCGACTCCATCCGACGCGTGGCTGATCTTCCCGTTTATTCATTTAAGGATGAAGAGTGCTTTAATAAACTTATTCATAAGAAATGTATCGGCGGCATCCTGTTTGCCCGTTACGAGAATACCCGTGAAGAGGAAGACCGCCTGCTTCAGTATTGTAAAAGGAGTGGATTGAAAACGTTGATTGCTCCGAGTATCAGTGAGGCTGACGAAAACGGAAGTTTCCACCAATGGGTACGCCCTATCAAGATTGAAGACTTGCTGGGTCGTTCAGAAATTCATATCAATATGGAGGAGGTGATGACTGAGTTTTGTGGCAAGGTTGTGTTGGTGACAGGAGCTGCCGGTAGTATTGGCAGCGAGCTTTGTCGGCAGCTGGCTCAGATGAATATCAAGAAACTGATCATGTTTGATTCCGCTGAATCTCCTTTGCATAATGTCCGTCTGGAATTTGAGAAAAATTATCCCGGTCTTGATTTTGTTCCTGTCATTGGAGATGTTCGTGTGAAAGAACGTCTTCGTATGGTCTTCGAAACTTATCAGCCTCAGATAATCTTTCATGCCGCTGCCTATAAGCATGTTCCATTAATGGAGGAAAATCCCTGTGAAGCTGTGCTGGTCAACGTTGTCGGTTCTCGCCAGGTTGCTGATATGGCAGTTGAATATGGAGCCGAGAAGATGATCATGGTTTCTACCGATAAGGCGGTGAATCCTACCAATGTCATGGGATGCTCGAAACGATTAGCCGAAATCTATGTACAGAGTTTGGGATGTGCTATCCGTGAGGGAAAAGTAAAAGGCCATACCAAATTTATCACTACCCGCTTTGGTAACGTCTTGGGTAGTAACGGTTCTGTAATTCCCCGTTTTAAGGAACAGATCGAGAATGGCGGTCCTGTCACAGTGACTCACCCCGATATCATTCGTTTCTTTATGACTATTCCCGAAGCTTGTCGTCTGGTAATGGAAGCTGCCACTATGGGTGAAGGCAATGAGATTTTTGTCTTTGAGATGGGAAAGGCTGTGAAGATAGTTGACCTGGCTACCCGTATGATCGAACTTGCCGGTTATCGTCCGGGTGAAGATATTGAGATAGAGTTTACGGGATTGCGTCCGGGTGAGAAGCTTTATGAAGAAGTATTGAGTGATAAGGAGAATACAATTCCTACAGAAAATAAGAAGATAATGATAGCGAAGGTACGTCATTATGAATATACTGATATTCTTGAAACTTATGGAGAGTTCGAGAAATTATCCCGTACGGTAAAGATCATGGACACAGTGAAACTAATGAAGAGAGTGGTACCTGAATTTAAATCCAAGAACTCACCGAGATTTGAGGTCTTGGATAAATAACTAGAATAATTCTGAACACTAACATAAATCAACAATGGATACAAAAGAATTGAAGATTGCTGTTGCAGGTACCGGCTATGTTGGTCTTAGCATAGCAACGCTTTTGTCGCAACACCACCAGGTGACGGCAGTCGATGTGATTCCTGAGAAAGTAGATATGCTTAATCGTAAACAATCGCCTATTCAGGATGAGTATATTGAGAAGTATTTGTCTGAGAAGGTATTGAGGCTAACCGCTACGCTTGACGGCGCCAAGGCCTACAGTGATGCTAATTTTGTGGTTATAGCAGCTCCTACTAACTATGATCCGGTGAAGAACTATTTTGATACTCATCATATAGAGGATGTCATTGACCTGGTTTTAAGTGTCAATCCTGATGCTGTGATGGTAATCAAGTCTACTATTCCAGTAGGATATTGTCGGGGACTTTATTTGAAGTATGCCCGTAAGGGAGTCAAGAAGCTTAATTTGCTTTTTTCCCCTGAGTTTCTTCGTGAGAGTATGGCTCTTTACGATAACTTATATCCAAGTCGTATCATTGTTGGTTATCCAAAGTTGATTGATAGCGAGCTGTTCGACGAGGAAAACGAAGCTATTAAGTCTGTTGCGGATATTCCTGCCTTAGAGAAGGCTGCGCATACTTTTGCCGCATTGCTTCAGGAAGGTGCAATCAAGGAAGATATTCCTACTCTTTTTATGGGTATCAAGGAGGCGGAAGCTGTTAAACTGTTTGCTAATACCTATCTTGCATTGCGTGTCAGTTATTTTAATGAATTGGATACTTATGCAGAGATGAGAGGGTTAGATTCTCAGTCAATAATACAGGGCGTTGGTCTTGATCCTCGTATTGGCACACACTATAATAATCCATCCTTTGGTTATGGTGGTTATTGTTTGCCGAAAGATACTAAGCAGTTGCTTGCCAACTATCAGGATGTTCCACAGAACATGATGTCTGCAATCGTAGAATCGAATAAAACCCGCAAGGATTATATAGCCGATGCTGTGCTTCACAAGGCTGGTTACTATACTGAGAATGGACAATGGTCTGCATCCAAGGAACATACCTGTATCATCGGCGTATACCGCTTGACCATGAAGTCGAATTCGGACAATTTCCGTCAGTCTGCCATTCAAGGTATTATGAAGCGCGTTAAGGCTAAAGGGGCAGAGGTGATTATCTATGAACCTACCCTTGAAGACGGGACAACGTTCTTCGGCAGCAAGGTCGTTAATAATATTGATGAATTTAAGTTACAGAGTAAGGCTATCATAGCCAATCGTTTTGATAACTGCTTGAGAGATGTTGAGGATAAGGTTTATACACGTGATATTTTCAGAAGAGACTAATCATGCTGCAATATAATGTTAATTTGGAGGGTAAGACGGTTCTCGTGACAGGTGCAGCTGGTTTTATTGGCAGTAACTTGGTTAAACGTCTTTTTCACGATGTAAAAAATATCAAGATAATAGGTATTGATAGCATAACCGATTATTATGATGTTAACATCAAGTACGAGCGTCTTAAAGAAATAGAGTCATTAAATAGAGATTGGATATTTATCCATGCTTCTATTGCAGATAAAGATACTGTGGAGAAAATATTTACAAATAACAATGTCTCTATTGTTGTAAATCTTGCTGCCCAAGCTGGAGTCCGCTACAGTATTACTAATCCTGATGCTTATATTCAAAGTAATCTCATTGGCTTTTATAATATTCTTGAAGCCTGCCGTCATCATGAAGTGGAGCATTTGGTTTATGCCTCTTCTTCATCCGTATATGGAAGTAACAAGAAAGTTCCCTATTCAACAGCTGATAAAGTTGATAATCCGGTGAGTCTTTATGCAGCTACAAAGAAGAGCAACGAGTTGATGGCCCATGCGTATTCGAAACTTTACAACATCTCTTCTACAGGGCTTCGTTTCTTTACTGTCTATGGTCCTGCCGGGCGTCCTGACATGGCATATTTTGGTTTTACCAACCAACTTCGTGAAGGCAAGACTATCCAGATTTTCAATTATGGTAACTGTAAACGTGATTTCACGTATGTGGATGATATCGTTGAAGGTGTAGTCCGTATTATGCAACACGCACCAGAGAAGCATAATGGTGAGGATGGTTTGCCCATTCCTCCTTACAAAATTTATAATATCGGTAACAACTCCCCCGAAAATCTTCTTGACTTTGTAACCATTCTTCAAGAGGAACTTATTCGTGCAGGGGTACTTCCAAAAGATTATGATTTTGATGCGCACAAAGAACTTGTACCGATGCAGCCTGGAGATGTACCTGTGACATATGCTGATACTACTCATTTGGAACAAGATTTTGACTTTAAACCGTCAACATCATTACGTGAAGGATTGAGGAAATTTGCAGGGTGGTATGCAAAGTATTATGGTGTACAATAAACATCACCAATAAAATCGATAAAAAACAAAAAGATAAAATCATTATGAGTATTTTTACAGGTAAAACCCTCATGATTACTGGTGGAACTGGTTCCTTCGGTAATGCAGTTTTGAACCGTTTTCTCCGTACCGATATCAACGAAATTCGTATCTTCTCACGTGATGAGAAGAAGCAAGATGATATGCGCCACGAATATCAGGCGAAATATCCTGATGTCGCCTATAAAATAAAGTTTTTTATTGGTGATGTTCGCAATCTTCAGAGTTGTCGTAATGCTATGCCAGGAGTAGATTATATTTTCCATGCGGCTGCCCTCAAGCAGGTTCCAAGTTGTGAATTTTTTCCCATGGAGGCTGTCAAGACTAATGTTATAGGTACTGACAACATTCTTACAGCTGCCATTGAATACAAGGTAGGCGCAGTTATCTGTCTCTCAACCGATAAGGCTGCATATCCAATCAATGCAATGGGAATAACCAAGGCTATTGAGGAGAAGATTGCGGTAGCAAAGAGTCGATATTCTGGCGATACAAAGATTTGCTGTACTCGTTATGGTAATGTTATGTGTTCACGTGGTTCTGTAATTCCTCTTTGGATTGATCAGATTCGTAATGGTAATCCAATTACCATTACAGAGCCCCAAATGACACGTTTTATCATGTCACTTGAAGAAGCTGTAGACCTTGTACTTTTTGCATTTGAACATGGACAGAATGGTGATATTCTTGTCCAAAAGGCACCTGGTTGTACTATCCAGATTCAGGCAGAAGCTGTATGCGAACTCTTTGCTGGCAAGAAGGAAGATATCAAAGTCATTGGCATTCGTCATGGCGAGAAGATGTATGAAACACTTCTTACTAACGAGGAGTGTGCTAAGGCCGAAGACATGGGAGACTTTTACCGTGTACCAGCTGACAACCGTTCGCTTAATTATGATAAGTATTTTACTGAAGGTAACGAGAAGCGTGATATTTTGACAGAGTTCAATTCCGATAATACCCGTCGTCTCAATCTCGAAGAAACCAAAGCTAAGATTGCTGCTTTGGAGTATATCCAAAGGGAGTTGAAGGGCGAAGGTAATTTTATTCAGTAATATTTCAATAATCGAAATATGAAAATCCTTGTACTCGGTTGTAACGGCATGGCTGGTCATCTCATTTCGCTCTACTTCAAAGAGCAAGGTCACGAGGTGGTAGGATTTGCTCGTCAGCAATCTTCATTACTCGATAACACGATCATAGGCGATGCCTCTGATATGACTTTCATCAAGCAGACTGTTGATGAGGGCAACTATGATGCTATCATCAATTGCATTGGTTTACTCAATCAGTTTGCAGAGAATAACAAAGCTATGGCAGTTTTGCTTAATGGTTATCTTCCCCATTACCTCGTAGAAATTACCAAGGATACTAAAACTCGGGTTATCCATATGTCCACTGATTGTGTCTTTGCTGGTAACGATGGTCCTTATGACGAAGACGCCCTTCCCAATGGAGCCACTTTCTACGATCGCTCAAAGGCTGTGGGCGAGATTAACAATGATAAAGATCTTACTTTCCGTAATTCTATCGTAGGTCCAGATATTAAAAACTCAGGTATTGGTCTCTTCAACTGGTTCATGAAACAGAAGGGACATATTAGCGGGTTTACAGGAGCTATTTGGACAGGTGTTACAACCTACACTTTGGCCAAGGCTATGGATCAGGCTCTGAAGGAGAATCTTACCGGTTTGTATAATCTTGTGAACAATCAGAGTATCAACAAATTCGACCTATGTTCTCTTTTCAATAAGTATTTCCGGGGTGGTGAAGTAGAGATCAATCCTGACGACAAACTTCAGCTTGATAAGAGCCTTCGCTGCAAACGTACCGACTTCTCTTTTGTCGTATCTTCCTATGAACAGCAAATCAAGGAAATGCGCGAGTGGATTGATGCCCATCCTTCTCTTTATCCACATTATAATGTAAAGTAAGCATGAAGAAACTTAAGTTAATGACTATTGTCGGGACTCGTCCCGAAATTATAAAGATGTCGGCCATTATCAAGAAGGCCGATATTTACTTTGATCAAATTCTTGTTCATACCGGTCAGAATTATGATTATACTCTCAATGAGGTGTTTTTTAAAGAACTTGGTCTTCGCAAGCCTGATTATTACCTCGGTGTAGTAGGTAAGAACATTGGAGAGACCATGGGTAATGTCATCTCTAAGGCGTATTTCCTTATGGAAGAGGTGAAACCGGATGCGGTTATTGTATTGGGTGATACTAATTCATGCCTCTCTATTATTGCAGCAAAGCGTTTGAAAATTCCTATCTTCCACATGGAAGCTGGTAACCGTTGTAAGGATGAGAACCTCCCGGAGGAAGTAATTCGCCGAATTGTGGACGTAACTTCTGATGTTAACCTCTGCTACAGTGAGCACGCTCGTCGTTATATCCTCCGGAGTGGCGTAAAACCGGAATATACCTATGTTGTAGGTTCACCGATGGCAGAAGTCTTGAGTAATATACTTCCTCAGATTGAGGCTTCAAATATTCTCGAGCAACTTGGTCTTGAGAAGGGAAAATATATTCTTCTCTCAGCTCATCGCGAAGAGAATATTGACATCGAGCAAAACTTCTTTTCACTGATGAATGCAGTCAATGAGATGGCAAAGACCTACAATATGCCGGTTTTGTATAGCTGCCATCCACGTTCTGAAAAGATGATTGAGAAGAGAGGGTTTAAGTTTGACGAGCGCGTCATCCAGCACAAGCCACTCGGTTTTTTTGACTACAACAAACTTCAGCAGAACGCCTTTTGTGTAGTATCCGACTCCGGAACAGTGCCAGAAGAGGGAGCTTTCTTTCACTTCCCTACAGTATCTGTCCGTACTTCAACAGAGCGTCCGGAAGCTATGGATAAAGGTGTATTCACCATCGGTAGTATCACTTCAGAGGCTGTATGTCAGGCTGTAGAGCTTGCTACTACGATGTGCGCTAATGGCGATGATGCTTGTGCAGTACCTGCATATATGGATAATAATGTTAGTACTAAGGTGATTAAATTGATTCAGTCATACGTTGGAATTATCAATAAGATGGTTTGGAGAAAAAACTAACTAGCGGGCATTTTACGCTAAACGCTTTACGGTTAATGCGTGCATAGGTGAGTCACCGGTCTATGGTTTGATACCCTCCTCACTACAAAATTTAATATTGAGTTATGGGGCAGGAGATACGCTTACAGAAATAGGGCAGGTAATGGGTAAGAAGTTATTGTTTTAAACAACCAATCATGTCAGACAATACAACTAATAATAAACGAATAGCGAAGAACACACTTCTCCTTTATGCAAGGATGCTTTTGACGATGACAGTATCGCTTTATACGTCAAGAGTCATTCTTCAAGTCTTAGGCGTTGAGGATTTTGGAGTTTATAATGTGGTCGGAGGCATCATTTCCATGTTTGCTTTTATTAATGGTGGAATGGTAGCTGCCACGCAAAGATATATCACTTTTGAAATAGGTTCCGGCAATAAAGAAAAATTAAAACGAGTATTTAGTACTTCTCTTCAAATCCACGCCGTAATTTCGATTTTGGTCATAATATTAGGTGAAACCGTTGGTTTATGGTTTTTGTCAGAAAAAATGGTGATTCCGAATGGTAGAATGGAGTCAGCATTGTGGGTGTATCAATGCTCAATTCTTGCTTGTGTTGTGAACATAATGTCTATTCCATATAATGCAGACATCGTTGCCCACGAAAAGATGTCAGCTTTTGCATATATTTCTATTGTTGACGTTGTATTAAAACTCTTGATAGTTTATCTGCTAATGCTATCTCCTTTTGACAAGCTGGTTGTATATGCGGTATTGCTTTTAATCGTCCAGTTGTCAGTAAGATTAGTATATACGAGATATTGCAAGAAGCATTTTGAAGAATCTTCTTATGTACATTCATTTGATGTTGCACTTCTAAAAGAGATGTCAGGGTTTGCAGGATGGAGCTTTTGGGGGAGTCTTGCAGGTGTCTTGTACACACAGGGTTTGAATATGCTGCTGAATGTATTTTTCGGTCCGGTGGTGAATGCTGCACGTGGGATTGCCGTTCAGGCTCAGTCTGCTGTCCAGCAGTTTGTCACTAACTTCCAAATGGCAATTAATCCACAAATTACGAAGACTTTTGCCGCTGGTAATTTGGAACAGATGCATAGCCTCATGTTCCGTAGTGCAAGATTCTCTTTCATATTACTTTTTTTTATCACGCTTCCTGTTCTTTTGGAAACAGATTTTCTTTTAACAATTTGGCTGAAAACAGTACCTGATGACACTGTCGTCTTTATTCATATAATGATTTGCATATCACTAATTTACACAACAGCAAATCCGTGTGTCATCGCAAACCAAGCTACAGGTAAGGTAAAAGTTTATCAGGCGGTAGTAGGTGGAGTCCTCCTTACAATTCTCCCAATCTCTTACACGGTACTCAAATTGGGGGCTCCTGCATATTCAGTATTTATTGTACATTTCTGTGTGGAATTAGTAGCACAGTTTTCGCGAATGTATATGCTGAGAAAACTAATCAATCTTCCTATTAGGCAATATTTAAATAATATTTATATCCCTATTGTTGGAACAGTATTTGTCTCAATTATACTTCCGATATTCGTACACATGCAGTTTGAAGAAGGTTGGCTGAGGTTTATAGTAGTAGGATTTACTTGTGTATTATCAGTAAGTCTAAGTGCATTCTTCATTGGTTTTACAAAAAATGAAAGAGAGTTCTTTTTGGATAAGGGGCTCCGAATTCTAAAAAATGGAAGATGATCAATATAATTGATAAGGTAAACTGCTGTGGATGTAGTGCTTGTGCATCAGCCTGTCCAAAGCGATGTATTACAATGAAGTCTGATAATGAAGGTTTTCTGTATCCTCATTTAGATAAGGATACCTGCATCGATTGCGGTCTCTGTGAGAAGGTATGCAATGAGCTTCATCCATTTCCTCAGAGAAGTCCCCTTCAAGTTTGGGCAGCCATTAATAAAGATGAAGAGATCCGCTTGAAGAGTTCATCCGGTGGAATCTTCCATATCCTTGCAAAGATGACGATTGATGATGGTGGTGTTGTATTCGGAGCTCGCTTTGATGAAAACTGGCAGGTTGTTATCGATTATGCTGAAACAATGATTGGAGTGGAAGACTTTATGGGTTCGAAGTATGTACAGGCTCGCATTGAGAATGCGTATAAAAATGCTAAACGTTTCCTTATAGAAGGTCGCAAGGTTCTCTTTTCAGGTACGCCTTGTCAAGTTGCAGGGTTGAAACAGTTCTTGAGGAAAGAGTACGATAATCTCCTGACTGTAGATTTTATTTGTCATGGTACTCCAAGTCCGAGAGTATGGGGAATGTATCTTGATGAAGTCACCGATAGTTGCAAATTTGTAAAATCTATATCTTTCCGAAATAAGATCAATGGCTGGAAGCATCTTCATTTTAGTGTAGAGTATGATCCGGTAACGAATGCAACTTCACTATTAAGTTCTGCATATCAGAACCAGTATATGAAAGCTTTTCTTGCAGACTTAACCTTGCGTCCTTCTTGTTCATCTTGCTCTGCGAAATCAGGCAGCAGTAATAGTGATATCACCATTGCAGACTTTTGGGGTATTTGGAATGTTAATCTAGATATGTATGACGACAAAGGAACAAGTATGCTCTTTATTAATACGGATAAGGGTCGTCAAGTCTTACCTTCAAAGGAATTGGTAAAGTATAGTGAATCTGATTATGCCGTTGCACTTAAGTATAATAAAGCATGTGCTGTTTCGGTCGTTCCAAATCCTAAGCGAAAGCAATTTTTCGTACAATTGCATGCGACAAAAAGTGTGATAAAACTTATTGATAAAACTCTCGCACCTCCTTTTTTAGATACATGTGTAAGGTCCATTAAATCGTTTGCTAGAAAAATGTTAAAAAAAGCAAATGGGGGGGGGTAAATCACTATTATACAAATCCTGAAATATCATCTATTACCTTTCGGAATAAAGAAACTGGTTGGAAGAGTTATAGTATAAAGATAAAGATAAAAGACAAAAAACAATGAATATAGGAATTTTGACATTTCATTGGGCTACGAATTATGGAGCCGTTTTACAGTGCTATGCATTGCAAAGTTATCTGACTTCAATTGGTCATAATGTAAAGGTCATTAATTATAAGCCTCGCCAGTATGATGAGTCGCTTTATAAGTTCTTACGGTACCGTAAGTTTTTGCGTTTTGAGGAATATAGAGATGCTAGGAATAAAGAAAAGTCATTAATTCCATTTCGTGATAGCCATCTGAATCAAACGGACAGAGCGTATACTTGTGCCTCAGTCTCAGGGATGGTATCACAGTTTGATGTGATTATTTCCGGTAGCGATCAGGTTACAAATCCTTCTTTCCTTATGTCTGGAGAAGGTAAGAGTATTGTATCCCCAACATATTTCTTGGGTTTCCCGTTTGAAGGAAAACGTATAGGATATGCTCTCAGCTTTGGATGTGTCACCTATCCGGACGAAGCAAGAAAGGTTGCTTCTAAGTATATAGGCGCATTTGATAGAATTAGCGTTCGTGAGGCTTCTGGTATTGATATCGTCAAGTCGATGGGACGAGATGATGCTGAGGTGGTGCCAGATCCAACGCTTCTGATGGAACCTCAGTTCTATCATTCTTTAGCCGGTGAATGTAAGCCTCACAAACAGGAACCATACATATATAGTTTCTTCATCCGCTACATTGCAGACAGGAAAAACGTTATCAACAAAGTTCTGGAGGGGAAGAGAGTCCTCTGGAATAACGAGGACGACGATTACACTGTGCAAGGCTGGCTTAGCAAGATTAAGCATTCTGAGTTTGTGGTGACCGACTCATTCCATTGCGTAGTGATGTGTTTGAAGCTATGCAAGCCTTTTGTAGTCGTTACGGAGAAAGAGGGTAATATAGACATGAATGATAGGTTTTACACACTACTTGGTGGAATGGGATTTGAAGAGAGGATAGTATGCAAAACGGAATGTGAGTCAATTCCTTATCTTATGAATGACTCTATTGTCTGGGGACAAGTTGACGAAGAGCTATCCAAACTACAGCGTGAGGGACGATCATATTTGAATAATACTGTAAAATAGCAACAAATGGTTGTATTAATCATACTTAGTTTAATAGCAATTCTATGTACTTATTTTGAATCTAAAGGTAAACTAAGGAATGGAATGCTGTTGGGATTTGTAATTTTGTCAGCAATCCTCGGCTTAAGATTTGAGTACGGAAATGATTATATTTCCTATTCACAGAAGTTTTTAGCTTACGGGCTTGAGAGGTTCAAGTTTTCAGACCTGACTGATGGAACCATCAGTGATCCATTTTGGTATCTTTTGAATAGGCTGTTCTATCCGTTTGGATTTCAGACAATGGTGATGTTTTTGACTATTGTGGGCAGTACTGCTTACTATAAACTAGTTCGAACACTACCTAAGGATCTTTGGGTATTTGGTCTCTTTATCTACTTCTTTACAAACTCATTTTTACCGATTCAGCTATCTATGTTGCGTCAGACTTTAGCAATGTCACTCGTCATCATCGCTGTATTAAGTATATTAGAGAAGAAATATATTTATCCTTTGGTATTGCTGGTTTTGGCTTCAGGCATTCATAGTTCTGCAATGATATGCGTTCCGTTTATCTTGCTGCTGTATCTTAATTTTACAAAGCATAAGACCATTGTAACCTTTGGCTTCATAGGTCTCTTTCTTATGTTCTTCTTTGCTAAGGATATTATCCTTAACGTATTGGGTTCTACTCTTGATTCGATTGATGCTCTGTCTAAATATGACAATAAGTACCTGAATGGAAATAAATACGAAGCTAGTACCACAAAATCTCTCTTCGGATTTGCGTTGTATCTGTTCCCGGTAATAATCAATCTTATCTATTTACGAAAGTGCAGGGATGAAAAAATGATAAAATTTACGATTCTTTACATATTCGGAGCCTTCATTTTCTTGCTGGATCAAGTTATTCCAATGATGGGTAGATTAGCTTGGTATTTTACCATTTTCTCAATTGTATCACTTCCTGTTGCATTCAAGAGTATCAGAGGCAGAGTGGCACGGATAGGACTCATTGTTTTATTTATGGCAATTACTTTACGTGAATATGACGGCTTTTTTCATGCATTGAATTGGCGAGATGCATATATGCATTTCCAAACCATCTTCTCAGCATGAAATCATTAGACTTGTTGAGCTTATTTGTCCAATAAAATATCATCTTCAATTATTTCAAAAATACAACAGAGATAAATATGTTTTATTTTCTAAATTATGCATATAATCCCAATACTGCTGCTACCAACAGGGCATTGGCCTATTTGAAGGGCTTGTCAGAACTTGGCATTCAGACAAGAGTGGAGTTCTTCCTTACGGATTCTTCAAAGAGTAAGATTTCACAGGACTACCCAAACCTTGATATACATTATCGTTGGGATAAGTGGTATTACATAAATCACAAGTATCTGAAGCATATCTTTTATGTGTTCTCCTTGCTTATTTTCGTATTGAATTTGAAGAAGGGAGATACGGTGTATATGTATAATATGGCAGACGCGCTCCATTTCGTATTAAAGCGCAAAGGAATCAAAGTATTTGTTGAGAAGACAGAGCATCCAAGCATGTATCCTCTGGGTAGCCATTCATTCCATCCTTCGATGGAGATGTATAAGGCTGATTGTACAAAGGCGTCTGGTATTATTACTGTTTCTACTTCATTGGTGAAATTCTTTGTCGAAGAGGCTGGAGTAGAAAAGGGGCGTATTAAGATCGTCAACATGATTGTAGATGACAAGCGATTCTGCGGAGTTAAGCCAGCAAAGTACGAAAAACCCTATTTCGGATACTGTGGTACTATCTCCACCTTCAAGGATGGAGTAGATATCCTGATAAAGTCATTTGCTCAGTTCTGTTCAAAGCATTCCGGTTATCAACTCAGAATTGCAGGTCGATTCGGAACCGCGGAAGACGAGAGAATAATAACAGGATTGGTTAAAGAGTATGGTCTTGAGGAGTCAGTTGTTTTTGTTGGATTAGTATCTGCCGCTGAAATGCCATCTTTCCTTATGGGGGCTACCGCTGTAGTGCTTTCAAGACCGGATAACATTCAGGCTCGAAACGGATTTCCTGGTAAGTTAGGTGAATATCTGCTCTCTAAATCAACAATAATCGTCACGGCCGTGGGTGATATTCCGCTCTTCGTAAAAGACAAAGTGTCAGGACTCATCGTTATACCTGATGATGTTGAGGAGTTTGCTGCAGCTCTCAATTGGGTAGTAGAGCATCCTGAAGAAGCTACAAGACTAGGAGTCAGAGGCGAACAACTTGCAAGGGATCACTTCAACTATATGGCAGAGACGAAGAAACTGGTTGATTTTATGGGCATTTAATAAGACAGAATTTATGAAGACCATACTATACGTATTTCATTGCTCTACAATAGGTGGCGGCAGTTATTGCCTGCTGAATGTGTTGAAGAATCTTGATCGTTCTCAATACAAGCCGGTTGTATTGCTTGCAACACAAGGTTCTCTTGTCGAAGAAATCAACAAATTGGGTATTGATGTTCATTTCTTGAATGATCTGGATTCCGTACCATATAACTTACCATTGCTGAAGAGAAGCACAATTGCTAAATACAGAAAGGTAAGCGGCTCCATAGATGGCTACAAGGCAAAATTGAAGGAGATAAAACCTGATTTGGTTTATATCAACTCAATGATGCTATATCCTTATTTGAAACCAGCACATGAATTAGGTTACAAAACTTTGATTCACATCCGTGAGCACTGGTCGTTTAACGAACATCGTTGCCAATTACGAAGAGCCCAAAATTATATTCGTAAATACTCCACTTATGTGCTTGCCATTAACGAGTTTGCTTCTAAGCAAGTTCCTGGAATTGATGGTAAAGTCTCTATTGTTTACGACTGGATAGATCTTAGCCAGAGATACAAAGAACTGCCTTTTTCCAACTACTTTAGTGAAAATTTAGATGGTAAGAAAGTACTGTTATTTACGGGAGGTTCAGCACCTAACAAAGGCGCAAAAGAGGTAGCGAGAGTGTTCTCTGAGCAACTTACAGATACAGATTTCAGATTGCTTATGTTAGGAAGTTATGTAAAGACTTTTAATCTGACTTTGAAGAATCGCATCAAGATGTTCTTGTCAGATAAGCATATTATGGGATTCTATGCATATGAGTTGAATAATATCGTAAAAAAAGACAAGCGTATCGTATGTGTTCCTAATGTGTATGAAATCAAACATCTCTTGGATCAGTGCTACTGTTTTGTGAGCTTCTTCACAATTCCGCATGCAAATTTGGCAATGGCAGAATGTATAGTCAACAATACCATTTCATTGGCAGCTAAGACAGAGGAGTCTCAGGAATACTCCCTTGATGGGAAACTCGCATTCCTCTGCAAGATGAACGATGAGCAAAGCTTTGTTGACGCTTTTTACCGTCTTGAAGCTGAGCACGATATTATGAAGGAAAACCTCCAAAAGTATTCACATATTATCCGCGAGAAATTTGATAAAGATGCAAATGTAAAGGTCTTGAATGGAATTTATAATAAATTGTTGAAGTAACATGAAAATCGCTACTATAGGATACCTTCACGGTAGTGGAGGGGCAGAGCGTCAGATTATACTCTTGTCAAATGAGTTGGCTCAAAAAGGACACGAAGTGCATTTGGTCATCCTAAATGAAAACAAGGCTCCATATTTGATATCTTCATTAGTCATTGTACATGATCTTACTGCGAAAGAAGGAACAGGAAATTTTCGTTTGTTAAAGCGCTTTTGGGCTCTGAAAAGAGTATTAGGCTCATTGAAACCGGATGTCACTATAAATTATAATCTTCAAGGAGCGTATTTTTCTTTGTTGATAGGCAGGGAAACCAGTGGAAAAATCCTTTATTCCGAAAGAGGTGATCCGTATGACAGTGAGTATTCCGGTTTGCTTGGGAAGGTACGAGATGTCACATGTAAGTATGTAGATGCATTTGTTTTTCAATCTGAGGGTGCTAGAGATTTCTTCCATCTTACTCCGAAACAGAAAGCTGTAGTGATCCATAATTCTGTGACTGTTCCACAAGATAAGTATCCTATGCCCTTGAGCCGCGATAATAGAATTGTAACGGTTGGAAGATTTCATCCTCAAAAGAACCCTTGGCTGATGGTTGATGCTTTTGCTCTTATTGCAGACAAGCACCCGGAAGTCACCCTTGAGTTTTATGGCGATGGAACTCTGAAGGAAGAAATACAGGCAAAGATTGATGGGATTGGACTGTCTGATAGAGTACATCTTAATCCAAGCCGAAAAGATATTTTTGATTGCATTCGAACTGCTCGCTTGTTTGTGCTACCTTCTGATTTTGAGGGAATGCCTAATGCTCTTATGGAAGCAATGTCTTTAGGGCTCCCTTGTGTGTCTGCAGATTGCCGTCCTGGGGGAGCACGCACGCTTATCGAGGATGGGGTAAACGGGTTTATTGTACCTATGAGAAATCCTCAGGCAATGGCAGAGAAGATTGAGTATCTCCTCAATAATCCCGAACAGGCCGAAAGAGTTGCTAAAGAAGCTAGAAAGTTGGGTGAGACACACACTAATGAGTTCGTTTTTGGCAAATGGGATGAATTTTTAAAAAAAGTGATAATGTAGAAGGGGACAAAAACAAATCAATCTTGCAAGGACAATATTCTAAAGTATGAATAAGAAAAATAAAGATCATATTAACATGAACGTTAAAGTTTCTGTAATTATTCCAGTTTATAGAGTCGAAAAGTACCTCGACCGTTGTGTAAAGTCTATAGTGAACCAAACATACAGGAATTTGGAAATTATCCTTGTAGATGATGGTAGTCCGGATAATTGTCCTCAAATATGTGACGAGTGGTCTTCTCGCGACGAGCGAATAAGGACAGTTCATCGTGGCAACGGTGGACTGTCCTGTGCCAGGAACACAGGGCTATCCACCGCTACAGGTGATTATGTAACATTTGTAGATAGCGATGATTGGATAGCTCTCGATACATATGAGTATTGTATGTTCCTTCTTGAACGTAATGAAGGTGCAAATGCTATCCAATTTGATGTTATGCTTACATCAGATGAGACTGCAATGCCTGCACAGGTAGAGGAACAGGTTGAAGTTTATGAAGGAAAGAAAATTCTTGAGTACTATATGGATTCCTCCACACGGAAAAGCGGAGGCTTTTCCGTGTGTAGATGCCTCTTTGAGGCATCTACAGCAAAGCGTTATAGTTTTCGGGAAGGTAAGATAAATGAAGATATGGATTATAAATTCAAAGTGCTTAGAGATTGCAAAAAATGGGTGGTATCTAATAGAGTGAAATACTTCTATTGGCAAGACGGTAATAGTACTTCTTCTGGAAAACTTAAGACAAGAGACTTTCAACTATATGAGGCTGCTGATGAGTTATATAAATTGTGTCAGCAGGAGTCTTATGGCAAAATAGCATATCTTGGTGAGGTAAAAAAAGCTCGAACTCCATTCTCTTTGCTTAGCAGAATAGCTATGTGGGGCGTTGCTGATTCAAATATTAATGAAAAAGATATTACTAAAAAGCTAACCAAGGAGCATAGAAAAAAACTGTCTATTTTGCTTAAGGCACCTATTCCTTTTAGTAGAAAAGTTCTCTCAATTATGTTTGCTATCAATTTTCCTATGACAAAGTGGTTGCTTTCTGTTACTAGGAAGGTGAATGCATAGGATCTTTTCGGCCTAATAAACTGAATGATTATGAGCTTAGAACAGAAAATTAACTATCAGCTGAATAAGTATCCAGTTGTTAAAAAATATATCAAGCGTGCATACCAGCTTACCTGCTATGCTGTGAGCAAGAAAATTAAGTCAGAAGGACATATCATCCGTATCTCTCCTGACGATCCTATCCATGAGTACTTCTTTGGGTACTATGACAAGTCACCATGGGATGCAACTATGCGTTATATGATATGCATGAGAGCGAAGGATACCTGGAGCGTTCCAGATCCTCTCTGTACTGCAGATATCCTTCTTATCGATACAAAAGAAGGGAACAAGGTTAAGCAAATTGCTACCACTCACACTTGGAATGTACAGCAGGGATGTATGGCGCAGTGGTTGGGGCCTGATTTCAAGTCTCGCATCCTATACAATGATATGCGAGATGGGAAGTATTGCTCAGTTGTACTCAATGTAGAGATTCAGGAGGAAAGAGTACTTCCTATACCTTGCTATACAGTATCGTCTGATGGAAAGACAGCTTTGAGCCTTGACTTCTCGCGTCTGCACAGCCTTCGTCTAGGATATGGTTACGCAGAATTACCAGAAGTAACAAAGGGAGTAGCTCTCCCAAATACTACTGCTGTGTGGAAGATGGATATTGAAACAGGTGAGGTGACAGAACTTTTGAAATATACAGACTTTGTAAACTTTCAGCCTCGTCTAGAGATGCAGGAGGAAGGTAGTGTGCATAAGGTGAACCACTTGATGTTCTCTCCTAACGGTAAGCGTTTTATGGTGTTGTATCGTTGGTTTTGTGGACAGAGGAAATATACTCGTCTTGTGACTTGCAATGTGGATGGCTCCAATATGTATGTCCTTTCAGACGATGATATGGTGAGCCACTGTTATTGGAAGAACGATAATGAGATAATTGCATTTGAACGCAAGAAGGAATTCGGTCCTGGATACTATCTAATGAAAGACAAAACTCAGGAATGGCAACATCTATGGGGGCAGTTAAATAATGATGGGCACCCTAGCTATTGTCCAATAGACAACAACCTCGTTGTAATAGACTCATATCCCAATCGTGCGCGTGTGGCAGACTTAAAATTACTCAGAGATACCGATCCGGAGGGCAAGGATATGAAGGTGATTGCAAAGGTGTTTGCTCCATTCAAATATGATAATGATACACGATGTGACCTTCATCCACGTTGGAGACAAGATGGTAAAGCCATTTGCTTTGATAGTGTCTTTGAGGGACAC
Organism: uncultured Bacteroides sp.; assembly: GCA_947038155.1. GTDB lineage: Bacteria > Bacteroidota > Bacteroidia > Bacteroidales > Bacteroidaceae > Bacteroides. Next base: position 29,293 of record CAMQVH010000011.1, on the reverse strand, counting down.
AGAGGATTGTATATTGTAGATCTTTGATATTATGAACAAATTAGCAGTTATATTACCTATATATAAAAATGACAAAGTGCCCTATGTACGCTTGTCCCTTGACAGTATTCTACATCAGACATATAAGGGTGAAAAAAAGCTCATCATAGGTATTGATGGACCTGTTGGCAATGATCTCGCAGCTTGTCTGAAAGAGTACGAGCAGAAGGCTAATGTGTTTATACACTGGTTCCCTGAAAATAGAGGTCTCGCCATTGTGCTAAATGATCTTCTGGATATTTGTTTCAAGGAAGGCTATGAGTACATTGCTCGTATGGATGCGGATGACATTTCTACACCAGACCGTTTTGAGAAGCAGATGGCTTACCTGCAGATTCATCCGGAGATTGATGTAGTGGGTGGAGCTATTGAGGAGATTGATGAGAATAGTGAGAGCAGACATAAAGTTATTGTATATCCAAAAGGCGCGAGAGAGTGCTATGAATTCTTCTCTCGTAGAAATCCGCATGCACATCCAGCTGTTCTTTTCCGTAAGAGTTTCTTCGAAAAGTTGGAGAATCCTAACGCTAAACTTAACCCTAAAGTTAAGCCTACTTATAAGAACGAGAATAAGAGATGGTATCGTCCTGAATACCGCCAGAACCAAGATACGATGTTGTGGTTGGATGGTATGAGTAAAGGTACGAATCACGCTAACATTCCTGATGTAATCCTTCGTTTTCGCTTCACTAATTCACTCTTTAAGAAGAGACGTAATGGATGGACATTTGCTAAGAAACAGCTTGCAGACCGTAAGATGATCAATAAGACTCTAGGCTATGGTTTTGATGCTACTATCTTTGGCTATATGATGTTTGTCATGCTCGTTAGTCCTGCATGGGTAAAGAAAATTGTTTATAAATTATTTAGATAATAAGCGTCCGCTTTTGCCCTCTTGCTTTAGAATCTAAACAATCAGTTTGTAACGTTTGATAGAGAATCTAGAGGTTCTATGTTAAATATAACGGGAGGGATTGGTTCCATTACTTTCATGATTTTCATTATGTGTGCTGTAAATGTGATCATTTTTTTATTGTTCATCAAAAGTTGAATTGCGAACCTAAAGAGGATGAAGTTTTTTCTCATATACTATATGTCTCAAAATTGGATGTTAACAAATAATAAGTATGATAAGTAAAAGACTCTTTGATATTATTGTGTCTTTATGTGGATTGCTTTTGATTTGGTGGATATTTCCCATTGTTGCTTTCCTTATTCATTGCAAAATGCCTGGTGGACCTGCATTTTTCTGTCAGAAACGTGTGGGTAAGAACGGAAAGTTATTTATATGCCATAAGTTCCGTTCTATGACGGTGAAACATAGTGGCTCTTCAGTGAGTGTAGCCGGTGATAGTCGTATAACTCCTTTCGGCGCGAAATTACGTCATTATAAGATCGATGAGTTGCCTGAACTTTGGGATGTACTAATTGGCAATATGTCGTTTGTCGGACCTCGTCCTGATGTTCCGGGATATGCTGACAAATTGGAAGGTGATGAACGCGATGTGCTGAAGCTTCGTCCTGGTATCACCGGTCCTGCAACATTGAAGTATCGTTTGGAAGATGAGATGATCTCAGAATATGTAGCTAAGAAGCAGGCGGAAGGTGATACTCGTTCCATGCAGGTAATTGCTACGGAATATAATGATACCGTTATCTATCCTGATAAAGTAAGGCTTAATTGCTACTATTATCATCACTACAGTTTCATCAAGGATATTGAGATGATCTTTGCGACCGTACTTGGGTTTAAAGTGAAATTTGCGGGCGAAGAAGTTTAATTGATAAGATTTTCAAAATATATAATTTAGAATGGAAGAAAGAAAAACAATTTATCTTTGCCTTGCCCACATGAGTGAGACTGGTTTGGAACAGAAATATGTGAAAGAGGCTTTTGACACTAATTGGGTTGTACCTTTGGGACCGAATGTGAATGGGTTTGAGGAGGATTTGAAAACATTCGTATCTAAAAATGTTGACGGTTCAGAGACATCACATGAAGTTGTTGCATTGTCTGCAGGAACAGCTGCTGTTCACTTGGCATTGTTGGCATGCGGTGTGGGTAAAGGTGATGAAGTATGTGTACAAAGTTTCACGTTCTGTGCATCTTCTCATCCAGTAACCTATCTTGGTGCAATTCCTGTATTTATTGATTCTGAACCAAATTCCTGGAATATGGATCCGGAATTGCTGGAGAAAGCTATTCTCGACCGTAAGGCGAAGACTGGCAACTATCCAAAGGCAATTGTGCCTGTAGCACTGTATGGCATGCCATACGATTGCGACAAAATTATGGCGATTGCTGATAAATATGGGATTCCTGTTATTGAGGATGCTGCTGAGGGATGTGGTTCTCGTTGGAAAGGGCAGGTACTTGGAACGTTTGGTAAGTTTGGAGTATTGTCATTCAATGGTAATAAGATGATAACCACTTCGGGCGGTGGTGCTCTTATCTGTCGTGATGCTGAAAGCAAAAATAATATCATGTGGTATGCAACACAGGCGCGCGATGCATATCCTTATTATCAGCATACGATAATTGGCTACAATTATCGTATGTCGAATATCTGTGCCGGTATTGGGCGTGGTCAGATGAGTGTCTTGAACGACCATGTCGAACATCACAAGCACGTACAAGCTTTTTACAAAGAATTGTTGAAAGATGTAAAAGGCGTGACTTTGCATGAGGCTCCCAATGGTAATTATGACTCTAACTATTGGCTTAGCACGATTACACTTGATGAAAACTTGAAGATTCAAGGGCAAGAGAATGTTTACAAAGAAGTAATTAAAAATGCCGTAGGTGGTGCTGCAGGTGTGATTCACATGGTGGATAATCCGACTACTAATTGTCAGCCAAACAAGAATGTGGAGGCTCTGCGTGTGTTTATGCTTTCAAAGAAAATAGAGGCACGTCCGGTTTGGAAGCCAATGCACAAACAGCCAGTGTATAAGGATGCTCCAGCATACGTAAATGGTGTTTCGGAAGCGTTGTTCAAGGTGGGTATGTGTTTGCCTACTGGTCCTTATGTGACGGATGATGATGTGCGTTATATTGTGGCGAGTATCAAGGAAGCTATTGTAAAGTAATGAAGATATTACTTGTTTCTATTTGGATTTTCTACCGATACCTTTTCATTCCAAGAAAAGCGAACAGATTACCTAATAACTGATAACAATGAAATTAGATAAAGAACTATTAGGAAAACTCTTTGAACAAGCAGTGGAAAATCCACGTTTGCGTCAGAACTTTGACCTGCGCACTTCATCTGCCGACACCAGCCAACGTTTGCTCAACGCTTTACAGCCACAAACAAAAGTACCTATTCATCGACATGAAAAGACATCAGAAACAGTAATATATTTTGTAGGTAAATTAGAAGAAATTATCTATGAAGAAGTGAACGAATACGTTCATGAAACAACTATGTTATAAAGCCTTCTGTTATTTTTGAGGCAAAAGACGGGGCATATAATGAATTTGAGAATGCAACAGTTAAAAAAGTAATTGAGTTATAATAAAGATAGAATAAAAAATAATAGAAAGAAATATATGAAGAGAATGAAACGACTAGCCTATTACGTATTGGTGGCTTTGGTGTTAACAGCCTGCCAGTCTTACAAAAAAGTACCTTATCTGCAGGATGCTGAAGTGGTATTGTATAGTACTCACGATGCACAACTGTATGATGCAAAGATTATGCCAAAGGATTTGTTAACTATTGTGGTGTCGTGTACTAGTCCTGAACTAGCAGCACCTTTCAATTTGACAGTTGCAACACAGAATAATATGGCTTTGAATTACGCTACAACTCAGCCTGTTTTGCAACAATATCTAGTGGATAATGAAGGTAATATAAACTTTCCTGTATTGGGCGAACTGCATGTAGGCGGATTAACCAAGAAGGCAACTGAACAGATGATTGTGGAAAGGCTGAAACCTTATATCAAGGAAACTCCTATTGTAACGGTACGTATGGTAAATTATAAGATTTCTGTGATTGGTGAAGTAACTCGTCCCGGTACATTTACGATTTCCAATGAAAAGGTAAACATCCTGGAAGCTTTGGCTATGGCAGGTGATATGACTGTATATGGTCTGCGTGATGATGTTAAACTGATACGGGAGAATGCCAATGGCAAGCAGGAAATTATTCCGTTGGACCTGAATAAGGCGGAGACTATTCTTTCTCCTTATTACTATTTACAACAGAATGATATCATCTACGTGACTCCTAATAAAGCGAAAGCAAGGAATTCGGATATCGGAACTAGTACAAGTTTGTGGTTTTCTGCTACTTCGATCCTTGTTTCTATTGCCAGTTTATTGTTTAACATCTTGAAATAAAAAGAAAGAGTTATGAAGGAAGAAAATCAAAACATGGAGGAACGTGAAATGCCTGAGGAGCAGATTGATTTCCGGGCACTGCTTTTTAAATACATCATTCACTGGCCCTGGTTTGTAGGTGCTGTGTTGGTATGTTTTGTTGGTGCATGGTTTTATTTGCATTGGGCTACACCCATTTATAATATTTCAGCTACTGTCCTAATAAAAGATGAGAAGAAAGGCGGAGGTGCAGGACTCTCATCGGAACTGGAGGATATGGGGTTAAGTGGTCTGATGACATCTTCTAAAAACATTGATAATGAGTTGGAAGTTCTGCGTTCGAAAACACTCGTAAAGGAAGTCGTTAATCAGTTGGGGCTATATATAACCTATAAAGATGAGGATGAGTTTCCTGTTAAAGGTTTATATAAGACATCTCCGGTACAAGTAAGTTTGACACCTCAGGAGGCTGAGAAACTAAGTTCTCCGATGGTGGTGGAGATGACCTTACAGCCTGAAGGGAGTATGGATGTGAATGTGACTGTAGGTGAAAAGGGGTATCAGAAGCATTTTGAAAGGTTGCCTGCTATCTTTCCGACTAATGAAGGTACGCTTGCTTTCTTTCAGGAAGTTGATTCGGTAACTTTACAGGATGGAACTAAGGTTTCTCGGATAGAGAAGGACGTACGCCATATAACAGCGACAATAAATAAACCGATGAGAGTGGCAAAAGGCTATTGTAACAATCTGTCTATTGAGCCTACTTCTAAGACTACTTCCGTAGCTGTAATTTCGTTGAAGAACTCCAGTTTACAGCGTGGACAGGATTTTATAAACCAATTACTGGAGATGTATAATCGCAATACGAACAATGATAAGAACGAGATTGCTCAGAAAACAGCAGAGTTTATCGATGAACGTATTGGTATTATCTCAAAAGAATTGGGTAGTACGGAAGCTAATCTTGAGACTTTCAAGCGTGATGCTGGTATCACGGATTTGACGAGTGAAGCTCAGATAGCCTTAGCTGGTAATGCTGAGTATGAAAAGAAGAGCGTAGAGAACCGTACTCAAATCAGCTTGGTGAATGACTTGCGTAAATACTTGAGAGGTAATGAATATGAAGTATTACCGAGTAATGTAGGTTTACAGGATGCCGCCTTGATCGGAGCAATTGAACGTTATAACGAGATGCTTGTTGAGCGTAAACGCCTGTTACGTACATCAACAGAGAATAACCCTACGATTGTGAATCTAGATACGAGTATCCGTGCTATGAAAGCCAATGTGCAAGCTACTCTTGAAGGAACCTTGCAGGGGTTGATGATTACTAAAGAGAGTCTTGACCGTGAAGCGAGCCGCTATTCCCGTCGTATCAGCAACGCTCCGGGGCAGGAACGGGCTTATGTGAGTATTGCCCGTCAGCAGGAGATCAAGGCCGGATTGTATCTGATGTTATTACAGAAGCGTGAAGAGAATGCGATTGCTCTTGCTGCTACTGCCAATAATGCGAAGATTATTGATGAAGCAATAGCTGACGATATTCCGGTATCTCCCAAACGTCCTATGATCTATTTGATCGCATTGGTACTGGGCATCGGAATTCCGGTTGGCATCATTTACTTGGTTGAACTGACTAAATTCAAGATCGAAGGCCGTGCTGATGTAGAGAAACTGACAAGTGTGCCTGTTGTTGGTGATATCCCATTGACGGATGAGAAGAATGATAAAAATGGTTCTATCGCTGTCTTTGAGAACAAGAATAATCTGATGAGTGAAACCTTCCGTAATATTCGAACCAATCTTCAGTTTATGCTCGATAATGATCAAAAGGTGATCCTTGTGACTTCGACTGTCAGTGGTGAAGGTAAATCATTCGTTTCCTCGAACCTGGCAATCAGTCTTTCTCTTTTGGGAAAGAAGGTGGTGATTGTAGGTCTTGATATTCGTAAGCCGGGACTGAATAAGGTATTCCAGCTCTCTAATAAGGAGAGAGGTATTACTCAGTATCTTTCCAATCCTGAAACGGATTTGATGGAGCTTGTTCAACCTTCTGATGTAAATAAGAATCTGTTTATTCTTCCGGGTGGTACTGTTCCTCCTAATCCAACGGAACTATTAGCCCGTAACGGCCTGGACAGAGCGATAGAAACCTTGAAGAAGAACTTCGATTATGTCATCCTTGATACTGCTCCTATCGGCATGGTAACGGATACCTTATTAATAGGTCGTGTAGCAGACTTGTCAGTTTACGTATGCCGTGCTGACTACACACATAAGGCAGAATATACATTGATCAATGAACTGTCTTTTGAGAAGAAGCTGCCTAATCTTTGTACCGTCATCAACGGCGTAGACCTGAAGAAGCGAAAATATGGTTATTACTACGGCTACGGTAAGTATGGCAAGCATTACGGATATGGCAAACGTTATGGTTACGGCTATGGATATGGTCAGACCAAAAGTGAAAGAAAAGACTAGTGAATTTGAAATAAAATATGAAAAAAAACGTAGGAAATGAGTGAATATTTTTGTATCTTTATTGCTTATAAACCAAGTATAAAGAGACAATGAATCAACCGGATTTTGTAGTGAAATGCTACAATAAACAAGACTTAGCCCAAATGTATTTCCCTGATATAACTGTTCGCGCTTCAGTAAATAAACTTCGTCGCTGGATGCGTAGATGTCAACCATTAATGGATGAGATACTTTCTATGGATTTTCATCCGAAAACGAAAGCTTTTTCTGTGCGGGAAGTAAGGTTAATCACCTACTATTTGGGTAAGCCGGGAGATTTGTAACCCCAAATCTTTTTTATTCATTCAACAAAAAACTACGGGAGGCAGCACTTTCGCCATCTCCCGTAGTTTTTTTATAATCCTGAATATTCCTTTCTCGGATCGTAGCAAGGACATGCCTTGTGGATCGTAGCACTCAGCTGATAATGTCCAAGGATTTGCGCCTCCGGATACTGATGCTTGAGAATCGTCAACAGATCGAGCAGAGCAAAGCGTTGTGCCGTAGTTCTCGTATCCGCCGGTCTGCCATTTTCATCCAGCCCGCCTTCATAACAAATTCCGATACTATGCCTGTTAAATCCACGCACATGGGCACCGATTTCGGAGACAGGACGACAATGATGAAGTACCCCGTCCCGGGTGATATAAAAATGATAGCCAATATCACGAAAACCCCGTTGCAAATGACATTCTCGAAGCCGTTCTACAGGGAAGGAAACATTGCAGCGCGTAGCGCTGCAATGAATCACCAACAACTTAATCTCTCTCGGGAGATACTCATCTTTAGAACTTTCCATGCGGATGTATTACAGATGAGCCGTACAGGACGTTACCCCGATAGCAGAAATGATAGACGTTGCAATTGTCACAATGAACTGAAGAATATTCTTCCAAACTTGCTTTTTCATACAATTTTAATTTTTAATAGTAAATAATGATTGATTAAACAGTCGGGTCCGGAGCTTCCTCGCCATCGTCACCTGAACCACCGCCGGGCTGATCGCCCTTACCATCGTCCGGCAACGGTTCGTCTCCCGAATCGGGCTTACCGTCACTTTTATACAGTGCAAAGTCCAGCGTTTTACACAACTTGCGGAGATCACTTCCCGGATAGAAAAGCACTTTACCTTTCTCGATACACGATGCCTTGAATTCCTTCTCCGTTGCGGTAGCCGTTGCCGTCTTAAGACTCATGCGGAAATTCCCCAGATCGCCCATCTGAACGATATTCCCTTCATCCAGTACATTGACGATTTCGAGCAGAAACTCTCCGATACAACCTTCCAACTCGCCTTTTGAATAAGACGAACGTTCGGTAATACGTTTGCAGACCTCCTTGACGGTCACTTTCCGTCCGCTACGTGCCACTGCATAATACTTGGGAGCTTCACTAGGTTTCAACAGGTTCTTGCGAGCCATAACAACATAATTCTGTGCCATAATTTTTAATACTTATTACTTAATACTTATTACCTGTAACCGATTACACAACAAAGATACTACATGGGCAAGTGCCCGTGATGTGCACTGACGCACACAGACGCACTGATAAAAGGAAAAAACATTGAGAAGATTGTATTGAATCTTCCCAATGTTTGCATCCGATCATTGAGAAGGTTTTTTCAAACTTTCCAATGTTTTCAGAGAGTCTTCAAAAGGACAAAAGGACAAAAATGACAGATAGGACTATTTTATGAGATCTTCTGATACTTTCCATGAGATATCTTATTGATTTTGACGCCAATGAACGATTTTATCAGCCTGCTGATCTTGCGGCGGCTGAAATCGTATTTTACGCCGATCTGCATTGCATCTTCGGTAGTGAATGTTTCTGGCAACTCGCCGATGAACTTCCGTGTACTGTTCGGATCTTTCAACGGATGGAGCTGGGAAGACGGCATGGAAGACAATAATAGCCTGCTATGCTCATAACAGCAGAGAACGATCTGGAGAGAACGATCGAAATCTACATCCTCACAATAGATATCCGGTGCGCCATCATTCGCCTCGAACTGGCGGATGCGTGCCTGGATCATGCTGATGCGCATCACAAGACAGGCATACCGCTTGACAACGGCCTGAAGGTCATCGTTACCTTCCAGAACCACTTCGGCAAGCAGCTTAGAAAACGTATGATTCAGATAATCCCATTGAGAACGGCTGAAGTGAAACAATACAGGATGATTCTTGCAGAAATGATAAAGCTCGAAGACACGATGTGCCAGCGGTTTGAAAGACTCTTCGAGCGAGATACTATCATCTCCCATGGGCTTCCACTTCGGAATGCTGCGGAAAGTGTAGAGCATGATACGGCTCGGAAGTCCTTTTTCCGAAGTCTCTATCAGTGAAGCCATCTGACTCGGGGTGCCGGTGAGGAACATGGCAAGCATGGGAAAACGGATATAAATGGGGGTTAAACCATTGATCTTGAAAGCGGAATCGATATTCTCATGCTCGAATGCCTTGCGGAGCATATCGTCAAAGTTACCGCAATCCAGATGATTGGCTGTAGCCAGCGTCTGCGCCTCGGTATCGAATATGATGCTTCCTTGCGGACCGTTGTCCCGCATTTGGATCTGCATACGGCTGTAGCTGGTAGTGGCAGGGAGAAAAAGCATTTTGTAAGCTGGTTTTTCCGGTTCTTCGGGACACTCTTCATGTGCCTTTTTCTTATAAGTACAGTCCAGCTTCCATTGGGTGTACTTATGGTTATAAATTTTCTGCTGAAGTTCGCTATTGGAAAGTATCCAGTCGTGGACCTCTTCCAGCAGATAACGTCCTGTTTGCGCAATGCTCTTGTTGCTCCCGGCGGGGGCAATGCCGAAACTGTAGAAATGGGGAGAATACTTTTTGTGATTATAGATGCCGAATGTGCCAGGCAGTACGGAACTCAATGCGGTGAGGTTGGAGAGAAAGGAAAGATCCTGTTCACGATCACCTTCCTCTTCGAGGATACATTCGTTCAGCAGATCGGGCAGATATTTGTACACGCTTTTGGGAAAACAGGGCGTTTTTTTTCTGAATTCTTCGCCTTGCCAATACGCTTCATCTGCTTCATAGACGTTTTCGGATGGGCTATATGTCACTTTTGTCATTTTGTCCTTATGAAGAGAAGAGCAAAGCGGAGAGGCGGAGACGGATGGAGTAGAGGTAACTTTTTGGTAACCAGATTGTAGGATGCTCCTGATTTCCTGTGCGGGAAAGTCGGAGTGCTCAAAATAAACCGTAATCCCGCGTAATATGCTTTCTTGCGAATATCTTCTCCGGCAAGCTTCGCAGGCGAGTTTAAACAGATTGGTGTGTCGTTGCCCGGCGGTCAATGGATTTAAGAAAATGTAGGACGAAAGGAACAAGTTGACTTCCTCTTCCGAGAAGTTCTCGGAGTTTTCGTTTGCTTTTGCAGGTAGCGGAGGAGAGGGGAGGTTTTCTGCTGTCGGCTGGAACGGTTGTGTTTCCACAGCTGCTTCCAGAACGAATGACTGATAGAGACTGGCTACGTATCCGTCCGGTGAATAGGTGAAATAGCACAGGCGGCTTTCGTCTTTACAGGCGGGATCGCTGGTGAGGCCGGTCAGCTGGTCGTAGTAACGGCTGACCAGTAGCTGCCCTTCCCGGTGACGGCCTTCGATGCCTTCCACATAGGCAAAGATTTTCACGCCGTCCGTAGGGCTTTCCAGAGCAGCTACGGTATGAGGGTCGGCAGCGCAAAGACGGATGATCTCCAGCCGATTGGAAACGTGGTCGTAGTCGAGTCCGATAATGTGACTGGGCAACTGGAAATTTCGGATGGCATGCGCTCCGTCGAAGGTGCCGGCAGGAGTGAAGCAGGGGAGCTGGCTTTTTAGTTTTTGGGCGGCTTCATGGTCGCCTTCCTGATGATACCGCCGGATGGATTGGATGATGGAAGCATAAACCGGATGAATACACATAAAGATGACTTCGAGGAAAGACATGATTTTAGGCTTTTTGGAATACACATTTTCGTAAACGGAAACTTTAATTTCTTCGAGTACTTGCATTTGATTTTGATGTTTTATGATTCTCTATCCCACTATCGGGGTAGCGGGTGCAAAGGTAAAGGAGGGGGAGTTAGAACTTGTTTCATAGGTTGAAACAGATTGAATAACCAAATATATATCTATTTTTTATTAAATTTTAAACAAAGAGTAAACATGACAAAAGAAAATCATGGACCTTATGAATTTTTGGGAAGTATGGTAGTGAACCTGATGAATATCGACAAATCGATTTCGTATTCTTTTCTGGAAGATGAGTTGCATATCTCCGGAAGGGATGTGAGTGCCATGCGGCAGGGGAAGGATTTACACGTTTATCAGTACGTGCGTGTCATCAGCTGTATCATGGATGAGATACATCTGGAAATTCTGTTGAATGCACTGCTGAAGGAGTTGAAGAATGTATTTGCAGCCCATTGTGATTTGGTGATCGGTACGATTCCACATCGGCTTTACGGAAACGGACAGCCGGCAGAATGGGTGGTAGTGATGAGATGGGACGGGGTAGGGGTCTGATCCTTCTTGTCATACCCGGATTGCTATCTTAGTCTTCTAAAGTACGTCCGCATTTTTTTCATGATCTTGATACCCAAAACTACTCCGTCAAAGATGGCCATGCCGGTATTGAACGAACGCATGAGCGAATCCGCTTTGTTGGCGGCGGGTGCAAGAGGCGAGAATATTTCGCGGGTGGTGGCCGTCATAGCTCGTTTTTGAGCCTGAATTTCATTCAAGAGCTTCTTTTTGCGTTGGGTGATCTCTTCTAATGTAATTTTGGCAGGTGTTTGCGCACTCATAATTTCATTTATTTTGAATCGGTTAAAAACAAGTTAGCGAGGAAGTTTACCATCGGGGAGATGATAAGCTGTTTGCGGAAAATAATGACTAAAGCCATGATCAGTATATTGATGCCGGCAATGATAGCGAAGCTTGCCATAAGTCCGCCTACCAGAGGTTCCAATACATAAGCCAAGGCAAATAACAGATAAAACAGGGCCACCATGCCAAGGATGATAAGTACTACAATCATGATTAACGTTGAAAGAAGTATGGTTAACTTCTCCGTCAACTCTAACTTGGTGTATTCTTTTTGAAGTTCCAGATACTTTTTGAACTCAAAAAACAACTGTTGAAAGTTCTCAATACTTTTATCGTCTGCAAACATGGTCGCTCTGTTTTAGTCCTTTACTTACTTATTCTCCTATTTCTCCTTTAATTTCAGCTGCGATTTCGTCAACGAGATTTTCCATTTCGTTGCGGTTCAGCTTGATTCCTTTTTTACGAAGAATTTCTGCGATCTTATTACGGGTATCTTCTCCCTTTTCAGGAGCAAACAAAATACCAAGGGCTGCACCTACGGCTGCACCACCCAGAAAAGCTGCTAATACATTTAATCCTTTCATAATTTATACTGTTTAAAATGATTATGATACAACAAATATAACATTTTTCTCCAAAGGTTGTTCGCAAAAACAGAAAAAAAGTACTTCCTTTTTATCATTCTTGATTTCTTTTATGGTTTAATCTTATTTAACTAGACTTTTGGACTAACAAATGAGACTTAAGGCGTACTTTTGTCATTCAATATTGTAATTCAAAACATAATGAAAGCGAAGATTGTTTTTATAACCGGAGCAAGCAGCGGAATAGGCGAAGGATGCGCCCGTAAATTTGCTAAGGAAGGATGGAACCTGATTCTGAATGCCCGTACGGTGTCGAAGCTGGAAGAACTGAAGGCTGAACTGGAAAAAGAGTATGGAATACAGGTCTGTGTGTTGCCTTTTGACGTTCGCGACCGGAAGCAGGCTGCCGCCGCACTGGAAGCGTTGCCGGAAGAATGGAAATCGATTGATGTATTGATTAACAATGCCGGACTGGTGATCGGTGTGGACAAAGAGTTCGAAGGTAGTCTGGACGAGTGGGATATCATGATCGATACGAATATAAGAGGTTTGCTCGCCATGACACGTCTGGTAGTTCCGGGCATGGTGGAACGGGGATGCGGACACATTATTAATATAGGTTCTATTGCCGGAGATGCCGCCTATCCCGGAGGCAGTGTTTACTGCGCCACCAAAGCTGCCGTGAAGGCACTTTCGGACGGACTTCGGATAGACTTGGTGGATACGCCGCTGCGGGTGACGAATATCAAGCCGGGCATGGTGGAAACAAACTTTACAGTGGTTCGTTACCGTGGTGACAAGCAGGCGGCTGACAATTTTTACAAGGGAATCCGCCCGCTGACCGGAGATGATATTGCTGAAACGGTATATTATGCTGCCTCGGCTCCTGCGCATATTCAGATTGCAGAGGTGCTTTTGATGCCGACTTATCAGGCAACGGGCACTATTTCTTATAAGAAGAAGGCGGAATAGATGTTTTTTCGCTCATTTTCTTTGCCGGATGATAAAATTTCTATTATTTTGTTGCCCGAAAACTAAATGTGAACGAACAAGATTATTGAATTATTAATTAAATACAGAATATTGGATATGAAAAAATTGGTCGTATTAGGAATGGGAGTATGCATGGTGCTTGCGTTTGCATCTTGTAAATCCAGTGAAAGCGCCTATAAAAAAGCTTACGAAAAAGCAAAACAGCAAGAATTGGCAGAACCGCAGGTGGAAGCTCCGGTAGAAGTGACTCCGGTAGTTGCAGCTCCTGTGACAACACCTAAGGCTACAGATACAACCGGCGTTCGTCAGGAAAAGGTGACAGTCGTTTCCGGTACCGACGGATTGAAGGATTACAGCGTAGTAGTAGGCAGCTTCGGTGTGAAAGCGAATGCTGAAGGCTTGAAAGACTGGTTGGACGGACAAGGTTACAACGCAACAATCGCATTCAATGCGGAAAAAGCAATGTACCGTGTGATTGTAAGCTCATTCGCTGACAAAGCGGCTGCTGTCGATGCACGTGACGCATTCAAGGCTAAATACCCGAGTCGTACAGACTTCCAGGGAGCTTGGTTGCTGTATCGTATTTATTGATTTCTTTTTGGTAATATATATCGGGATGGATAACCTGTTTTCCCGAAATAAGAAGGCGGTAACTGGGAAGTTACTGCTTTTTTGTTACACATTGTAAATTCGTTTTTTAGAAATTTTTATCATTCTACTAAAAGAAGTTATAAATAGCAGGTGGGAAACTTTTTTCGTAAATAAAGTTTTTACTTTTGTCATTATGAAACAGAAATATGTAATGGCTGCTATCGATGCAGCGTTGAAAGCAGGTGAAAAAATCCTTTCTATCTATGAAGATCCGAAGTCGGATTTTGAAATAGAGAGGAAGGCGGATAGCTCTCCCTTAACGATAGCAGACAGGAAAGCCCACGAGGCGATTGTGGCCATTTTGAATGAAACTCCTTTTCCGGTTCTTAGTGAAGAAGGAAAGCATATGGACTATGCAGTGCGGCGAGGCTGGGATACTTTATGGATTGTAGACCCGCTGGACGGAACGAAGGAGTTCATCAAGCGTAACGGAGAATTTACGGTAAATATAGCTTTGGTGCAGAACGCTGTACCTGTAATGGGTGTTATTTACGTGCCTGTAAAAAAAGAACTTTATTTTGCAGTGGAGGGGACAGGTGCCTATAAGTGTTCCGGCATTGTCGGTCTGGAAGACGAGGGAGTGACCTTACAGCAGATGATTGAGAAATCGAAACGGATGCCATTGGCGGATGCGCGCGACCATTTTATTGCTGTCGCTTCCCGTTCACACCTGACGCCTGAAACTGAAACATATATTGCAGACTTAAAAAAGAAACACGGCAATGTGGAACTGATATCAAGCGGAAGTTCTATTAAAATCTGTCTGGTTGCCGAAGGAAAGGCGGATGTCTATCCGCGTTTTGCTCCGACGATGGAATGGGATACGGCTGCCGGACATGCGATAGCCCGTGCCGCAGGGATGGAAGTATATCAGGCAGGGAAGGAGGAACCTTTGCGATATAACAAAGAGGATCTGCTGAATCCGTGGTTTATCGTTGAAGCAAAAAGAGAACGCTAATTAATGTTTATATGACATTTGAAATTGTATTTGTACTATTATCCTTATTAGGAATGATGGCTGCCCTGATCGCGGATAAGATGCGGCCGGGCATGGTGCTCTTTTCGGTAGTGGTTTTATTTCTGTGCGTCGGCATTCTGACTCCGAAGGAAATGCTTGAAGGTTTCAGTAATAAAGGAATGATTACCGTCGCCTTGTTATTCCTGGTTAGTGAAGGTATCCGTCAGTCGGGTACATTAGGGCAAGTGATCAAGAAACTGCTTCCGCAGGGGAAGACGACGGTGTTTAAAGCGCAGCTGCGTATCCTGCCGTCTGTTGCATTCATTTCTGCCTTTCTGAATAATACTCCGGTGGTAGTCATCTTTGCCCCGATCATCAAGCATTGGGCGAAATCGGTAAAACTTCCGGCCACCAAGTTCCTGATTCCCCTTTCTTATGTGACTATCCTCGGCGGTATCTGTACGCTGATCGGCACTTCTACCAATCTGGTAGTGCATGGTATGATTCTGGAAGCCGGCTATGAAGGCTTCACCATGTTCGAACTGGGAAAGGTCGGCATCTTTATTGCCATTGCCGGTATCATATATCTTTTCATTTTCTCCAAACGGCTCTTGCCCGATGCACGTCCGGATACGGCTGTACCCGATGAAGAAGTGGAGGAAGGAGAGAAGCTGCATCGTGTAGAAGCTGTATTGGGAGCCCGTTTCCCCGGTATCAACAAGAAACTGAGTGATTTCAATTTCCAGCGTCACTATGGTGCGGAAGTGAAAGAGATCAAAACACGTAACGGTCAGCGCTATGTCGATCATCTGGAGGATGTAGTGCTCCGTGAGGGTGATACGCTTGTGGTGATGGCGGATGATACGTTTATCCCGACTTGGGGAGAATCTTCGGTATTCGTGCTGCTTACCAACGGCAATGATCCGGATACTTCGGGAAAGAAGAAGCGCTGGTTGGCGCTAATCTTGCTGGTACTGATGATTGTCGGTGCTACGGTGGGCGAACTGCCGGCAACCAAAGAGATGTTTCCCGATATCAAGCTGGATATGTTTTTCTTTGTCTGCATTACTACTATTATCATGGCGTGGACCAATATTTTCCCCGCCCGTAAGTATACCAAATATATTTCGTGGGATATTCTGATTACGATTGCCTGCGCATTTGCCATCAGCAAGGCTATGGTGAACTCCGGTGTGGCCGATTGTGTGGCAGGATTTATCATCGGTTTGAGTGACGATTACGGACCGCATGTATTACTTGCTATATTGTTTGTCATCACGAATTTGTTTACGGAACTGATCACGAACAATGCGGCTGCGGCTCTGGCATTCCCGTTGGCACTGTCCATCTCGGCGCAGTTGGGCGTAAGTCCGACACCTTTCTTTGTCGTGATCTGTATGGCTGCGTCTGCCAGCTTTTCCACACCGATCGGTTATCAGACTAATTTGATTGTGCAAGGTATCGGCAACTATAAGTTTACGGATTTTGTCCGTATCGGTCTGCCGCTCAATATCATCACTTTCTTAATCTCTGTGATCCTGATCCCGTTGATCTGGAACTTTTAATAAACATATTCTATAAATGGAAGAAAAAAATCATATATATCCGATTTTTGACCGCATGATGACGCGGGAGGACAAAGAAGAACTTCTGGGACAGCATAGCGTGATGATCTGGTTTACAGGTCTGAGCGGATCAGGTAAAAGTACGATTGCGATTGCATTGGAACGTGAACTCCATAAGCGCGGACTGCTTTGCCGTATTCTGGATGGAGACAATATCCGCAGCGGTATCAACAATAATCTGGGCTTCTCCGAAACTGACCGTGTAGAGAATATCCGTCGTATTGCCGAAGTATCCAAGTTGTTTCTGGACAGCGGGATCATTACGATTGCGGCATTTATCAGTCCCAATAATGATATCCGTGAAATGGCAGCGAATATTATCGGAAAAGATGATTTCCTGGAAGTTTTCGTAAGCACCCCGCTGGAAGAGTGTGAAAAGCGGGATGTGAAAGGACTGTACGCCAAAGCGCGCAAGGGAGAAATTCAGAATTTCACCGGAATTTCCGCACCGTTTGAGGTGCCCGAACATCCGGCCCTGGCATTGGATACTTCGAAGCTGAGTCTGGAAGAATCGGTCAACCGCCTGCTGGAGATGGTGTTGCCGAAAATAGAAAAGAAATAAATGAAGAAATTTCAAAAAAGATGGAAGAATATAAACTGAGCCATTTGAAAGAACTCGAAGCCGAGTCAATTCATATCATCCGCGAGGTGGCGGCGGAATTTGAGAATCCGGTGATGCTGTACAGCATCGGAAAAGATTCTTCGGTGATGGTGCGCTTGGCTGAAAAAGCGTTTTATCCGGGAAAAGTTCCCTTCCCGTTGATGCATATCGATTCGAAGTGGAAGTTTAAGGAAATGATCCAGTTCCGCGACGAATATGCCAAGAAACATGGCTGGAACCTGATTGTGGAAAGTAATATGGAAGCGTTTCATGCAGGGGTAGGACCTTTCACGCATGGAAGCAAGGTACATACGGACCTGATGAAGACTCAGGCATTGCTGCATGCGCTGGATAAATATAAATTTGACGCTGCATTCGGCGGCGCGCGCCGGGATGAAGAAAAGTCACGTGCCAAGGAGCGTATCTTCTCTTTCCGTGATAAATTCCACCAGTGGGACCCGAAGAACCAGCGTCCTGAATTGTGGGATATCTACAACGCCCGTGTACACAAAGGTGAGAGTATCCGTGTGTTCCCGATCAGCAACTGGACGGAGCTGGATATCTGGCAGTATATCCGTCTGGAGAATATTCCGATCGTTCCGCTGTATTATGCCAAGGAACGTCCTGTGATCAATCTGGATGGTAATATCATCATGGCGGATGACGACCGTCTGCCGGAAAAATATCGTGATCAGATCGAAATGAAGATGGTGCGTTTCCGTACTCTGGGCTGCTGGCCGTTGACGGGCGCAGTAGAGAGCGGTGCGGCTACCATCGAAGAGATCGTGGAAGAGATGATGACGACTACCAAGAGCGAACGTACTACCCGTGTGATCGACTTTGACCAGGAAGGCAGCATGGAGCAGAAGAAACGTGAAGGGTATTTTTAAGCAATTAAAAATGAATGATTAAAAAACTAAAAGTTGGAAATGGATAATAAGCTGGATATAAAGGCCTTTCTGGATAAAGACGAACAGAAAGACTTGCTGAGACTGTTGACTGCCGGTTCGGTGGATGACGGAAAATCGACTTTGATCGGACGTCTGTTGTTTGACAGTAAGAAACTGTACGAGGATCAGCTGGATGCATTGGAACGTGACAGTAAGCGTGTAGGTAATGCAGGCGAACATATAGACTATGCTTTGTTGCTCGATGGCTTGAAAGCGGAGCGTGAGCAGGGAATTACGATTGACGTGGCTTACCGCTACTTCTCTACCAACGGGCGTAAGTTTATCATTGCGGATACTCCGGGACACGAACAGTATACACGTAATATGATTACCGGTGGCTCTACGGCCAATCTGGCAATTATCTTGGTAGACGCCCGTACGGGTGTGATTACCCAGACCCGTCGTCATACTTTCCTGGTATCTCTGCTGGGCATCAAGCACGTGGTGCTGGCGGTCAATAAGATGGACCTGGTAGACTTCTCCGAGGAACGGTTCGACGAGATTGTATCGGAATACAAGAAATTCGTAGAACCGCTGGGAATTCCGGATGTGAACTGTATTCCTCTTTCTGCCTTGGACGGTGACAACGTTGTGGATAAGTCCGAACGCACACCATGGTATAAAGGAATCTCTTTGCTAGACTTCCTCGAAACGGTTCATATCGATAATGATCATAACTTCACGGATCTCCGTTTCCCTGTGCAGTATGTGCTGCGCCCGAACCTTGACTTCCGTGGTTTCTGCGGTAAAGTGGCATCGGGTATTGTCCGCAAGGGAGATACAGTGATGGCATTGCCTTCCGGAAAGACTTCCAAGGTGAAGAGTATTGTGACATACGACGGCGAACTGGATTACGCTTTCCCGCCGCAGTCGGTTACACTGACACTGGAAGACGAAATCGACGTATCCCGTGGTGAAATGCTGGTGCATCCGGACAACTTGCCGATCGTTGACCGCAACTTCGAAGCGATGATGGTATGGATGGATGAAGAACCGATGGACATCAATAAATCGTTCTTTATCAAGCAGACTACCAATTTGAGCCGTACCCGCATCGACGCGATCAAATATAAAGTGGATGTCAACACGATGGAGCATCTTTCCATTGACAATGGACAACTGACAAAGGACAATTTGCCATTGCAGCTCAATCAGATCGCCCGCGTTGTCCTGACTACTGCCAAGGAGCTTTTCTTCGATCCTTATAAAAAGAATAAATCTTGCGGTTCTTTTATCCTGATCGATCCGATTACGAATAATACCTCTGCCGTAGGTATGATTATCGACCGGGTGGAAATGAAAGATATGGCTGCCACGGATGACATCCCCGTACTGGATTTGTCGAAACTGGACATCGCCCCGGAACATCACGCCGCCATAGAAAAAGCCGTGAAGGAACTGGAACGCCAAGGACTCTCCATAAAAGTGATTAAATAAAATGTAGAACGATGGGATTACTTGAATTTAATAAACTTCCGATTAATACGTTGGTAGGTGCCGACTGGAAAACGTTTAAGGCAATCACTGCCGGCCGTGATATTGATGCTGCTTATAAAGGCAAGTACCGGTTGACGAAAGCGGTGTGCCGCCTGCTTTCTCCGTTGGCTGCATTGCAGGATAAACGCTACGAAAAGTTGTTGGCCAATCAGCCGCTGGAACATGATCCGGTATTCATTCTGGGACACTGGCGGAGTGGAACTACTTTTGTACATAACGTGTTCTCCTGCGACAAGCATTTTGGGTATAACACAACTTATCAGACCGTATTCCCGCATCTGATGATGTGGGGACAGCCTTTCTTCAAGAAGAATATGAGCTGGCTGATGCCGGACAAGCGTCCGACGGATAATATGGAGCTGGCAGTGGATCTTCCGCAGGAGGAAGAGTTTGCATTGTCGAACATGATGCCGTATACCTATTATAATTTCTGGTTCCTGCCGAAATATCAACAGGAATATGCGGACAAGTATCTGCTGTTTGATGATATCACGGACAAAGAACTGAAAGTGTTTGAAGAGGTATTCACAAAATTGATCAAGATTTCTTTGTGGAATACCAAGGGTACGCAATTCCTCAGCAAGAACCCTCCTCATACGGGCAGGGTGAAAGAATTGGTGAAAATGTTCCCGAACGCCAAGTTTATCTACCTGATGCGTAATCCGTATACGGTATTTGAATCTACACGCAGTTTCTTTACAAATACAATCCAGCCTCTGAAACTGGAGGATGTCAGCAATGAACAATTGGAGGAGAATATCCTTTCTATTTATGCAAAGCTGTATCATAAGTATGAATCGGATAAGAAATTCATTCCGGAAGGCAATCTGATCGAAGTGAAGTTTGAAGACTTTGAAGCGGATGCGATGGGAATGACGGAGAATATTTATAAGTCACTTTCTATCCCCGGCTTCGCCGAAGCACAAGGAGATATCGAAAAATATGTTGGCGGCAAGAAGGGATATAAGAAGAATAAGTATAAATATGACGACCGGACGATTCGATTGGTAGAGGAAAACTGGGATTTTGCTTTGAAACAATGGAACTATAATTTATAAAAGAAAGGATAAGTATTGATGATTAAGAAAATGGTTCATCGCCTGTTTCTGACAGGCTTCGTTGCATTTTTTTCTTCCTTGTCTTTGATGGCGCAGCATAAAGTGGAGATGGTCCCCTTCGGGGATATGGACCAATGGGTGGACCGCCAGATAAAAGAGTCGGGGATTATCGGAGGGAACACGAAGAATGTGTATGAGATTGGTCCGACGACTGTAATTAAGGGAGATCAGGTGTATAAGAATATGGGTGGCTCACCGTGGGCGACTTCGAATGTGATGGCGAAAGTGGCAGGTATTACCAAGACAAATACGTCGGTTTTTCCGGAGAAACGGGGAGACGGTTACTGTGCACGCCTGGATACGCGTATGGAGAGTGTGAAGGTACTGGGGCTTGTCAATATTACCGTATTGGCTGCCGGCTCTATCTTTACGGGATCTGTGCACGAACCGATCAAAGGTACCAAGAACCCGCAGAAGATGCTGCAGACGGGGATTCCGTTTACCAAGAAGCCGGTCGCTCTTCAGTTTGACTATAAAGTGAAGATGTCCGACAGGGAAAAACGTATACGTGCTACCGGTTTCAGTAAAATTACAGATGTAGCAGGCAAGGATTATCCGGCTGCTATTTTATTTTTGCAGAAACGCTGGGAGGATGCCAACGGAAATGTTTATGCCAAGCGTATCGGAACGTTGGTGACTTATTACTATCACTCCACCGACTGGAAGAATAATGCCACGTATGAAATTATGTATGGAGACATTACCAGCCGTCCCGAATATAAACCTCACATGATGCGTCTGCAGGTGACTGAGAACTATACAGTCAACAGCAAAGGTGAAAGCGTGCCTATCCACGAAGTGGCATGGGGGGATGAAAATGATGAGCCGACTCATCTGTATCTCCAGTTCACATCCAGTCATGGAGGAGCTTACGTCGGTTCACCCGGAAATTCATTGTGGATTGATAATGTAAAACTGGTATATTAATTAAGGTAGCGGAAAAAATAAGGGATAACCAATGATAATCGATATCATTGGTTATTTTTTTGCTTTTATTTTTCTTTCAAAAATGTTGGCTATACCCTTTGTAGGCTATCTAACACTTTTATCATCCCATATAAATATCACGAAGAAATGTTTTTTTACGAGTTTTTTTGTGTGTATTACAATAAATATCTATATTTGCACTAAATTTAAAGAAAAAGGGTAGAGATTTATATCTCTTTGTTTAAGATTTAGAGCCTGTAGAGTTGTGGTTATAGCGTAACACAAACTGCATTATATTATTTACTAAAATAAATTGAGATGAAAAAGGGTTTATTGTTTATTTTAATGGTAGGGGCTTCTGTGTGCCTGTCTGCTCAGGAAAAAGGAAAAACAGAAGGTAAAGCCTACACTGTAGAGACTAATCGTTTTGGGGCCAATTGGTTCATTAGTGGTGGCGTTGGTGGTCAAATGTACTTTGGCGACAACGACGGTAAAGCGGATTTCGGAAAACGCATTGCTCCGGCACTTGATATTGCCGTAGGTAAATGGTTTACTCCGGGTATCGGATTGCGTGTTGCATACAACGGTCTTCAAGCTAAGGGTGCGTCACCCAGTGCAAATGAAGTATTTGTAAAAGGCGGCAAGTATTCTAACGGTTACTACAAGCAGAAATGGAACATGGCTAACTTCCATGGTGATGTTCTCTTCAACCTTTCTAACATGTTCTGCGGTTACAACGAGGATCGTCTTTATTCATTCATTCCTTACGTAGGTGCGGGTGTGGCTCTTTCTTGGTCAGAACCTCATCAACAAAACTTAGGTATCAACGCTGGTTTGATCAACCGTTTCCGTGTATCGGATGCTTGGGATATCAATCTTGAATTGCGTGGCCTTTTGATGAAGGATGCATTCGGTGGAACTTCTAAAGAAGGTATGGCCGGTGTAACTGTAGGTGTAACTTACAAGTTCAAAAAACGCGGATTCAACGCTGTTCCTACTGTACCGATGGTACCGGAAAGCCAGTTGGACGACATGAGAAACAGACTGAACTCTCTGAAGGGTGAAAACGAATCTCTGAAACGTGACTTGGTTGAAGCACGCAACAAGAAGCCGGAAGTAATCGTTAAGAAAGAAGGCGGATTCGTTCCACGTCTGGTTGTTGTATTCAACATTGGTAAGAGCAACATCAGCAAGAGAGAGTACATGAACATCGAAGCAATGGCTAAGGGTATCAAAGCTAATCCGGAAAAGACATTTACTGTTACAGGATATGCTGACAAGGGTACTGGTTCTGCTGAGTACAACATGAAGTTAAGTAAGAAGAGAGCTGAAGCTGTACGTGACCTGATGGTGAACGAATTCGGTGTACCTGCTTCTCAACTGAAGGTTGATTACAAGGGTGGTGTAGGCAATATGTTCTACGATGACGCTAAGTTGAGCCGTGTTGCTATCGTGGAAGAATAATCCACAGTTGAAATAATAGAATAAAAGAGACGTTTCCTTTCGCGGGAAGCGTCTTTTTTGTATTTTTGTACCCCATATGAGCAGAATAGTAGCTATAGATTATGGAAGGAAGCGCACAGGGATAGCTGTGAGCGATACGTTGCAACTGATTGCAAACGGGTTGACAACTGTACCCACGCATGAACTTCTGAACTTTATCGGTGAGTATGTGGCAAAAGAACCGGTAGAGCGGATTATTATAGGATTGCCCAAGCAGATGAATAATGAAGCTTCGGAAAATATGAAGAACATCGAACCCTTTGTTCGTTCATTGAAGAAACGTTTTCCGGAACTTCCCGTAGAATATGTGGACGAACGTTTCACGTCTGTTCTCGCACACCGTACGATGCTGGAAGCCGGACTGAAAAAGAAAGACCGGCAAAACAAAGCATTGGTGGATGAGATAAGTGCCACAATTATTCTGCAAACATATTTGGAGAGTAAACGTTTTTAATAGTAAGACAAAGAATAATTTAATTTTTTAGTAGAGTATAAAGTATGATTTTACCAATTTATGTATATGGCCAGCCTGTTTTGAGAAAGGTGGCAGAGGACATAACCCCGGAGTATCCGAACCTGAAAGAGCTGATCGCGAATATGTTTGAAACAATGGTACACGCCGACGGCGTGGGACTGGCTGCTCCACAGATCGGCTTGCCTATCCGTGTCGTTACGATTACATTGGATCCGCTTTCGGAAGACTATCCGGAATTTAAGGATTTTAATAAAGCTTATATCAATCCTCATATCATCGAAGTGGGTGGGGAGGAAGTCAGTATGGAAGAAGGCTGTCTGAGTCTGCCCGGCATTCATGAGTCTGTGAAAAGAGGAAATAAGATCCGTGTGAAATACATGGACGAGAACTTTGTAGAGCATGATGAAGTGGTGGAAGGCTATCTGGCAAGGGTGATGCAGCATGAGTTCGACCATCTGGACGGAAAGATGTTTATCGACCACCTTTCGCCGTTGCGCAAACAAATGATAAGAGGAAAATTAAATACGATGCTGAAAGGAAAAGCGCGTAGTTCATATAAGATGAAACAGGTGAAATAAAGATAAAAAACGTTTATATCCCTGTTAAGTAAGCGAAAAGCATTATTTTTGTTTCGTTTACAAGCATAAAATATCAATGATTAAAAGAATACTAACAGTTTTATTGCTGTTCCCCACACTGGTTTGTGCTCAGATTAATACGGAGCGGGTGATGACTATTGCCCGCAATGCGCTGTATTTTGAGGACTACGTGCTTTCTATTCAGTATTTCAACCAGGTAATTAATGCGAAGCCATATTTGTATGAGCCTTATTTTTTCAGGGCGCTGGCAAAGGTGAACCTGGAGGATTATCAAGGAGCGGAAGCGGATTGTGACGAGGCTATCAAACGGAATCCGTTTGTAGTAGGTGCATATCAGGTTCGTGGACTGGCACGGATTCGTCAGAGTAAATTCAACGGGGCGATTGAGGATTATCAGAAAGCATTGCATTATGATCCGGAAAACATCACCTTGTGGCACAATCTGACCTTGTCGCATATTCAGAAAAAGGATTATGACGCAGCCAAGGAGGATTTGGAGAGCTTGCTGAAAGTTTCTCCGCGCTATACACGTGCCTATCTGATGAGGGGAGAGGTTTCTTTGCAGCAGAAGGATACGGTTGCGGCACTGAAGGACTTTAATACGGCTCTCGAACTGGATAAGTATGATCCGGACGCATGGTCGGCAAGGGCTATTGTCCGCTTGCAGCAGTCCAACTATGCAGAAGCGGAATCGGATCTGGACCGTGCGATTCATCTGAGCGCGAAGAACGCGGGTAATTATATAAACCGTGCTTTGGCCAGATTCCATCAGAATAATCTGAGGGGTGCTATGAGCGATTATGATCTGGCTTTGGATATTGATCCCAATAACTTTATCGGGCATTATAACCGTGGTTTGCTTCGTGCCCGTGTCGGGGATGACAACCGTGCTATCGAGGACTTCGATTTTGTGATTCAGATGGAACCTGATAATATGATGGCTATCTTTAACCGTGCGTTGCTTCGTGCTCAGACGGGAGATTATCGTGGCGCTATCAAAGACTATACGACAGTTATCGACCAGTATCCGAACTTCCTCGCAGGATATTATCATCGTGCGGAAGCCCGCAAGAAGATCGGCGACAAGAAGGGGGCCGAACAGGATGACTTCAAACTGTTGAAGGCTCAGCTTGACAAGCAGAATGGAGGGACGAACAAAGACGTTGCCCAGAATCAGAATAAGGATAAAGAAAACCAGAGCGGCGAGAACGGTGACGAAAGCGAGGAAGGAAAAACCCGTAAGAAGTCTGACAAGAACATGAACAACTATCGCAAGATTGTGATTGCCGATGATTCTGAAGCGGATCAACGCTATACAAGTGATTATCGCGGACGCGTACAGGATAAGAATGTGAACATAAAACTGGAACCGATGTTTGCCTTGACTTATTATGAAAAGTCGAGCGAAGTGAAGCGTTCGGTGAATTTCCATAAGTTTATTGAAGACCTGAATCTGTCGAATGTACTTCCGAAGCGTATCCGTATTACAAATATGGAGGCCCCGCTGACGGAAGAACAGGTGAAATTCCATTTTGCCCTGATTGATGCGCATACATCGGCTATTGTGGACGATGACAAGAGTGCTCCGAAGCGTTTTGCCCGTGCCATTGACTTTTATCTGGTACAGGATTTCTCCAGTGCGGTTGCCGACCTGACTCAGGCGATATTGCTGGACGGCGATTTCTTCCCGGCCTATTTCATGCGTGCACTGATTCGTTGCAAACAACTGGAATATCAGAAGGCTGAACAGGCTGCCGAAGCGGATATGCCGAGTGGCGCTGCTGCCAAGGAAGTGAGTGCGGTGGATTATGAAGTTGTCAGAAAGGACCTGGATAAGGTGATAACTCTGGCTCCGGACTTCGTTTACGCTTATTATAACCGTGCCAATGTGGCGGCTATGCTGAAAGATTACAGGGCTGCGATTGTTGATTACGATAAGGCGATTCAGCTGTCTCCGGACTTTGCTGACGCTTATTTCAACCGGGGACTAACGCATATTTTCCTGGGTAATAATAAGGCGGGAATCTCAGATTTGAGCAAGGCCGGTGAACTAGGAGTTGTTTCTGCTTACAATGTGATCAAGCGTTTCACGGATCAGACAGAATAACATTTTTTTGATAAAAAATAGAAAACTCAAAAGATTTCGTTACTTTTGCGTTCTCATTATGAAAATATAACATCATCATATTATGATAAAGATAACATTTCCCGATGGCTCCGTTCGTGAGTATAACGAAGGAGTGAACGGTTTACAGATTGCAGAAAGTATCAGTTCGCGCTTGGCACAGGATGTACTTGCATGTGGCGTGAACGGTGAGACTTATGATTTAGGACGTCCTATTAATGAAGATGCTGATTTCGTACTTTACAAATGGGACGATGAAGAAGGCAAACATGCATTTTGGCACACAAGCGCCCACTTGCTGGCTGAAGCTTTGCAGGAACTTTATCCGGGTATCCAGTTTGGTATCGGACCGGCTATCGAAAACGGTTTCTACTATGATGTGGATCCGGGAGAAGCTGTGATTAAAGAAAGTGACCTGCCTGCCATCGAAGCAAAGATGCTTGAATTGTCGGCAAAGAAAGAAGCGGTAGTCAGAGAAAGTATTTCGAAGACGGACGCTCTGAAAATGTTTGGCGACCGTGGCGAAACGTATAAATGTGAATTGATCTCAGAACTGGAAGACGGACATATTACTACCTACACCCAGGGTGCGTTTACTGACCTTTGCCGTGGTCCTCACTTGATGACGACTGCGCCGATCAAGGCTATCAAGCTGACAACTGTTGCCGGTGCTTACTGGCGCGGTCACGAAGACCGTAAGATGCTGACCCGTATCTATGGTATCACATTCCCGAAAAAGAAAATGCTGGATGAATATCTGGTGTTGCTGGAAGAAGCCAAGAAACGTGACCACCGTAAGATCGGTAAGGAAATGCAGTTGTTCATGTTCTCTGAAACAGTAGGTAAGGGACTTCCGATGTGGTTGCCGAAAGGTACTGCACTGCGTTTGCGTCTGCAAGAGTTCTTGCGTCGTATCCAGACCCGCTATGACTATCAGGAAGTAATTACTCCGCCTATCGGTAATAAGTTGCTGTATGTGACTTCCGGTCACTATGCAAAATACGGTAAGGATGCGTTCCAGCCGATCCATACTCCGGAAGAAGGAGAGGAGTATTTCTTGAAACCGATGAACTGTCCGCATCACTGCGAGATATATAAGAATTTTCCGCGTTCATACAAGGACCTTCCGTTGCGTATTGCAGAATTCGGTACGGTTTGCCGTTATGAACAAAGTGGTGAGCTTCACGGTTTAACTCGTGTACGCAGCTTTACTCAGGATGACGCACATATTTTCTGTCGTCCGGATCAGGTGAAAGATGAGTTCCTCCGTGTGATGGATATCATTTCTATCGTGTTCCGTTCGATGAATTTCCAGAATTTCGAGGCTCAGATATCACTCCGTGATAAAGTGAACCGTGAAAAATACATCGGTAGCGATGACAACTGGGAGAAAGCTGAACAGGCGATTATCGAGGCTTGTGAGGAAAAAGGCTTGCCGGCTAAGATTGAGTACGGTGAAGCTGCTTTCTATGGTCCCAAGCTCGACTTTATGGTGAAAGATGCCATCGGTCGCCGTTGGCAGTTGGGAACCATTCAGGTAGACTATAACTTGCCGGAACGTTTTGAACTGGAATATATGGGCTCTGACAACCAGAAGCACCGTCCGGTGATGATTCACCGTGCACCATTCGGATCAATGGAACGTTTTGTGGCTGTATTGATCGAACACACTGCCGGTAAGTTCCCGTTGTGGCTGACTCCGGATCAGGTAGCTATCCTGCCGATCAGTGAAAAGTTCAATGAGTATGCAGAGCAAGTGAAGATGTATCTGAAAATGCATGAAATCCGTGCTATTGTGGATGATCGTAATGAAAAGATCGGCCGCAAGATCCGTGATAATGAAATGAAACGCATTCCTTATATGTTGATTGTGGGTGAAAAAGAAGCTGAAAATGGTGAAGTTTCTGTTCGCAGACAAGGGGAAGGCGACAAAGGAACCATGAAATATGAAGAATTTGCTAAAATTTTGAACGAAGAAGTTCAGAATATGATAAATAAATGGTAACTTTGCAGCCGTTTCATGATAAATATTTAGTAGAACAATAAAAAAATCAAACTAGGAAGTAAACGTTTTTAATGAAGAATGACACTTTAAAAGGGCAATATAGAATCAATGAACAGATTCGTGCCAAAGAAGTCCGCATCGTGGGCGACGAGATTGAACCGAAAGTATATCCTATCTTTCAGGCCTTGAAAATGGCTGAAGAGAAAGAGCTGGATCTAGTTGAAATTTCCCCCAATGCTCAACCTCCTGTTTGTCGTATTATTGATTACTCTAAATTTCTTTATCAATTAAAGAAACGCCAGAAGGAGCAGAAAGCGAAGCAGGTAAAAGTGAACGTAAAGGAAATCCGTTTCGGACCGCAGACTGACGATCATGATTACAACTTTAAGCTGAAACATGCCAGAGGATTCCTGGAAGACGGGGATAAAGTGAAGGCATATGTATTCTTTAAGGGGCGTTCCATCCTTTTCAAGGAACAAGGTGAAGTGTTATTGCTTCGTTTTGCCAACGATCTTGAAGATTTTGCAAAGGTGGATCAGATGCCGGTACTTGAAGGTAAGCGTATGACAATCCAGCTTTCTCCGAAGAAAAAGGAAATGCCTAAAAAGCCGGCGGCTCCCAAACCGGTAACTCAGGGACAGAAGGCCGAAAAGCCGGAAGCGGGCGAGGAAGAATAAAAAAGAATGAATGCGTGGCGCGCAGGTATAGTGCGTCACCATTATATATTTAATAATTTTAAAAACAAGTAAGATGCCAAAGATGAAGACTAACTCCGGTTCTAAAAAAAGGTTTACCCTTACCGGAACAGGTAAAATCAAAAGAAAGCACGCTTTTCACAGTCACATTTTGACTAAGAAAACTAAGAAGAGAAAAAGAAATCTGTGCTACTCTACAACTGTTGATACAACAAATGTAAGCCAGGTTAAGGAACTCTTAGCAATGAAGTAATCAAAAGCGTA
>CAMQVH010000010.1 GCA_947038155.1 uncultured Bacteroides sp. | reverse complement strand
ACAGGTCGGTAAAGCCTATCTAACATAATCTCAGGAAAATTTAAACAGGCTCTTAAAGTTCTTTGATATTTCTTTTCGATAGTCCGGTGCTTGGCGAATGTACGGATAAGGATCGATTTGCATGATGTGTGCTACTTTATTTCTTCAATCTATGTCGTATTTTCGTGAATTCTTTGTATTTTTGCGCCAAATTAACAGTAGAATTATGACTAAATTAAGTGTAAACATAAATAAGATTGCCACACTGAGAAATGCCCGTGGCGGAAACGTTCCCGATGTGGTGAAGGTGGCACTTGATTGTGAATCTTTTGGAGCGGATGGCATCACTGTTCATCCGCGTCCCGACGAACGTCACATCCGCCATTCTGACGTATATGCTTTGCGCCCATTGTTGCGGACGGAATTCAATATCGAAGGCTATCCGTCTCCGGAGTTTATAGACCTGGTGCTGAAGGTGAAACCACATCAGGTGACTTTGGTTCCCGATGCCCCTTCGCAGATTACTTCCAATGCCGGGTGGGATACGAAAGCCAACTTGGAATTTCTGACCGAAGTTCTCGACCAGTTCAACAGTGCAGGTATCCGCACTTCTGTTTTTGTGGCTGCCGACACCGAAATGGTGGAATATGCGGCAAAAGCAGGAGCCGACCGTGTAGAACTTTACACGGAACCGTATGCGACGGACTATCCGAAGAATCCTGAAGCAGCTATCGCTCCTTTTATCGAAGCTGCCAAGGCTGCCCGCAAACTGGGCATCGGCTTGAATGCCGGACACGATTTGAACCTTGTGAATTTAAACTATTTCTATAAGAACATTCCTTGGGTGGACGAAGTTTCTATCGGTCATGCATTGATTAGCGATGCACTGTACTTGGGACTGGAACGCACCGTTCAGGAATATAAAAACTGTCTACGCTGATGAATGCAATGATTTTGTTACTCCAAGGGGCTATGAATATGGCCGACTCGCTGGCCACCGCCAATCCTGTCCTGACAAAGGTGAATGCTTCCGAAATGGATATGCTTGATATGGCTGTCAAGGGTGGGTGGATTATGCTTGTGCTGGGCGTGCTGTCCGTTGTTTGTTTCTATATTCTTTTCGAACGTAACTATATGATTCGTAAGGCAGGAAAGGAAGACCCCATGTTTATGGAACGGATAAAAGACTATATCCATAGCGGTGAAATCAAAGCTGCCATTAACTATTGCCGTACGATGAACACCCCGTCGGCACGTATGATAGAAAAGGGTATCAGTCGTCTGGGCCGTCCTATCAACGACGTGCAGGCTGCCATTGAGAACGTCGGTAACATCGAAGTGGCGAAACTTGAAAAAGGACTGACGGTGATGGCCACCATCTCCGGCGGCGCCCCGATGCTCGGATTCCTCGGAACGGTGACCGGTATGGTGCGTGCATTCTACGAAATGGCGAACGCGGGAAGCGGGAATATTGACATCACATTGCTTTCCGGCGGTATCTACGAAGCTATGATTACTACGGTCGGTGGTCTGATTGTCGGTATCATTGCCATGTTTGCCTATAACTATCTGGTGATGCTTGTAGACCGTGTGGTGAACAAGATGGAGTCTCGCACGATGGAATTCATGGACTTGCTGAACGAGCCCACATAAAGGCTGAAAGAGAACCTGCGTAAAAGTGGGGAAAGTAACCGAGAACGTTAATCATGAATCGCTAACCACTAATCATTTATAAAGTGGGATTAAAAAGAAGAAATAGAATATCGCCCAATTTCAGCATGGCTTCCATGACGGACGTCATATTCCTGTTGCTGATATTCTTTATGATAACCTCTACGGTGGTGTCGCCCAATGCTATAAAAGTGCTGTTGCCGCAAGGCAAGCAACAGACCTCGGCGAAACCGCTGACAAGAGTCGTTATTGATAAGGACTTGAACTTCTATGCCGCTTTCGGCAACGAGAAGGAGCAACCGGTGGCATTGAATGATTTGACATCATTCTTGCAGAGTTGTGCAGAGAAGGAACCTGAAATGTATGTGGCATTGTATGCGGATGAATCAGTACCTTACCGCGAGATTGTGCGGGTGCTGAACATCGCAAACGAGAATCATTTTAAGATGGTGCTGGCTACGCGCCCGCCTGAAAACAAATAAGGAACAATGGACAGAAGAAAAAAGGGTGAATACATAGGAGTGCTGGGTACATTGTTGGTACACGTGGCA
The DNA here is from genome assembly GCA_947038155.1 of uncultured Bacteroides sp. Taxonomy (GTDB): domain Bacteria; phylum Bacteroidota; class Bacteroidia; order Bacteroidales; family Bacteroidaceae; genus Bacteroides. Next base: position 95,020 of record CAMQVH010000010.1, on the reverse strand, counting down.
GTGATTGCTCTTTTGATTCTGGTGAGCTTTACCGTTCCCCGGCCGGACGAGGATGCAGGCGGAGTGCCTGTGATGATGGGAGATGTAGACGCAGCAAATGGTTTTGATGATCCCTCTCTGGTAGATGTGGATATTATGGATGAAGATGCGGCAGCACCCGCGGAGACTGAACCGGAACTTCCTTCCGAACAGGATTTATTGACGCAGACCGAAGAGGAAACAGTAACCCTGAAACCTAAGACGGAAGAACCGAAAAAAGAAACGGTGAAACCCAAAGAGGTAGTCAAGCCGAAAGAACCGGTGAAGAAGCCGGAAAAAACGGAAGCGGAAAAAGCTGCGGAAGCGAAACGACTGGCGGAGGAAAAAGCGGAGCGTGAACGTAAAGCTGCCGAAGAGACCGCTAAAAAGAGAGTATCCGGTGCGTTCGGAAAAGGAGCGCAAATGACGGGTAATAAAGGTACGGCAACCAGTGGTACGGGAACCCAAGGTAGTAAAGATGGTAATTCTTTTACCGGAGCGAAAACAGGAACAGGTGGTGAGGGAACATTTGACCTTGGCGGACGTTCTTTAGGTGCAGGTACTCGTTTGCCGAAACCGGAATGTAATGTACGCGAGGAAGGACGTGTTGTGGTGAATATCACCGTAAACCCGGCGGGATTAGTGGTAGGAACCAGTGTGAATCTCTCTTTGACGAATACCTCTGACCGGACTTTGCGTAAGGCAGCTTTGGATGCAGCTAAGAAAGCTCGTTTTGAAGCAGTGGACGGGGTGACGAATCAAACGGGAACAATTACGTATTACTTTAATTTGAGATAGAAGTATCATTAACCAAAATAGATAGCATTATGGGAACTGTGTACGCATTTTTTGCAGATGGTTTTGAAGAAATCGAAGCCTTTACCACTATTGACATACTGAGACGTGCCGGACTGAACGTAAAAATCGTATCTGTCACTCCGGACGAAATTGTAGTAGGCGCACATGACGTGTCCGTTTTTTGTGACATCAATTTTGTGAATTGCGATTTCTTCGATGCTGAACTTTTGTTCTTACCGGGGGGAATGCCGGGAGCAGCTACGCTCGACAAGCACGAAGGGTTGCGTAAGCTAATCCTTGACTTTGCCGGAAAAGGCAAACCTGTCGCTGCCATTTGTGCGGCTCCGATGGTATTGGGCAAACTGGGGCTGCTGAAAGGCAAGAAAGCGACATGTTATCCGAGTTTCGAACAATATCTGGAAGGTGCGGAATGTGCCAATGAACACGTTGTCCGTGACGGAAACATCATTACGGGAATGGGACCGGGCGCTACCATGGAGTTTGCTTTGACTATCGTTGACCTGTTGGTAGGTAAAGAAAAGGTGGAAGAACTGGTAGAGGCGATGTGCGTAAAACACTAAGCTGCCTGTCCATGAAGAAATCTGTAATTATTGTCGCCGGTGGAAAGGGCTTGCGAATGGGGAGTGAGCTTCCGAAGCAGTTCCTTCCTATCGGCGGTAAACCTGTGTTGATGCATACGCTGGAAGTATTCAGGAAGTATGACGCTTCACTCCAGATTATATTAGTGCTTCCCAAAGAGCAGCAGGGCTTCTGGAGACAGCTCTGCGAAGAACACGGCTTTGACGTAGAGCATCTGATTGCCGATGGTGGAGGGACGCGTTTCCATTCGGTAAAGAATGGTTTGGCATTGGTGCGGGAACCCGGACTGGTGGGAGTGCATGATGGTGTCCGCCCGTTTGTCTCGGTAGAGGTGATTCAACGTTGCTATGATTTGGCGGAAGAGCAGAAAGCTGTGATTCCGGTGGTTGATGTAGTGGAGACGTTGCGCCATCTGACGGATGACGGCAGTGAAACAGTCAGCCGCAATGATTATAAACTGGTGCAGACCCCTCAAGTCTTTGAAACTGAACTGCTGAAACGGGCTTATGCGCAGGAGTTTACCCCGTTCTTTACGGATGATGCCTCAGTGGTGGAGGCAATGGGCATACCTGTATATCTGGCAGAAGGTAATCGTGAAAATATAAAAATAACAACCCCTTTCGACTTGAAAGTGGGGAGTGCTCTGTTGTAAATGTTCGATTTAGTCACACGCGACATAAAATTCATCTCCGGGGTAGGGCCACAGAAGGCTGCCGTATTAAACAAGGAGCTGGGAATATACTCCTTGCACGATTTAATTTATTACTTCCCTTACAAATACGTTGACCGGAGCCGCATCTATTACATTCACGAAATAGATGGTAATATGCCGTATATCCAGCTGAAAGGAGAAATCCTCGGTTTCGAGACCATTGGCGAAGGGCGTCAACGACGTCTTACCGCTCATTTCTCGGACGGTACGGGCGTAGTGGATTTAGTGTGGTTTCAAGGGATAAAGTATATCCTAGGCAAATATAAACTTCACGAAGAATATATCATCTTCGGCAAACCGACCGTTTTCAACGGGCGTATCAATGTAGCTCACCCCGATGTGGACAAGACGGATGACCTGAAACTTTCTTCCGTAGGTCTGCAACCTTATTATAATACGACGGAGAAAATGAAACGCAGCTTCCTCAACTCTCACGCGATTGAGAAGATGATGGCGGTTGTGATTCAGCAGATACAGGAACCTCTGCCCGAAACGCTTTCTCCCAAACTATTGGCGGAACATCATTTGATGCCGCTCACGGAGGCTCTTCGGAATATCCACTTCCCGACAAATCCCGACTTGCTTCGCAGGGCGCAGTATCGTCTTAAATTCGAGGAACTGTTTTATGTACAGCTCAATATCCTCCGCTATGCCAAAGACAGACAACGGAGATACCGCGGCTATATCTTTGAGAAAGTAGGCGACATATTCAATACGTTTTATACAAAGAACCTGCCTTTTCAACTGACAGGGGCGCAGAAACGGGTATTGAAAGAAATTCGCAACGACGTAGGCGGCGGACGGCAGATGAACCGTCTTTTGCAGGGGGATGTAGGTAGCGGGAAAACGCTCGTTGCCTTGATGAGCATGCTGCTTGCCTTGGATAATGGTTATCAGGCGTGTATGATGGCACCTACCGAAATTCTGGCAAACCAGCATTATGAAACGATAAAGGAACTGCTTTTCGGAATGGATATCCGAGTCGAACTGCTGACCGGTTCCGTCAAAGGAAAAAGAAGGGAAAGCATCCTTACCGGTCTGCTGACAGGAGACGTGCATATTCTGATAGGTACGCATGCCGTCATTGAGGATACTGTCAATTTCTCTTCATTGGGTTTTGTCGTCATTGACGAGCAGCATCGTTTTGGTGTGGCGCAACGCGCCCGCCTTTGGAGCAAGAATAACCAACCGCCGCATGTGCTTGTTATGACTGCGACGCCCATTCCCCGTACACTGGCAATGACCCTGTATGGAGACTTGGATGTTTCCGTTATTGACGAACTTCCCCCCGGCCGGAAACCGATAACCACCGTCCATCAGTTTGACAATCGCCGTGAGAGCATGTACCGTTTTGTGCAGAAACAAATTGACGAAGGACGTCAGGTTTATATCGTTTATCCTTTAATAAAGGAGAGCGAAAAGATTGATTTGAAGAATCTTGAAGAAGGCTACCGGTATATTCTTGAAGAATTTCCCAAATGTACGGTCTGCAAGGTGCACGGCAAAATGAAAGCAGCCGAAAAAGACGAGCAGATGCAACTTTTCATTTCGGGAAAAGCACAGATAATGGTAGCTACGACAGTAATCGAAGTAGGAGTGAACGTGCCTAACGCTTCGGTGATGATTATTGAAAATGCCGAACGTTTCGGACTCTCGCAGTTGCACCAGTTGCGCGGTCGGGTAGGGCGTGGCGCCGACCAGTCTTATTGTATCCTGGTGACCAACTATAAACTGACCGAAGACACCCGTAAACGGCTTGAAATCATGGTACGTACCAATGACGGCTTTGAAATAGCGGAGGCCGACCTGAAACTGCGTGGTCCCGGCGACCTCGAAGGAACCCAGCAGAGCGGTGTGGCTTTCGACTTGAAGATTGCCGATATTGCCCGTGACGGGCAACTGCTGCAATACGTACGTGCTATAGCCGAAGAGATTGTAGAGCAAGACCCTGCGGCACAGAATCCGGAGAATGAAATACTATGGCGGCAACTCAAATCCCTGCGGAAAACGAATGTTAACTGGGCTGCCATTAGTTGAAAAACGGTTAAACATGCAACTTGTTTGCGTAAATGTGTTGCATAACATATTTGGCTCTTATCTCTCCTATTTATAGGGAGTTAAAGACTCATTCCTTTTCTCTCTTGTTGCTAATCATCTGAAAAATAGTTAATAACTCCCTTGTTGTTTCGTAGGAAAATACTACCTTTGGAGGAATTTTTTAGTAAATGTATCGTTTAACCATTTGAAAAGTCGAGTATTATGCTTGAAAAAACGCTGGTCATTTTAAAACCGTGTACCCTACAACGGGGACTGATTGGTGAGATTACTCATCGTTTCGAACGTAAAGGATTGCGGTTGGCCGGCATGAAGATGATGCAACTGACAGATGAATTGCTAAGCGAACATTATGCCCACCTCAGTGGAAAACCGTTCTTTCAACGTGTGAAAGATTCAATGATGACAGCTCCTGTTGTTGTTTGTTGTTTTGAGGGTGTGGATGCTATTCAAACGGTCCGTACATTGGCAGGACCAACTAATGGACGTCTGGCTGCCCCGGGAACTATTCGTGGGGATTACAGCATGAGTTTTCAAGAGAATATAGTTCATGCTTCCGATTCACCGGAGACTGCAGCTATTGAATTAAAGAGATTTTTTAAACCGGAAGAGATATTCGATTACAAACAGGCGACATTTGACTACCTGTATGCAAACGATGAATATTAAATGAATTGACAAAGAACGAATGAATTTCAATTGCATTATTAAAACTGGATTGGTGGCCGTAGCGGCTATGGTTAGTCTGAGCTCTTTCTCTCAAGACCTGATTGCCCGCCAGGCACCGATAGACAAAAAATTAAAATCTGTAGACTCTTTGGCATTGCAAAAGCAAATCCGCGCCGAACAGTCCGAATACCCTGCCCTAAGTCTTTATCCTAACTGGAACAACCAGTATGTACATACTTATGGAAATGCTATTATCCCTGAAACTTACACTATCGACCTGACAGGCTTCCATATGCCAACTTCGAGCACGAAAATTACTTCACCTTTCGGACCCCGTTGGAGAAGAATGCACAATGGACTTGACTTGAAAGTGAACATCGGGGATACTATTGTGGCAGCTTTTGACGGTAAAGTGCGTATCGTAAAATACGAGCGGAGAGGATATGGTAAATATGTCGTTATCCGTCATGATAATGGCTTGGAGACTGTATATGGCCACTTGTCCAAACAATTGGTTGAGGAAAACCAATTAGTGAAAGCAGGAGAGGTTATTGGTTTGGGGGGCAATACGGGACGCTCTACCGGTTCGCACCTGCATTTTGAAACCCGTTTCTTGGGAATTGCAATCAATCCGGTTTATATGTTCGACTTCCCGAAACAAGATATTGTTGCCGATACTTATACGTTCAGAAAGACAAAAGGCGTGAAACGCGCAGGCTCACATGATACTCAGGTAGCCGATGGAGCAATCCGCTATCATAAGGTGAAGAGTGGAGATACTTTATCACGCATTGCCAAATTGCGTGGAGTGTCGGTCAGCACACTTTGTAAATTGAACCGTATCAAACCGACTACAACTTTGCGTATCGGACAGGTTTTGCGTTGTTCATAACCCGCTTGCTTATAAAACAGTAATACAATAGCTTTGGAAGAGGGCACTTTAATATAATTTAGAGTGCCCTCTTTCTGTTTTTACTTAATTATTGTTACCTTTGCGCACTATTTGGAAGAAGATGAAAGATACCAAGCAACAATTTGAACATGTCATCGCTTTGTGCCGTGACTTATTTTCCAAGAAGCTGCACGATTACGGGTCTGCGTGGCGTATCCTGCGTCCGGCTTCTGTAACTGACCAGATTTTTATCAAAGCCAACCGGATCCGTAGTATCGAAACTAAGGGAGTGACCTTGATTGATGAAGGAATCCGTGCTGAATTTATCGCAATTGTCAACTATGGAATTATCGGACTTATCCAGTTGGAGTTGGGCTATGCCGAATCTGCCGATATCAGTAATGAAGAAGCGATGGCTTTATATGATAAATACGCTAAAGAAGCATTAGAACTGATGCTTGCCAAAAATCATGACTATGACGAGGCTTGGCGGAGTATGCGTGTCAGCTCTTACACGGACTTGATTTTGATGAAGATATACCGTACCAAGCAGATTGAAAGCCTGTCCGGCAATACATTGGTGTCTGAGGGAATCGATGCCAATTACATGGATATGATAAATTACTCTGTTTTCGGACTCATAAAGATAGAATTTGAAGGATAAGAACCTACATATCATTCAGGGAGTGGTAGCAAATACCAGTCGCTTTCTTTTAGCGGCTTCGTTTATTTTCTCCGGGTTTGTGAAGGCAGTTGATCCGCTGGGTTTCCAGTATAAGATACAGGATTATCTGACTGCATTCGGCATGGCTTCCTGGTTTCCTTCATTTTTCCCTCTGTTGGGGGGCATTACGCTATCCGCCATTGAGTTTTTTGTCGGCATCTCCCTGTTCTTTGGTACGCGGAGAACATTGGCCTCTTCATTGGCGTTGATGTTGATGATTGTCATGACACCGTTGACTCTGTATCTTGCAATCTTCGATCCGGTTGCAGACTGCGGTTGTTTCGGTGATGCCTGGATATTGACGAATTGGGAAACATTCGGCAAGAATGTCATACTGTCACTTGCTGCAATCGCAGCATTCCGTTACAGAACGATGCTGATCCGCTTTATCAGTGTGAAAATGGCATGGCTGGTTTCCTTATATACACTCTTCTTTGTATTTTCCCTGTCATTCTATTGCTTGGACCGTTTGCCTGTTTTAGACTTTCGCCCCTACAAGATAGGAAAGAATATTCCGGAGGGAATGACAACGCCCGAAGGAGCAAAACCAAGTGTATATGAAAGTATCTTTATTTTAGAGAAGAATGGGGAAAAGAAAGAGTTTACGCTGGATAACTATCCGGACAGTACGTGGACATTTGTCGACACACGTACCAAACTCAAAGAGAAAGGCTATGAACCGCCTATCCATGATTTCTCTATGATGGACTTGCGCACGGGAGACGATATAACGGAAGAGGTATTGACTGATATGGGATATACTTTCCTGTTGGTTGCCCATCGGATTGAAGAAGCGGACGACAGTAATATCGACCTGATTAACGAAATATACGATTACTCGGTGGAGCATGGCTATAAGTTCTATTGCCTGACTTCTTCACCTGAGGAACAGATAGAACTGTGGAAGGATAAGACCGGAGCGGAATATCCTTTCTGCCAGATGGATGATATAACGTTGAAGACAATGGTACGCTCCAACCCGGGATTGATGTTGATAAAGAACGGGACGATTCTGAATAAATGGAGTGACGAGGATATACCGGATGAATATGTGCTGACCGGCAAACTGGAAAATCTGTCGTTGGGACAGCAGAAGATGGTGAGCGACGTCCACACCGTGGGATATGTATTTTTGTGGTTCATCATTCCATTGCTGTTGGTATTGGGACTGGATATCCTGGTTGTTCGTCGCAGAGAACGGAAGTCCGTTATAAATAGTAAATCGTAAATAAGAGAATAGTAAATTTATTAACCCTTTAAATAAAGAAAACAAAATGAGAAAGAACATTGTTGCAGGAAACTGGAAAATGAACAAAACCCTTCAAGAGGGTATCGCTTTGGCTAAAGAACTGAACGAAGCATTGGCTAACGAAAAGCCTAACTGTGATGTAATCATCTGTACTCCGTTTATCCACTTGGCTTCTGTTACTCCGTTGGTAGACGCTGCTAAGATCGGTGTAGGTGCTGAAAACTGTGCTGACAAAGTATCAGGAGCATATACAGGTGAAGTTTCTGCTGAGATGGTTGCTTCTACCGGGGCTAAATATGTAATCTTGGGTCACTCTGAACGTCGTGCTTACTATGGCGAAACAGTTGCTATCCTCGAAGAAAAAGTGAAATTGGCTTTGGCTAACGGTCTGACTCCGATTTTCTGTATTGGCGAAGTATTGGAAGAACGCGAAGCTAACAAGCAGAATGAAGTAGTAGCTGCTCAGATGGAATCTGTATTCTCTCTGTCTGCCGAAGACTTCTCTAAGATTGTATTGGCTTACGAGCCGGTTTGGGCTATCGGTACGGGAAAAACAGCTTCTCCTGAACAAGCTCAGGAAATCCACGCTTTCATTCGTTCAATCGTTGCTGACAAGTATGGTAAAGAAATCGCAGACAATACTTCTATTCTTTATGGTGGTAGCTGCAAGCCTTCTAACGCTAAAGAACTGTTTGCTAATCCGGACGTTGACGGTGGTTTGATTGGTGGCGCTGCTCTGAAAGTATCTGATTTCAAAGGTATCATTGATGCATTTAACGCGTAATTAAAACTTATTTCAGGCACGGATTTCACGGTCCGTGCCTAATAATTATTTGTAATGAGAAAACTAGCTTTACTTACTTTATTGTTGGTCTTGGCAGGTGTCGGCATACAAGCACAGAACATTGTCAAAAGCTTGGAACGTACAGTGCCGGGGCAGGGGAAAGTGACTATTCATCAAGACCCCCGTATTGGTGCTCTGATTGGTGTGGAGCGTCCTGCGACAGGTGAACATAAAGTAATAAAGGCTTCCGGATACAGGATACAGGCGTATGCGGGTAACAATACCCGTCAGGCGAAGAATGATGCTTATCATGTGGCTTCACGTATCAAAGAGTATTTTCCGGAATTGCCGATATATACTTCCTTCACTCCGCCCCGTTGGCTTTGCCGTGTGGGTGATTTCCGGAGCATTGAAGAAGCGGACGCAATGATGCGTCGGTTGAAAGCTACCGGTGTGTTTAAAGAGGTTTCTATTGTAAGAGACCAGATAAATATCCCTTTATAAATCTATCATGTTAGGAAAAGAAGAAATTATCTCTCCGAATCTGGAAGAGTTGAAAAGTCATTATCACAGTATTATAACTTTGTTGGGTGAGGATACCGAACGGGAAGGATTGTTGAAAACTCCCGAACGGGTGGCTAAAGCGATGTTGAGTCTGACAAAGGGCTATCATATGGATCCTCACGAAGTGCTTCAGTCTGCTAAATTTCAGGAAGAATATAGCCAGATGGTGATTGTGAAGGACATTGATTTCTTCTCTCTTTGCGAACATCACATGCTGCCGTTCTACGGAAAGGCTCACGTGGCTTATATCCCTAACGGCTATATCACCGGGTTAAGTAAGATTGCCCGTGTAGTCGATATTTTCTCTCACCGTCTGCAGGTGCAGGAGCGCATGACGCTGCAAATCAAAGAATGTATTCAGGAAACATTGAATCCATTAGGAGTAATGGTCGTAGTGGAAGCAAAGCATATGTGCATGCAAATGCGCGGTGTGGAAAAACAAAACTCCATTACTACTACTTCAGACTTTACAGGCGCTTTCAATCAGGCAAAGACACGTGAGGAGTTTATGAATCTGATTCAACACGGAACTTTGTAGAGAGACACTTATTGGAAACGTGATTTCTGTCCGGCATCGGGGGAAGAGAGTGTCCGGCATCGGGGAAGAATTATCGCAGTACGACCCTGTCCCCTAATCGTTTTGCCATAATGTTTTGTACTGTTCTCAGTTCATTATAGCGTTGCATTAACGAATCGCACTTCTCATTATCATGTGCAAGGGCGGGGTCTTGTAAAGCATAGAGCATATGCTTTAACTCTTCCGTTACAATTGCGTATTTGAAGTTAATCATCAGCATCGGAACCAGTTCGTAAAGCCGTTCTTCATCTGTCACAATCTTCTGTGACTTGGAATGATATTTGCTAAGCTGATAACGTACATTAATCAAGTCTACGCTCAGTTTGCTGATAACCGGATCGGGATGCGCCAGAAAATAGCGTTCTGCAATGAAATTGGGGTCATGCATATGTGCGGCAGCTTCCGACAACATTTGGCGGTGTAACGGGTTATGGAAAGCCAGATCATCTTCCTTCAAGTCGTTGATAATATATTCTATGACGGTCACAGGGATTTCATTACCCTCTTCGTCAGTCAAGTTGCACATGACTTTCTCACCATGACGGACTACAGCCTGCAATATCAGTCGTTCGAATTTATAGAACTCTTGTCCCTCTTTTCCTTCTTGTGGAATAAATGAAGCATAGTTATCTTCTTGTGGCGGAAAAGGCGTTTCTGCATATCCGGCATCAGCAACCTCCACTGGCAATGGAACATCACCATCAGGCATGGGGGCATTTCCATTTGATTCGCCTTGCTGACCTTGCTGGACCATTGAAGCCGTTCTTTGGGCAATCCGGCGGTCGCGTTCACTCTGTTCAGCCCGTTTCTTCGCTTGCGTTTCCCGTCTTTTGGCAACTTCCGATACCAGCAATTTATCTTCTACATGCAATAATTGGGCACATTCTTTGATATAGACATCCCGTACAATCGCTTCTGGTATGACGGAGATGCTTTGTACCAAGTTGCCGATCAACTCTGCTCGTTTGATAGGATCTTTTCCGGCATCTTCCAGCAGCAAGTTGGTCTTGAAGCGGATAAAGTCCGTCTCATGCTCCGATATGAAGGCTTGGAATTCCGTAGAGTTATGTTTGCGGGCAAAAGAGTCCGGGTCGTCGCCATCGGGCAGCAGACAAACTTTGATATTCATGCCTTCTTCAAGCAGCATATCAATGCCTCGGATAGAAGCCTTTATACCAGCAGCGTCGCCGTCATAGAGCACAGTCATATTATTGGTAAACCGATGAATCATACGGATTTGTCCCGGTGTAAGAGCTGTTCCCGAAGAAGCTACCACGTTTTCTATACCGGATTGATGCATGGAAATAACATCCGTATAGCCCTCGACTAAAAAACAACGGTCTTGTTTCACAATTGCCTGTTTGGCGAAGTATATACCGTATAATTCGTTACTCTTATGGTAAATCTCCGATTCTGGAGAGTTGACATATTTGACTTTTACACCTTTGGTGGCACTGGCAAGTACACGTCCGCCGAAAGCCACGACTTTGCCGGAAAGAGTATGCACAGGGAAAATGACACGTCCCCAAAAACGATCCTGCAAACGGTGGTCGTCTGTCTCATAGCAAAGTCCGGTTTTGACTAAATACTCTTTCTTGTATCCTTTCTGTAACGCTTCTTTGGAGAAAGCATCATGGTTGTCGGTACAGTATCCTAATTGGAATTTCTCGATAATATCATCCCGGAAACCACGGTTGCGGAAGTAAGCCATACCGATGCTGCGGCCGTCTATATGATTTTTCAGTATGTTCTGAAAGTAGTCGCGTGCGAAGTTATTGACAATAAACATACTTTCACGTTCGCTCTGCACAAACTTCTCTTCATCGCTCAGCTCCCGTTCCTTGATTTCAATATTGTATTTCTTGGCAAGGTATTTCAGTGCTTCGGGATAAGACATCTGCTCGTGTTCCATGATAAAGTGCACTGCGTTTCCACCCTTGCCGCAGGCGAAGCATTTGCAAAGCCCTTTGGCGGGCGAAACGTAAAAAGAAGGTGTCTTGTCACTATGGAATGGACACAAGCCGACGTAGTTGACACCGCGTTTGCGCAGAGTGACAAAGTCCGAGACGACATCCATTATCTGTGCCGCGTCCAATATCCGGTCGATGGTAACTTGATCTATCATTCTTCTTTTCTCCTGTGAATCCGTTTTTGCGGATGCAAAGGTACATATAAAAAAATCCCCTGCAAAGAACTTTTTTGCAGGGGATGATTAAATCTTACCTATATCGGTTGCGGATTATCTAATCTTCTCCCGAATCTTCGTCAGATACTTTTTCATCCCTTCCGCGTCCTTATTCTCGATGATTTCGAGAAGGTTTTTCAGCTCGGTACGGATATTGGTCACTTGTCCCGGAGTACGTGGATTGAACAGGATTTCCTGAAGCAGGTAGTCGTCTTCACTCAGCAGACCTTTGGCGATAGCCATATGTTTCTTGAACGTAGTTCCCGGAGCTTCCTGATGTTTCATTACGGCAGCAAATACGAAAGTCGAGACGAACGGAATGGAAAGCGAGTAGGCTACTGTCTCGTCATGCTCGTCGAATGTATATTCGAAAATATTCAGTCGCAACGTCTGATAGAGGTCTTTGAAGAATATCTTTCCCAAATGGTCGCCTTCACTGATGATGATCGCATTCTCGCTGCTCAAGTTGCTGAGACTGGCGAAAGTCGGACCAAACATCGGGTGACTGGAAACATAACGGAAACCGCTTTCTTCATAAAACTTCTTCAGTCCTGTTTTTACAGAGGCAATGTCACTGATGATACAGTCTTTGGGCAGTACGGGCAATACGTTGCGGAAAGCATCCAACGTGTACTTTACTGTAACGGCATTGATAACCAGTTCCGGTTCGAATTCCTTAATCTCCTCTAATGTAGTGAAACGATACGTGTTGTAGACAAAACGCAATTGGTGCGGGTTGACGTCATATACGGCCGTCTCGTGTTGAAAGCTCAAAATATCAGTAAAGAAGGAGCCCATTTTTCCGGCTCCGAGGATTAATATTCTCATATTCCTATTTGTTTAGTAGCAAGTAGTCAACTATCTGACTACTTATTGATAATTTCCATCTGCTGACGAACAGATTCTTCGTGGATAGCTTCGAAGATTTTCTTCATAAATTCTGCATCCATACCACATTGCTCTCCCTGCATTCCGCGTTTCTCGAGAATTTCATTGTAACGTCCGGCTTGTAGTACAGTGATGTTGTGCTCTTTCTTGAATGTACCGATTTCGCGGGCGACACGCATTCTCTTGGCTAGTTCTTGGATGATGTTGTCGTCACATTCGTCAATCTGTTTACGCAACAGGCTCAAGTTTTCTGTAGATTGAGTTTCGGTACGGATAACCAGTAGATTGAGAATGTAGTCGAGCACATCCGGCGTCACCTGTTGCGAGGCATCGCTCCACGCACAATCAGGATTGCAGTGGCTTTCTACAATCAGACCGTCGAAATTCAAGTCCATCGCTTGTTGGCAAAGAGGAGCTATCAGTTCACGTTTGCCGCCGATGTGGCTCGGGTCACAGAAAATCGGGAGATTAGGAATGCGACGGCGCAGTTCGATAGGAATGTGCCATTGAGGAAGATTACGGTAAATCTTCTTATCGTAGCTACTGAAACCGCGATGGATAGCACCCAAACGTTTCAGACCTGCGTTGTTGATACGTTCCAAAGCTCCAATCCATAGTTCAAGATCCGGATTAACGGGATTCTTGACTAATACAGGGATGTCAACACCTTTTAGTGCGTCAGCTATTTCCTGTACGGCGAAAGGGTTGGCGGTGGTGCGTGCGCCTACCCAAAGAATATCGATACCAGCCTTCAAGGCTTCGTAGACGTGTTTGGCTGTTGCTACTTCGGTAGAAACATACATTCCCGTTTCTTTCTTCACCTCTTTCAGCCAAGCAAGACCCTCTACGCCGACTCCTTCGAAACCACCCGGTTTGGTGCGCGGTTTCCAGATTCCTGCGCGGAATATCTTTTGTCCTTTAGCTGCCAATTGCTTGGCTGTATCCATCACTTGTTCTTCAGTCTCTGCACTACATGGGCCGGCAATGACAATCGGTCTTTTAGTTTCAATGCCCGGTAATAAAATTGATTCGAGTTCCATATTCTTATTCGTTTTTACTTTTATACTAGATGATTATTGGTTGTGGGAAGCGGCTAGATCCTTTTGATTCTTTCCAGTGCTTCCGCTAATTTTGCATCCTTGCAACAGAGGGAGATACGGATATATCTTGCTCCGTTACTGCCGAAAATAAATCCCGGAGTGATGAACACTCTTGCTTCGTGCAGCACTTTTTCCGTCAGTTCCTCTACATCCTTGCAAGATGCGGGAATTTTCCCCCAAAGGAACATTCCCACTTGCTTTTCATCGTAGGTGCATCCCAATGTTTTCATAATCTCACCAGCGAGGTGACGACGGTTGCGGTAGTTTTCGTTATTGCCTTCATACCAGTCTGCTTCTGCTTCCAGAGCTGTTGCAGCTGCCAGTTGCATGGCACGGAACATTCCGCTGTCTATGTTGCTTTTTACCTTCAGTATCCATTGTACGAATTCAGCGTTCGAAGCTAACATTCCGATACGCCAGCCTGGCATATTGTGGCTCTTGCTCATAGAATTGAACTCGATGCAGCATTCTTTGGCTCCCGGCACACTCAGAATACTGATAGGCTTTTCGTTCAGGATAAAGCTGTACGGATTATCATTCACAATCACAATATTCTTCCGGCGGGCAAAGTCGACGAGACGTTCATATAGTTCGGGAGTTGCGTTTGCGCCTGTCGGCATATTCGGATAGTTCGTCCACATCAGCTTCACGCGGCTTAAATCCATATTCTCCAGTGCTTCAAAGTCGGGCATCCAGCCGTCATCCTCTTTCAAATCATAATTGACGACTTCCGCACCGAGTATCTTGCTCAAAGAAGTATAAGTAGGATAGCCCGGATTCGGAACCAATACCTGTTCGCCCGGATTGACAAAAGCCAGTGTGACATGAAGAATCCCCTCTTTCGAGCCAATCAACGGTTGTATCTCCGTATTTGGGTTCAGTTCCACACCGTACCAGCGTTGATACCAGGCAGCGAAACCTTTGCGGAGTTCGGGGATACCCACATACGGCTGATAACCGTGTCCGTTCGGATCGTGGGCATTGTTGCATAATGTTTCGATGGTCTTTTCCGAAGGCGGCATATCGGGACTGCCGATACCCAGGCTGATAACGTCTTTTCCTTCCGCATTCATCTGTGCTACCTCTTTCAGCTTCTTTGAGAAGTAGTATTCGCTTACACTTGCCAGCCGTTCGGCAGGAGCGATTTTATACGTTTGATTTTCCTTCTGCATATTCGCCTAATAATTTAAGTTCTTTGGTTAATGGAGTGATTGCCGCAATGGATTGCTTATATCTCAGATAGTCGTTGAAGGTCACGTCGACATAAAACTGATATTCCCATTCACGTCCGATAATAGGCAACGACTGTATCTTGGTGAGGTTGATGTTGTAGAAAGAGAGGATGGAGAGCACTTGTGACAGGCTGCCTTCCGTGTGCGGCAGTGTGAACACCATGTTTGCCTTGTTGGTAGTGGAGGCGTGGTGCTGCCGCAGTTCGTCCGCCTGCCAAGGGTCGGCAACAACGAGGAAACGGGTGAAGTTGTGCTTGTTTGTCTCGATGCCCTCCTGCAACACTTTCATTCCGTAGCGTTCGGCGGCCGCTTTGGAGCAGATGGCGGCGTGTCCTTTCAGATTTCCGTTCTTGATGGTCTCTGCGCTGCGTGCCGTGTCTTCGCCTTCCACCACTTTCAGTTGCGGGTGCTGGTTCAGGAAATCGCGGCACTGCATCAGGGCGATGGGGTGGGAGTTGACTTCCGTCAGGTCTTCCCAACTTTCGTCGGGCAGGCAGACGAAGCTGTGCGAGATGCGCAGTTTGTATTCACCGATAATTTGCGTGCCGCTTTGTCTCAGCAACTCATTGTTGTGCAGCAAGCTGCCCGCAATCGTATTCTCAATGGCGAGCATCCCGATAACCTGGCTGTCTCTTCGTATCGAAGTAAACACGTCTTCGAAGGTGGCGCAACAGATTAGCTCTATCTCTTCTCCTTCGAAATATTTGTGTGCGGCGATGTCGTGATAAGAGCCGAGTGTTCCTTGAATAGCTATCTTTTTCATTGTCTTGACGATGTATTATAAAAAAATCCCGCGTCCGTATCGGAGCGGGATTCATATGATTGATTTCTTTATTCTGTCCTTAAGCATCACTGTCACTTGATACATACAAACTCCCGCTCTACTTTGCTGCTAAAGTAAAAGTAAAAAAAGAAGTAATATGCATAAGTAAATGATCTCATACGAGTCTTTGTTTTTTGCTTTGGTTTTTAATTCTTGGGACAAAAGTAATACTTTTCTGTTAAACGCAAACAAAAAGCGATACTTTTTTTGTTTTCTTGCCTAAAATATATAAAAAGGACATTTAGAAGATACCCGGCAGTGCTTCCGGCTTTGTTCCAAGGTTCTTGAATTCTCCGTTCAGCCTGGCCTCTTCTTTCGGATTCAGTTCCAAAGATTTCTTCATGTCTTCCACGGAGCCGTCTTTATCTCCATTCAGCAGTTTGGCACGCCCGCGCTCCTTGTAGGCTTCCGCGAAATCAGGATTCAGTTCGATAGCTTCATCAAACAGTTCGATGGCTTCCGTCAGTTTCTTTTGGTTGATATAAAGTTGCCCCAGATAAAGATATGCCTGTTCGTTGAAAGGGTTTATTTCCGTAACAAGTTGGTAGTCCGCTTCCGCTTCTTCAGCCTGTTCGTTCGCTTCTTTCACTTTTCCACGCAGTAGTATGGCAGTTTCTTCTTCCGGATTTTGGGCAAGTACGGTGTCTATGTCTTCCATCATTTCGTTGTACTGTCTTAGCTTTAGGAGAGCTTCTGCACGCAGCAGGCGGGCTTCAACGAAATCATCCTTCAATGTGATGGCTTTCGTGAGATGGGCGATGGTCATCAAGTCGTCATTCTGTCCCTGACGGGCTTTTCCCAACAGATAATGCGCTACGGCATTTCCCTCTTCGATGGCAATCGCCTTATTGGCAGCCTCTTCCATCGCTTGATAATCTTCCTGAATGAAACATACATAGGCTAATGTCAGGAAAGTGTTGGTGATGTGCGGCTCCATTGCAGCCATTTTCTCCAACAGTTCGCGTGCTTTTGCCGTGTCTCCTATTTGGATGTAGAGTTGGCTGAGATATCCCATTGTTTCAAACTCTTCTTCGATGGCAAGAGCTTCAGTGAAACATTTTACGGCATAATCCGGACGTCCCATGCGTTGTGCACGCAGACCGTCATATTTGAAAATCTCGAATCTTTTCCGGTCGTTTTTTTGCTTTTCGCTTTCCGGAGTTTCAGACTTTCCGGAGAAGAAAGATTTAAAAAAGTTCGGCATGATATGTTTTTTTTTGAGTTTATCTGCAAAGGTAATAACTTATCTTGAAATACGTATTATTCCGTCCTGCATCTTCAATGCGCCTTCTTCCAATAAATGACGGATGACTTCCGCTATTTCCTCTTTTTCCACCGCTATCTGATAGGCTATTTCTACTGGGGATAGCGGATTCTGAGTAAGCAGCTCTATGATTTGACGTTTCAGTTTCTCGAAAGAATCTTCGGATAGAGAGTCTGTCGCGTGACGGCTGAGGCAGACATCACACTGTCCGCAGTTATGTTCGTTCTTCTCTCCGAAATAGCGGAGCAACATCCGGCTGCGGCATATATTGTCTGAAGTGACATACTCTTCCATCGCCTTAATGCGCGCCTCATAGCGGACTTTGCGCTCTTCATAGACCGAAGGCGGGATACGTACGAAACGGAGTTCCTGCCGTTCGCGCGTATATATAATATAAGGTGTCTTTTTGTGAGGAATATAATCCACGATACGGCGTTTGGTCAGTGTCACCAGTATGTTGTAGATTTGCTCGCGTGTCAACCCGGTACGTATGGACAGGGATGCTTCGCTGATATAAGCATAATCCGTGAACACTCCTGTGTACGAACGGAGGATGGTTTGTATCAGTGCTTCCGTTTCCGGTCCCATTTCGCGCAACTTGTACAATTCATCCCGGCGGAGCGTGAACAGGATACGCGAAGCATTGTCCTGCTCGTCCGTATATTCCAGATAACCGGCTTGGGTCAGTATTTTCAGTGCACTGTCCACCGGAACCGGAAAATATTTGAATTTCCGGCAGAACTCTTCGATATTGAATTCGCGGACACACTGGAATCCGTCTCCCATCGCCATCTGATAGTAATACTGCAAATGTTCGTAGACATTGAGTATGTATTCCTTGTCGGGAAATGTATCCGCTATCCGCTTATGTAGGGTCGTCTTGTCCGATTTGGAATATAAGATGACAGCGTAAGCCTTTTCTCCATCTCTTCCCGCACGTCCGGCTTCCTGAAAATAGGCTTCGGGCGAATCGGGAAGATCGAGATGCAGTACAATACGGACATCAGGTTTGTCAATTCCCATCCCGAAGGCATTCGTCGCTACCATTACACGTACTTCGCCGTTTTGCCAACGCTTTTGCCGCAGGTCTTTTACGGCATTGTCAAGTCCCGCATGATAGAAATCGGCGGTAATCTCTTCGTTTACAAGCAGCTCGGTGATTTCTTTAGTCCGTCGCCTGTTGCGTACATAAATAATGGCACTGCCCGGAATCCTTTGTAAGATATGCAATAATTCTTTGGTCTTGTTATCCGTCTGGCGGACGATGTACGCCAAGTTCTTCCGCTCGAAGCTCATGCGGAAAACATTCCCTTCATGGAAATTCAGGCGGGCTTGAATGTCTTTTACTACTTCCGGGGTGGCGGTCGCGGTAAGTGCCAGTACCGGAACACCCGGCAAAAGTTCCCGTATTTCCGCTATCTTCAAGTAAGCAGGACGGAAATCATATCCCCATTGTGAGATACAGTGGCTTTCGTCTACTGTAATCATGGAGACTTTCATGGAACGGAGTTTGATGCGGAATATTTCCGTATCCAGACGTTCCGGAGAAATATAGAGGAATTTGTAATTGCCGAAGATACAGTTCTCAAGTGCGGTAATAATCTCCTGCCGTGTCATACCGGAATATACGGCAAGAGCCTTGATACCGCGTTTGCGCAGGTTGTGCACCTGGTCTTTCATCAAGGCGATGAGAGGAGTGATGACGATGCAAAGTCCCTCTTGGGCAAGGGCAGGGACCTGGAATGTGATGGACTTGCCGCCACCGGTCGGCATCAGTCCCAGTGTGTCTTTGCCTTCACCGATACTGGTAATGATCTCTTCCTGCAAATCGCGGAAAGAGTCATATCCCCAGTATTGTCTTAATATCTCCTGATACTTATTCAATCGGTCTTATATCTTCGATTTGTAGTTGCACTTCACCACGTTTGTGGGTATTCTCTTCAATGGTGTAGCAGATATCGAACGAACGTTTGGTCTTGATATATCGTACGTGCGAACTTTGCCCGAATGCGATACCATTCATCACATTGTTCGATTTATTGTCAACCAGTTCCAGTTTGATATGTTCCTGGTCGCGTCCCACCACTTTGCTCGTCCCATAATCATAGACATGATGCGTACAGAAGATGGGCTTTATGTTATCGGGGCCGTACGGATTGAACTTTTTCAAGTCATTGAAGAACTTGGGAGAAATATCCCTGAAGTCAATCTCGGCGTCAATATCGATAACAGCACTGGTTTGCTCCGGCAGGATGTGCTGCGAGACGTATTCTTCGAACCGTTTGGTGAAGGCTTCCACGTTTTCCACTTTCATGGACAATCCGGCAGCATAGGTATGTCCGCCAAAATTCTCCAGCAGGTCGCGGCAATGTTCAATCGCCTTGTATACATCAAAACCGGAAACAGAGCGTGCGGAACCGGTTGCCATATCATCCGTCCGGGTCAGTACTACGGCAGGACGATAGTAAACTTCCGTCAGGCGGGAAGCTACGATACCAATCACCCCTTTGTGCCATTCTTCGTTATAAAGCACGATAGAGCGGCGGTCGGCTAACCCGTCCAGATTAGCGACGATTTTGTTCGCCTCTTCCGTCATGCTTTTATCGAGGTCTTTCCGTGTCTCGTTATACTGATTGATTTGTCCGGCCTTCTCAAGCGCAGACGAGAAATCTTTTTCCGTCAACAAGTCCACCGCTTCTTTCCCATTTTGAATACGTCCCGATGCATTGATGCGCGGTCCGATTTTGAAAACAATATCGCTGACGGTGATTTCCTTTTCAGAAAGTCCGCATACGTCGATAATGGCTTTCATGCCGATACTCGGATTACTGTTCAGTTGTTTCAGACCATGGTATGCGAGAATACGGTTTTCACCCATAATCGGAACGATATCCGATGCGATACTCACGGCTACGATGTCGAGCAACGGAATCAGGTGATGGAATTCGATGCCGTTACTAATGGCGAACGCCTGCATAAACTTGAAGCCGACTCCACAACCGGAAAGGTGAGTGTACGGATACGTGTTGTCCAGACGTTTGGCGTTCAGAATAGCTATGGCAGGCGGCAGAATGTCATCCGGCACATGATGGTCACAGATGATAAAGTCAATGCCTTTTTCTTTGGCATACGTAATTTCCTCTACTGCCTTTATTCCGCAGTCGAGTACAATAATCAGTCCCACACCGGTTTCAGCAGCGTAGTCCACTCCTTTTTTAGAAATGCCATACCCTTCGTTGTAGCGGTCGGGTATGTAATAATCAAGGTTTGAATAGAACTGTTGGATAAACTTGTAGACCAGCGCCACGGCTGTGGTACCGTCTACGTCATAATCTCCATAAATTAGAATACGTTCTTTCTTTCCCATCGCCTTGTTCAGACGTTCTACTGCAATGTCCATGTCCTTCATCAGGAACGGATCGTGCAGGTCGGGCAACTGCGGGCGGAAAAACTTCTTGGCATCCGTTGCCTTCGTTATTCCCCGCTGTACCAAAAGTTGTCCAAGTATCGGGCTAATCCCTAATTCCTGGGCCAATGTCCGGCTTGTCTCTGTCTGTTCGGGTGTAATGGGTCGATAATTCCATTTGTGATTCATTTTATATATTGTTTTTTCTTTTTCTGTTCTCAAGGGTTGCGAAAGGCACTTCTTTCCAACAAGGGGTAAAAGTACGAAAAAAACCGGAAGTGGGAGTGGATATGACGAAAATATTTCAAAACGCTTCCTTAAAGAGTTGATTCTTAATCTCCCGGATATGTTCATTGTCGTTTTTGGGTTTTATCCGTATGATGCTGTTTGCTATGTGATCGGCTTTGTCTTTTTCTCCTGTTTTTTTGTATAATAGATATAGCTGATAGCGGGGGATGATATGATGCGGAAGCATTGCAATGGCATCTGAAAAGGCGTTTTCTGCTTCTTTGTATTTACCAGTTTCTAAATAACAAGTTGCCAAGTCACAGTATTTGTCGGTTGTAGGATAAAGTCCGATAGCCTGTTTTATAATAGGAATAGCCGACTGATATTCTCTTTTCAAGAAAAGAACGCGTGCATATCGGAAGATAAAAGAGGAAGAATATTGGATGGAAGAATAACGGTGTTGAATGTAACTTAGGCTCTTATAGTCGTCTCTGTAGAAAAATCGGGAAAAGGATTTCTCGATTAACTCTCTATTTACCCATTTATTACCTATTATTCCGGTGAGTGATATGATTATAGTGAAAGCAATTATAGTGAAAGGGTATTTTTCTATTTGAATTACGAGGAATGTGTCAGCGGATAGTTTGCCTAATAGCAGTGCAAAGAATAGAAATAACAGGAAGATGTCATTAGGGTATGAAAAACAGGAGAACAGAATATAAGTAATTAAACAAGGAAATGATACCGAGTGTTGTTTGGTGTATTTGATATACAGTAAAATAAGGATGCTTAAAAAGGAAAATAATCCGATTATTCCTTGTTCGACGGTAATATGGAGAAACTCATTGAATGCATATCGGTTGTTATTCAATAGTCTATGATTGTCCGATGAAGGAGATTGTTGGATGTAATGTGTTTGATAATTCATGTATTCACGTTGAAACCCGCCGAAGCCAAATCCCGTGAGAGGATGTTCACCAATCATTGTGCGGCAGACTTTCCAAATTTCTATACGTCCTTTTGCAGATTGTGTTTTGTATAAAGTAAGAGAAAATATACCGGTCAATAATAGTAGAAGTAGTGCAATGCTCCATTGTTTGGCGGGATGTATTTTCCAGTATTGCATACCCATATAGGACAAAGCAAAAATTGTGGCTATCCAGGTTGCCCTTGAGTCGGAGTATATGATGCCTGCGAGAAGAATTAAGACGCTTAGTTCTCGCCATCCTTTTTTCATGTGCGTATAGTTGGCGATAGAGGCAATCAGGCTGATAGCCAGGTAGCCTCCTAATGGTCCCGGATTCTTGAAACTGCCGGTTATGGGAAAGATGCTATGGTTGAAAGGTAGGCAGTCAAAGAATTGCGCCAGCATCAGAAAAACCTGAAAACAACCGGATATGGTTAGTAGATTAGCGATACGATTCTCTGTCGTTGCTGTTTTTGACAGTAGATAGAATATAAGAAATGTTCCTATTTGCCCTTCCATGTGGTATTTGAAGATGTCGTTCCCATTACTGACGAGTGGAATGAATATCAATATGTCAATCCATGAAAAGTATATCTTCGTTTGCCAGTGTAACAAATGGAAAGCAATAAGTAGCAGCCCGCACAAACAATATAGATAAGGTATGCGGAATGTAGCATCCGGATACCAGATGCTTGTTATTAGTTCTATCAGAAATACGGAGAATAAGAATACATTATTTCCATATTTGGCTACCGTTTTCATATACAAATATGCGTTCTTGAGTTCCACGGGTATAATTACATAATAATAAAAGGGCATTTTGTGGTAATTGTTGGTAATGCAGGGAATCGGATGTTGCCTGCATTTCACCTGCTGATATCCAGTCTTTATCACAGTAGAAAAGTTCGTATGTATCTCCCGGACGGATGTAGTTATCGCGGTTACGAGGTGTATATACTATTTTATCAATTTGGGTAGGTATTCCTAAATCCAGTCCTGCCCATCCTCCTTCGGATTCTTTGTAATCAAAGGAAGTCCAACTTTTCCCATCAAAAACATTGGTGTACTCATGGCTTCCGTCTTGCTGGAAACATCCGGGAGTTCCTATCACTTCCAATTCTTTATTTTCATAGGTAGCGATCCGCATTACACTTCCTTTGCGTAGCTTGTTGAAAATTAGTTGTCCCCGCTTGTAAACAGTACGATCTACCGGAATCCATCTTTTTCGGTAGCTGAGGCATAGATACGCTATTTTTCCTTTTGTGGGAGTGTTGTAAAGCCTGGAAACAGGGATTCTTACTTGTTCCAGATAATGTCTACCGTAAACATGGGTAATGTCTGTAAACTTTGGCAATGACCAAAACGGGTAGATTTCTTCACCGTCATAGCTTGTTTCTTCTGCCAGTGTACGGTTGAGGCTGAAAGTAGTGCGATATACTTTCGGACTGTCGTCATGTTCATACCACCAGTTCTTTTCTGTAGGCCATAGTTCCCTTGGAAAGTCTGTCATATATTCTTTTCCATCCTTGTCCCAACAAACTACCCATAGGTGACTGGCATTCACATTGCCGCGTACCGGTATAAAGTCGATTGCGCAGGGGATGCCCAGTGCGCGGAAAAGATAAACGGCGAAGTCGGTGACTTCTCTGCATGAGCCGGTAAGATATTGTACGTGTTCCGGTCCGACATGTCCGAAAGAGTAGGGGAAGATACCCGTGTAGCGATGATACTTGTGCGGAAGCTTTTGTATCAGGTAGTTAGCTACTGCGACGGGATTTTCTTTATCCGGAGAATTGCTATTCTTTAAAGGAATTAGTAATGAATCAAACTTGTTGTAATATTCTTCACGCCAGTATTTCAGCGGTTCGTCTTCTATCCGGTAAGGCAAGATGTATTCGCAAAACGTAGCGAAAGAGATATGCTTTCCCCATGGTTGTTCTTGCCAGACTTTGAATGCCCATTCGATGTTGTGACATAGGTAGGCGGAGTCTATTTCATGAATATCTTGTTTCTTTTCCAGTTCTCCGATGGGACCGAAAAACTGTCGGATAGAGTCAGACAGTTGTCGTGGTGTCTTTTTTCTGTAATGCCGGAGCCAGTTAAAGTATGTTTTATAGTTATCCAGTTGCTTGCCAACCGGATAACTATAGTATGGCATGTTCTCAATCAGGAAACAAGCGGCTTTATATTTCAGACTGTCTGCGGGACTTTGCTGATAATGACGAAGTACTTTTTCAAGTTCCTGCCGATTATCTCCAGCTTTTTCCATTGCTATATCCAAAGCTGTCTGTGTGTCTTTATTCTTGCATGGATATAGCCCCAAACATAGACTGCCTGCTACAAACCAACTGAATAGGATAAAATACCCTACTTTCCTGATTTTCATAGTGCTATTGTTGCTGTTTTTTCAATTGAAGTGTTCCGTATCCGGATGCTTTGATTTCAGTGAAAACGGGCGGAGTACATAGTTTCCCGCAAGAATCATATTCTTCCAATACGGTTTGCACCTTCATTGTATATAGAGGATATGTCTTAATGGAATCCAACCCCATTCTTTTGTTGAAAACGATATTGGCTTCTTTTTCTGTTGCTACAACGATTGTCATGTACGGCATATCTCCACCGTATGGCCATCCGAGGAATACCATAGCTAACGATTTGGGTGATAGCTTTATTGGAATAAAGAACTGGTTGTCAGTGTAATCGCGGAAGTCGATAGCGGAGCCCCCGTCATATACATATGTCCATATCTCAGGCTGTTTTAATATTAATTCTGTTCTTCCGTCCTTATATAGGGATATAACATTGAATCCTCTGGAAAATATACCATCTCCCCAATCTTTTAAAATACCTGTCTTAAGCGTATATGAAGCTGTACCTACAGTAAAATTATGGGAAAATGTAGTTTTATATTCTACGTCTTTAACTGTTTGACTAAGGTCAAAATCGTCAATCATGGAGTATATTTTATCAATACTGCCATCTGAGAATACATCAAAAATATCTTCTGCTATTTGTGCCTTACAAATAGAGCTACTCATTAATAATAGTAATATTAATTTTTTCATATTTATTTGTATTTAAAGAAAATGACTCCGCTATGCTTTAAGGGACCAAAACTAAAATTGATTGGTTGTGATTTTTCTTTCATATTAGCTCCTGTGTCCATAGTGTTGGGAAGAGTTGTAAAAGAACCATTCCATTTACCTCGTGAACTCTTTCCCGGAACAACTAGACACACATGACCACTACCTTTGGTATTTATCCACCCAGCGACCACAAAGAAACCTTGATTAGCCAGTTCTTGTGCTTCCTCCATACGTATTACCTCCCACTTTTCCGGATGATTTTTCCAATATTTCACCATATCGTTGGCACGCATATTATACAATTCTTTGGATTGGAATAGATTATAAAATGCATTTCTGACTCCTTCATTGCAGTGGGCGGTTTTTCGGTCATTATTATGATCCTTCAAAACCTTATCTACAGCATCCGAAGCAGCTTGCGTAATATCCTTTACCGGTTTTTGATTAGGACTGGTGATTACGATATTTCCGTTGCCGGAACCGTTGCCTTCAGAAGCATTGTTGTTGCCGGAGTTTCCACCACCCGTTCCGTTTCCTCCGCCGGAAGGACCATTGTAATCATCATCTCCGCTATTTTCATTTCCGTTGCCTGGTCCATAAATGTCCGATAAGCAACTGCATGAACCCCAAGGACCACCACACAGGGGGCATCTCATACCACCTGGAGTAATAATGATACACGTGCACAAATCTGCGGGAAGTCCACAGAAAGAGCAAGTGAAATCATCTTCTTCTATATCCGAGTAGGTACTTAAAGGTTGTATGTTGTTAGATTCGGAAAAAAGAGCAATATAAATACGGCTTGTTCCTGCTGCATTTTCATCTTTAACGGTGGTTGAAAGAGAATCTGCATCAGTATTCGCTTTGCGTTTTACCATTTGCGGATTACGTATGAAATGGAATAAATGCCGTCTTTTATCATACTTGTCTCCATACCTTTCTTTTCGGTCAACGTTTTTGGAACTGCCATCGCTGAACGTGTACTGACGGTAGGATGCGATGATGTCTGGTGCATGTCCGGTAGCGACAGTTCCTTTGTTTTTAAATAATTCATAGCCTCAATAGTCTCGGGAGGCAATTCCTCTTGTTCTACTCCTTCTGTATTATCCGTGTTTTCGCACGAATAAAAACAAAGGCAAGACAAAGGTAGAAATACTTGTGCAAATAAAAAAAGTTTTCTCATTTTTGTTTTTAATACAATGTTTCATTTAAAAGTTTGTTTTGACACACAGAACTCTATTCGGCTATTATATACGTTGAAGGTGTGAAAAACACGTATTAGTTGGTGTATTTCGGGAAACTATTTTATCTTTGCTCCACCAATAAGAATCTGATAAATGAGAAAGCCGGGTAACGTCACAGACTCCAATATGACATTTGATAATATCTATTCAGAGTATTATCAACGTTGCTTCCTGTTCGCCAAATCCTATCTCCATGATGAAATGCTGTCGAAAGATATAGCTTCCGAGGCAATGATTTCTTTATGGACTACGATGAAGACGGAAGAAGTGGATAATGTCCGTGCTTTCCTGATGACCGTAGTAAAGAACCAGTCGTTGAATCATCTGCGGAACGAACACCTGCGGATGGAAGCTCGTGAGAATATCTTGAATGATGAGCTTTATGAACTTGAATTCCGTATCTCTTCTTTGGACGCCTGCAATCCGATGGATATTTTCTCGGAAGAGATAGACCGGATTGTCAACCGGACGTTGGATACCCTGCCATTGCAAACCCGGAATGTTTTCAGAATGAGCCGTTATGAGAACAAATCCATAAAAGAGATAGCCGACTCATTGAATATCAGCGTCAAAGGTGTCGATTATCATATCAGTAAGGCTCTGAAAGCCTTACGTGTCAGTCTGAAAGATTATCTTTATCTCTTCTTCTTTTAATAAAGTACTGCTTTATCCCTAGTCTATTAATAGATAAGGAGTGAAGAAGTACTGTCCTGACCATTAATAACCTGCTGATGGAAGAAAAACTCACTTTTTTCATCTTTTCAACTAGTGAACTTCTTTTCTGGCGTGTCTATTATGTACAAGGCGGATAAATGCTTTGGATAATAGAACGCTATATGGATGTAAGACTACTTAATAAATATATTGCCGGCGACGTACTTCCCGAAGAAAAAAAGGAAGTGATACGTTGGATGAGGGAGAGCGAAGAACATCGTGAACAACTGATACAGTTGCATCGCATTTATAACGCAACTCTTTGGAATGGAAACGTTGACAGCCGGGATTCGAAGAATACGGAAAAGAAGAAACCTGTAATGCGGTATCTTTGGGCATCGATGAAGATAGCCGCGGTGGTTGCCATGCTCGCTTTTATTATCCATAAGGAATATCAGGACTATCGGTTGGAACATTCTACCGATGTGCAGACGGTAACCGTTCCGGCAGGACAGCGTGCCAGTCTGATATTAGCCGACGGGACAACTGTTTGGCTCAACTCCAACTCCACATTGAAATACCCCGCCAACGGCTTCCACTCTAAAAACAGAAAAGTGACTTTGGAAGGAGAAGGGTACTTTGAAGTGGCTCATGACGAGAAACACCCTTTCATTGTTGAAACGGAGAAATATGACATCCGGGTATTGGGAACCACTTTCAACGTATCCGCCTATCCGAATTCCGATATGTTCGAAACATCTCTGATAGAAGGGAAGGTAACCGTCTACCAACCGTCTACACAACATGAAGTGACCTTGAAACCTCATGAAAAGGTGGAAGCTAAAGACGGAAAACTTTATAAGGAGACTTTTTCATCGGACAATGATTTCTTGTGGAGAATGGGTATCTATTCCTTCAAGGATGAGCCGTTGGAAACTGTCTTCAAGAAACTGGAGCAATATTATGAAGTGAAGATTATTAATAAGAACGAGGAAATCGCTTCCCGCCCGTGTACCGGTAAATTCCGTCAGAAAGAAGGAATCGAGCACGTGATGAAGGTATTGCAGAAGTACGTCAAATTCAACTATACGCAGGACGATGAGAAAAACCAGATAATTATCTATTGAATTAACCCTAGTATTTAATCTAAAAAAGAAACACCCGGAATGAGAGCAAGAGAACCAGCCCCATCAAAACAGAAATATCGGTAAATGCTGCAACACTTACCGATATGTGAGAAGTCAATAAAAAAGACTCGATATCTGTTACAAATCTTTATGTATTAACTTAATAACTCTAGGCAAAGATATGAAAAATAATCTTTGGTGTGGATGTATTGTCCATAGAAAAACACACTGTACTCAAATTTTAAGAATTATGAGGTTAACTGTCTTTTTCCTGTTATTCATTATCTTTGAGACGTATGCTTTGAACAGCTATTCTCAGAATCAAAAAGTTACGATGAATAAAGGAACCGCAACATTGGCCGAAATCATCAGGCAGATTGAAAAGCAAACAGACTATTTGTTTATTTACAATGAACGTGAAGTTAGTCTGAAACGTAAAGTTTCCATTTCTACTCAAGACGGGACAGTGGCAAGTCTGCTGCTGGATGCGTTGCACGGTACGGAATTCTCCTACACGATGGAAGGGAAGCACATCATCCTTACGAAAAAACAAGCAGAAGTGCAAAATCCTGTGCAGAACAGAAGAAGAGTGACCGGACAAGTCAAGGAATATTCGGGCGAGGTTATCGTTGGGTGTAATGTGTCGGTCAAAGGCACTACTATCGGTACAATCACCGATATAAATGGCAAGTACAGCCTCGAAGTTCCCGATAATGCCACCTTGGTCTTTTCATTTCTGGGATATAAGAGCATGGAATATCCGGTGAAAGCGCAGCAGACCATCAATGTGACTTTGGACGAAGATTCGAAAGCATTGAATGAAGTGGTCGTAGTGGGATACGGAACACAGCGCAAAGCGTTGGTTACGAATGCTATCAGCTCTTTCAAACCGACAGAATCGAATATGCGTCCGGTGTTGACATCGAGTGAATTATTGCAGGGACGTGTAGCGGGCGTCACGGTATCAACCGGCTCAGGTAACCTGGGAAGTTCCGAACGAATGAGCATTCGTGGTGCCGCCTCTTTGAGCGCCAGCAATGAACCGCTTTATGTGGTAGACGGGATACCCATCCTCAACAGTAACGCTTCCTTATTTAATATGGGAGAAGATTTAAGCTCGATGGCGGTATTGAACCTGACGGATATTGAATCTATCGAAGTACTGAAAGATGCGGCTTCGGCAGCTATCTACGGTTCGCGTGCCACCAATGGGGTCGTAGTGATTACCACAAAATCCGGTAAAGAGGGACGTTCGGATATTCGTTTGAATGTCAGTACGGGAATTTCCAAATTCGCCAATAAAGGACGCATCAAATATGCGGATTCCGACTTATACGTAGAAACCTACAACGATGGAGTCGAACGTTATAATCGTCAGAATGGCTATACCGTAGGTTCTGCGGGCTATGTGGTTCCCATTTCCAACCCCTTCCAGGGATTACCCGATACGGATTGGCTGGATCTGATAACTCAAGTAGGACATTCCTACAATGTGGATTTGTCTTTTTCCGGTGGAAGCAAGAAGACGAAATTCTATGTAGGAGCCAACTACAATTATCAGGAAGGTATAATCAAGACCAATGATATAACCAAAATCAATCTGAAAGCCAAGATTAGCCACGAAATGACTTCCTGGCTGGAAGTCGGTGCTAATGTCAGCGGTAATTATCTGAAAAACAACCGTGTGCCGGGAGCTAATATCGGTTCTACCATCGTAGCCCGTGCCGTAGAGCAACGTCCTTTCGACCGTCCATACAAGCCGAACGGTGACTATTACTTGGGAGGAACCGACGAACTGGCACGTCACAACCCGCTTCAGATTCTGAACGAAGAGGTTTCCTATATTGATACCTATCGTTATTTAGGAACGTTCAATGCCGACTTGAAATACAAGAAGTTCAGTTTGAAAAACTCTGTCAGCACTGACATCGGATATACATATGACTATGTGTATTATAATGAAAACCATCCTTATGGAGCAGGAGGGGGACGAATCGTGGAATATAATCGTTTGGTGAAGAATATATTGATAGAGAATGTCTTTAATTATAATGATAAGTTCGGAGATTTTGAAACAGGCTTGATGCTGGGACATTCTTTCCAGAAGATGTCCACCCGTACTTCTTCCATTGACGGACGCGGTTTCCCTTTTCCCGTATTTGATACGGTAGGCACGGCTTCCGAAATCTATAACGCTTCGGGCGGTATCTCCGAGTTTGCCATGGAGTCTTACTTCGGACGTATCAATCTGTCTTATTTAGACCGTTACATCTTGAATGTGACCATGCGTTCGGACGGTTCTTCCCGTTTTGCTCCTTCCGACCGTTACGGATACTTCCCTTCCGTTTCTCTAGGATGGAATGTTTCAAAAGAATCTTTCTGGAAATTCCCTCAGACAGACTTGAAGTTCCGCCTGAGTTATGGAAAGACCGGAAATCAGGATGGAATCGGCAACTATGCCTGGCAACCGTTGATGTCCGGTGGCATCAACTACGGCAATAATAGCGGTATGGCGGTCACCAGTATGGGAAACAACAAACTGACGTGGGAAACCGCCGACCAGTATGACTTCGGTTTCGACCTCGGCTTCTGGAACGGAAAGCTGAACATGATTGCGGATATATATCTGAAGAATACGAACAACCTTCTTTATTCAATGCTCCTGCACGGTACAAGTGGATTTACCAGTATCACCAGTAATATCGGTTCCATGCGGAATTATGGTGTCGAGTTCTCAATAAACGGGCATATGAATATCGGCAAGGTGAACTGGACTTCTTCTTTCAATATATCCCACAACAAGAATAAGCTTACTAAACTGCTGGGAGATGATTTACTTCCGATAGGCGCCAACCGCGCTTTGAAAGTGGGTAAGGAACTGGGGGCTTTCTACCTGTTCCAAATGGACGGGCTCTATCAATATGACGGCGAAGTGCCGCAACCCTTGTATGACTTGGGCGTCCGTGCCGGTGACGTGAAATACCATGACGTGGATAACAATGGCATTATCAATGATAACGACCGTGTGCTGACAGGTTCTTCCAATCCCGATTTCTTCGGCGGATGGAACAATACTTTCAAGTATAAAGGATTCCAGTTGGATGTATTCTTCACCTATATGTATGGCAACGATGTATATGCCGAATGGGCGGTGACAGCTACCCGTCCGGGTTACCGGATGGCTATCACGGAAGATGTCGCGAAGAATCGCTGGACAGCTCCGGGAAGTTCGGATAAATATCCGCGTGCGGTCAATACATTGTGCGGACACAATAGCAAGAACTCCACCCGTTTTCTGGAAGACGGTTCTTTTATCCGGCTGCGTTCTCTGACATTCAGTTATACATTCCCGCAAGTAATGTTACAGAAGATTCGCCTGAAAGGGCTTCGTATGTACGTTCAGGGAGACAACCTGCTGCTGTTCTCCAAATACTCCGGTTGGGATCCGGAAGTGAGTAAGAATATGGATCCGCAGTTCTTTGGAGTCGACTTGTACGGAGTGCCGCCTTCACGTTCGGTCAATTTCGGAATAAACCTTAGTTTCTAATCATAAACGCTCACAATGATGAAAAAGATTATTTATATATTTCTCGGATGCCTGTTGTGGACTTCGTGCAGCGGTATGCTGGATATTGAATCGCATTCTGCCGTATCGCCGGGAAGCGTGACTCCCAAAGACCTGTCCGCCCTGCGAATGGGGATGTACAATAAAGTGCAGAACTCTCCGGCACGCGAATCATACATCACCTTCGATATATTAGGTGGTGACTTGACCCAAAGTACGGGAAATGCAAGAGACTTGATAAACTCGGTGCTTTCTTCTTTGAATTCAATAGTCGCTACTAGTTGGAACGGCTATTACAATGCTTTATATCAAGTGAATAATGTAATCTCCATCGTAGAAGATCTCCCCGAATCCGACCTGCGGAATCTGATTATCGGAGAAGCACATTATTTCAGGGCATACATTTACCACGCACTGGTGACCCGTTGGGGCGGTGTCCCTATTCAGAAAGTGAATACCATGGAAAAGCCTTTCCGTGATCCGGAAGAAGCTGTATGGGCATTTATTGAAGAGGAACTCGAAACGGCGCTTGCTTTCCTGGGCACGTCTTCAAGTTATTATTATGTGTCCCGGGATGCTGCCGTAGCTCTGAAAGCCCGTGTAATGCTGGAACGTGGAAAGCTGACGGAAGCTGCTGCTTTGGCCGAGAGCCTGATAACAAATGGGAAGTATAAACTGGACAGCTTCGATAAGATATTCCGGGGACAGGCAAATTCGGAAGTCATCTTCTCTTTCCAATGTCTGGCAGAAGAATCGAATATCACCATTTCCACCTTATTCTATACATATGCTCATCCCAATCATGGCAGCTATGTGTATCGTCCCACGAACGACGTAATGAATATGTATGACGACAAGGATAAACGGAAAGAAGTTTCCATTATCAATGTAGGTGCCGAACCTTGTATCAATAAATATCCGAGCGGACAAACCGGTACCGACCCGGTAGTGATGAGTCGTTTGGCTGAAATGTACCTGATAAGTGCGGAAGCGCAAGGACTCTTCAAAGGTCTGGGACGGCTGAACGACTTGCGGAAAGAACGCGGGCTGGATGCCGTAAATCCGAAGGATGAAGACGAATTTATAGAATATATTCTGGACGAACGCCGGAAGGAACTGCTTGCTGAAGGTTTCA
Source organism: uncultured Bacteroides sp. (assembly GCA_947038155.1). Lineage (GTDB taxonomy): Bacteria > Bacteroidota > Bacteroidia > Bacteroidales > Bacteroidaceae > Bacteroides. The sequence goes on along the minus strand of CAMQVH010000010.1, from coordinate 62,471 downwards.
GATATTATGACCTCATACGTACGAATAAGGCAAAGACAATGCTTGGACTGAAAGATTATCAGTTGGTATTGCCTATACCGGGCAAGGAAATGATTTCGAATCCGAACCTGGAGCCGAATCCCGGATATTGATAATGATTGTATTTATACTTATTAAAGAGACAAAATTATGAAAAAACTGATATATGATTCCGCTCTGCTTCTTTTAGGGTGTCTGCTATGGACGGGATGCAATAATGATGAGGACCTGACCGTCTATTCCACCAAGGGTGCGAAAACGGAGTTGGGACAGAAGATAATTGCCGGAAGTGACGGATACGTCGGACAATATTTCTCGGACACTACTTACGCGTTGGCTCCGGGTGTAAAGGCTTTGGAGATGGAAATCCTTTCTGCCACAGGTATGGCGGTAAAGATGTTTGTCCTGGAAGTCGATTTGAAAGACACGCATCTGACGATGAAGGCTTCGTCTCCCAAAGACGAAGGCAAGCTCAAGACGAAACAACAAATGACGTTGCAGGCATTGGCACACGACAAACAGGGCAGCCGTGTTCTGGCTGCCGTGAATGGTGATTTCTTTGCTACGGACGGAACACCGCAAGGCATTTACTACCGGAACGGAGTATGTCTGAAGAATACGATGACCGATAATGTATGTACTTTCTTTGCCGTCACGAAGGGTAAGAAGGCGGTGATTGGCTCGTATGACGACTATGATACTTATAAGGATGAGATTCAGGAAGCGGTGGGCGGTCGCGTGCGTTTGATGACGAACGGGAATGTGCTTCCTCAGACATCAACGGCACTGGAACCCCGGACGGCTATCGGCGTGACAGACAATAATGTCGTTTATATTTTGGTTGCCGACGGACGTAACTTTTGGTACTCCAACGGCATGAGGTATGCTGAAATGGGAGCTGTCATGAAAGCGTTGGGAGCGAAGGATGCTATCAATCTGGATGGTGGTGGTTCGTCTACGTTCATTATCCGCTCGAAGGCGGGATTTGAAGAGGACCGTTTTGCTATCCGCAATTGGCCTTATGATAATGGCGGTGTCGAAAGAGCGGTTGCCAACGGACTGTTGGTGGTGACCGATAATTAATAGTTTGAATCTTAATAGTTGAATCATTATGATACGAAATAATAGAATGTATAGTTGCCGGCAAGGTCTATGGGGAATCATCTGTTGTCTGTCCTTGCTGATGGGTATGGCAAGCTGTCAGGACTTTACGGATGATACGGGACGTACAATGCCCGAACCGGATTTGAAGTTTGCGGACGGAACGCTGAATCTTCCGTTGGAAGAAAAGGAATATACGGTGGATATCGAATCCAATCTGCCTTGGCGTGTGAAGACTTCCGCCACTTGGATTGACTTGCTTTCATCGAACGGGATGGGGACGGGAAGTTTCAGAATATCGGTATCCAAAAATGCGAATGTAGCTCCCCGCGAAGCGGAAATTGCAGGCTGGATTATCGAAGGTGCCGAAACAAAGCTGAAAGTGGTACAGGAAGGAGTGGGCATCGCTCTAAAAAAACGTGCGGTGAAAGTAGGTGCGGAAGGCAGTGCGGAAGAGGTGATACCTTTTTCGACAATGGTTACTTACACATACGAACTATCTGAAGGATGCGACTGGATACACGTCACCGACGGGGCAGCAATTACTCCGGGCGTCATCAATGAATCGGAACTGAAATTGGCGATTGACCCTTATACGGATATAGACGAGGGACGTACCGCCTCATTGTACCTGAAAGGTTCGAATGGGATTACCGACGTACTGACGATAACGCAGGATAAGAAACCCTTGGGAGACATCGATTACCTGAGAATGTTCTACGAAAGTGCGAACGGGGATAACTGGACGAAGAAATGGAACTTTGACGCTCCACTGGAAACTAACCCGACAAACAGGTTCGGATTGAAGTTTGAGAATAAGAGGGTGGTTGAGATTGATATTCAGTCCCCGAATAATATCGAAGGAGATATTATCCCCTTATGCAACTTGTCGGAACTGAGAAGCATAAAGTTCAAACATCAGAAGTTAGCAGGTATTCCAGAGGAAATAGGACAACTGTCCCAGTTGACCACTTTATGGATAATAGAATCTGCTGCAAGCGGAAACTTGCCGGAATCTTTGGGAGAATGTGAATTATTGACTAGCTTTAACATCTCAAATCATCCAACTTCCACTCCGGCCGGATTTAACAACACGTTTACCGGCAATCTGGATATGTTGATAAATATCCCCGGTATGGTGACAATAAAGGCATATTGTAATAATTTGAGCGGACCGCTTCCGGTTATCCCGTTAGACGGAAACAATAAACCGACCACTTGGAAGAGCCTGAAAGAGTTTATGATTTATACCAACGGATTCAGTGGAAGTATCCCTTACGGATATGGAACGGTAATTGAGAAGAGTGGTTCGACTGGTATATTCAGAGTGAATGATAATCAGTTGAGTGGACAGATACCTGCGGATATCAAGGCATGGTCGCAATATGCAACCCGGAAAGCTGCTTGGATAATGCAAGGAAATAGTCTTACTGAATAAAATAACTTGATTAATTTATTAACTTAACACATTTATCTGTCTGTTTACAATGAGAAAATACTTCGTTATCCTTGTCTTAGCTCTTTGTTCCGTCGGAACATTGAAAGGGCAGACTGCATCAGATTCTTTGGCAATCGTTTCCGCACAATGGGAGATAATACATGCTCAAAAAGGAATTATCCACAAGAGTGCGTCTATACCTCAGCTTTATCAGTGCCCCCAAGTTATCAACCTGATAGAGATTGACCCCGGCAAAGGGATGAAGGCGGGTATTGCCCTATCGGACGGTATGAAAAAGACAAGCCGGATAGCTTCCGAACATCATGCGCTTGCGGCAATCAATGGTTCTTACTTTGATATGAAGCATGGGAATTCTGTCTGTTTCCTGAAAATAGACAGGCAAGTGATTGATACGACAACGATAAACGAGTTTAAACTACGTGTCACGGGAGCCATTTATGAACGGAACGGAAAGATGAAGCTGATTCCCTGGAACAGACAGATAGAAAAAAAATATAAGCGAAAGGTGGGTACAATATTGGCATCCGGACCGTTATTATTAAAAGACGGTCGGGTATGCGACTGGAGCTTATGTGGAAAGGACTTTGTTCAGAACAAGCATCCCCGTAGTGCTGTTTGCATGACGAAGGATGGAAAGATACTGCTTGTCACGGTGAACGGACGTTTCCCGGGGCGTGCCGAAGGGGTTAATATCCCCGAACTGGCACACTTGCTTCGGATATTAGGCGGTAAGGATGCGTTGAACCTGGACGGTGGCGGTTCCACAACATTATGGCTGTCGGGAGTACCGGAGAATGGTGTCGTCAATTATCCTTGTGATAATAAACGTTTCGACCATGCCGGAGAACGCGGAGTGCCCAACATCATTTATATTTATGAATAACCTTATTATTTATTAGCTATCGCACGACTTAAAGCTGCGAATAAAATGGAAAATGAAATGAAGAAACTTTTAAGATGCTCCCTGTTGGGGCTATTATTACTGTGTAGTGTCGTTGTAAACGGAGCACAAGTCCCCAAATATATCTTCTTGTTTATCGGTGACGGCATGGGATTCAACCATGTGGAAGCAACCCAAATTTATGCGGAGAAAGTAGGAACAGATACGGGCGAACGCTCGCTGCTATTTCCCACTTTCCCTGTATTGACTCAAGTATGCACGCGTTCGGCTTCTCACTTGATTACGTGTTCATCCGCTGCGGCTACCGCTTTGGCTACCGGAGAAAAAACGACGAACTATGTAATCGGAATGGATGCGGAAAAGAATCACGGGTTAAAATCCCTGGCACGCCAACTGAAAGATAAAGGTTATAAAATAGGAATAATCACCTCTGCCTCTATCGATCACGCTACCCCCGGTGGATTCTATGCTTCACAGCCCGACCGTTCTATGTATTACGAAATAGGAGTGGATGCCGCCAATTCCGGTTTCGATTTCTTCGGCGGGGCGGGATTGCTCGAACCTCGCAGCAAGCGGAACCTTTCGGCGCCTTGCCTTTATGACCTGTTTAATCAGAAAGGCTATACGATGTTTCGTGGAATGGACGCTTATAACCGTGCTACTGCAAAGGATAAAATTCTTCTCTTCCCAACCGATACAGTGAGCAAAAGCCTGAAATATGCGATGGACCGTTCTGGAAAAGACTTGAGTTTGCCTGACTTGACAAAAGCCTGCCTTGCTAATTTTCAGGAAACCGCGAAGAAGGGTTTCTTTATGATGGTAGAAGGCGGAAAAATAGATTGGGCGGCCCATGCCCATGACGGTGGCGCTGTTGTGAAAGAAACCATTGATTTCGACCAATGTATCCGCTTGGCTTATGATTTCTACAAAAAGCATCCGAACGAGACATTGATATTAGTGACTGCCGACCACGAAACGGGTGGTCTTGGACTGGGCAACTCCGATATGAACTTGAATATAGACTTGCTCCAATACCAGAAGTGTTCACAAGAAGCCTTGACTGCTGCTATGCGTGAAATGAAAAGCGGAAAGATGATTCCTTCGTGGGAAGACATGAAAGCGTTTCTGAAAAAGAACCTGGGCTTTTGGGAACAAATTAAGATTACTCCGCGTGAAGAACTGGAATTATTGGTTTGCTACGAAGAGTCTTTCTTGAAGAAGAAATCGAAAGATGTGGTCAGCCTTTACGCGAAAGATGAATCTTTAGCGGTGGCTGCTATTGCCTTGCTGGATAAGAAGGCATCATTGGGATGGACAACTAAAACTCATACGGGAGCACCCGTGCCATTGTATGCGATAGGCAAGCAGGCTGTTCTTTATTCGGGCAGGAGAGATAATACGGATATGGCTAATGTTCTGCGGAAGTTGTTCCTTATCAAATAGGGAGAGGTTTATCAAGCAAGAATGTGAATCAGTATTTGAATTAGAGAAAACCGGTACGGTTTTGAATCTTTTCTATTCTGTTTAACTTATTTCAGTACGTTGTGCTTTAATGTGGGTTCCCTGGCTATGTTGTTTAGGGAAACATAAGTTATGAAGTAAGGAAGTGTTAGTTATCTTGCCTTTATCCTTGCGTTAGGCTGCCGGTATTCTTTCATTAGATTACCGGTATTGTTATCTCACCACGGCCGTGGTAACTATTCGTCACGGTAATGGTAGGTTCTCTTCACAGCCGTGGTAGGAATTTGCCACGACCGTGACGAACTAGTGATATCGGTAATCTAACAAAAGGATACCGAAGAGATAACGTTAATATCCCGTTAGTATATCCTATGTTTTATAGGGGGATGGGATGATAATACCCTGAGAGCAAAAGTTACTCTCAGGGTGCTATCATGCCCTGCTCTCATAGCTGAAGCTACGATGAATAAAGGATTTGAAGAAATTTATGAGGGTATGAGGGTATGAGGGTAAATCGTGAAAACTTTTGTTTGGAGTGCGTGTTTAGTTCTGAAATCGAATTAGTTCATTTCAGTACCGTATTGAATGAAACCGCAAGAAAAGAAACAAACTTTTGGTGTAATTACCCTAATTGATTGCTAATGTATTGAGAAATAAAAAGAGCGAAGTTTCCAGGGAAACTTCGCTCTTTCGTTATTGGAATATCCAAAAGCAATGTATGGCTTTAGTCTTTTATTTTACGCAACTTTGCTTTCTTGATGAAGAACTTGGCAAGTTCTCTTCCTGCTTTGGCATACGTTTCCTGAACGCGATATCCGGAAGTAAAATCAGTACCCCAAAAGTTATTGGCTGAGGCATTGCGTATTCGGATAGAGGCTACTTGCTCGCCTGTTTCAATATGCTTCACTTTGCAACTTAAGTCGATCGAGGCATTTTGTCGCATGACACCTACATTCCAGCCGGGTTCTGTGAAGTCCGTATTGATTTCAATTCGATATTGCGCTCCTTCTGTACCTGCTGTGATACCTACCTCACTCATATACTTGTCGAATAATTCAAGGAATTTTGGTTCAAATCGCTCTTTGCGGTCACTATGCCAAGCTTCTTTCCATTGGTCGCCTTTGCCCTCTTCTTTCTTGTTATACTCGGACACTTTCTTATCTACATATTCTTTTTCGGTTAGTTTGCCTACCAACATCTCTTCATAAGAGAAAGAAAAGTCAATGGTTTTCTGGGCTTTAATGAAATCAATAGAACCGGAAGTCATAACAATGCTTTGTGCGTATGAAAGGATAGTAAAGCAACTTAATAATACAACTGTTGTTATTCTCTTTTTCATGCTTTTATTTGGCTTGTTATTATGGATATTAGTTACTTAAATCTACTAGAATTCAAATCCTACTTTAAATCCAAGGCCTTCCAAATCCGCTGTGTCGTCATAACTAATATAATAGCCACTGTAATAGTAATCATATTGCTGATAGTTATATTCCAATTTGAGATTTAGAGCTTTTTTGCCTTTTAGGGAGAAACGTACTCCGATACCGGTAGAGACATACAGTCCTTCAACATCGCCAACTGAATATCCTGTTTTGATATCAGCAAACGGAGTTACTTTCTTGTTGATAAAGTTGGCTCTGAAATCAACAAAGATAGGTACGGCTATCAGGTCTGCATCGGTATAGAAATCTGCCGCAACACCACCACCCAAGTAGAAATAGTTATTGAACTGGTATCCGTGGGAAGTTGAAATTTCTACTTTGTTCGCATCATAATCACTAAGGTCAGCTATGTAACCGAAGTCAATGAAACCTTTATAGCCTTTCAGTGTATTTCTTGCTGCTTTGCGATTGTTGGCATCCTTGCGGTAATCCCGTGTGTATCTTTCTTCTTTCGTAATTTTCTCCACATCGTTCATCTGACAGATGATGAGGCTGCCGTCGCTAGTCTTAATCTTTAAAGAAACATTGGGCACTTGCTCAATGATGACTCCTTTGATAACACTTCCGTTTTTCAGATATACAACTTCTGTGTAGTTTTGAGCTGCAACATAAGTACTGATACTCAGTAATAAAGTCAATAATAATAGTAGTTTTCTCATAATTCTATTTTTATTTGTTTATAATTTCTTGAGTGCGCTATGGATGGAACCGGCCCAGTAGTTACGCAAACCGAAGCCACCGGCTTTTCCTTCTGTAATCCATTCCTCGATGATTTCTTTAGTTTCGGTATTGAAGAATACAACTTCATAAGTACCACTGTTTTTTGACTTGTCCAAGAATTGTGCGATAAATACCATGCCTACGCCGGGCGTTTTCTGAATAGGCAGTGCTTCGATGGCTGTCTTGATTTGTTCTTTGTCGAGACTATACTTTGTTTTAGTAGTCATCAGTTCAGACTCGTTAATATTGCGATTTACCTGATTAACGGCGTCCAGTGAAATTTCCGTCACCTCTTTTCTCAACTGTTTGCCTACATTATACTTCTTGGCTTCCGTGATAAACAATTCATTGATACGTCTGAAAGCATCTTTGAATTGTAGCGGTGATTCATCCGCACCGAAAACTTTGACCTGAGAATAGTCTACACCATAGAATTTGATAGATTGAACATCTTTCAATGCACTTTTGCCTTGTCCGAAACAGAACAGGCTTATGCTTAAGAATAAGAATAGGATAAGTTTTTTCATATACGTTAATGTTAAAGTGAATTATGTATATTGTTATTGATTCCCAAAAGTAGAAAAAAGTTATCGTAAATCAATGAATTTAATCGCTTTTCGACTCATGGGCGGCATTTGTATCTTGGCGATATACTCTGCCGACTCGAAATTGATGCTTGGCGCCACTCTGACTTTCGAGCGGAACAAGTCCTTTATCTCCTTGGCAAAACTCTCGCTGCGGTTCTCGCTTCCGATGCGAATCAGAATCTCATCCGTACCCAGTTCGTTGGTGTAGACCTCTATAATGTAGTTCTTTACCAAAGGAATATTATCCAGAATATCGAATAATGCGGGTGGATATAATGTCGTGCCTTTGTACTTTATCATTTGCCCTTTCCGACCGAGGATGGAACTCAGGCGAATCGTGTTTCTTCCGCAGGCACAAGGTGAGGTGTGATGGTAACAGATATCACCCGTTTTGAAGCGGAGCAGCGGCATCCCTTTGACACCCAATGTCGTAATGGTCACTTCGCCTGCTTCTCCCTCGGCAACAGGCTGGTTATTATCATCCAGAAACTCGACGATGATAAGTTCCGGTTGCAGATGTCCGCCGTGGAATTCGCTGCATTCGGTGAAGGATGACTGCATTTCGGTGGAAGCATACGTGGAATACAGTTGCAAGGCAGGCCATTTATCATGTATTTTCTGTCCGAGCGTATTTAACTGGAACTCCTGGTTGCGCAATGCTTCACCGATACAGATACATTTCTGCATGGAACAGGCATTATAGTCGATATGGTTTTTCTCGGCGAACTCTATCAGTTTGATAAGAAAAGAAGGAACCACCATTCCGCAAGTGGGTTGTATCCGGCGAATCGTATCCCATTGCAGCTCGGGGATGCCGTTGCCTACACGGATAACTCCCATGCCGAGTTCGCGTGCCCCCATATAATACGCCAGTCCTGCCATGAAGCGGCGGTCGATGGTAGTCATCAGTTGCAGGATATCCTGCCTGGTGCATCCGGTGGTGGTGAAAGATAGAAACTCGTTGTAGGATAAGCGGTCGAGGTCTTCGGAAGTGAGGACGAAAGTCACCGGGTCGCCTAATGTGCCGGAAGTCGTCACGTAGTCGATGATTTCTTCTTTACCTACGCAGATGAAATCTTCATTATGAAGTTGCAAATCCGTCTTCGTGGTGACGGGGATTTGTTGCAGGTCTTCTATCTTCCGAATCCGGTTGATATCGATATGATGTTCCTCGAACATCTGTTGGTAGAACTTGGAATGTGCTTGCAGATAGGCTAACGCTTCAGCTAGCTGTTCTTCCTGATAGCATTTTATTTCTTCCGGTGAGCGGAACTGAATGTCGGGATTCTTTTCCATCTTAAGAGTGTTTTTGTATTTTCTGTTGGATACGTTCTTTTTCTTGTAGTTTGGGAATCGGTCTGGTCAATGCCTTTTTCCAATAGCCGACGGCTTGTTGAGGCTGGCGGATAGCTTCGTAGTAATTGCCCAGTACTTCATACACATAATAGAAAGAAGGGTTGGACGCTTCGTATTCCTTGAGCAGACTGTCTTCCACTTTCTCCTTTGCTTTTATCTTTTTCAGTAGCAACGGAGTAAGCCTTTTGTAAGTAAGGAGTTGCTCGAACTCCGGTTCCTGCATGAATTCATCTGCGGGAATGGTCAGTTCCGGAATGTATATCTCAGCCCGGAGAGCGATGGCTTTTTTGAATATCAGGTTCAAGTCGTAAGCTATGTATTTGCCGCATTGCCACGGAGAGGTGGATACCCACATCAACTGCTTCTCAGGTTGGAAGATGACGGAGTGGTGGGCGATAAACTGGTTGATAGCCATTTCGTTTGCCAGTCCCAGGTCGGCGTTTTGCCGCCCTTTGTGATTACGCAGGATAGAAGCGGCTTTCACCGGATTCATCGGTTGGTTCTCGCTAATCAGTTCTTCCAGACGTGCATAACGGTAAGGACTGTCGGAAGTCCGTATGTTTTCCATATTCCGTTCGTCCTTGGCAAATGCATCCGATTGGTAATGATTAGTGCAGATAATCCTGTCTTTTTCCTTTCCGTTGAAAAGGACGGTCTTCTCGGGAGATTTCTCGATGATAGCTGCCCTGCCGTCTTTGGCGGAGCCTATCAAGATAGATTCGGAGACAAAAGTTTTCCGCTTTTGGGCGATGGCGAAGGCTTCGTCGATAGTCGATGCATATTGCAGGATTTCCCGGGTAAGGATGGAGATGGGGGTGGCGGAACTTGTCGGCATGGCGGACTTTGCCGCGTTGATGGTTACGGTAAGCCCGGCTTCGTTCATGCCGGACAATATGCCTATCATGCCCGGCCATCCGATGGAAGCAAATTTATACCCTTTGGACGGTGCGCAGAAGGTGACCTGCTTGTTTTCTGCAAAGGCATCCCCGACATAGAAATCGAAGTTGCGCCCTATAAGCAGCGACGAGTCCGCACTTTGAGTTCCCCAAGTAGCGAACGAGCTGCATCCCACTAACATATAGTCCTGCATGGCATGTCCCAAGTCGTGTGCCGCATGGTAATTCAACTGGCGTTCGTAAGGAGTGCCGATAAAGTCGTAGTCGTGGGTGCACGATAGTGAGATTCCATAAATCTCTTCCCGATATTCTTCAGGGACATTCTCACCCAAATTACGGTTGAACAGTACAATGAAGAACCGCAGAAATTTCAGATAACTGTCTGAAGGTATAATTTCACGAATCTGGTCAACGAATACTTTCTCCTGATGGTGAAGCAAATCGGCAGACAGTTTGCCGATGGCGTCCCCTCTTTCAAGGGCATCGCCTCTCACGAACAATTCCCACAATCCGCTTTCACTGCGTCGCATAAAGTTATCAGCATAATATCGAAGATCGAGAGTATCCTTGTAGAGCACTTCTGCCGGAACCAGAGCAATAGTATCTGCATAAGGTACTTCTGTCAGGATGATATTAGGCTCTTTTGGCGGTGTCATCATATCCGCTGAAAAGTAGAGATAACTGATTCCGCCTATTAATACGATGACGAGCAACAAGAGAATGCCGCTCGTATATTTGATGGTCTGTTTGATAACTTTATGCATTTCCTACTTTTTTAGCTAAATATTCCTGTCCCACAAATTCGGTGCACGTAAGCATAGCTGTCAGTGTTACGCCCAGTGCGCCATGTACATTCAGGTTTTGACCTGTAAAAAAGAGATTTCCCAATCGGCTTCGTGTAGATACAAAACCGATTTGCGGGCATTTATAGTCTTTGATGATTCCGTATGCGGAACCGTCTACCGTACCTGTGTAGTCACGATAACTCAACGGAGTAGTGGTGAATAGTTCCTCTATGTTTTCAGAGAAATCGAAACCGTGTCTTCGTAGGAAACGGAGTATTTGTTCCGCTTTCTCTTTCTTGAAGAACTGGTAACCCTCGCCGCGGTGTTCGGGAGAGGAGTCCTTCCATGCGGACAATTCATCCATATACATCGGTGTCAGGATAGAGATGACACTGGCATATTGGCTGTCCTCGGAAGAGGCTTGCATCGAAATCATGCAGTTAGTAGTTCGTCCCGGATAGAGCAACTTGTCATACCACACTTTATTGTTCCCATGCAGATAGATGTTGCGGTTCTGGTACGGAGTACTTTTCTTTTTCATTACCAGATAAAGTGTGAAGATGCCGTACGTGTTGTCGAGCGAACGGATTCGGGAGATAAAGGCATTTTTGATACTGCGGTTCTTGTCCAGTATTTCCAATGTCCGTTTGGGGTGTATGTTCGATATGACATAATCGCTTTCCAACCGTTCTTCACCGTTGACAATGACTCCCTGCACTTTCTCGTCCTCGACGATGATGCGGGTTGCTTCGCTGTTGTTGAGAACCGTACCGCCATTGTCCCGGATTACGTCAATCAGTTCCAAACTGACCTGCATGCTTCCGTCTACGAAACGGTAAGCGCTTTCAATATAGGAATGGTTAATCATGGCATGCTGATAGAAGGTGGAAACATCTTTCAGGCCGCCATAGAGCAAAGCGGAGCCTGCTAACACATTTTGCAGGGTATGGTCGTGGGTGATGTCGGCAATCAGTCCGGCAGCAGAAGTGCAGAAATACTTCATGCCTTCCAACGCAATGACGCCTTGTTTCAGATGGTCTACGCTAATCAAGTTTCCTACCGCTTGAAGCTGCTCGGTATAGCGTTTCAGGTTCTCTTTCTCGTGAGGGAAAGACCGGTGGAGCGTCTCGATAAATTGCGGGTATCCCATTGCGTAATCATACGCTTGCCCTCTGTAGTGAATCGTATCGAAAGCTTCGGCGTCCAACCGCTTCACTTTTAGCTTGTCCATAATGCCGAAATAGCGGAAATACTGGTTCATCACCTGTCCCTCATCCAGGCTTCCTACATAATGAATGCCTGTATCAAGCAAACGTCCTTTTCGCTGATACGTCTGGAAGCATCCCCCGAACTGCGCATTTTTCTCTATTACGCATACGTTGAATCCCTCTTTGCTGAGAATCGCTCCACATTCCAGTCCGCCCAGTCCGCTTCCGATGATGATAATGTCATATTTACTCATGCTAGTCCGGTTTTCTGAATATATAAATGGTGTTTGATGTATATTTGTCGTTTGGTATGGTTTCGACGTTCATACCGCAGGTTGCCGCTATCTCCCGCAGTTGGGCTTCCGTGGTGAAGGACAGTTCTTCGGTTGCCCGGTTGAATTTGAAGATGCGCGTGGACAGTAGCTCTGTGAACCGGGTCAGACGGTGCTTGGAAGTGTTGGCGGAGTTCCCGTCACGTATAATCATCATTCCTTGCGGGCGCAGCCGGCCGGCACATTTCAACAGCAATGACCGTTGATGTTCATAACTCATATAGTGCAGCATATCATTCAAGATAAACACGTCGCTTTCCGGCAACGGATATTCAAGTGCGTTGCCGTGCCTGAACTGAAGACGGTCGCCGCGCAACCATCCGTGTTGTGCTACGGCTATTTTGTCCTCGTCATAGTCGATGCCCAGAATATCCCGGTCTTCGGACAGCAGGGACAGCATATAGCATAACGGGCCGAATCCGCAGCCTATGTCCGTGATTTGCCCCTGAGTGGGAATCAGCCGGTTGAACAACCGGTAATTTCCTTCCATTTTCACCTTGATACGGATATACCATTCCACGATAGGGCCTTTGTAGATATAGTTCTGGATAAGCGCCTCATAAAAAGCGGGGTTGTCCGTCGTATTCTTTTCTCGGCAGATACGCGCATATTCCTGTTGCATATAGGTGGATATGCGTTTGGTACGTTCCTGATAGGTAGTTCCGAAAGACGGGTCACCTACGGGTATGCGCGGAAGTATCTCCGTGTAGATGATTCCTTTGCGGACATTGAAAGGCTGCGCTTTGGCGATAATCTTGTCGTTGCCGTATAACAGAATCGGGAGAATATCCAGTTGCAGCGTTTCCGCCAGATAAAATGCCCCTTTATGAAAACGCTTCATCTTTCCGTTATAGGTACGTGTGCCTTCGGGGAAGACAGCAATGGAATAACCCTCTTCCACCTTTTTCTTCATCCGTTCTATATATTGTTCGTATCCTTCACCTATATAATAGAAATCGGCATAGCGGATGATGGCTCCGAAGAAAGGGGAATGCCATACCCAGTGATTGGTCATCATCAGGACTTTGGACGAAAGAGACAACAACACGAGAATATCAATAAACGACTGGTGGTTGGCTATGATAATGGCCGGACGGTCAAACCGTTCGTTGGCTTTGTTGATATGTTCCTTTTTGACGGCGGTAGCCAATAATAGAATCCCTTTGCAGGTAATCTGTATCAGGCGGCAGACGAAATGCTGCTTGCTGCTCTTGCGTACGGGAATCAGATAGAGCAAGGCTATCAATATCCGGAGAAGGATACATCCGATAAAGAAGAGCAGAAAGAGCGCGACAGTCCGTAGCAGCCTGATAAGCGTATAAGGCGGCAACCCTTTGGATGCCGGAGATGCAATGAAGAACCGGAAGATAAGCGGCTGGATGGTATAGGCTACCAACACCACTGCTATCATTCCAAGTATGGAAATCAGTGAAATAGATTGCAAGGCCGGATGCTTGGCGAAAACGAGCGCACCCATTCCGACCACCGTAGTGAAGGCAGAGAAGAAGATGGCCGTTTTGTGCGAGTTCAGCACTTTCTGGCCTGTGCGGTACTTGTTTTGCAATCCGTCCATGATGAAAATGCTGAAATCATCACCGATACCGAATATAAAGGTAGACAGGATGATATTGATGATATTGAACTCAATACCCAGGATTCCCATCAGCCCGAGGATAATCACCCAACTGACTAGCATCGGGAGAAAACTCATCAACGTAAGTTCGATACGCCCGTAAGAGAACCACAAGGCAAAGAATATCAGGAAAGAAGAAAGATATAGAATCAGGTAGAAGTCATCATTGATGGCGGACACCCATTTGTTGGCAAAGTAGGAACGGTCGAAGATGACGACATCCCGGTCTTTGTTGAAATGCGCATATACCGCTTCTTTATTTGTCTCGCTGATTCGTATCTGGCTGATAAGCATCGTTATGGAATCAGCCGATGTCTGCCATTCATTCAATAGCTTGCCGGATAAATCGTCCTCTTGGGAAGAGTAATGATATTCGCCGAAAGGCCGTGCGAGCCATTGGCAGAAGCCGTCGAAACTTCCGGGACGGAAACGGAATTCGGCAGCGGATGCTTCCAGATGCTCACGAACCTGTTCCTTCTTCTCATTCGTCCAGTAATCTTCCCATTTCTTCAGGCGTTTCTGCTGTTCTTGCGGGGAGATAAGGAACTGTGAGGCGGAAGCGTATTCTTTTATCAGCCCTTGTTCTTTCAGGGTGGATAGCTTTCGGTTGGTCGCTGCATAGGTTTCAGTAGCTCCGACCATATCTTTGCCTACGCTGACAAAGAGGACTGTCTTTTCATGGCTGTCGAAGAGGTGCAGCAGTTTCTCTTCCGATTGTTTGAGATGTTGAGGCTCGTAGTTGAGACTCATCATATCGTTGTTGAACCCTACTTTCTGCGAGGTAAACAGGCAGATGACGGTGACAAGGGCGATGCCCCCGACCAGCCATTTATTCTTATCGAAAGAATAAGCGTTTATTTTCTCTATGATACGTAGTACACGTCCTTGCTTCACATCTGCCTGTCCCTTTAGGAAATGAGGCAGGTAAATCAAGCAGAAAAGAGTAGTGCCTACCAGTGCTAGGGAAGCGAACATACCGAAGTCGCGCAGCAGGTCGGAACTGGTGAATATCAGTCCCAGAAATGCCCCGATGGTCGTAAAACTGCCTACCGTCAGCGGGTAAGCGATTTCTTTAATCAGTTGTTGCACCGTGGATACATGATTCTGATGCGCCAGCATATGGATGGAATAGTTGAGCGCGATGCCCATCACCGCCGAGCCGGCTCCTACAGCAATAGCCGAAATACTTCCCTTGATAAAGAAAATCAGGAACAGGGCAAACAGTCCGCCGAACAGTACAGGGGTAATAATCAAAGGTATCGACCTTTTCCGTTTGAAGACGAATGAGATGAATACAATGATGATGAGCAGTGCGATAGTAGAGGTTAGTATAGTGTCCTTTTTTATCTGCCGGGCATTGTAGACTCCTACCGAAGGACCGCCGAAATATTCCGCCCGAATCACAGGAGACTCACTTTGTACGTGCCGGAGTTCTTCTTCCAGTATTCGGACGAGTTCGTCATTCTTTCCGGTGCTTCCAGTATTGAATACCGGAGTGATGAACATCAATAAGGTAGAACTGTCTTTGGAGAAGATATGTTCGTCGTAGATTTCGTAGTTGGCTTCCAACTGAAAATCCTGTAAGTGCTTCAGGACTTCACTGCCAAGTCCGAGCGGGTCCCTGAGGATATAACTTCTTAATGCAATGCCGGCAGGAGAAAGAAGGTTGGTGTAATTCTTCTGCATGGCGGCGTGTATTCCCTTTTGTGTCAGTAGGGAGTCGAACCGCTGGTAATCCGTGTCTGTCAGGAAGAGTGGAAGATGGTCGTAAACGAAGTCGGTGGCTCCGCTGACGAGATTCTGGTCTACTTGTGCGAAGATACTTTTTATCAGTGTCCCGCCTGCTTTTTCGGTCAGAGATTGTTGCAGTTGTCCGGCTGCTTCAATCAGGGAATCCGGTTCTACGGCATTACACGTATCCGCAGAGGAGAGCATGACAATGATTTTGTCCTTAATCTTGAGATTATCAAAAACCTTGATGGTATTCTGTGAATCTTTGGTGTCGGGGAAGAACTGTGTGATGTTCTCTTCAAACTTCACTTGTAGGGCAAAGTAGCCCATGAACAGGATACAGCAGATGAGGGACAGGTAGAACAGAATCTTGTGTCTTTCAAAATAATCATATAGTCCGATAAAAAACTGGGTCATATCTTTTTTCTTCTACAAGTCGTGAGCAGGGCGAACGAAATGATTCCCGCTACCAGGCTGCAAACGACTGCAAATATAATACTTCCTATCAAATATTGCTCTATGACTGATTTTACATTTGCGAAAGAGAGCTCATTTAAGTGCAGGTTGACGGGGTCGCCCAGCACTTTGCATCCGGTTGCGTAACTTCCATACAGCAAAAACGGAATCATCGGGGGGATGCTGATGTTGGCCGCTACAATAGCGATGACTTTGTTCAGCCGGAGCAGATGTGCCAGAAACAGGGTTGTCAGCATTTGGTATCCCCACACCGGAACGATGCCCATGAATACTCCGAGCACAATGGCTGCCGTGATTCGCAGGTTGGATTCTGGTGAATGGGTGACATGTTCGGAGAAAAAACGCTTGCAGTTCTTCCAGGTCAGTTTGCGGAAAAAGTTGCGGGGGATAATCCACAAGAAAGTGATAAATACCAGTACCGTATTCAGGATGCTGATACGGGTGAAATCACGGAACGGGCGGAAATGCGAAACCCGCTCCTCTTGTGGCGGATAATAGACATGTACCGGTATGTTTTTGACTGCGATATCTCCCCATGCCGCAAATACGAGGGCTTCCAGTTCAAATTCATATTTGGCGGTATAATACCATTTATCGACGTTCATCTGTTGCAATGGATACAGGCGGTAACCGGATTGTGTGTCCTGCAACTTGATTCCCGTTTCGAGGGTGAACCAGAAGTTGGAGAATTTATTGGCAAATGTATTTTTTTCCGGCATATTGTCCGAAGCAAGGTTGCGCGAACCTACCAGCAGAGTATCCGGCTCTTTTTCGATAGCTTCGATGAACGAAGGGATATCCGAAGCGAAGTGCTGCTCGTCCGAATCAATGGTGATGGCATAACGGAAGCCTTGTGTCTTTGCGTGGCAGAGACCATGTTTCAAGGCTACCCCTTTT
This sequence comes from uncultured Bacteroides sp., assembly GCA_947038155.1. Classification (GTDB taxonomy): domain Bacteria; phylum Bacteroidota; class Bacteroidia; order Bacteroidales; family Bacteroidaceae; genus Bacteroides. The sequence continues at coordinate 45,467 of CAMQVH010000010.1, read as the reverse complement.
CCCCGGTTGGTGGGGTGGGTGATAACTTGCAGGTTGGCTTCCCGGCTGAGTATCCCGGCTGTTTCGTCCGTTGAACCGTCATTGACGACGAGAATGTCCGGTGCATAGGAGCGTACACTCTCTATGACATCCGCCAGTGTCTTGCCGTTGTTGTAACTTGGGATGATAACGATAATCCCCAATTGTTTCAACTTCTCGTGCCAGTAGGCTGTACTTTGCGGCTCCTTCATGCTTTCGTTGAGGTAAGTACGGCTTTCAGTTTGATAAAACATTCGTTTTCTGCGGTTTCTTTCGCTTCTGTGGTTCCTTCAGTTGTTACGGCTCCTTCCGCCTTTACAGTCCCTTCCGCCTGCAACTGAAGTTTGCCTTCTTCCGTATCTTTGAGGGTCAGCGTTACCGACAGGCAGGGTGTATTGACAGGATTGACAACTGACAAGAACTTGCATGAAGACACTTGTGTATATTGCAACTTGTGCCGGCGGATATCCTCTGCACATTCTTTGATAAGTTGCAGTAGACAGACTCCGGGAACTACCGGATGCTCCGGAAAGTGTCCCTGATAAATAGCGTGCTCCGGATTCAGTTTTACCCGGATAGTCCAGGTGATTGAATCCGGTGATTCGGAAGAGAGAAGCGTATAGAAGTTATCAAGTAGCATATATTAAATCTCTTTAGATAGTTTGTCCAGGCGAATTGTCAATCGTATCCATGGATGCTTTATTTTTATTTGTACCGGGTCGCCCGGAATATCTCCCGTGATATATAAGACAGATTTCCCGAAGCCCTTTCCACTGGCTCTTTTTTCCGTCAAACCGTCTTTGGACATCTTCGCCCGGATACTTTTCTCGCTTAGAAACAGGCGTTTGAAGTCCATCTCCAGAAGTTTCAGTACCTTTTCTTTCTTCATGGGTTCAATGCAACTGTTGACATTGAACTTACCATCTTGAAGGGAGAAGTCAAAAAGGCTTAGCCCGAAATAGGTGGACGCCACTATCCGGATTTCATTGTCGGGCATACGGCGTACTATCAGCATGCCGCTCATGTGATGCTTCATGAAGTCCAACTGGATATTATACTTTTGCGAGCTTTCTCCTTTTGCCAGTTCGATAGCAGGCGGCACTATGCTGTTTTCCCCGCTTATGCGCGGAGAACAGGAAACCGGCAACTGCATCACTAAGAAAAGCAGAACCGTCCGATTAACGAATCGCAAACTTCGTATCATTCTTCAGGGAGTTGAACTTTTTGTTATAGAATTCGTATTCGGTATAATTCGTGGCTGTTTCGGACAGGCGGAGTTTGTGTACCGACATATCTTTCTTGTCGAGGTAGATTTCTATCCCGGTGATATAGGCTTGTACGGCTTTATTGACCGGCTTTATCTTGACCAGGTAGAATTGTGCATCTTCAAAGTATGCCAGTTGGTAGTTGGACGACATTTTGGAGAGGTCGCCTATCATGCAGGCGGTCAGCATATCCTGCATCTGTCCCATCATCTTGTTGGCGCTCAGGTTCATGATGTTTTTCTTACCGTCCGAAACGATTTTGAGCTTACTGCCGTTTATCACGATGAGATAGTCCATCGGGCGGAAATATTCCATGCAGATTTTATTGCTCTTCTGGTAGCAGAACTTCCCTTTGGAAGTAACTTTTTCGTCGAATATGTCGAGGTATTTCACTTGCGTGAAATCACTTTCGATAGATTGTACGGTCTGTGCTTCTTCTGCCAGGCGTTTCTCAAAATCCTGAAGTTGCGTCAACTTCTTCATGCCTTGCGCATGGGCAGAGACAACGGACAGAAAGATAAGTAATGTATATGTAACTAAAGTTCTCATACGTTTTTATTTTATGCCAATAGTTCGTCCAGCCGGACAATGGTGTATCCCTGTTTTTTCAGTAAATCCAGTATCTGCTTCACCAGTTGCCCGCTGTTTGGCATTCGGTCGTGCAGCAAGATAATAGAGCCTGGTTTAAGACCTTTCCGGATTCTGTCGAGTACTTTCTCCGGTGACGGCTGTTGTGTATCCAGTGTACGGATGTTCCATCCTATAGAGGTGTAACCCAATTGTCGGACGGCTTTCGCAATCGTCGGATTGGTGACCCCGAATGGCGGACGAAACAAAGTTACCGGCTGCGAAGTTACTCGTTCTAGTTCAGACTGACAAGTTTGCAGGTCTTTTTTCATCCTGGAGAGTCTGTATAGCGGGAATAAACCGGAATGGGTAAATGAATGATTTCCAACCAGATGTCCTTCCGCTACCATTTGCTGCAATAACTTCTCATTTCCTTCAATCTTGTGTCCGATACAGAAGAAACAGGCTGTTGCTTGGTGTTCTTTCAGCACTTTCAGTACTTTCGGAGTCTGTATAGGGTCGGGGCCGTCGTCAAAAGTCAAGGCTATTACCTTTTCTCCAGTACGCTTTCTGCAAAACGAGCGGAGATAAATCTCCGACCGGATGCTATAAGAAGCATAGACGAGAAAAGACAGTATCAGCAATGAACCAAGAACGAGACAGGTGATAATCATACGCTTTTCCGGATTAGAATCAAAGAATGATTGATGGAGTGGTGATGATTATAAATCAGTATATTCGTAGGAGTGGTGCAGTTCTCCGATTCTTTCACAGCTTTCCATACGGCATACGATGAAGCGGTAGGATACTCGCCACATTCGTCTTTGAAGCTGAGATGGATACTCTCCGGGAAGAGGTTTGTTTCTAGCTCTTCATAAATGGTATTGCTTTCAGAGGTGATTGCTTGATTCAATGGCGCATCTTTCTCAGATATGATTGTCTGCTTCGGAGAATTATCCTGCCAGGATTGTTGCTTATTCTTTCCGGTCATAAACCACTGAATATCCCGGCTATTTAATCCATTCCGTTGCAGAAAACGCATAATACGGTTTTGGATTTCTTCTGTCGTTTGCTGCCCGGCGAAAGTTTCTATCCCTTTTATTTCCGCGAGCGGGTGTTCTCCGGTTTCCCGGCTCAATAAGAAGAATTGTGCGCCTTCTCCGGCTTCTATCCCTTTTAGTATCCCCAGTCGCTGTTGGATGGCGTGACTGGTATCCGTCATTTCGTCCATGGCTCCTACAAGTATATACCCGCTTCCTTCCCAAATCTTCATCATGGCATCCAGCAAAGCACTTTCGAAACTTAGACCACGATGTACATAAGTCATGTTGTAGGCATGTGTCCCACGTATCAGGGCGATTTGCGCACCGATTGTATTGAATGTCGACTGGATGAAGGGGGTAGGGTTCAGCATCCGTTCTTCATTGTCTATCAGTGTATTCAGAAACTTTTCCGTATCGACCAGGCAGCCTAGTCCTGTGGCTGTGATAATTCCCTGTATCTCTTCGGGCGGCAGTTCGCCTATACATTCCAATCCGCAGGCTACCCCCATTTTTACGATACGGCTCATGCGTCTGCGTAAGGTCGCATTGGTAATGATGTTCTTATAATCAGGCTCACAGGCTTGCAGATAAGGACGGCTGTCATCCGGTTTCTCTTGTGGATGAATCGAGGCGATGCGTTGGATATAGACTGGCTGCATAGACATAATAACTTAAAGGTTCGTTCCTTGCGGAATATTAGTTGCAGAAAAGAGAAGCGATGAATCGTTCCCACCGAAACCGAAAGAGTTGGATAATACATGGCGGACGGGGATTCCTTCCCGGAAAGTCGTTTCCGGTATCAGTCCCGTTTCGGGCATCGCGTCCGTGAAGTTCAGGTTCGGGTAAGTCATACCTTTATATATGGAAAGAACGGAATATACCGCTTCAATCCCTTCAGAAGCTCCTAAGGTATGTCCGATAAAGGCTTTCACCGAACTGAACGGTGGAACGTGCTCTCCGAAGATTCTCTGTAATGCCATTCCTTCCGATGCATCGTTGCCGGGAGTGCCTGTGCCATGCACATTGATATAGTCTATTTCTTCGGGAGAAATACCGCTTGAAGCGATTGCTTCGCTCATTGACAGAAAAGCGCCGTCTCCTTCGGGAGAACTTCCCGTCTGGTGATAGGCTTCGTTTGTATTGGCGTAACCGCTTAGTTCGCAATAAGGAGTTCGCCGGAGTGAGCTTTCCGGTTGAAGCACTAAGTAACCTGCCCCTTCTCCGAGGTTGAGTCCTGTACGCGAACGGTCAAAGGGACGGCAATGTGCCTTATCCAGAATCATAAGAGAGTTGAATCCGTTCAGTGTGAACCGGCAAAGTGCGTCCGTTCCCCCGACAACGACAGCATCCAATAACCCGTGTTTAATCATCCTTGCTCCCAGCATGATGGCGTTGGCGGCTGACGAACAGGCGGTACTGATGGTTGTTATGAAATCGTTGATACCCAGGTGGGAAGCAATCAGTTCCGTACTGGCTCCGCAGTCGTGGGAGATGACTTCACGCAATCGTCCCCGTTCGGGATTCTCTTTGAAAGATTCATAGAAATGCTCGCTTAAATCCATGCCGCCGACAGAAGTTGCAGAAATAAAACCGATACGTAACGGTTGAGAGTCCTGCTGTGTATGCTGAGTGTCCTGTTGGGTATACTGTGAGTCCTGTAGGGTATGCTGAGACGGTTGCTGTGCATGCTGTAATGTTCTCTGATTCAGTCCGGCATCTTCCAGTGCTTCTTTAGCCGCCACCATTCCCAACAATGCTGTGCGTGAGACAGTCCGTTGCGGAGGGATGCCCAGCAATTGTTTCAGTTCCTCATTGCTATGCTTCACTTCGGATACGGGCACGTCAAGGGCAGTCGGGAAAAGAGTTACTTTTCCGATGCCATGTTTCCCTTGTCTCAAAGCCTCTATGTTTTCGGAAACTCCGATGCCGATGCCCGAAACAACTCCCAGTCCGGTGACATAAATCTTCATGCGTCAGGCTTTACGATTGGCTGCAATGTAATCAGACAGTGTGCGTACCGAATAGAAGATTTGCTTTCCTTCGCCCGGATTTTCTATTTTAATACCATATTCACGTTCCAGAATCAGTATGATTTCGAGGGCGTCGATAGAGTCAAGACCAAGGCCTTCATCTCCGAACAGGGGTGCTTCGTCGTCTATATCTTCCGGAGTGATTTCTTCCAGGTTTAACTCTTTGATGAGTTTACCTTTCACTTCGTCCATCAGTTCTCTTGGGGTTTGATTTGAATTATCCATAAGTTGTCGATATGTTATTAATAAGTCGTTGATATATTAGTAAGTTGTTTAAATTCTGCCTGATATTGTCCGTCCATCAGTTCGCACCAGCCTATGATGCAGGTGCGCAACTTCCCTTTAGCCATTACGATACGTGCGTAATCCTCTAAAGAATCAGGCTCGTAATGCGGACAGACAAAGAAAGTATTCTCTCCCTTTATCTTATGCCGGATGCAAATCTCACCCAGCACTACATTGGGGAGCGTATAGACAAATACGGCAGGACTGGCGGCTTTGTCTCCTTCCTTGCTGATAAGGGTCTGATGTTTGCAGTCCGTATCCAGCGATGAAGAAGCGTTGGCAAGAATAATTCCAATCTCTTCCGGCTGATAATCAGTTTCTTTCAATAAGTAGCCGGCAGCCACGTATCCCAGTTTACACAGGTCATCCATTTTATAGAACTTCATATTGTTGTCTCCCAAGTTCTTATAGGCTTCCCGGATAAACGGTGCAAAGTCCGTCTCTGAAGAGTTGAATATGACTGTTCCGTCATGTTCTACTACTCCCGGTCTGATAGTGATACTGTTCACAGATTCGGTGAGTGCCTTGGAAAAAGGAACTTGTTTTTGGCGGCGACGAGCGGCAGGAAGAGATAATACAACTGCGGCATTGCATCCGCCGAAACCGGAAGCGGTCTTGACGCAACATTTCATCGGCATCGGTTGATGCGTGCCATAGACGGCGACAGGCATAGGGACACCAAGTGTTTCGTATCCTAAAGTCCCGTAAAGTATTCCTGTTTTCAACTGCTCCATACAAAGAATAGTTTCAATAATACCCGAAGCTCCTAACGTATGTCCGAAATAAGGCTTCAAACTATTCACCGGAACTGTTGATAATCCTGCCAGATGGATAGCTTTGGATTCCATTTCATCATTATAAACGGTAGCTGTCCCGTGTGCATTGATAAAGCTGATGTCTCCGGGAGTTACTCCGGCTTCTTCCATTGCCTGACTGATAGCTAGTGCCAGTCCGTCTCCCGTTCGGGAAGGACCGGATATGTGGTTGGCATCATTGCTGACAGCTCCACCGGAGAGAATAATATCGTTGGTGTTTCCTTGAGTTTCTAAAAGAACGGCTCCGCAGGCTTCACCCAAGCTCAATCCGTCCCGTCGGATATCGTAAGGTCGGCAGCGCTGTGCGCTGACAGACCGGAAAGACAGGAATCCGCTGGTGATAAAATGAGACAGAATATCTCCACCGGCAACGATGACCCGTTTGTAACGTCCCGATTCTATCTGCCTTTTGGCTACAATGAGTGCCGAAACTCCTGATATGCAGGCATTGGAAATGACGTCTACCTGATTGCAGGCTCCGAAAAAGTTGCCGATTCGCTCCGCCATTTTCCAAAGAAAGGCAGGACTGTCCGTTGGAAGCTGTATAGACGAACCGTTCGATTCACCCGGAGCAACCAGTTCGTCCGAAGCAACCTGCTTACTTAATAAATCGACATTCCCTTTTGTCGTAGAGAGCAGTAAGGCACAATCCGGTTCACGGAGACTGGCTCCCGACTGGGAAATCACCTCTTGAACAGCCAAGATAAATAGTTGTTCCATACGGGTATAATCCGTTATCTGCATCTGTTTCGCCCGTCTTTCCAATTCGGCAGCGTCAATCATACCTGCCAATAGCGGGCTGTCGGATATCCGTCCGGCCTCCTGAATGCGGATACCACTCCGGCAGGCACGGATAGCTTCCGTATTTTCCTGTATGCCGAAGCCCAGCGAAGTAATAAGCGTATGAGCTGTAATATATATGTTCAGAGAATGTTCCATTTCTTTTTCCATTCCATATAAAACGGCGGATTAATAAGTTCCAGTTCTTTATTCAGGTTCAGGAATACTTGCATTGTGCTTCCGGTAGCTACTACGCTCTGGTCGCTAGCCCGATAGATAACATATTCGAACTTTATCTTGGCGGCTTCGCAGGCGATATAGCGTGTCTCGACAATTGCCTCTTCACCGAAAGATAACGACTGCTTGAACTGGCAGGTCAAGTCGACAATGGGAACCATGTACCCTTCGCGGTAAATACTCATATAATCCAGACCGTACTGCTTGCCGAAGGCTTCCCTTCCGTCTTCAAAATAACGCACGTACTCACCGTGCCATACGATTTGCATGGAATCTATTTCGCTGAACCGTACTTTGAATGTAGTCCGGTTGGTCAGAGCGGGTGTATGTTGAGTTGCTTTCCGTTTCATTCTTTCTTGATAAATATTTTCATCCGACATTCGGCTATCAACTTCTCATCGGCTTTTACTTGTGCGGCAATCAGGGTAATATCGAATACTTCCTGCACGACGGTAATCTCGGTAAATAGCTTCATTCCCACTTCCGGTAAATCATAAATCCTGAGTTTGTCCACCGAACCGATAAAGCCTAGCGGAACCTGTGCGCCTTGCCGGGTGTAGATAAACCCGATACGTGCGGCTGCCGATTGGGCGATGTGCTCGATGATTCCCGGTTCTTGCAGTTTTCCTGCTTCGCAGAATATATTATCGGGCGTGACGGTCAGTCCGGAATATGAACAGTTCTCTTCAATGCCGAAGAAACTGTCCACCATGACAATAGGCGGGCGTTGCGGAATCAGTCCGAGTATTCCTTCTCCGTGTATGATAGCTTCCCTGTTCATCTTAATCCGCATTATTTTCTGTGGTAGTTTTCAGTTTGCACTGTACGATACTGTGTCCCATTCCCAGGTGGTCGTGCATTTCTTCTATTTCCAGTCCGGCTGCTTCGATGCATCGTTTCATGTCGTCCGAATGGTACATCTTGCTGTTGCCGTTTGCCATTGCTGTGAAGTAGAGGCTGATTTGCGTCAGGCAGTAGGCGGCTGTATCAAACTTCTGCCGGTTCCAGAAAGTCTCCATGATATAGAGCCGGCTTTCTTTGTCCATAGAGCGGGCGGCACGTGTCAGTATGCTGGTCACTTCTTCTTCCGAGAAGCAATCGAGGAACTGGCTCATCCAGATGGCGTCGAATCCCGTGGGGAAAGGAACTTTCGGGTCGAGCAGGTTAGCTCCGTGCCCGTGGATACGTGCTGCTCCGGGCAGTTCTTGGGTCTGTTGGCGCATCATCTCCAGTTGTTGCGGCAGGTCCATGATGGTCACTTCCACTGCGGCGTCATAGCCTACACATTTTGTTGCCCAACGGCCGGTATTGCCGCCTACGTCCAACAAAGTCTTGGGATGACGGGCGAAAACGATAGCCAGTGCTTCGTCAAACGAGCAATCCGAATAATAGTGGTCGAAACCAAACCAACTCTTCTGTACTTGTGACGGCAGACTGGACAATCCTTCATAAATCGTACTCCATTCTCCGAATACTTTCAGCCCTTCGGGGCGTCCGTTGGTCAGAGCTTCTTCAAGATGGAACATACCCAGATAATTGACATCATGGTTAAAGTCCATGTTGACATGCACCATCTTGTCATTAAGCAGGAACCATCCGGCTTTGGCGAGTGAGTACCGACCTTCGCGCAGCAACACCGTTCCGATTGTCAACGATGCTTCCAATAACACTTGTGCGGCATAGGAAGACAGTCCGCAAGCCTTGCTGATTTCTTCCTGCGTCCGTCCGTTCCGGTGGTCCGCAAGTAACTGGAAAATATCGAATTTAAGCATCAATCGCGATACCTGAAATACAATGGGGCCGAAAGCTATTTCCTGTGCCAGGCGTTGAGCTTCTACCGCTGTCAACGGCTCTTTGTCATATCTGTTCTGTTGCATCTTTTTGTCTTTCTTTTGAATCTGGTGACTGCTTTCCGGCAGGTTCCCAGAAGGGGTAATAATTAAACCATTGTTCCGGATAACGCTTTAGTATCTGTTCCAAGGCAATGGTATATTGTTCGAGCAGAGCAGTCTCCGCTTTCTTATCTTTGTTTCGTACCACCGGCTCCGCCACGATGAAATGAAAACGGTACGTTCTTCCCGGTTCCCGCATGGCGAAATAAAACACGACAGGTACTTTCATTCGCGAAGCCAGCAGAAAAGGTCCGGCAGGGAAGGGGGCTTCCTGTCCCAACAATCTGCCTGTCAGTAGCTTTTCCTTATTCAGGTAGCGGTCGCCTTGAAAACAGACATATTCTTTTTTGTTCAACGCTTCGGTGATGCGGAAAACGTGTGTCAGATTGTCTTCATTGACAGGAATAATCTTGTATTCCTTCTCCCGCCCGTTTTTCTCCAACATCTCCTTGATTTTGCGATGCTCGGCATCGTACATCACGATATTGATTTTCTTTCCGTAATCATCAAAGAAAGGAACGCCTATTTCCCAGTTTCCCACATGGGCGCCAATCATAATCACTCCCTGTTCGCTGTCCAATAACCGCAGAAACTCCGGATATCGTTCAAACTCAAACCGGTACCGGTCTGCTTTCCCGTTGCCGATGGCTACCTTGTCAATCAGAATCTGTCCCAGCCGGTAATAGTTGCGCAGCAACATTCCCACAGAACGTATCCGGCTGTATTTCAGGATGTGGCGGGCATAAAACCAGGTGCTTTTCGTCGCTTTCGGGGCGAACGGTATAAAATAGAGGACTACCAGGCTCAAGAAAATATAAGCGGCAGTGATGCCCAGATACTTAATCAAATAAATAAAGAATAAGTATCCGAATGTTCCACCTCTGGTTTTGCCTTTCCACGTTGACATACTTATTTAGCTTCCTGCATACGGGTAATAACAAGATTGTAGAAGTCCTGGAAGGTCTTGATACCGGCAAAATCCTGTCCGGTCACGTTAAATCCGAAATTCTTTTCTACCAGTACCACCATGTCGACCAAGTCCAGGCTGTCCAGTTCGAGAGTCTCCATTAGCGGTGCGTCCGGCTGGATGACGTCGATGTCTACTTCAAACTCTTCTGCCAGAGTGGTTCTTATTTTCTCGATGATTTCTTCGTTTGTCATATGGTTTCTCTTTTAATCTATTATTTATTGAATTTACGCACTATCAGAGTGGAATTGGTTCCACCGAATCCGAAGGAGTTGGACAGGAACGTGTCGAACTCCAAGTCTACCCGTTGCGCCGGAATGTTCAACTGCGCCGAGGCTTCGTCCGGCTCCTCAAAGTTGAGATTGGGAGCGATGAAACTGTTGTTCATCATCAGGGTGGAGTAGATTACCTCACTGGCACCCGCCATCCACATCTCATGTCCTGTCATGGACTTGGTGGAAGCTACATATGGGCGGTGTCCGGCAAATACTTCCGCGATGGCTTTCGCTTCGTTCAAGTCGCCTACCGGGGTTGAAGTGGCGTGCGCATTGATATATTTGATACGTTCGAGCGCAATACCTGCATCCTTGATTGCCATTTGCAAAGAACGCCTGGGTCCGTCTACATTCGGTACGGAAATATGTTCACCATTGGATGAAAAACCGTATCCGACCACTTCAGCCAGAATAGGCGCGCCTCTTTTCACGGCAGATTCGTAGCTTTCGAGCACCAGACTGGCGGCTCCACCGCTTGGTATCAGTCCGTCCCGTCGCTTATCGAAAGGTTTCGAAGCCTTTTCCGGTTCTGCTTCCTGGGTGGAGAAAGCGCTTAACCCGTCAAAACTACCTACGGCATACGGGTTCACTTCCTGCGCGCCGCCGCATAAGATACAGTCCTGCAATCCCGATTTGATAAGCAGATATCCCATACCGATGGCATGCGAACCGCTGGCGCAGGCTCCTGCGATGGTAAAATTGACACCCCTTAGCTTGAAAATGACAGACAGGTTCATTGTCACGGTAGAGTTCATCGACTGGAAGATGGAACCAGAACCGACTAGTGCCGTATTCTTCTTTTCACGGATAATGTCCACCGCATTGATGACAGGGGCGGCACTGCTGTCGTTGCCGTACAGGATGCCGACTTCGTTGCTTTCGAGGAAAGCTTCATCAATGCCGGCATTGCGGAAAGCCTCTAACGTCGCGAGATAAGCATATTCTCCCTGTTCCGGCAGGCAATGACGTTTGCGCCGGTCCAGTAACTTTTTCAGGTCGGGACGTTCCAAAATACCTGTAAGTGCGGAAAAATAACCTAGTTCTTTCCGTACCGGGTCTATGCCGATGCCCGATTTCCCATTGTATAGTGAGTCTTTTACTTCATCCAGGTTCTTGCCGATGCAAGAATAAATCCCCATTCCCGTGATAACAACTCTTTTCATTATTTTAGTCTATTCTATGCTTTTGTTTTTAAGTATATAGTCCGCCGTTGATGGAAATCACCTCTCCCGTGATGTAGGATGATGCCGGAGATGCCAGGAAACCGACCAGGTCGGCCACTTCTTCCGGAGTTCCGAAACGTCCCGCCGGGATATGCTTCTTCCATTCGTTTTCGTCAATACCTTCTGTCATGTCCGTGCGGATAAATCCCGGAGCCACCGCGTTGACTGTCACTTTCTTCTTGGCTACTTCCTGTGCCAGCGCTTTGGTTGCGGCAATCACGCCGCCTTTGGCTGCCGAGTAATTGGTTTGTCCCGGCATTCCCTGGATGCCCGACAGGGATACGATATTCACGATACGCCCGTAGCGTTTCACCAACATGTTCTTCAATAAAGGCTGTGTCACATGGAAGAAACCGTTCAGGCTGATGTCGAGCACTTTACTCCATTCTTCGCCCGTCATCCATAACATCAGGTTGTCTTTGCGGATGCCCGCATTATTGACCAGCACTTCGATATATTCGTCGGGATGCAGTGAAGACCAGTTGCCTAAAGCAACGGCAATCGCTTCGGAATCAGTGACGTCGAACTTCATCAATTCGCCGTCGCTCCCTTTCTCCCGTACTGATTGCAATGTCTTTTCCGCTTCCGCGTCGTTACTCTGATAATTGATAAGTATAAAGTAGCCCATTTCCGCCAGTTTGCAACTGACGGCACGACCGATACCTCGGCTTCCACCGGTTACTAATGCGTATTTCATCTTATTTATTTTCTTTTTTGAGATAAGCTATCATAGCTTCTATCTCTTTATATTTAGGTGTGTCATTGGTGAAGACAGGGAAGAAGCTACGGATTTCATCGTAAACCTGCCGGCTTTTCGGACTTAGTTTCTCCTGTATCTTCAGATAGTCGACAGCCTGTGCCATCCCCATGAACTGAATAGCCATCACCTGATAGGAATTCTCAATGACAGTTTTTGCTAATAAGGCGGAGTTAGTACCCATGCTGACAATATCCTGATTATCATTGTTATTGGGGATACTGTGGACGTACATCGGGTTCGATAAGGTCTGGCACTCGGCGGTGGTGGACGTTGCCGTGAACTGGGATGCCTGCAGACCGTAATTCAGTCCCAACACTCCTAAATTGACAAATGGCGGCAGAATGCCGTTGATGCGGTCATGGAACAAATAGTTGATTTGTCTTTCGCAAAGCATAGTGAGCTTGGTCACGGCGATTTTCAGTTTGTCCATTTCGAAGGAGATATAGTCTCCATGGAAATTGCCGCCATGATAAATATTCTGTGTTTCCGGGTCGACAATCGGATTGTCGCAAGCGGAGTTTATCTCATTGATTAATACTTCTTCCGCATTCTCCAGTTCGTCATAAATAGGACCGAGTATCTGCGGCACACAGCGCAGAGAGTAATAAGGCTGTACTTTATGTTCGAAGATTTTTTCTTTGTGTACTTGGTTATACAGTTCGTTCTCTCTTTGGAGCACGCATTGGCTGCCACTTACCCATTCCCGCATCATAGCGGCAATTTCTTGTTGCCCGCGGTGATGTTTGGCTTCGTTCAGTGCCTGAGCCATAAAGTCATCGTAAGAGGCGGCGATTTCGTTCATCATAACGGAAGCGGCTACCGACCAGCGAAGCAGTTTTCGGGCATAAATCAGGTTGACGATGCCGATTCCTGTCATTACGGAAGTTCCGTTGGTTACGGATAATCCTTCACGGATACGCATAGAGAAGGGTTTCAGGCCATTTTCCCGGAGTACGGTGGCGGCATCACGCAATTTTCCCTGATAGAAGACTTCTCCTTCTCCTATCAATGTCAGGGCTATGTGAGCCAGTTGTACGAGGTCGCCGCTGGCGCCTACGCTTCCGTGTTCGGGGATAAAAGGGGATATGCCACGATTGATAAATTCGGAAAGAAGCGATACCAGTTCCACGTGCACTCCCGATTTTCCTTGCAGGAAAGTGTACAGGCGGGCAATCATAGCTGCTTTCACATAAAGTTCGGGGAGCGGTTTTCCGGCACCGGTAGAGTGGCTTCGGATGATATTGTATTGAAGCTCAATCAATGACTGGTCTTCTATTCTGTATTGTGCCATCGGGCCGAACCCGGTATTGATACCATAAATAATCTTATCACTGGAGAAAGATTGCAGGAAATTGAAACTTTCCTCTACTTTTCGAATACATTCTTCGGAGAGTTCCAGTTTCTCGTCTTCAAACAATACTTTATAAAGGGTATCTAAATTTATACTTTTGTCAGCTATCATTTTCTGTACTAGATATTTTATGCCTTAGTAATAAAGTGCAAAGATAGGTGTTTTCTGTTATATAGCTGACATGAATCAAAATAAAACTTTTTCAAAGAAACTGGTTTTGCTTGTTTGGTATCCCATTATTTATGAGATATCCAATTTACGCTTTCTGCAAATCCCGCTCTTCATAATTACATATCGCCTCTATCCATTCTTCCGTCAGTGGCATGGATTCATGTTTCTCCAGGTCGAAAGTCACCATGACAGACTTACAGATACATTTTACCTCGTTCGTTTTCGTGTCTATTACCCGTTGGATGAGATGAAAACTCTTCGTGCCTATCTTGGAAACAGCCGTCTGCACAGCGATATGGTCTGACGCGAAAATCTGCTTGACGAAATCCGCTTCGATATGAACGACCACAATGCCAATCTTCTCCCAATCCACTCCCGGACATACCGAGGCGAAGTATTCGGTCTTTCCCAAATCATAAAAAGAGAAATAAACGGTGTTGTTGACATGACCGAATTTGTCTACGTCATTGAAGCGCAACTGAATAGGCAATGTATGGTGAAATACGATTTCTTCCATTGTTTTCACTTAATCTTTTTGAATTCGGCGCAAAATTAGTACTTTTGCGTGTTATTCTCAACAGAAATTAACCAAGAAATGATAGAAGATATTAAAAAAGCCTGTCAGGTGATGAATGAAGGGGGAGTCATCCTTTATCCTACCGATACCGTTTGGGGAATAGGCTGCGATGCGACTAACGAAGAAGCTGTGCGTCGTGTATATGAGATAAAGAAACGTGCGGACAGCAAGGCGATGCTTGTGTTGGTTGATACTCCTGTGAAGGTGGATTTTTATGTACAGGATGTACCCAATGTAGCATGGGACTTGATTGAAGTTGCCGACAAGCCGTTGACGATAATTTATTCTGGTGCACGTCATTTGGCTCCGAATCTGTTGGCGGAAGACGGAAGTGTGGGTATCCGTGTGACAAACGAGGAGTTCTCAAAACGCCTCTGTCAACGGTTCCGTAAAGCGATTGTCTCTACATCGGCGAATGTGAGCGGGCAGCCCGGTGCTGCCAATTTCAGCGAAATCAGCGATGAAATCAAATCGGCGGTAGATTATATCGTAAGCTTCCGTCAGGATGATATGAACCGGCCGAAACCTTCAAGTATTATTAAGTTGGACAAAGGTGGAGTGATTAAGATAATTCGTGAATAATGAAAGAGGAAAAACAGAGTTTATTACAGCGTTGCATCAAGTGGCGGGAAGCTAATATAAAGGAAAAGCAGTTTATCCTGATATTAAGTTTCCTGGTCGGAATCTTCACAGCGTTTGCAGCTTTGATATTGAAGTTCTTTATCCATCAGATACAGAATTTCTTGACTGATAATTTTAATGTAACGGAAGCCAACTACCTGTATCTGGTATATCCGGTTGTCGGAATTTTCCTGGCGGGCTGGTTTGTGCGCAACATCGTTAAAGATGACATCAGTCATGGAGTCACCAAAATCTTATATGCTATTTCCCGCCGGCAAGGTCGTATCAAACGGCATAATATCTGGTCGTCTATCATCGCCAGTGCGATAACCATCGGATTCGGTGGATCGGTAGGAGCAGAGGCCCCGATTGTGCTGACGGGTTCAGCTATCGGTTCCAATTTGGGAAGCATATTCAAGATGGAGCACCGTACGCTGATGTTACTTGTCGGTTGCGGAGCGGCAGGTGCCGTTGCCGGTATCTTTAAAGCCCCGATTGCCGGACTGGTATTTACGCTGGAAGTGCTGATGATCGACCTCACCATGTCTTCGTTGCTCCCTTTGCTGATTTCGGCTGTGACGGCGGCTACCGTTTCTTATATAACTACCGGTACGGAAGCCATGTTCAAGTTTCATCTCGACCAGCCGTTTGAGTTGGAACGTATTCCTTACGTTATTCTGTTGGGTATCTTTTGCGGACTGATTTCTCTCTACTTCACCCGTAGCATGAACTCGGTGGAAGGTGTTTTCGGCAAACTCAATAATCCTTATAAAAAATTAGCCTTCGGGGGTGCGATGTTGAGCGTGTTGATTTTCCTTTTCCCACCCCTCTACGGCGAAGGATACGATACGATTAATCTTCTGCTGAACGGTACGTCTGCCGAGGAGTGGGATACGGTCATGAACAATTCGATATTCTATGGTTATGGTAGCCTGCTCTTGGTATATCTGATGTTGATTATTCTGCTGAAGGTGTTTGCGTCCAGTGCGACGAACGGTGGCGGCGGTTGTGGCGGTATCTTTGCTCCTTCGCTTTATCTGGGGTGTATCGCCGGATTTGTGTTCTCACATTTCAGTAATGACTTTGCATTCTCTGTCTATCTGCCTGAGAAGAATTTCGCTTTGATGGGAATGGCAGGGGTAATGAGCGGCGTTATGCACGCACCCTTGACCGGAGTGTTCCTGATAGCCGAACTGACCGGCGGATATGATTTGTTCCTTCCGCTGATGATTGTATCTGTCAGTTCATATTTAACGATTATCGCGTTTGAACCTCATAGTATCTACTCCATGCGTTTGGCAAAGAGGGGGCAACTGCTAACACATCACAAAGACAAGGCGGTGCTGACGCTGATGAAAATGGAGAATGTGGTGGAAAAAGATTTTGTGGTTGTGCATCCCGAAATGGATTTGGGCGAATTGGTGAAAGGTATTGCCGCTTCTCATCGGAATGTGTTCCCCGTGACGGATAAGAAAACAGGCGAACTATTGGGTATTGTCCTGCTTGACGATATCCGCAACATCATGTTCCGGCAAGAACTTTACCATCGTTTCACCGTTAACAAGTTGATGGTATCTGCTCCTGCCAAGATATTCAATACAGACGGGATGGAACAGGTAATGCAGACGTTTGACGACACCAAAGCCTGGAATCTTCCCGTAGTTGACGAGGAAGGACGCTATGAAGGATTTGTCTCTAAATCGAAGATATTTAACTCATACCGGCAAGTACTGGTACATTTCTCGGAGGATTAGCCGGCAAGGTGCCGGAGCCAGGTTTCTATGCAGATAATAAGGTGATTATGAAAAAAGAAGACTTAAGAATAGTATATATGGGTACTCCCGATTTTGCGGTGGAGGCCTTGCGGCAGTTAGTAGAAGGTGGTTACAACGTTGTGGGGGTGATAACGATGCCCGACAAACCTGCCGGACGTGGACATAAAATACAGTATTCTCCTGTCAAGCAATATGCGCTCGAACAGAATTTGCCATTGCTTCAACCGGAAAAACTGAAGAATGAGGCGTTTGTGAAAGCGTTGCGTGAATGGAAAGCCGATTTACAGATTGTAGTCGCCTTTCGTATGTTGCCGGAGGTGGTATGGAATATGCCACGACTGGGCACTTTCAATCTTCATGCGTCTCTGCTTCCCCAATATCGCGGGGCTGCTCCCATCAATTGGGCAGTGATAAACGGAGATACGGAAACAGGTATCACTACTTTCTTCCTGAAGCATGAGATAGATACCGGAGAGGTGATTCAGCAAGTCCGTGTGCCTATCGCGGATACGGATAATGTGGAAGTGGTGCACGATAAACTGATGCTGTTAGGCGGAAAGTTGGTTGTCGAAACGGTTGATGCCATCTTGAACGGTACGGTGAAACCGATACCCCAAGAAGAAATGGCTGTGGTTGGCGAACTCCGTCCGGCTCCGAAAATATTCAAGGATACCTGCCGGATTGACTGGAACCAACCGGTGAAGAATGTCTATGATTTTATCCGCGGACTATCCCCTTATCCCGCTGCCTGGAGCGAACTCACCACTCCCGAAGGCGAAACCATAGTTGTGAAAGTCTTTGAAACAGAGAAGAATATCGAATCTCACCAACTGCCTGCCGGAACGATTGTGTCGGATGGAAAGAAATACATTAAGGTGGCTGCATCGGATGGATTTGTATCTATCCTTTCATTACAGTTCCCCGGCAAAAAACGTCTGAAAACGGATGAATTGCTTCGTGGATACCGTCTGGCAGATGGGTGTAAGATGAAGTGATAAAATAGAAGATTACTGTTTCTAACCTAAAATAAAAGAATTATGAAACCAATTATCGCTCCTTCCATTCTTTCCGCCGACTTCGGATACTTGGCGAAAGATATTGAAATGGTAAACCGCAGTGAAGCGGAATGGGTGCATATTGATATTATGGACGGAGTATTTGTCCCTAATATATCGTTCGGCTTTCCGGTATTGAAGTATGTTGCAAAGTTGAGCAAGAAACCGCTGGATGTGCATCTGATGATTGTAAACCCGGAGAAGTTTATTTCGGAAGTGAAAGCACTGGGTGCTCATACGATGAACGTGCATTATGAAGCGTGCCCACACCTGCACAGGGTGATTCAGCAAATCAAGGAAGCCGGAATGCAACCTGCTGTGACAATCAATCCGGCAACTCCGGTAGCTATGCTCCAGGATATTATCCAAGATGTATATATGGTGCTTGTCATGAGTGTTAATCCGGGATTCGGCGGACAGAAGTTCATAGAACATTCAGTAGAGAAAGTACACGAACTGCGTGCCTTGATTGAACGGACAGGTTCGAAAGCCTTGATTGAAGTGGATGGGGGCGTCAATATCGAAACAGGTGCCCGTCTCGTTGAGGCAGGAGCCGATGTCTTGGTGGCGGGCAATGCAGTCTTTGCAGCCCCGGACCCTGAAGGGATGATTCGCCAACTGCATAATTTGTAGTTATAACGCGTTGAATACGTTTTATCTTCATAAATATCCATCTATACGCCTGATTATTCCTTGGATAGCAGGCGTTTTTTGTGGTGACCGCTTTTTCGGTTGTTCACCGCAACTCTTCTGGGGAATTCTTGTATTCTGCTTTTTCTTTGGATTGTCCATAGCCTTGTATTTCCTTGAACGTTACGCTTTGCGCTGGTGTTTCGGGATTATAGCTTTTGCTCTTTGTTTCACAGGCGGATGGATGGGGATAACCTGGCAACTGCAACAAACGACGGATTATGCTTTTCCGAAAAAGGAGACTGTTTATCGGGTGTTGATAACGGACGTGCCTCAAGCTAAAGAACATACTTATCTCTGCCAAGTATTATTAAAGGAACATTGTGACTCTATCGACAGCTACCCGATAGAACGAAAATCAATCCTTTATCTGCAACGAGATTCGGCAAGTTCCCGATTAAAGGGCGGAGATGAGCTGTTAGTATTCACCCGCATATCTCCACCTGTCAACAATAAGAACTTTGATGAATTTGATTATGCCCGCTATCTGACGAGGAGGGGGATTAGTGGAACGGGCTACGTCCCATCCGGAAAGTGGATGCTGTTATCTTCAGACTCATCCTCCATTTCTTTATCTTTACCGCCAGACGGTACCGTTAATCGTTCTTCGGGTATGAGTATTCTTAATCTTAGGAATATAGCCAACTCTTGTCGGGGGAAGGTAATCTCTCTTTATCGTAAGTTAGGATTTGATGGTGATGAGCTGGCTGTGCTTTCTGCATTGACCATAGGAGATAAGACAGACCTGAGTGAATCAGTTCGTGAGAGCTATTCTATAGCCGGCGCAAGTCATATTCTTGCTCTATCCGGTCTGCATATCGGGCTTTTATGTGCCTTGCTTCTCTTTATCTTGAAACCACTAGCTGAAAGAGGGAAAACAGGCCGATGTGTATGTGCTGTTTTGCTCTTTCTTTTATTATGGGCTTTTGCCTTTCTTACAGGACTTTCGCCATCGGTAGTCCGTTCGGTCACTATGTTTTCTCTTTTGACTGTTGCGGGTATGTTCGGTCGCCAATCTTTTTCTTTGAATACATTGGCTGCTACTGCTTGGATAATGTTGCTTTGTAATCCGGTATGGCTGTTTGATGTAGGCTTTCAACTTTCTTTTGTTGCAGTGATTTCTATTTTACTTCTTCAGCCACTTGTTTTCCGTCTGTTTACAATGAAGACTAAAATAGGTAAATATGTTTGGGGCATACTGAGTGTATCCATTGCTGCACAAGTAGGGACGGCTCCACTGATAATGTTTTACTTTTCCCGCTTCTCTACACACTTTCTGCTGACTAATTTAGTTGTTATTCCTTTGGTAACCATCATCTTGTATGTTGCTGTTCTTATGTTGTTCCTCACTCCGGTTTCGTGGCTTCAGATATGGGTAGCGGAAGGAGCAAGAAAGCTATTGGAAGTTCTGAATCTATTTGTGCGGTGGGTAGAACAATTGCCTTATTCATCTATTGATGGAATATGGCTTTATCCATTGGAAGTATTCGGCATTTATGTCGTTCTGTCTCTGTTGTTCTATTATTTCAAGGTTCGACGGTGCAGGAATCTGATAATCTGTCTTTGTTCCATTCTGTTATTAAGTGTTTGCCATGTCATGATATATTGGATTGACCGTCCGCAGTCCAGCTTGGTCTTTTATAATGTGCGCGGTTGTCCGGCCGTCCATTGTATTGAGAGTGACGGACGTTCCTGGATAAACTATGCCGATACACTTTCGGACAAGAAACTTCTGAAACGGGTGGCAACTAACTATTGGAATCACCGTCACCTTCTATTGCCGGAAGAAATAACTGCCGATTGTCAGACCGGCGCATTTTCCCGCCGGCAACAAATAATATCCTATTACGGATGCCGTGTCTGCATGGTGACCGACAACCGTTGGCGGAACAAATCGGCTGTTTCTGCGTTATATACTATTGATTATCTTTACTTATGCAAAGGCTATGACGGTCATCTGGAAGAACTAACCAAACTCTTTGCTCCCGGCTGCATCCTGTTGGATGCCTCCCTTTCGGAACATCGCAGAAACCTTCTTGAAGAAGAGTGCAGGCAATCCGGTTTGCGTTTTATCTCTTTATCCGAAGAAGGTTCTGTTTGCTTTTTGCTCTAAGTACAAAGAATTATCGTACATTTGCACCCTGATAAAATAGATGAGTATGTTAACAAAAGTAATAGAACAAGCCCAAATAGACCATTTCACCAAATGGTTCGAACGAGCTGACAAAATAGTAATTGTATCTCATGTATCTCCTGACGGCGATGCTATTGGTTCTTCACTGGGATTATATCATTTTCTGGACTCACAGGAAAAAACAGTAAATGTAATCGTGCCTAACGCCTTTCCCGATTTCCTTCGATGGATGCCGGGTAGTAAGGATATTCTTTTGTATGACCGTTACAAGGATTTTGCGGACAAACTGATAGCTGAGGCAGACGTAATCTGCTGTCTGGATTTCAATGCCTTGAAGCGAATAGATGATATGGCAGATGCCGTAGCGGCTTCTCCTGCCCGTAAGATGATGATAGACCATCATCTGTATCCCGAAGAATTCTGCAAGATAATCATGTCTTATCCAAAAATTTCATCCACTTCCGAACTGGTATTCCGCCTGATTTGCCGGATGGGCTATTTTAGTGATATTTCCAAGGAAGGTGCCGAATGTATCTACACCGGTATGATGACAGATACCGGTGGCTTTACCTACAACTCGAACAACCGGGAGATTTACTTCATCATCAGCGAACTTCTTTCCAAAGGAATTGACAAAGATGATATCTACCGTAAAGTCTACAATACATACTCCGAGAGCCGTTTGCGCCTGATGGGATACGTATTGTCGAACATGACTGTTTACTCAGATTATAACGCTGCCTTGATAACGCTGACAAAAGCCGAGCAAAGTAAGTTTAATTATATAAAAGGCGATAGTGAAGGCTTTGTCAATATTCCTCTTACCATCAAGAATGTTTGTTTCTCTTGTTTTCTGCGGGAAGATACCGAGAAGCCGATGATTAAGATTTCCCTTCGTTCGGTAGGGACTTTCCCATGCAATCAGCTAGCCGCCGAATTCTTTCACGGAGGCGGGCATCTGAACGCGTCCGGCGGTGAATATTTCGGAACAATGGAAGAGGCAAAAGCGGTTTTCGAGAAAGCATTGGAGAAGTATAAACCATTACTAACAGCCAAAAGCTAAAGGCGGAAGGTTAAAAGTGAATACGGAAAGGTTAAAAGTTACGAACTTTCAACTTCCCCCTTTCAACTTTTGATGATTTTAAGATACATTTGTACGGAATATAGCTAAATAACAGATAATGAAGAAACTTGTATTTTTATTTCTCTCCTTGCTAACTGCCGGAAGTTTGTTCCAGGCCTGTGATGATTCAAAGACTTATGCAGAACAGTTGGAGGATGAGAAAAACGCTGTAGAGAGATTCATCAAAGACAGTGCGATTCATGTGATTTCCGTGTCGGAGTTCGAACAGAACGATTCTGTGACGAAAGCGAAAGCGAACGGCGATGCTTATGATGAATTTGTCTTCTTCTCCAGTGAGGGGGTATACATGCAGATTATAGACCGTGGTTGTGGTGATTATGATGATAGTAATGACCCCAATCGTAACAATTATACAGATGAAGAAAAGGAAGAAGATAAGTTTGTAGACGGCAATAACATCTGTACCCGTTATGCGGAGACAAACATCGAGACGCGCGAACTGGCGGCTTTCAACATTCCTGTTGAGGAATATATGGATGCCGGAACATTGTATGCTTATCCTGCCGTGTTCCGTTATGTTAAGGCAGAAACTTACTCAGCCGGTACATTTACGGAAATGGATTATTTATGGGGGCGATATTATGCAAGTACCGCAGTGCCGCAAGGATGGCTTTTGTCATTGCCTTATCTGCGCGACAACGCTCATGTACGTCTTATCGTTCCTTCCAAAATGGGACATAATTCCGCACAGCAGTATGTGACTCCTTATTTCTACGACATTACGGAATTCCGTAAGGCACGAAGCTAAAACACTAACATTTAAATAAATATTTATAGTAAAACACTTATGACTCTAATCAAATCTATCTCTGGAATCCGCGGAACCATCGGCGGAGGAGCGGGAGAAGGACTGAACCCGCTTGACATTGTAAAATTCACCTCGGCTTATGCTACTTTAATTCGTAAGACCTGCAAAGCGAAGAGCAACAAGATTGTTGTGGGACGCGATGCCCGCATCTCGGGTGAAATGGTAAAAAACGTAGTAGTCGGCACATTAATGGGAATGGGCTGGGATGTAGTAGATATCGATCTTGCTTCTACTCCGACCACAGAGCTTGCTGTAACTATGGAAGGCGCTTGTGGCGGTATCATCCTGACAGCTTCTCATAATCCTAAACAGTGGAATGCACTGAAGTTACTGAATGAACATGGCGAATTTCTGAATGCGGCCGAAGGCAACGAAGTGCTTCGTATTGCTGAAGCAGAAGAATTTGACTATGCTGACGTAGATCACTTAGGCTCTTACCGCAAAGACCTGACTTATAATCAGAAACATATCGACAGTGTATTGGCTCTTGACCTGGTAGATGTAGAAGCTATCAAAAAAGCAGATTTCCGTGTAGCCATTGACTGTGTAAACTCGGTAGGCGGTATCATTCTTCCCGAACTTCTTGAACGTTTGGGGGTGAAACATGTAGAAAAACTCTACTGTGAACCTACCGGAAACTTCCAGCACAACCCCGAACCGCTTGAAAAGAACCTCGGTGACATCATGAACTTAATGAAAGGTGGAAAAGCCGATGTAGCCTTCGTTGTAGACCCTGACGTTGACCGTCTGGCAATGATCTGCGAGAATGGCGTAATGTACGGTGAAGAATATACACTGGTTACTGTTGCCGACTATGTACTGAAACATACCCCCGGTAACACAGTTTCTAATTTGAGCTCTACCCGTGCTTTGCGTGATGTAACTCGCAAGTATGGAATGGAATACAGCGCTTCTGCCGTAGGCGAAGTAAATGTTGTAACGAAGATGAAAGCAACCAATGCCGTTATCGGCGGTGAGGGAAATGGTGGAGTAATCTATCCTGCCAGTCACTACGGACGTGATGCATTGGTAGGCATCGCATTGTTCCTTAGCCATTTGGCTCACGAAGGAAAGATGGTTAGCGAGCTCCGTGCTACTTATCCTCCTTACTTCATTGCTAAAAACCGTGTAGACCTGACTCCGGAAATCGATGTAGATGCTATCCTTGCCAAAGTGAAGGAAATCTATAAGAACGAAGAAATCAACGATATCGACGGTGTGAAAATAGACTTTGCCGACAAATGGGTACATTTGCGCAAGAGTAATACAGAGCCGATCATCCGCGTGTATAGTGAAGCTTCTACCATGGAAGCTGCCGAGGAAATCGGTCAGAAAATTATGGATGTAATTAATGAATTAGCAAAATAATATCCTGTAAAATAGGATTTTATTTATAACATTTGAGTCTCGTATATCATAAAGATAACTGAATAAGTTGTCTCATTGATATACGAGACTTTTTATTAGGATGATATCCACTGAATGATAATAGTTACTCTTCTCCTTGAGTATTAACAATAAAGTTTCTTTTGATTAAGTCTAAACTTCCTTTCGTCTAATAGTAAACTTCTCTTTTGTTATTTACAAACTTAAAATGAAAGCTTGCATTTATAGATTGGAAGGGATGAAAAGCAACTTTACTGTTAATAAAAAGAAAGTTTGGACTTAATCAAGAGCAACTTTTCTATTAATAGATTACATGAGAAGTAAGCAGTGTTGAGAGAGAAGTAATCAACAAAGCTTACTTCTCTGCGTCGTTAGCATAGATACACCACAAGAATATCAATTGGTATATAAAACTTTATAGGTCTTATATCAATGATAAACACATGGCTTAAATATGCATATTGATAAACGTACGGCATGAAAATAAAACTGATTGCATTATTTATAATGATGAGATCATTGAAAAATGGAAGAGGCAGACTCTTAGATTGTGTGAACTTAGTAGTGAAGTAATTGTTGAAAATAGAGGTACTTGATAAAATAGAGTTGCATTTTCCGTATAAAAACGTATCTTTGTGTAAAGAGAATCAAAGGCATCGATTATTAATGGCTATTTTCTTTCGCACTGCGAAACAAAACATATAAGCGATTGCCTGATATTTAATAGATGATATTAATGATTAACACAATGAAAATGCGCTTGATTTTTCCTTTTGTTCTATTGATTTATTCATTGATCTGTCAGGCAGATGGTGGTAAAGATTCATATATCTTCCGGAAAGTAGATTATCAGCAAGGATTATCTAATAGCGCTGTGCTTTGTCTTTTTCAAGACAATACAGGGTTGATGTGGTTCGGTACTTACGATGGAGTCAATTGTTATGACGGCAGAAGCATGGAAGTTTTCCGTTCCGATTTTTCAGCTCCCAAGGCTTTGAGTAACAACGTAATCCATTCTATTCAGCAGGCGGATAATAATTGTTTGTGGATTTCTACTCATTTGGGGATTAATCGTCTTTCACAGAATTCACGGCAAGTTGTCGGATATTATGACTTTACAGATGATTATTATCTACATTCCAATTCTAAAGGAAACACATGGGTGGTGAGTCATGGTGGAATCTTCTACTATAATACATCTTATAAACGATTTGTACAGATTAAGAATCTGAAAGTACCCGTAGAAGATATGGATAAACGGGCGTTCGTCACGGATGATGGTGTTTTGTGGATTTTCACCCAACAAACAGGGGAGCTGTTACAGGTTTCGCAGGATGCTTTTGATTGTGACACATTATCAATTCATTCAACTGTTTCATCTACTAATTTTCATGCGAAACCTATTGAAGATGTCTTTTATCAGAATGGTGTTCTTTGTTTTATCGATAGTGAGCATGATCTTTATGTTTATGATATTTCCCGACAATCTAAAATTTATATTCGTAACCTTTCTTCATTAGTGCAGAAGAATGGAACTATTGCAGGAATAGCCCTTTTCTATGAAGATATTATTATTGGTTTCCGAACGAATGGGTTAGTCCGTCTCCGTACTTCACAAAAATATAAAGAAGAAGTGGTCGACCGGAATGTACGTATATATAGTATTTATCGAGATCCTCATCAGAATGTCCTATGGGTTGCTTCAGACGGACAAGGAACGATTATGTATGCTAAGAAATATTCTATTGCTACCAATTTGATGCTCAATCAACTGTCATCTAACTTAAGCAGGCAGGTACGTTCTGTTATGACAGACGATAGTGGTGGGCTATGGTTCGGGACGAAGGGTGATGGACTGTTGCATATACCGGATTATCGTGAGAATGAAGAGGCTTCTACCGTTACAGTTTACTCTCCTGAAGGTAAGCAAAATGTTGTGTCTTATATACGATGGAATAAAGAATTTCCTGTTTATAAATTGGTTCAAAGCCGTTATATGGATGGCTTTTGGATAGGATCTGGAGATCCGGGACTATTTTACTATTCTTTTGAAGACAAAGCTTTGCATTCTGTGGAGAATCTGCCGGCACAACCCACCGAGATACATGGCATTTATGAGGAAAATGATAGTGTACTTTATGTGGTGACAGCCGGTTTCGGTTTTCATAAATTAATACTTGAGAAGCAGGCAGGTACCATTCGTTTCAAGTCGCAGAAAAGTTATCATTTTTTTCACGGTCAGCGAGAAATTACGATGTTCTATCCAATGCTGTCCGAGGGGGATTCTATTTTGTGGCTTGGCAGTCGGGAGAAAGGACTCGTACGGTTTGATAAGCGGACTGAAGAATATAAGGTGATTTCTTTGAAAGAAATGCTTCATAAGTCGGTAGACGATGTGCTTAGCCTGTATCGGACCAAAGAAGGGTTGTTATATGTAGGGACAACATCAGGATTGGTATGTCTGAATTCTAATGGAAAACAGATGAAAGCTACCTATATCGGACGGGAGCAAGGTTTGCTCAATGATATGATTCATGGTGTACTTGAAGATGAGAACGGACTCTTATGGCTTGGTACGAATCGGGGGCTGATTAAATATAATCCGATAAATGGCTCATCACATGCTTACTTTTACAGTGCAGGTGTTCAAATCGGCGAGTTTAGCGATGATGCTTATTACATGTGTCCATATACACAGGAGCTTTTTTTCGGTGGGATTGACGGGTTGCTTTATTTGGATAAAGAGGTGCAGGCTGCTCCGGAATTTTATCCGGATATTTTGTTACGTAAGTTGACTGTTGGACATACGCAAGTGGTTCAGGAAGATGGAGATTACTATACAGATGATGGTAAGGCATTACAGTTGAAGGGGACGGAGGTTTCATTTGCACTTTCTTTTGTTGTTCCGGATTTTTTATCAGGAGAAGATATAGAATATTCTTACCAGTTGGAAGGATATGATAAGGATTGGACCTCTTTTAGTAGTATTAATGAAGCCTCATATACAGGAGTGCCGGCAGGTGATTATATCTTTAAGGTACGCTATAAGAGGGATGTATTTGATATGGAATATCGGCATTTTTCTATTCCGGTATATATCCTTTCTCCCTGGTATCGATCGGTGGCGGCTTATTTTGTTTATTTGATCATTTTCTTGTTGCTGTTAGGGTACGTGATATATTTACTACGTAAAAACTACCTTCAGGAACGGATGATGAAAACACTGATGGGGACAGAAAGTTGTCGGAAATCCGAGACTGTATATACAAACCGTAGGATGCTTGAAGATTTTACTCTCATTTATAATTATTGTGACCAATTGCGTGCTGAGAATCTTTCTTATGAGCAATGTCTTGAGAAAGTGTCACTGATACGCGAAACTGTGATGAGCGCACTTCTTAATCCTGACGCTCTGTTTTTGGAAGAACTTAAACAATTCTTTCCGGATCGATTTATTGTTTCTGCACGTATGAGTATACAGGGAGTTTCTCAAGAGGTGTTGCGTACGTTGGGAGAACAAGGGATTGATCATTCTTCTATATCGTCAATGATTCCGGAACACTTAACATTTCCAGTTTACAAGAATGCATTATATAGTATTCTTTATTGCTGCTATCTCCGGATTACTGAAATGAAGGGTACTCATGGCGTAATAGTAGAAATGTCAGAACAGGATGGTAAGATGCAGCTACATTTTTCTTCTAAAGATGCTACTGCGAAAGCGTTGTATGAATATCTTTCAGATAAAGCTTCTTCGGTGACGGAGAAAGATTCCGATCATGTGTTCGCTGTGCATTTACTTTTAGGTTTTGTACGGTCAGCTTTGGAACGTATTCATGCCGTTCTTCGTTATGATAATGATGAGAGTGGTAATCGGTTGACGATTATCTTTGAACCGGCGATCTTGACAGTGGCAGGTGAACAAGGGAAAAAAACTGTGCTTTTGTTGGAAGACAGAGATGAAATGACTTGGTTGATTAGTAATTTCCTGGCTGATGAATATGTGGTTCATCAAGTAAAGAGTGTGCAGCTTGCTTTTGACGAAATTCGTCGGTCGGCTCCGGCTCTATTATTAGTGGATATGACAATGTATGCCAATGCTGAAAGTACTTTTATGGAGTATGTTAGCCGAAATCGTACTCTGCTTTCAAAGACAGCTTTTATTCCATTGTTAACCTGGAAAGTTGGTTCGGCCATTCAGCGGGAACTGATCTTGTGGTCTGATTCTTATATTGTACTTCCTTATGATATATTGTTTTTGCGGGAAGTTGTCCATAATGCTATTTATGGAAAGCGGGAAGCGAAGCAGATATATATGGAGGAACTGGGAGATTTGGCGGGACAGATTATCTGTACAACTACCGAACAAGCTGATTTTATTCGCAAATTGTTAAAGGTGATTGAAGAAAACCTGGACAAGGAAGAACTGGGCTCAACGTTGATCGCTGATCGTATGGCAATGAGTTCCCGTCAGTTCTATCGTAAATTCAAGGAAATTTCCAATACTGCTCCCGGTGATTTAATAAAGAGTTACCGTATGGAAAAGGCAGCCCGCCTGTTACTTGATGAAGAACTTTCTATTCAAGATGTTATTATGGAGGTCGGTATTTCCAGCCGGTCTTATTTTTATAAAGAGTTTACCCGTCGGTTCGGGATGACACCGAAAGATTATCGGGAACAGCGAAAGGTATGCTGATTGTCAGGTTAAATTCTTTCGTATAGGTGATTAGTTGGGAAACATTATTATTTATTTGTTTGTCACAACCTTGTGCTCTAAATCCCTTCTGTTAATTTTATTATATTGATTATTAGAGTATTAACCTGTGCTCTAATTTGCCATTCTGTGCTTTAAAGATGTGTCTTTATTTTGCCGTTTTTTTGGCAAGGTAGAGCATTGGAGTTTTATTCGAATAACCTTTATTTGCAACAATCTTTTTAAAGGGAATTAACCTTATTATTAATCAAATTTAAAGGAATTATGAATGAAAAACTAAAGTATCTTACCTTATTTATAATAGGTATGATGTTGAGTTTGGGCATGAATGCTCAATCTGTAAAATCAATCTCCGGTACGGTAACCGATGATCAGGGAGAGGCGGTTATCAGTGGTACGGTGAAAGTTAAAAACGGTAGTACAGGAACAATCACTGACATTAACGGTAAATACACTCTCTCTGTTCCTTCCAATGCCACCTTGGTGTTTTCGTATATTGGTTATATCACACAAGAATTTAAAGTCTCGGAATTAAAGAGTAATGTTCTGAACGTAGTTCTGCAATCGGATACGAAAGCACTGGACGAAGTAGTCGTTGTAGGTTATGGTACCATGCGCAAATCAGACTTGACGGGTTCCATTTCCACAGCCAAAGGTAAAGACATGCTGAAAGCACAATCATTCAATGCGCTTGACGGATTGAAGGGTAAAGTGGCCGGTGTGAATATCTTCTCTAATACCGGTCAGCCGGGTGGAGAATCACGTGTCATCATTCGTGGTATTTCTACTATCAACGCATCGGCATCACCGCTGTACGTAGTCGATGGAGTAGTGATGTCAAACTTCGAATTGCTTAATCCGAATGATATCGAATCTATCGAAGTATTGAAAGATGCTTCCTCTGCTGCCATCTATGGTGCCCGTGGTGCGAATGGTGTTATCATGGTGACTACCAAGCGTGGTAATGCAGGAAAAGGAGTCCATGTTTCCTATGATGGTTCATTGTCTATCGGTAAGATGGCTAGAAAAATAGACGTAATGGATGCTAACGAATGGATGTCTACCTTCAAGCAGGGATTGGAAAATGCCAACGAATTTCAAGGCAAGAACTTCACAACTGATCTGTCACAGATATTCACAGACGAACGTTTGTTCAATGCAGACGGTTCTCCGAAATATAATACCAACTGGCAGGATGAAGCATCCCGCACTGCCATCTCTCATAACCATCAGATCAGTATCCAACGTACAGGAGAAGGATCTTCTATCGGAGCATTCATCAATTATACCGATCAACAGGGTATTTTGTTGAATTCTTACTTCAAACGTATCAATGCAAAATTGGCGTATGATGACAAACCGACTGATTGGCTGTCTACTTCCGTTAATTTATTAGTAAATCATACTTGGGGTAATAGAACTTCTGATAACCCCTACGGACAAGGTGCATTGCGTACAATGATCGAACAGTTACCTTTCTTGCCAGTTAAGCTGGATGGCGAATATACGCAGACAAATATAATTAATACAAGTTCTATTCTCAACAATCAGACTGATCCTAATAGTGGAAAACAAGGTTTCAGCCCGGAAGGTGTAGGTAATCCTGTTGAGTTGCTCGAACGAATGCAGGCTATGCAATATCGTACGCAGATCTTTGGTAATGCGGCTTTGACTTTCCATCTCATGAAAGGATTAGATCTGAAAACCCAGTTCGGTATCGATTACCACAATAATCGCGACGCTAACTATACGCCGTTCACTCCGCGTCCGATGATTAATCAGAGTACTGAAGGATCAGCTTCTGCAAGTAATTCCAATTCACTGTATTGGCAGGAAGAAACTTACCTGACTTATGTGAAAGATTTTAATAAACATCATCTTAATGCAATGGCAGGTATGTCCTGGCAGGAATATCGCTATACCTCTTTCAATGCTTCCGACAGTAAGTATATCGATGACTTCTACGGATATTATAATTTAGGTTCCGGTACGAACCGTCCTTCTGTTGGCAGTGATTACGACAAGTGGGCGATGAACTCTTATTTCTTGCGTCTGGCATATTCTTATGACAACAAGTATATGGCTACCGTAACCGGTCGTTATGACGGTTCTTCCAAATTCGGACAGAACAATAAATATGCATTTTTCCCATCAGTCGGTTTGGGATGGATGATTTCTAATGAAGACTTCTTGAAAGATAACTCATTGATCAGCAAACTGAAGTTGCATACTTCTTACGGTCTGACAGGTAATTCGGAAATTGGTACATATAAATCATTGGCTACGGTGAGCCAGTCGAATACGATCATTGGTGATGCTCTGCACGTTGTGTCCTACTTGGACAATATGCCTAATCCGGACTTGAAATGGGAAAAGACCGGACAGTGGGACTTAGGATTCGAGTTGGGTTTATTCAATAACAGGCTGAATTTCGATATTTCCTATTATTATAAGTATACTTCGGATTTGTTGCTCGACCGTCCGGTTCCTGAATCAACAGGTTACTCTTCCATTATGGATAATATTGGAGCCGTTTCCAATCGTGGTTTAGATATTCTGGTTACAGCATATCCTATTCAGACACATGATTTCCAGTGGACTTCCACTCTTAATTTAGGTTTCAACAAAAACCGTGTAGAGAAGTTGGATGAAAGTGCATCTGTTGATCCTGTCACCGGTAAGCGTCAGATTACGACCGACGGTTTTGTGGGTTACGATATGTTGATTCGTGAAGGTGAAGAGCTTTCCTCTTTCTATGGTTATAAGCGTGCCGGTATTTACGATGGTATTCCGTCTAACTGGGATCCGGAGACGATGAACATACCTTCCACTATCGGTGAAAAGGTAACTTATAAGAAACGCGAAATTATCGGTAACGGATTACCTGACTGGATGGGCTCATTTATCAATACCTTCAATTATAAAGGTTTCGATTTGACTTTAGACTTTCAGTTTACATGGGGAGTAGATGTGATGCAAGAATATTATCACTCTACTGTAGCCCGTTTCCTGACCAACGGTATAGACCGTCTTTATAAAGAAGCATGGCATCCTACTCTCAATCCGTCGGGTAAAGAACAGGCAATCCGCCTGAACAACTTTGGTCAGGGAGCTAATAACCAAGCAGATGATGATTGGGTTTGCAACGGTTCTTATTTGCGTTGTAACATGATTCAGCTCGGATACACTTTCAATCCGACACTGGTTAAGAAGATCGGTCTTTCTTCGTTGCGCTTGTATGCGAATGTGAATAACGCATTCCTGATTACTTCTAAAGACTATAACGGATATGATCCGGATAACTCATCTCGTTTAGGTGACAACAAATGGGGTGCTAACCGCCAGTTCTTTACCTATCCGCGTCCGAGAACATTTACGTTCGGTCTTAATGTAGCATTTTAATTCACCGTTATAAAAACCATAAGAATTATGAAACTATTAAAAGTATATATATCTGCATTTTGCATGTGTTCACTTTCTGTGTTGTTGAATTCATGCGACGATTTCCTGAAAGAAGAACCATTGGATATGAAGTCATCTGACCAATTCTGGAAGACGAAAGCTGATGCGGAGTCGGGTGTGAACGCATTGTATTTCGGTGGTGTACCTTATTTACACAACACTGATGTAGGCGGTGGCTGGACTCCTAAAGCGACAATGTGGGGTGGTATTGTGTCCGGATTGTACGTTGATAAGCGTAAGGATAGAACATTTACTACGGCATCCGAAGGGTGTAATTTCAATATTGAATCTTTTGATGATATTGCAATGAAATACTGGCATGAGTTTTATAAAGGTATTTCACGTGCCAACTTTGTTATTGCCAATATTCCGACAATGACCGGTGTGCTGGATGAAGCTACTATTAATAATTATGTGGCTCAAGGTAAATTCTTCCGTGCATACGGATATTTTTGGCTAGTCAAAGAATTTGGTGGTGTTCCTTATATTTCAGAACCTTACACTTCTACAGAAGGTATGTACAAAGAACGACTTTCTGCCGAAGAGATCTATAAGAAGATTGAAGCCGACTTGCTGGATATTGTCAATGGAGATGCATTGCCTAATAAGACGTTCTATGAAAATGGCTGTTATGTTACCAGGGCAATGGCGCAGACTTTGCTGGCACAGGTTTATCTGCAATGGGCAGGTGCACCGTTAAATGGTGGAGCAGACTATTATAGTAAAGCTGCACAGATGGCTTTGAAAGTGATCAATGACAGTCCTCACGAACTTATTCATCCAAATGGAACGACTGATGATTTGAGCTCGGCATATAATGTAATCAAGACTACGAAAAGTTCTGCAGAAATCATTTATGCTAAAGAATATAATTATAGTGATTATAGTGTAGGTAACTCTTATGCTTGTCGTTCTATTGGTACAGATGCTTTCCAATGGGGAGTGTTCCATCCGGGAGGAGACGTGCTGTATAATGCATACCTTCCCTGTGATATGTTGCTTAACAGCTATGCCTCTAATGATATTCGAGGACATGAGAAACAGTTCTTCTTTAAGGAATATACCGATGCTGTAGGAAAGACTTATACTTTGAACAATGCAGGCAACTGGGCGTGGTTTGATGAAAATGCTTTGATTAGCGGTCACGACGGTGATTATAATATGCCGGTATTCCGTTTTGCGGAAGTCTTGCTGATTGCGGCCGAAGGTCTGGCACGTACAAATCATGAAGATAATGCTGTCGGTGGAGCTAAATATTATCTCAATCAAGTGCGTAAACGTGCTGGATTGGCAGATGAGACGGCTACAGGAAATGATTTAATACAATCGA
This sequence comes from uncultured Bacteroides sp., assembly GCA_947038155.1. Lineage (GTDB taxonomy): Bacteria > Bacteroidota > Bacteroidia > Bacteroidales > Bacteroidaceae > Bacteroides. The sequence continues at coordinate 12,092 of CAMQVH010000010.1, read as the reverse complement.
TTTTGACTGAACGTTTACATGAGTTACCGTTGGAATTTAAGATTTGGGACGACATTCGCCGTACTCGTTTGTATCCGGAAGCATCTACAGAATCAGGAAAATTGAAATGGACTGCTCTTGCATCGGCTCAAATCCAAAACAAGCCAGATGGAAGCACAAGAGTCGGTGCCATTCCTGAATATGCTTTGTTATGGCCTATCCCGTTAGATGAAATTCAGGCTAATCCTGCGTTGGAAGGACATCAGAACCCGGGATGGAATTAATTAGGTAATAATAAATATTTGTTTCTGATAGAATTGGAGAGAGGGTAAAGGCTAATTATCCTCTCTCTATTGCTTAAACGGTTAGTCTTTCGGTTGTACTCTCATTGTATACACATAAATATTATGTTTTGATTCTCAGTTATTTAACTTGTACTCTCGTTGACACTCGTTTCCTTTGGTTGACTATACTGCTATTTTTTCTTATTTTGGCGTATCAGAGGACTGATAATTGCTGAAAGATGCTTTAATTTGTAACATAAATAAAAAAGACTTGATAATCTAGTATTAATAGTTTAATTCGTAGACCATGAACAAAAAGAAACTACTATCTTTCGCAATAGCCCTGCTATTGGGAGTTTCCTCTACCTTTGCACAAAAGCAACCGGTAGACTATGTGAATCCTTTAATGGGGACTGATTCGAAAATCTCACTATCCAATGGAAATACATATCCCGCCATTGCGTTGCCTTGGGGAATGAATTTTTGGATGCCACAAACCGGAAAGATGGGTGACGGTTGGGCTTACACTTATGCATCCGACAAAATCAGAGGTTTCAAGCAAACCCATCAGCCCAGTCCGTGGATCAATGACTACGGTCAGTTTTCAATCATGCCGATGACTAAACAGTTGAAGATTGATCAGGACAGTCGTGCTTCCTGGTTCTCTCACAAAGCAGAGAAAGCCACTCCTTACTATTATAGTGTTTATTTGTCGGAATATGATATGACAACTGAAATAGCTCCGACAGAACGTTGTGCATATTTCCGTTTCACTTTCCCTGAAACCTCCGATGCCTATGTGGTAATAGATGCTTTCGATCGTGGTTCGTATGTGAAGGTGATTCCCGAAGAAAATAAAATAATCGGTTATACGACACGCAATAGTGGCGGTGTTCCTCAAAACTTTAAGAATTACTTTGTGATAGAGTTCGACAAGCCTTTTACTTTCAATAAAGTATGGGCAGACTATCATTTGGTTGAAACACATCTCGAACTGCAATCCAATCACGTGGGTGCTGCTATCGGATTTTCGACGAAAAAAGGAGAACAAGTGCATGCAAAAGTGGCATCCTCATTCATCAGCCCCGAACAGGCGGAACTGAACTTGAAGGAAATTGGTAATAAGACCTTTGAACAGACAAAAGAGGCCGGTCGTAAGGCATGGAACAATGTCTTGGGGCGTATCAAGGTTGAAGACAGCGATGAGAACCGTATGCGTACGTTCTACTCTTGCTTGTATCGTTCGGTGTTGTTTCCCCGTATGTTTTACGAGGTAAACGGTAAGGGGGAGACTATACATTACAGTCCCTATAATGGTGAAATCCGTCCGGGATATATGTTTACCGACACTGGATTCTGGGATACTTTCCGTTGCTTGTTTCCATTTGTTAATTTGATATATCCTTCAATGGGTGAGAAGATGCAGGAAGGCCTGTTGAATACCTATCTTGAAAGTGGATTCTTTCCAGAATGGGCCAGCCCGGGCCATCGTGGTTGTATGGTTGGGAACAATTCAGCTTCTGTAGTGGCGGATGCCTTCATGAAGAATGTGACCAAAGTGGATGCAGAAAAAATGTACGAAGGCCTACTGAAAGGGGCCAATAGCGTACATCCGAAAGTTTCTACTACCGGACGCCGTGGATATGAATATTATAACAAACTGGGCTATGTGCCATACGATGTGAAAATTAATGAGAATGCGGCACGCACATTGGAATATGCATACGATGACTGGTGCATTTACCGTATGGGTGAAAAATTAGGTCGTCCGGCAGAAGAACTGGATGTTTATAAGAAAAGGAGTCAGAACTACCGTAATCTGTTCGATCCGGAAACTAAGTTGATGCGGGGAAAAAATTCCGACGGAACTTTCCAGACTCCTTTCAATCCTTTTAAATGGGGAGATGCCTTTACGGAAGGAAATAGTTGGCATTATACATGGTCGGTATTCCACGATGTACAAGGACTGGTTGATCTGATGGGCGGCAAGAAGATGTTTGTCAGTATGCTTGATTCGGTGTTCAATCTTCCTCCTGTATTTGATGATAGCTATTATGGAGGAGTGATTCACGAGATTCGTGAAATGGAAATTGCTAACATGGGTAACTATGCACATGGCAACCAACCTATCCAGCACATGATCTACTTGTATAACTATGCCGGCGAACCGTGGAAAGCCCAATATTGGTTGCGTGAGACGATGAACCGCCTCTATCTTCCTACTCCGGACGGTTATTGTGGAGATGAAGATAATGGACAGACTTCGGCTTGGTATGTATTTACTGCATTGGGTTTCTATCCGGTATGTCCGGGCAGCAATGAATATGTGATGGGAGCTCCTTACTTTAAGAAAGCAACGATTACACTGGAGAACGGCAAGAAATTGGAAATCTCCGCCCCGAAGAATAACGATGATAATCGTTATATTCGTTCATTGAACTATAATGGCAAGAATTATACAAAGAATTATCTGAACCATTTCGATCTGTTGAAAGGCGGTCGTCTGGTGTTTGATATGGATAACAAACCGAATAAGGGAAGAGGTATCAACGAATCAGACTTCCCGTATTCATTCTCTCGTGACGTAAAGTAAGCTGATATGAATAATTTGAGAAAGAAAGTATTGATGATGACTATGGCGGCAGCAACTTTGTCCGCCATAGCCCAACAGCCGGTAGACTATGTGAATCCGATTATCGGGACCAATGGGATGGGGCACACTTTTCCCGGTGCTTGCACTCCTTTCGGATGGGTACAGTTGAGTCCGGACACAGACACAATTCCGCATAATGTAAATGGAGCTTATCAGAAAAATGCCTACGAGTATTGTGCCGGTTACCAATATAGGGACAAGACCATTGTTGGCTTCAGTCACACTCATCTTAGTGGTACGGGACATTCTGACTTGGGAGACATCTTGTTGATGCCTGCTGTTGGCGATGTGAAGTTAAATCCCGGTCGGGCGGATTATCCGGAAGAGGGATACCGTTCACGTTTTGACCATGCTACAGAAAAAGCTGTTCCCGGATATTATGAAGTGATACTGGACGATTATGGCATTAAGGCCCAACTGACAGCAACACAACGGACGGGTATACATAAATATACCTTCCCGAAAGGAAAAGATGGTCATTTGATTTTGGATCTGGTGCATGGTATTTATAATTATGACGGCAAAGTTCTATGGGCCAATTTGAGAGTCGAAAACGATACTCTGTTGACCGGATATCGTATCACCAATGGATGGGCGCGTACGAATTATACCTATTTTGCTATCTCTTTGTCACAGCCGATTAAAGACTACGGATATAAGGATAAGGAAAAAGTATTGTACAATGGCTTTTGGCGTCGTTTTAAGTTGGAAAAGAACTTCCCCGAAATCACAGGTCGAAAAATCGTGGCTTACTTTAACTTCGATACCGCTAACAATTCGGAACTGGTTGTAAAAGTGGCATTGTCGGCAGTCAGTACGGAAGGGGCCATTAAGAATCTGCATGCCGAGGCTTCCGGAAAGAGTTTCGAACAGTTGACGGAAGCTGCTCGTACAGATTGGAATAGTGAACTGAAACATTTCGAGATCGAAGGTACGCCCGATCAGAAAGCAATGTTCTATACTTCTCTTTACCACACCATGATTAATCCGTCTGTGTATATGGATGTAGACGGTTCCTATCGTGGGCTGGATCATAACATACACCGGGCGGAAGGATTCACCAACTATACTATATTTTCCCTTTGGGATACCTATCGTGCGGAACATCCTTTCCTGAATCTGGTGAAACCGGGACGCAATGCGGATATGGTGGAATCCATGATTAAACATGAGCAACAAAGCGTGCACGGAATGTTGCCGATATGGAGTCTGATGGGAAATGAAAACTGGTGTATGAGCGGTTATCATGCTGTGTCTGTACTGGCGGATGCAATAACCAAAGGCGTCTTTTCGAATGTGGATGAGGCATTGGCGGCAATGGTCAGTACATCCACCGTTCCGTATTATGAAGGTATAGCTGATTATATGAAGCTGGGATATATTCCGCTTGACAAAAGTGGTACAGCAGCTTCTACTACGCTGGAATATGCATATGATGACTGGACCATTTATCAGACAGCCTTGAAAGCCGGTAACAAGGAAATAGCGGACACTTACCGCAAGCGTGCCCTCAACTACCGTAACATTTACGATACGAGCATCGGCTTTGCCCGTCCCCGTTACAGTGACGGCACATTCAAAAAAGAGTTTGATGTGTTACAAACCTATGGTGAAGGATTCATCGAAGGCAATTCATGGAATTTCTCCTTCCACGTGCCGCACGATGTGTTCGGTATGATTGATCTGATGGGAGGGGAAAAGACATTCGTACGGAAACTGGACGAGCTCTTCTCCATGCATCTGCCGGAGAAGTACTATGAGCATAACGAAGACATCACCGAAGAGTGCCTGGTGGGCGGATACGTACACGGCAATGAGCCGAGCCATCATGTCCCTTATTTATACGCATGGACTTCCCAACCGTGGAAAACCCAATACTGGCTGCGCGAAATCCTGAACAAGATGTACAAGAATGATATTAACGGATTGGGTGGAAATGATGATTGCGGACAGATGTCAGCATGGTACCTTTTCTCCGTGATGGGCTTCTATCCGGTTTGTCCTGGTACAGACCAGTATGTATTGGGAGCTCCCTACCTACCTTATCTGAAGATGACGCTTCCTAATGGAAAGACATTGGAGATCAAAGCGCCGGGTGTCAGCGATAAGAAACGTTACGTGCAGTCGCTGAAATTGAACGGCAAAGTATACGACAAGATGTATATTACACATGAAGACCTTTTGAAAGGAGGCGTGCTTGAATTCAAGATGGGTGCGTCACCTAACAAACGCCGCGGATTATCACCGGAGGATAAACCTTATTCATTAACTAACGGAATCAATCAATAATCAATAAAGAAATATGAAAAAGATACATTTAATCTATGCTGCTTGCCTGCTGGTAGGTATGGGGGCTTGTGCTGCAAGTGTGCAAAAGCAGGTGAAGGATAATTTTGATGTATGGAAAGAGTACAATACAGGTGCTATATTGTTTGAGGATAAAGCACCGGAAACGTTGGGATCGGACATTTATCACCGGATTATTCCCGATGCTGAATCGTACATCAAGGAACAGGCACGTACTGTATTAGCTACTCTTTACAATTCTCCGGAAGATAGTATTCCCGCAGTGCACAAGATACATTATACTTTGGAAGATATCAACGGTATTTCTGCTAAAGGCGGTGGCAATGGTGATGTGACGATTTTCTACAGTACACGTCATATTGAAAAATCTTTTGCAGCGAATGATACGGCAAAGTTGTTTTTCGAAACGCGCGGGGTATTGTTGCATGAACTGACACATGCTTATCAGCTGGAACCGCAAGGAATCGGTTCTTATGGAACCAATCGTGTGTTCTGGGCATTTATCGAGGGAATGGCAGATGCTGTGCGGGTTGCCAATGGAGGATTTGACGGACCGAATGCCCGTCCGAAAGGCGGGAACTATATGGACGGTTATCGTACAGCCGGTTATTTCTTTGTCTGGTTGCGTGATAACAAAGATCCTGAATTCCTGCGTAAGTTCAATCGCAGTACGTTGGAGGTGGTGCCTTGGTCGTTCGATGATGCTATTAAACATATTTTAGGGAAAGAATATAATATTGATGAACTGTGGCACGAATATCAAGTTGCAGTAGGAGATATACAAGCACAATAAGAATAAATATGGCTAGTAGATTGGGTAAAAAGAGATTGTTTTTGGTTTGGTCGTGTCTGGTGAGTATTTTGCCAGGCATGGCTCAAACCGAGAAACTGATTGATTATGTGAATCCATTTGTGGGAACAGATGGTTATGGTAATGTGTATCCGGGTGCGCAGATTCCTTTCGGAGGAATTCAGATGAGTCCGGACACGGATAGTAAATACTATGATGCGGCTTCCGGTTATAAATATAATCATTCCACCTTGTTGGGGTTCAGTCTGACTCATTTAAGCGGGACTGGTATACCTGATTTGGGAGACTTCTTGTTTATTCCCGGAACAGGCGAGATGAAACTGGATCCGGGGACACGTGAGGAGCCGGAAAAGGGATACCGTTCACGTTATTCTCATGAAAAGGAATGGGCATCACCTAATTATTATGCGGTGGAACTGTCAGATTATGGAGTAAAGGCTGAAATGACGTCAGGGGTGCGTAGCGGTATGTTCCGCTTCACCTATCCTCAATCGGATAAAGCTTTTATAATGATCGATATGAACCATACTTTATGGCAATCTTGTGAATGGGCGAATCTGCGCATGGAAAATGATTCTACCATCACCGGATATAAACTGGTAAAAGGCTGGGGACCGGAACGGCATATCTATTTCACGGCTACTTTCTCTAAAAGGTTGACCGGCTTGCGCTTTATGCAGAATAAGAAGCCGATGATTTACAATACCTCCCGGTTTCGTAGCAGCTATGAGGCTTGGGGAAAGAATCTGATGGCTTGTATCTCTTTTGATACAAAAGCCGGAGAGGAAGTGATTGTAAAAACTGCTATTTCATCGGTCAGCACAAACGGAGCAAAGAACAATATGGCGGAACTTGCCGGACTCACTTTCGATGACCTGAAAGCTAAAGGAGAAGCACTATGGGAAAAAGAACTGGGAAAATATACCCTTACTGCCGACCGTAAAACGAAAAGAACCTTCTATACGTCGGCTTACCATGCGGCTTTGCATCCGTTCATCTTTCAGGATGCAGACGGGCAGTTTCGAGGATTAGATAAAAATATAGAGAAAGCCGAAGGGTTTACCAACTATACGGTATTCTCTCTTTGGGATACCTACCGGGCTTTGCATCCCTGGTTCAATCTGGTTCAACAGGAAGTGAATGCCGATATTGCCAATTCCATGTTGGCTCATTATGATAAAAGTGTGGAGAAAATGCTTCCTATCTGGTCGTTTTATGGAAATGAGACTTGGTGTATGATTGGTTATCATGCCGTTTCCGTATTGGCTGACATGATTGTGAAGGGAGTGAAAGGATTCGATTACGAACGTGCGTATGAGGCTATGAGGACCACGGCGATGAATCCGAATTATGACTGTTTGCCGGAATATCGTATGATGGGATATGTGCCTTTCGATAAAGAGGCGGAGTCAGTATCTAAAACATTGGAATATGCGTATGATGATTATTGCATGGCACAGGCTGCCAAGGCTTTGGGTAAGGAGGATGATTATCGTTATTTCTTGAATCGTGCACTCTCTTATCAGACTTTGATTGATCCGGAAACGAAATATATGCGTGGCAAGGACAGTCAGGGAAACTGGCGTACACCGTTTACTCCGGTAGCTTATCAGGGACCCGGATCTGTAAATGGATGGGGGGATATTACGGAAGGCTTTACTGTACAATATACCTGGTATGTACCACAAGATGTACAAGGATATATGAACGAAGCTGGCGCAGATTGGTTCCGCAATCGGTTGGATGAACTGTTCACGGTAGAGTTGCCGGATGACATTCCGGGAGCACATGATATTCAAGGTCGTATCGGAGCCTATTGGCATGGAAATGAACCTTGCCATCATGTAGCGTATCTTTATAATTACTTGAAAGAACCTTGGAAATGTCAGAAGTGGGTCCGTACGATTGTTGACCGTTTCTATGGCGATACTCCGGATGCATTAAGTGGCAATGACGATTGCGGACAGATGTCGGCTTGGTATATGTTCAATTGCATTGGCTTTTACCCGGTGGCTCCTTCAAGCAATATGTATAATATCGGTTCTCCTTGCGTTGAGGCAATAACAGTTCGGATGAGTAACGGAAAAGCTATTGAAATGGTAGCAGATAATTGGTCACCGAAGAATGTGTATGTAAAGGAGTTGTATGTGAACGGCAAGAAGTATGACAAATCTTATTTGAAATATGAGGATATACGTGATGGCGTGAAACTACGTTTTGTCATGAGCAGTAAACCGAACTATAAGCGTGCGGTATCGGATGAAGCAGTAGCTCCTTCTTTGTCGTTGCCTGGAAAGACAATGAAATATCAGGCAACTTTTTCAGAGAAGAAAACGAGTGGCAATCCTGTTTTTAAAGGTTGGTATGCCGATCCCGAAGGAGTCGTGTTTGGAGATGAATATTGGATCTATCCTACGTATTCGGCACCTTATGATGAACAAACCTTTATGGATGCTTTTTCGTCTAAAGACTTGGTGAACTGGACAAAGCATCCGAAAGTCATATCAAAAGAGAATATCAGTTGGCTTCGTCGTGCTCTTTGGGCGCCAGCGGTGCTTGCGGCGAATGATAAGTATTATCTGTTTTTCGGAGCCAATGATATCCAAAATAATAATGAAGTGGGGGGAATTGGTGTCGCTACGTCAGATAATCCTGCCGGACCTTTTAAGGATGCTTTGGGCAAGCCGCTGATTGATAAGATTGTTCATGGCGCTCAACCTATCGATCAGTTTGTATTCAAGGATGATGACGGGCAATATTACATGTATTATGGTGGCTGGGGACATTGTAATATGGTGAAAATGGCTCCTGACTTGTTGAGTATTGTTCCTTTTGAGGACGGAACGATGTATAAGGAAGTCACTCCGGAAAACTATGTGGAAGGACCATTTATGTTGAAACGTAATGGAAAATATTATTTCATGTGGTCGGAAGGTGGCTGGGGACTCCCGAACTATAGTGTAGCATATTCCATTTCAGATTCCCCCTTTGGTCCGTTCAAAAGGGTTGGTAAAATCCTGGAACAGGATCTTTCGGTAGCTACCGGAGCAGGGCATCATTCGGTGATAAAAGGAGCCGGAGAAGATGAGTGGTATATTGTTTATCATCGTCGTCCGTTAGGTGAAACAGCAGCAAATAGTCGTGAAACTTGTATTGATCGAATGTATTTTGATGAAAACGGGTATATCAAACCTGTGAAAATGACTTTTGAAGGAGTATTACCCAGTCCGTTTGATCGTACGAAGTGATGTTTTTATTACATTTGCCACTGTAAAACGATTAATTAAATATCTAAATCATGAGAAGATATATCCTGTTAGTTGTGTGTTTGTGCTTGGTTTCACTACTTCATGCGCAGAACCGGTTAGAGTTGGTTTCTCCCAATGGAGAACTGAAAGTGTCCTTGAATCTCTCGGATAAAATCTATTATAGTATAGATTATAACGGAGATGTATTGTTGAAAGACAATTCTCTTCTGTTGGTTCTGAAAAATCAAGTGTTGGGACAGAATCCTAAGTTGCGTCGTCAGAAGCAATGGAATATCGACGAGCAATTAACTCCTATTGTTCCTTTGAAATATTCGAAAGTCAATAATCGTTATAATCAATTGCTACTGACCTTCAAAGACTATTCAGTAGAATTCCGTGCTTTTGACGATGGAGTTGCTTACCGGTTTATTACCTCACAAAAAGGGGATGTTGAAGTAATGAACGAAGAGTGTGCTATCAACTTCCCGTCGGATTATCTTCTTCACTTGCAACAACCGGGAAGTTTCCATACAGCTTATGAGGAACCTTACACACATGTTCAAAGTAATGCGTGGAAGCCTGAAGAACGGATAGCTGTTTTGCCGGTATTGGTTGACACACAAAAAGACTATAAAATATTAATCAGCGAGTCGGATCTGGCTGATTATCCATGTATGTTTCTCAAAGGAACGGGCACGAACGGAGCAATCTCTGTTTTTCCTAAAGCTCCGCTTGCGTTTGCCGAGAACAGTGATCGTAGCGTGAAGATTACTCAAGAAGCTGATTACATCGCTAAAACAAAAGGTACGAGAAATTATCCTTGGCGTTACTTTGTGATAAGTAAAAATGATAAGCAGTTGCTTGAGAACACAATGACTTATAAACTGGCTGAAAAGAATCAACTCCAGGATGTTTCATGGATTAAGCCGGGACAGGTGAGCTGGGAATGGTGGAATGACGCTTCTCCTTACGGACCGGATGTGAATTTTGTTTCCGGTTATAACTTGGATACTTATAAGTATTACATTGATTTTGCTTCTAAATTTGGTATTCCATATATCATTATGGATGAAGGCTGGGCTAAAAGTACGCGTGATCCTTATACGCCTAATCCTAAAGTTGACTTGCACGAGTTGATTCGTTATGGCAAGGAAAAAAATGTAGGGATTGTGCTTTGGCTGACGTGGTTGACGGTAGAAAACAATTTTGATCTTTTCAAGACTTTCAAGGAATGGGGAGTAAAAGGACTTAAGATTGATTTCATGGACAGAAGTGACCAGTGGATGGTCAACTTTTACGAACGGGTAGCCCGAGAAGCAGCCAAGCATCATTTGTTTGTCGATTTTCATGGATCTTTCAAACCGGCCGGACTGGAATATAAATATCCGAATGTGTTGTCTTACGAAGGAGTGCGTGGCATGGAACAAATGGGCGGTTGTTATCCGGATAATAGTCTGTATTTGCCGTTTATGCGCAATGCTGTCGGTCCGATGGATTATACTCCCGGAGCGATGATCAGTATGCAGCCTAATGTGTATCGGGCGGAACGTCCTAATGCTGCAAGCATCGGAACACGTGCTTATCAGTTGGCACTCTTTGTGGTTTTTGAGAGTGGTTTGCAGATGTTGGCGGATAATCCTACTCTTTATTATCGTAATGAAGATTGTACCCGTTTCATCACACAAGTTCCCGTAACGTGGGACGAGACTGTGGCACTGGAAGCTAAAGCAGGTGAATATGTCATTGTAGCAAAACGGAAAGGAGATAAGTGGTTTATAGGAGGAATGACTAACAATGGTAAAAAGGAACGTGAGTTTACCATAAAGTTAGATTTCTTGAATAAAGATCGCTCTTATCAAATGACCTCTTTTGAGGATGGTATCAACGCAGGACGTCAGGCGATGGATTATCGTTGCAAGTCATCCCAGGTGAAAGCCGGAGAGCAGCTAACTATAAAGATGGTTAGAAATGGCGGCTTTGCAGCTGTCATTGAGTAACAGAATATTTAATTTATAATGTTCCTCCCTCTCTTTCAAATTTAAATTTAACAGCGTCTCCCAGAGAAGATTTTTGAATTTCATTTCTCATATTCTCATTCGTTAGATGTAAATGACAGAAAACTAATAGGATAGATTATGAGAAATGATTTTTGAAACAGCATTTCTCATAGTTTCTCCGTAAAAAAGCTCGGATTTGATCCTGTTTCTCATACTTGTTGCATTCATTTCTCATAGTGTATCGGAAATAGTAATGAATCAATGAAACTATGCAATCTTCGTTTACTTCTGTTACATCTTTCATTTGTCCCATATATTGTGGGAAAGTATTCCCTCATATTATGGGAATTTATTCCCGCAAAATGTGGGAATACTTTCCCTACTAATAGGGAATCTTTTCCCTGTTAACTGGGAATACTTCTCTTGTTAATAGGGAAACTTTGCCTCACTGTACTTCTTTGGTATTAGTTGTGTACTTCCCTAATTTATAAGAAAGTCTGCTATTTGAAAAGATTATTACTTGGATAGATTATTACTTGGGCAGAGAAGGAATAAGAGAGGCTTTTTTCAGCTCTTCTTCGAAGTTGGGAGTGAAGATTCCTTTACCCAGATTTTCTTTTATTTCTTCGATCTTCCAAAATCGTCCATCGTCCAGTTCGTCGCTGGGGTGGATTTCTTCCTCATAAACGGTTTTGTGGACAAAAACAAGCTCTTTTTCACGGCTGGATTCAAAAACATAACTGGTGAGAAGCTCGGGGGTGAAGTCTGTGATGCCTAATTCTTCACGGACTTCTCTCTTTAGGGCGATTTCTA
>CAMQVH010000009.1 GCA_947038155.1 uncultured Bacteroides sp. | reverse complement strand
AAATCCAGTGGTACATGGCTGTCATCGCAAATTGGGCTCTCGACCAATCGATCAGCGAGGTGTCAATACTTTCAATCATAATCTTATGTAGTTTAAGAGTTAAAAATCGGTAGTTTTCTCCGGAAGTGCACGCTGTATCAACTCATTTCCCACATACGTACCCTTGTCGGCATCCGTAGGATGATCGCCGAGAAAGTCGGGAAAGAAGAAAATTTTGAGGATGAAGAACATAATGAATAATTTCACTAAGATAATAAGCCACAAAGTACGACCTAACGTCATACTTCGGAAACCTTCCAAATAGAAGTTCCAGATCGCGAGTAGTGTATTCTTCATAAGCGAGCTCTATAATTTGTAATGAGTACAAATATACAATTTTTATAATTAAAACAAACAAGTAGGGCAAAATGTTGCATGATTTGTATGGTTTTTCTCAAAAAACCTGCCTATCGACAGAAAAAAAACATTTAACGGCGAAAAAGTGCCATCTGTCTATCGCTTTTGCAGCTAATATAATATGTACGTACCTTCGTTCCAGTAAATCAATAGACATATAAAAATATGATAAATGTAAGAAGATTGACAGTGATAGCATTTCTTGGAGCGGGTCTGCTGCCCGGTATATCCGCCCAGGAATCTTCTGTGCAGACAGTCGCCCAGAGCGAGATGAATCTCCCCGCCCAATGGGATTTACAGTCGTGCATCGACTATGCGTTGCAACAGAACATTACGATTCGCAAAAACCGGGTGAATGCGGAAAGTACACAGATCGACGTGAAGACAGCCAAAGCTGCCCTGTTCCCCAGTCTGTCGTTCTCTACGAGCCAGAACATGGTGAACCGTCCGTATCAGGAATCAAGCAAGACGATCAGCGGAAGCGAGGTGATCGAGACAACCAGCAAGACCAGTTACAATGGCAATTACGGTCTGAATGCTTCGTGGACCATTTATAATGGTAGCAAGCGACTGAACACCATCAAACAGGAGAAGCTGAACAATCAGGCAGCCAATCTGGATGTAGAAACGTCCGAGAATAGTATTCAGGAATCTATTGCTCAGATTTACATTCAGATTCTTTATGCAGCGGAGTCCGTCAAGGTCAATGAAAATACGCTGCAAGTTTCCATTGCGCAACGCGACCGCGGACAGGAACTTCTGAATGCCGGAAGCATAGCCAAAAGTGATCTGGCACAGCTGGAAGCTCAGGTCAGCACCGACCGTTATCAATTAGTAACAGCGCAAGCCACTCTGCAGGACTACAAATTACAACTGAAACAACTGCTCGAACTGGATGGGGAGAATGAAATGAACGTCTATCTCCCCGCCCTGTCCGACGAAAACGTACTGTTGCCGTTGCCCACCAAGAAGGATGTGTATATGAGCGCGCTTACCCTTCGTCCGGAGATCGAGGCGAGCAAACTGAGCGTAGAGGCTTCGGAACTGGGTATCGATATCGCCAAAGCGGGCTATCTCCCCACCATCAGTCTGAGCGCAGGTATCGGGACGAACCACACCAGCGGCAGTGACTTCACCTTCGGAGAACAGGTAAAGAACGGATGGAACAACTCCATCGGTGTTTCCGTCAGCGTTCCTATCTTCAACAACCGTCAGACCAAGAGTGCCGTGCAGAAAGCGAAGTTACAACGCGAAACGAGTCTGCTGTCGTTGCTCGACGAACAGAAAACGCTGTATAAGACCATCGAAGGACTTTGGCTGGATGCGAACAGTGCACAGCAACGTTATGCGGCAGCGAACGAGAAGCTGAGAAGTACACAGATCAGCTACGACCTGATCAGCGAACAGTTCAATCTGGGCATGAAAAATACAGTAGAGCTGCTGACGGAAAAGAACAACTTGCTGCAAGCACAGCAAGAGCAGCTTCAAGCCAAATACATGGCGATACTGAACACTCAGTTGCTGAAATTCTATCAGGGAGACAAACTGGCATTATAAGCCTTCTTCCTTACTAAAAGCGGAATATAAATAAGTAAAACAGAATATAGAATGAAAACGAAAAAGATTATCCTGATCGCTGTGGCAGTTGCCGTAGTAGTGGGCGGAGGAATCTGGTTCTTTACAGGTTCTCCGGCAAAGCACAAGGTGACGTATGCCAGTGCGACTGTCAGTAAAGGCGATATCTCCAATTCGGTGACTGCCACCGGAACAATCGAACCGGTGATAGAAGTAGAAGTCGGTACGCAGGTATCCGGTATCATCGACAAGATTTATGCAGATTACAACTCGGTAGTAACCAAAGGACAGCTGATTGCCGAAATGGACCGTGTCACTTTACAGAGTGAACTGGCATCCCAGCAGGCAACTTACGATGGTGCCAAAGCCGAATTTGAATATCAGAAGAAGAACTACGAACGTAGCAAAGGATTGCACGATAAGTCATTGATCAGCGATACCGACTACGAACAGTCTCTCTATAATTATCAGAAGGCCAAGAGCGCTTTCGACAGCAGCAAGGCATCTTTGGCAAAAGCAGAACGTAACCTGTCATATGCTACGATTACTTCTCCGATAGACGGAGTTGTCATCAGCCGCGATGTAGAAGCCGGACAGACCGTAGCTTCCGGATTCGAAACTCCTACCCTCTTCACCATTGCGGCCGACCTGACACAGATGCAGGTAGTGGCAGACGTGGATGAAGCTGATATAGGCGGTATCGAAGAAGGCCAGCGCGCCAGCTTTACTGTCGATGCTTATCCGAATGATGTGTTTGACGGAGTCGTGACACAGATTCGTCTGGGAGATGCAAGCAGTAGCAGCAGCGCCAGTTCAAGTACCAGCACGGTAGTCACTTATGAAGTAGTGATCTCTGCTCCGAATCCGGACTTGAAGCTGAAACCGCGTCTGACAGCCAATGTGACTATCTTTATCCTTGATAAGAAAGATGTATTGTCTGTCCCCAACAGAGCTTTGCGTTTTACCCCCGAAGCACCGTTAATCGGTAAGAATGACATCGTGAAAGATTGCGAAGGCGAACATAAGGTATGGACGCGCGAAGGAACCACCTTCACGGCTCATCCGGTAAAAATCGGAATCAGTAACGGTATTTCCACAGAGATCATCAGTGGGGTTGCCGAAGGAACCAAGGTCATCACGGAAGCCACTATCGGTGCTATGCCGGACGAGAATATGAATAGAGAACCGGGTCAGGGAAACGGAGAAAGAAGCCCGTTCATGCCAGGCCCTCCGGGAAACAACAAAAAGAAAAGCAACAAGTAGCCAAGTATGAAAAAAGTAATTGAACTTCAAAATATCAAACGAGACTTTCAGGTGGGAGAAGAAACCGTCCATGCGTTACGGGGCGTTTCGTTCACCATCAACGAAGGTGAGTTTGTGACCATCATGGGTACTTCCGGTTCGGGAAAGTCCACACTGCTCAACACGTTGGGCTGTCTGGACACTCCTACCAGCGGGGAGTATCTGCTCGATGACATCTCCGTGCGTACCATGAGCAAGCCTCAGCGTGCCGTACTGAGAAACCGGAAAATCGGCTTCGTCTTCCAAAGCTACAACTTGCTGCCCAAGACGACGGCTGTGGAAAACGTAGAGTTACCGCTGATGTACAACTCATCAGTGAGCGCTTCCGAACGTCGCCGGCGTGCCATCGAAGCGTTGCAGGCGGTAGGTCTGGGCGACCGGTTGGAGCATAAGTCCAACCAGATGTCCGGAGGACAGATGCAGCGCGTAGCCATTGCCCGTGCACTGGTAAACAACCCTGCGGTCATCCTTGCCGACGAAGCAACCGGAAACCTCGACACACGTACGTCTTTTGATATACTTGTCCTGTTCCAGAAACTTCATGCGGAAGGACGTACCATTATATTCGTAACGCACAATCCCGAAATCGCGCAATACAGCAGCCGGAATATCCGCCTGCGCGACGGTCATGTCATTGAAGATACAGTCAACACGCATGTCCTATCCGCCGCCGAAGCACTGGCCGCATTGCCAAAAAGCGACGAGGATTGAAGATAAGTAATAGGTAATAAGTATTAGGTATTAAGTATCAGATATCAAGTATTAAGTATTAAGTAATAAGTAACAGTAGTTTATGAATGGAACTAACTTATTTAAGATAGCTCTCCGGGCATTGGCGAACAACAAGCTGCGTGCTTTCCTCACCATGCTTGGTATCATCATCGGTGTCGCTTCCGTCATCACGATGCTCGCTATCGGTCAGGGATCGAAGCGAAGCATCCAGCAACAGATATCGGAGATGGGATCGAACATGATCATGATCCATCCGGGAGCCGACAGACGGGGTGGTGTCCGGCAAGACCCTTCGGCCATGCAGACGTTGAAGCTGACCGACTATGAGGCCTTACGCGATGAGACCAATTTCCTATCCGCCATCAGCCCCAATGTGTCTTCGTCGGGACAGCTTATCGCGGGTAACAACAACTACCCGTCATCCGTCAGCGGTGTCGGGCTGGAGTATCTCGACATCCGTCAGCTGAGTGTAGAAAGCGGAGATATGTTTACGGAAGCCGACATACAGAGTTCGGCTAAGGTCTGCGTGATCGGTAAGACGATTGTGGACAACCTCTTTCCGGACGGAAGCGATCCGATAGGGAAAATCATCCGCTTCAACAAGATACCGTTCCGGGTGGTCGGTGTGCTCAAAGCCAAAGGGTACAACTCTATGGGACAGGATCAGGACAATATCGTACTGGCTCCTTACACCACCGTCATGAAACGATTGCTTGCCGTCACCTATCTTCAGGGTGTCTTTGCTTCTGCCCTTTCGGAAGACATGACGGAGTATGCTACCGATGAAATCACGGAAATCCTGCGGCGCAACCATAAGTTGAAAGCTTCGGACGAAGACGATTTCACCATCCGTACCCAACAGGAGTTGAGTACGATGCTAAACTCTACCACCGATCTGATGACCACCCTGCTCGCCTGTATTGCCGGAATATCTCTGGTAGTGGGCGGTATCGGTATCATGAATATCATGTACGTATCCGTCACCGAACGTACCCGTGAAATCGGTCTGCGTATGTCCGTCGGCGCACGTGGCGTTGATATTCTGAGCCAGTTCCTCATCGAGGCTATCATGATCAGTATTACGGGAGGTCTTATCGGAGTCATCATAGGCTGCGGAGCCAGCTGGATCGTGAAGAGCGTGGCACACTGGCCTATCTTCATCCAACCTTGGAGTGTCTTCCTTTCTTTCGCTGTCTGCACCGTCACCGGAGTCTTCTTCGGATGGTATCCTGCAAAGAAAGCAGCAGATTTAGACCCGATAGAGGCTATCAGATACGAATAAAAAACTATCTTTGTCTTTATGAAACAAAGCCTAACATCCGCACGTCGTCCCCTGGAAGCACTGATACACATTATCGGCTGGGGGATTATGTTCGGTTTTCCGTTCTTCTTTGTAGAACGCGAAAACGGAAATATCAACTGGATGGCATACTTACGCCATTCTGCCGTACCGTTGTCTTTCATGATCGCGTTCTACGTCAACTACTTCCTGCTGGTTCCCCGATATCTTTTTCAGAGCCAGACCAAGAGGTATATTACTTACAATATTCTCCTGTTGTGTGTCATCGGTCTGATGCTGCACCTTTGGCGGAGTCTGACATTCGATCCTTCCTTTGTTCCCAAGCCTCACCGGTCGGGTGGTCCTCCGGGATGGCTGTTCTTTGTCAGAGATATGCTGAGTCTCGTCTTCACCATCGGACTGAGTGCCGCCATACGTATGAGTGCCCGATGGACACAAGCGGAAGCTGCCCGTAAGGAAGCGGAACGGAACCGTTCGGAAGCGGAACTGAAGAATCTGCGCAATCAACTGAACCCGCATTTTCTGCTCAATACGCTGAACAATATCTATGCCTTAATTGCTTTTGATACGGACAAGGCGCAACAGGCTGTGCAGGAACTAAGCAAACTACTCCGCTATGTGCTGTATGATAATCAGCAGACCTATGTCCCGCTGGGCAAAGAGACTGACTTTATCCGCAACTATATCGAACTGATGCGCATCCGTCTGTCCTCCAATGTACAGATGACTACGCAGATCGATATTCAGCCGGACAGTCGGACTCTTATCGCACCGCTTATCTTTATCTCGCTGATCGAGAATGCTTTCAAGCACGGAATATCGCCTACGGAACGGAGTTTTATCCATATCCATCTTGCGGAAAATGAGACGGAAGTGATCTGCGAGATAAGCAACAGCAACCACCCGAAGAACATAATGGACAAGAGTGGTTCGGGGATAGGACTGGAACAGGTGAACCGACGACTGGAGATTCTTTATCCCGGCCAGTATACCTGGCAGAAAGGAATTTCGGAAGACGGCAAAGAGTACAAATCCAGGTTGAGCATCCGTGTGAGGGAGAGTATTAATAAGTAATAAGTATTAAGTAATAGGTAATAATTGAGAGTATATTCGGTTTAGGTAATTAAATAAAATATAGAGAATTATGATATTACGTTGTGCCATTGTAGATGATGAGCCATTGGCTCTGGGCCTACTGGAAAGTTATGTGAATAAGACTCCGTTTCTGCAACTTACAGGAAAGTATTCCAGTGCAGTTCAGGCAATGAAGGAGTTGCCGGGCGAAGAAGTCGATCTTCTTTTCCTTGACATTCAGATGCCGGAACTTAACGGGCTGGAGTTCTCACAAATGGTAGATTCCCGTACGCGTATCGTATTTACCACCGCATTCGGTCAATACGCTATCGACGGTTATCGTGTCAATGCACTCGATTATCTGCTGAAACCGATCTCGTATGTCGATTTCCTGCAAGCAGCCAATAAAGCCCTGCAATGGTTCGAGCTGGTGCAGAAACCGGAAGAGATAGACAGCATCTTTGTCAAGAGCGACTATAAGCTGGTACAGGTAGAACTGAAAAAGATCATGTACATCGAAGGACTGAAAGATTACATCAAAATATATACGGAAGATGATGCCAAACCCATCTTGTCACTCATGAGCATGAAAGCCATGGAAGAGCTTTTGCCTTCCAGCCGGTTCATACGTGTACACCGTTCATTCATCGTCCAAAAGGACAAAATACGGGTGATCGACCGTGGACGTATCGTCTTTGACAAAACGTATATCCCCATTAGTGATAGTTACAAGCAGGTTTTTCAGGCATTTTTGGATGAAAGAAGCTGATGATTGTCGAATTTATCGGCAAAAAAGTGAATTTTGTCGATTATAGTTTGTCAGAAATCGGTTTTATATGTAACTTTGCAACGAACAGAAAGGGATTGTGAAATTCCAAGAATAGAATAGTTTAGTTAAGTCTAGTTTAGTTTTTGTGTTGAGTGCTTCCTCGTCGGCGGACGATCTAGGAAGCACTTTTTATTTATCTATTTATAGAACAAGCTGAACGATAGCACTAAATCAAAGAAAAATAACATAAAGTTTGATTATACATAAAGCTCTTTTATATTCTATTAAATCTTAATGCATTTCTTTTTGCGAGCAAAGACTTGACTCCGTTTGTTTATAGGGAATACACATGGGTAATAAACAAACAAGTTATGAACAAACAAATAGAGATACATAAGATAGATATATCCAGCAGCCTTCCGTTGCAATTTGCCGATGAAGGAATAAAGGCCGGCTTCCCCTCCCCTGCCCAGGACTATATGGAACAGGCGATTGACTTGAACAAAGAACTGATCCGTCATCCGGCGTCAACGTTCTACGGACGTGTGACGGGAGACTCGATGAGAGACGAAGGAATAGAAGAAGGTGATATACTGGTCATCGACAAGTCATTGGAGCTGATGGATGATGATTTGGCAGTATGCTTTATCGATGGCGAGTTCACCGTCAAAAGAGTGAGACTGGAACCGGAAGCTATCTGGCTGGTCCCTTCCAATCCGGATTATCCACTGATAAAAGTAACCAAGGAGAATGACTTCATGATCTGGGGAATCGTTACATTTACAATCAAAAAGAATCGGAGGAAAAGATAATGTTCGGACTAATAGATTGCAATAACTTTTATGCTTCCTGCGAACGGGTATTCAATCCGGCTCTCAACGGAAAACCTGTCATTGTGCTTTCCAACAATGACGGTTGTGTGATAGCGCGCAGCAACGAAGCCAAAGAACTGGGAATTAAGATGGGCGTCCCCGCCTATCAGATTAAGAATCTGATAGACAGCCACGGAATCGCCGTCTTTTCGTCAAACTATACCCTATATGGCGATATGTCCGGACGAGTCATGTCGATACTTACCGAACTGGCTCCGGAAATCGAAGTCTATTCGATAGACGAAGCGTTTCTAAATCTGGACGGCATAAAGGAATTGCAACCGCTGGGGACAAACATCGTAAACAGCGTGACGCGTGGTACCGGCATCCCCATGAGTCTGGGAATAGCCTCCACAAAGACGCTCGCCAAAATAGCGAATAAATTTGCGAAAAAGTATCCTGCATACAATCGGGTGTGCATCATCGACACAGAAGAGAAGCATCTCAAAGCCCTGCAACAGACAGAGATAAGAGATGTTTGGGGCATCGGACACAAGCAAGCCGCCAAACTCGAAAAGCAAGGGGTAAAGACAGCCTATGACTTCATCCAACTTCCCGAAGCATGGGTGCGCAAAGAAATGACCGTGACAGGCGAACGCACCTGGAAGGAACTTCGTGGCATTTCCTGCATCCGCATGGAATCCATTCCTCCGGCAAAGAAACAGATTTGTACATCCAGGTCTTTCGGAAAGATGATCTCCGACATCGATACCCTGATAGAAGCCATCGCCACACACGCATCGACCTGTGCCCGAAAGCTCCGGAAACAGAAAGCGTATGCCCATTCTCTCCTGGTATTTATCCACACCAATAACTTTCGGGAAGACCTTCCGCAATACTGGAAGAACACCGTCATCCATCTTCCCGTACCGAGCAATGACACGCAAGAGATTATCCATTACGCACTTATCGGACTGAAAAACATCTTCATGCAAGGCTATCAATACAAGAAGGCAGGCGTCATTATCACCGAAATAACAGAAGATGCGCAACTCGGACTTTTTGATTCCGTCGACCGTGAGAAGCATCATAAACTCATGCAAATCATAGACAAGATCAACGGTGATCACGGTCAACGCATCAAACTGGCCGTACAAGGCAACGGAAGAGAATGGATGCTCAAACAAGAACAGCTCTCCGGACGTTATACTACTGATATCAACCAAATTATAAACATTAATTGCAGATAATATGTGTTTCCACAACTCCATGTCAGCCAAAGCCATCAAAGTTGCCGCCCGTTACGGACGCAAATCGGATGTAGTCGAGATTTACCAAAGCATTCTTGACGAACAGTATCATGTGAATGCGTTCACTTTCCCCAGATATCCTATCATTACTTCTTCGGACGAAGTACAGGTTTTCAACTGGGGACTCATCCCTTTCTGGGTAAGAAGCGAAGAGGATGCGACAGAAATAAGAAAGATGACACTTAATGCCCGTGCGGATACCATTTTCGAGAAACCGTCTTTCCGCGAACCGATCATGAAGAAACGGTGTATAGTGCCCAGTACCGGCTACTTTGAATGGAGGCATGAAGGAGCAAACAAGATACCTTATTATATATATGTGAAAGATGAACCTATCTTCTCGATGGCCGGCATCTACGACCGTTGGCTGGACAAGGATACGGGAGAGGAACACGAAACTTTCTCCATCATCACCACTGACACCAATTCGCTG
Organism: uncultured Bacteroides sp.; assembly: GCA_947038155.1. Taxonomy (GTDB): domain Bacteria; phylum Bacteroidota; class Bacteroidia; order Bacteroidales; family Bacteroidaceae; genus Bacteroides. The sequence goes on along the minus strand of CAMQVH010000009.1, from coordinate 88,362 downwards.
ACCGATTACATCGATAACACCAAGCACCGGATGCCCGCCATACTCACCCAAGAGGAAGAAGAAAAATGGCTCAATCCCTCATTGAGCAAAGCCGAAATAGCTTCTTTACTGAAACCCTTCGATACAGAGAAGATGGATGCATACGTTATCAGAAACGATTTCTTAAAGAAATCTCCCAATGATCCGACAATAGTACAAAGGGCATAGGAAAAAGAAGTTTATCCTAAAAAAGTGAGGGAAGTGAGAGAGGAATTGCAACTTTTATATTTTTATTTCACTGTTTCTACTCTCTAATTTTCAACTAAAAAAAATACGAATGTTAGAAATCCTCTCTCACTCCTCTCACTTTTTCCCCTTTATTTCATGAAATTTGGAAGAAAGTGCCAAAAGAAACAGAGTTCAAAGAACAAAACGTGGTGGGAAATCCGGAAAACATAACCATCTTTTCCGAACTTCCCACCACGTTTTATCTAGTTCGCACCGACAGGTGTTACTCTCTCTTCTTATATATAATATACTTTGTCTTTATATTGTTTCTCTCTCTTGTAACTTCTCTTTTCAGTCATTCCGGACATACATTGCAGCTCCGGCATCCATAAAGAGTTCGACATTCTCCGCATGATGCGCTATATAAGCCGCCGGCCCCGTATCTCCCGAGTGGCAGATTTCTTCCACCACTTCCGCCTTCGCCTTTCCGGTAATCAGAAAAATAACAAGGCGAGCGGTCAAGATCGGAAATCCGGTCATTGCAATGCGTTTCTGTCCGTTGCGAGGATGAGTGCTGGTCACATAAATCTGGTCGGAAGAGAGCAAAGCCTCCTGTCCGGGAAAGATAGAGGAAGTATGTCCGTCATCTCCCGCTCCCAACAGCACAATGTCAAATTCGGGCCAGCCATTCTTCTTGGGTACCTGCCGGCTGACAAGTTCGGAATAGCGGGCTGCTTCTTTTGCCGGTTTTACTTCTCCGCGGATGCGGTATACATTTTCGTAAGGAATGGGCACTATCCCCAAAAGCAGGGAACGCATCATTCCATAATTACTATCAGAATCTTCGGGAGGAACGCAACGTTCGTCTACCCAATAAAGTTTCATACGCTTCCAAGGAGTAATATCAGCGTATTCATTTGCCCATAAATCAAACATCAAGGCGGGAGTGCTGCCACCACTCACTGCTATGTTGAACGTTTTGTCCGGTTCAGCATTCATGATATCCACCAGGTGGAATATCAACGAACGGGCTGTCTCCATAGACGACGGGAAAACAGATAGTTTCATAGTTCGCAATATTGGTCTGTATTTGTTAAATTCTTACACGGATTGGTCCAGTCTGCCCCATGCTCGTGCATCATAGCTTCACTTTCGAGAGGTCCCCACGTACCTGCCGGATAGCCGTACAAAGGTGCGTCCGGATTATCTTTCCAATAACGTAAGACCGGATCAAAGAAGTTCCAGGAAGCCTCTACAGCATCACTTCGAGTAAATAAGGTCGGATCTCCCTGAATGCAGTCGTCAATCAGACGGGCATAAGCGTCACCACTCGGCACGCCGCCCAACTGTGCGTAACTGAAATCCATCGTCACCTGACGGACTTCGAAACCTGCACCCGGAACCTTCATTCCGATCTTCAGCACAATACCCTCGTTTGGTTGCAAACGAAGGATCAACTTATTAGCCCTCGGACAGTTACCGCCGGAACAGCGGAACATCTGATGGGGCGTCTCGCGGAAGTGAACGACAATCTCCGTCACCTTCGTCGGCATCTGCTTACCGGTACGGATGTAGAACGGTACCCCGCTCCAACGCCAGTTACTGATGCCCAGCTTCATCGCAATATAAGTCTCCGTACGCGAGTCGGGAGCCACTCCCTTTTCCTCACGATACCCCTTTTTATTGCCCGAAGCCGTATATTGCCCGCGAACGATATGTTCATTCAAGTCCGTCTCCGTAAGCGGAGTCAGTGACTCATAAACCTTCACTACCTCATTCCGGAAATTATCCGCATTGAATACCGCCGGCGGCTCCATAGCCGTAAGAGCTACGAGCTGAATCAGGTGATTCTGCACCATATCCCGCAAAGCCCCCGCCGTCTCGTAAAAACCTCCACGCTGCTCAATGCCCAGATTCTCTACAGCAGTAATCTCCACATAATCTATATAATTACGATTCCATAACGGCTCAAAAATACCATTGGCGAAACGGAAAGCAAGCACATTCTGCGCCGTCTCCTTACCTAGAAAATGATCGATACGATAAATCTGATGCTCATCAAACACAGAAGAGTAAATCTTATTCAACTCAAGCGCCGACTCCAGATCATACCCGAACGGCTTCTCAACAATAATACGAGAATGAGGAGTATTCAGCCCGGCCGCCTTCAAATGCAAAGGCACCACCCCATACAGCGAAGGCGGAGTAGCCAGATAGAACAACAAATTATCCGGATCGACCTCCTTCGTAAGCTCTACCAAACGCTCCCGCAACTGCGAATATCCCTCCACTTTCGCAGGGTCCATCGGCAAATAATACAAATGAGAAACAAAAGAAGACATCAGCTCCAAATTCTGCTCTTCAGCCTTTACAAACTGCTGCAACTCCCCAAGTATATATGAACGGTAATCTTCATCAGAATAGACAGTACGCCCAATTCCCAGAACAGTAAAACTCCCCGTCAGCCGTTTATCCCGATACAGAGAGTACAATGCAGGCATCAACTTACGTTTAGTCAAGTCGCCCGAAGCACCAAAAATAATCATTGCAAATTTATCCATCGTCGTATTTTTAACTTTCTACCTTTTATCTATCCATCACCGCACCTAAACCGACCAGCCTCAACCAACCGCCCTAAGGCATAATCACCCACCCATTACTAAAACCCACCTTCAGCTTACCACCCGAACGGTCTCCCGGCCTCACCGAAGGAGCGTCAAGCGGAGGCTGTATCTCCGGCGTGAAGAAGGGCAGGCTGTTTGAGCGGAGCGAGTTCCTGCCCTTTAGCCGGAGATGCGGCCGGAGTAGCTCCGTAGGTGCAGCCTTGATTTTTTCTTTTGGTACCTTTCTTTTGCATCAAGGCAAAAGAAAAGTACTCATACATTATAAGTCCCCGACTTCGTCTCCCCTCCGTGCCCCGTCCAATTCTCATGAAAGAACTGTCCGCGCAGCTCATCCTTCCTCTCAAACGTATGCGCACCGAAATAATCACGTTGCGCCTGCACCAGATTGGCAGGTAAATTGTCAGAAGTCAGCGAATAAAAATAATTCAAAGCCGAAGAGAAAGCCGGAACAGGCAATTCCTCCTTCATCGCCTCCGCCACCAGATTCTTCCATCCGGGGAGCAAAGACTTGATCTCCTCACGGAAGTAAGGAGCCAGCAACAAATGCTTCGGCTTATCCGCCGCCTCAAAAGCAGCAGCTATATCATTCAGGAAAATACTGCGAATGATACATCCCCCACGCCACATACGGGCAATGGAAGCCAAATCCAGATTCCATCCGAAAGCATCAGAAGCCCGCTGCAACACAGCAAAGCCCTGCGCATACGACACCAGCTTGGAAGCGTAAAGCGCAGAAAATATCTCCTTCACCAATTCCGCCTTATTATATACAGGCAATGTATGCTTGCACAAGAACTGCTTGGAAGCCAGATGACGCAACTCCTTCTGAGCCGAGAGACTGCGTTCGAACACCGCCGTAGCAATCAGGCCCAACGGCATCCCCAACTCCATCGCATTGATGACAGACCACTTTCCCGTCCCCTTCTGTCCGGCAGCATCGAGGATCTTATCGATCAGATACCCACCGGATTTATCCTTGTGACGCAAAATATTAGAAGTAATCTCAATCAGATAACTGCGCAACTTCCCTTCATTCCAACGGGCAAAAACGTCCGCCATCTCCTCGTTCGTCAGATCAATGAGATTCTTCATCACCCAGTAAGCCTCGGCAATCAACTGCATATCACCGTATTCGATACCGTTGTGAATCATCTTCACAAAATGTCCCGATCCGGCAGGACCTACCCACTGGCAACAGGGAGTTCCGTCCGGCGCTTTCGCCGCGATGCTCTGCAAGACAGGCTTCACTTCCGGCCACGCTTTCTCCGATCCTCCGGGCATGATGGAAGCACCGTTCAACGCACCTTCCTCACCGCCCGACACTCCGCTTCCTACAAACAAGAAACCTTTCGATTCTGCTAATTTTACACGGCGATTGGTATCTTCGTAATTAGAATTACCACCGTCAATCAGAATATCTCCGGGAGAAAGCAAAGGGAAAAGCTGATCCATCAGTTCGTCTACCGGACTGCCGGCACGTACCATCATCATAATCTTGCGAGGGGTGGCGATTGATTCCACAAAAGCCTTTATATCTGTAAAACCTTCAATGTTTTTACCTTTAGCACGACCATTCATAAAGCGGTCTACTACTCCTTCTTCCACTCCGGGGACGGTACGATTATAAACAGAAACGTGCCAACCCTTGCTTTCCATATTCAAAGCAAGGTTCTCACCCATCACTGCCAGACCGATCAACCCGATATCTGTTTTATTCTGATTTGCCATATCTTATATATTTTAAAATATTGTTTATGTAAGAAACACTTGAAAAGCACATTTGTTCGCTAGTTTTAGATTAAAATACTATTTTTGTAGTCAACAAATAACTATCAGAATGAAGAAAATCAAGATCGGCCTGCTGCCACGCATCATTATTGCTATCATCTTGGGTATTGCCATTGGTACTATTTTTCCGGCTCCGCTGGTGCGAATATTCGTTACGTTCAACGGAATTTTCAGTGAATTTCTTAACTTCTCCATTCCGCTCATTATCGTCGGACTGGTCACCGTAGCCATTGCCGACATCGGCAAAGGCGCAGGAAAGATGCTGCTTGTCACCGCCCTCATCGCTTACGGTGCGACGCTCTTCTCCGGCTTCCTGTCCTACTTCACCGGTGTCACCGTGTTCCCCTCGCTCATCGAAGTGGGCGCACCGCTCGAAGAAGTCAGCGAAGCGCACGGCATTCTCCCCTACTTCTCCGTATCCATCCCTCCGCTGATGAATGTCATGACGGCATTGATCCTTGCCTTCACACTGGGATTGGGACTGGCGGCACTGCACAGCGATGCTTTGAAGAGTGTAGCACGGGACTTTCAGGAAATCGTCGTGCGCATGATCAGTGCGGTCATCCTGCCTTTGCTGCCGCTTTACATCTTCGGCATTTTCCTGAATATGACTCATTCCGGACAAGTATATGCCATTCTGATGGTTTTTATCAAAATCATCGGAGTTATCTTTCTGTTGCATATCTTCCTGCTCGTCTTTCAATATTCCATTGCGGCACTCTTTGTCCGTAAGAATCCGTTCCGGTTGTTGGGCAGGATGATGCCGGCCTATTTCACCGCATTGGGCACGCAATCGTCCGCCGCCACCATTCCGGTGACGCTGGAGCAGACGAAGAAGAACGGAGTATCCGCCGACATTGCGGGATTCGTGATTCCGCTCTGCGCCACCATTCACCTGTCCGGCAGCACGCTGAAAATCGTGGCCTGCGCACTGGCACTGATGATGATGCAGGGAATGCCGTTCGACTTCCCGCTGTTTGCCGGATTCATCTTTATGCTGGGCATCACGATGGTAGCCGCACCGGGCGTTCCGGGAGGAGCCATCATGGCAGCACTCGGTATCCTGCAATCGATGCTCGGCTTCGACGAGTCGGCACAGGCGCTAATGATCGCACTCTACATCGCCATGGACAGTTTCGGGACTGCCTGCAACGTGACGGGCGACGGAGCCATCGCGTTGATCATAGACAAAGTAATGGGAAAAGGAACGGGAAAATAAAACTGACTTGGTTTGCATATACAGCATAAAATAACGAAATTTGTCCCCCGTATCTTCAAATAAAAAATAAAGGAATATGAAAACAGCCCTTATATCAGGCATCACCGGACAGGATGGTTCTTATCTTGCCGAATTTCTCTTGCAAAAAGGTTACGAAGTACACGGTATCCTCCGTCGTTCTTCCTCATTCAATACCGGACGTATCGAACATTTGTATTTTGACGAATGGGTACGCGACATGAAACAGAAACGTACCATCAACCTGCACTACGGCGATATGACGGACTCCAGCTCACTGATCCGCATCATACAGCAGGTGCAACCGGATGAGATCTACAATCTGGCAGCGCAGAGTCATGTGAAGGTATCGTTCGACGTGCCCGAATATACTGCCGAAGCGGACGCTATCGGCACACTGCGTATGCTCGAAGCCGTACGCATACTGGGACTGGAGAAGAAAACAAGGATATATCAGGCTTCCACCTCCGAGCTTTTCGGTAAGGTGCAGGAAGTTCCGCAGAAGGAGACGACTCCGTTCTATCCCCGTTCTCCCTACGGAGTGGCAAAGCAGTACGGTTTCTGGATCACCAAGAACTACCGCGAAAGCTATGGCATGTTTGCCGTTAACGGCATCTTGTTCAATCACGAAAGTGAACGTCGTGGCGAAACATTCGTTACCCGCAAGATTTCTCTCGCTGCCGCACGTATCGCGCAAGGCGAGCAGGACAAGCTGTATTTAGGTAATCTGGATGCCCGCCGTGACTGGGGGTATGCGAAAGATTACGTAGAATGTATGTGGCTGATTCTTCAGCATGACGTTCCGGAAGATTTCGTAATCGCCACCGGAGAGATGCACACCGTACGCGAATTTGCCACACTGGCATTCAAGGAGGCAGGCATCGAACTTCGTTGGGAAGGCGAAGGCGTGGACGAAAAGGGTATCGACGTGGCTACCGGAAAAATATTGGTAGAGGTTGATCCCAAATATTTCCGTCCGGCAGAAGTGGAACAACTGTTAGGAGATCCTACCAAAGCCCGGACATTGCTGGGATGGAACCCAAGGAAGACATCGTTCGGAGAACTGGTAAGCATCATGGTGCGCCATGACATGGAGAAAGTAAGAAGAATGATTGCCACCAAGCACTAACAGACCTCAAACCGAACGCGGATTACACCGATTAAACGATCTTCCTTTTTTACAGAAGATGCGCATAACCGGAGTAATCCGTATTCATATATGATACTTAATCATGGAAAAGAATGCTAAAATCTATGTAGCAGGGCATCACGGCCTAGTGGGTTCTGCTATCTGGAAGAATTTACAGGATAAAGGATATACCAATCTGATCGGGCGTACGCATCAAGAACTGGATTTGCTCGACGGTGTAGCTGTCCGCCGTTTTTTCGACGAAGAGCAACCGGAGTATGTGTTTCTGGCTGCTGCATTCGTAGGCGGCATCATGGCAAACAGTATTTATCGTGCCGACTTCATTTATAAGAACCTGCAAATACAGCAGAACGTCATCGGTGAAAGTTTTCGACATAACGTCCGGAAACTGCTGTTTCTGGGCAGCACCTGCATCTATCCGCGTGACGCCGAACAGCCGATGAAAGAAGAAGTCCTGCTGACTTCACCACTGGAATACACGAATGAGCCATACGCCATCGCCAAGATCGCCGGACTGAAAATGTGCGAGAGCTTCAACCTGCAATACGGCACGAATTACATCGCCGTGATGCCGACCAACTTATACGGTCCGAATGATAATTTTGACTTGGAACGCAGTCATGTCCTGCCTGCCATGATCCGTAAGATTCATCTTGCGCACTGTCTGAAGGAAGGAGACTGGGAAGCTGTCCGCAAGGACATGAATCAACGTCCCGTAGAAGGTGTCAATGGCGACAGCCCCAAGGCGGACATTCTGAATATCCTCCGTAAATACGGTATCAGCGAAACGGAAGTGACTCTGTGGGGCACGGGAACTCCCCTGCGCGAGTTTCTCTGGAGTGAAGAAATGGCCGACGCCAGTGTATTTGTAATGGAACACGTGGACTTCAAAGATACCTACAAAGAAGGTGACAAGGATATACGCAACTGCCATATCAACATCGGAACGGGAAAGGAAATCACCATCCGCCAACTCGCCGAACGAATTGTAGAAACGGTAGGCTATCAAGGCAAACTAACCTTCGACAGCAGCAAACCGGACGGCACTATGCGCAAACTGACCGATCCCTCCAAACTACACTCTTTGGGATGGCATCACAAAATAGAAATCGAGGAAGGAGTACGGAGAATGTACGAATGGTACTTGAAATAACTATCCGCATGGATTAAGGTAACTAAAAGTCGATTCTACCCACATCGAGGGGCTGACTAAAAAGTCAATAGTATCTTAAATCTCCTCCTTCGGGAAGGAGGAGTACCCGTAGGGGGAGGTGGTAGGTGAATACATAACCCTATCATTTACAAAGAAATAGGAACAAACATTATTTCTCCTACCACCTCGGTCTGCGACCACTCCTCCTTCCCGAAGGAGGAGAATAGAGATAGAATCGACTTGTTAATCACCCCAATAAAAATATTACCAGCTCTAATTCAGCTCATTTCCAAAATCAAAAAGAAACAAACCGTTTTTTCGGATTAATCCATGTTAATGACTGCGACATGCATTGTGGACAGTCTTAACAAGCATTGTTAATGACATTACCATGCATTCTTATCGACCCTAACAAGCATTGATAACTTCCCCACACCTTCCCCTTACTTCCACATCTTAGTCCCTTATTACCCCAAGACTCCTCATTTCCAAAAAATCTTCATTCTTAATTCTTCATTCTTAATTTAATTGCTATATTTGCACAATTTAATACCAAATGTGCAAAAACAATGGAAAAGAGTTTTATAGCTTACATTGAAAATAGTATCAAGAACAATTGGGACTTAGACGCCCTGACAGATTACAAGGGAGCCACCCTTCAGTATAAAGACGTTGCTCGAAAAATCGAAAAACTCCATATCATCTTTGAAGAAAGCGGAATCCGCAAGGGAGACAAAATCGCCGTTTGCGGCCGAAACAGTTCCCATTGGGGAGTCACTTTCCTCGCCACACTGACGTATGGAGCAGTCATCGTCCCCATCCTTCACGAGTTCAAGGCGGACAATGTGCACAACATCGTCAACCACTCCGAAGCCAAATTACTATTCGTGGGAGACATGGTGTGGGAAAACCTCAACGAATCGGCAATGCCCCTGCTGGAAGGTATCCTGATGATGAACGACTTCACCTTACTGGTATCACGCAGCGAACGACTGACGCACGCACGCGAACATCTGAACGAAATGTTCGGCAAGAAATATCCGAAGAACTTCCGCAAAGAACACATCGAATACCATAAAGATGAACCCGAAGAACTGGCAGTAATCAACTACACGTCCGGCACAACGAGCTACTCAAAAGGAGTCATGCTCCCCTACCGCAGCCTCTGGTCGAACACCAAGTTCGCGTATGAAGTGCTCGAACTGAAAGCCGGAGACAAGATCGTCTCCATGCTTCCTATGGCACATATGTACGGACTGGCCTTCGAGTTCCTCTATGAGTTCTCCGTCGGCTGCCACATCTACTTCCTCACCCGTATGCCGAGTCCGAAGATTATCTTCCAGGCATTCGAAGAAGTAAAACCGAATCTCATCGTCGCCGTTCCGCTCATCATCGAAAAGATTATCAAGAAGAGCGTACTCCCGAAACTGGAAACGCCGACCATGAAAATCTTACTCAAAGTACCCATCATCAACGACAAGATAAAAGCAACCATACGCGAAGAAATGATTAAAGCGTTCGGTGGAAACTTCAGAGAAATCATCGTAGGTGGAGCAGCCTTCAACCAGGAGGTGGAACAATTCCTTAAAATGATAGACTTCCCTTATACGGTAGGCTACGGCATGACAGAATGCGGTCCGATCATCTGCTACGAAGACTGGACAAGATTCAAGCCGGGTTCGTGCGGAAAAGCCGCGCCGCGTATGGACGTACGGGTGCTGTCTTCCGATCCGGAGAATATCGTTGGCGAAATCGTCTGCAAAGGCCCTAACGTAATGCTGGGATATTACAAGAACAGCGAAGCGACAGAAGCAGTGATCGACAAAGACGGCTGGCTGCACACGGGCGACCTCGCCTTGATGGACGCTGAAGGCAATATCACCATCAAGGGACGCAGCAAGAATATGTTGCTCAGCGCCAGCGGACAGAACATCTATCCGGAAGAAATCGAAGATAAGCTGAACAACCTGCCATACGTATCGGAAAGCATCATCGTACAGCAGAACGAGAAACTCGTCGGACTGGTTTATCCGGACTTTGACGAAGCATTTGCCCACGGCTTGAAGAATGAGGATATCGAACGGGTAATGGAAGAAAACCGCGTAGCACTGAACGCCATGTTACCGGCATACAGCCAAATACTAAAAATGAAGATATACCCCGAAGAGTTTGAAAAGACTCCGAAGAAGAGTATCAAACGCTATCTGTATCAAGAAGCGAAAGGATAAAGGAAGTCTAGGATTAAAGGAATACTCTGTGAACCTAAACTGAAAAAATGAGTTATAATAAAGATGAAGATAATAAAAACAATATTCACGGCAGCTGTTCTGATGGCTGCCGTTTGTTTGCCGGCACAGAACAAGAGTGCGGGCATCAACCTTTCCTTCTGGAAAGACATCTGCACACAGCCGTATGACAGCACTCAGACGACTTATGTAAACCTCGGTCTGCTGTCTACGCTGAACCGTCTCAACGGCATTGGCATCAACGCGCTGGGAAGCGTCATTCATGGAGATATGAACGGAGTACAGATCACAGGATTAGCCAATCTTGCCGGTGGTACGATGCGGGGTGTTCAGATAGCGGGTGTCAGCAATATCAGCGGAGACAACACCGTAGGGCTTTCCGCCGCCGGACTGGTGAATATCACAGGCGACGGCTCAAAGGGTGTCATTATTTCGGGACTTACCGGCATCGGTGGGGACAACAACTCGGGAGTAATGATAAGCGGTCTGATGAATGTGACGGGAAACATGGCTTCGGGATTTCAGTTTTCCGGCGTGTCAAATATCACGGGACAGAGTTTCAACGGTATGATGACTTCCGGACTCTTGAATGTGGTAGGCGAAAACATGAACGGTCTGCAGATTGCCGGTATCGCCAACATCACCGCTAAAGACTTGAATGGCGCACAGATCGGGTTATGCAACTATGCGACGAAGGCTCATGGCTTTCAGATCGGTCTGGTCAATTACTACAGGGAAGATATGAAGGGATTGCAGCTCGGCCTCGTGAACGCGAACCCCGATACAAGAATACAGATGATGATATATGGCGGTAACGTCACGCCCGCCAACATAGGAGTGCGTTTCAAGAACCAACTGTTTTATACAATCTTGGGAGTGGGTGCATTCGATCAGAATCTGAACGATAAGTTTTCTATCAGCACGTCTTACCGTGCCGGATTGGCGGTGCCTGTTTACAAAGGTTTGTCCATTAGCGGTGACCTCGGATTCCAGCATATAGAAACGTGTTCCAACAAGGATGAAGTGATTCCCCGACGGCTTTATGGATTGCAGGCACGAGCGAATCTGGAATATCAGATCAGCAAGAAATTCGGCATCTTCGCCACCGGTGGTTACGGACTGACACGGTATTACAACAAATCCGGTAATTTCGATAAAGGAGCGATCATAGAAGCGGGCATTGTCCTCTTCTAAAACTAATTAGGGGGGACTAAAAAGTCAGTAGTATCTCTAATCTCCTCCTTCAGGAAGGAGGAGTACCCGTAGGGGGAGGTGGTAGGTAAATACATAACTCTATCATTTACAGCAGAATAGAAATACACATCATTTTTCCTACCACCTCGGTCTTCGACCACTCCTCCTTCCAGAAGGAGGAGAATGGAGATACTACCGACTTTTGGGTCATCCCCAATGAAGATAGTACCGACTTTTTAGTCAGCCCCTACCTATTATTACTTATTTATACTTTCTCTTTAATCAACCCGATGCGATAAGCCACAAGCAACTTCTTCAAATCCTGAATCTGCGTCACAAGTTCCTTCCCTTTATCGGTGTCTTTCACCATCATCCGTTGCGAATTGAACTCCAGTACAAAGTTGGTTGACTTGATATCCAATCCTTCTTCAATAGCTTTCTGCCTAGACTGGAACGGCTCATGCTGCACCAACTGCATCCCGTGAGAATGGTAGACAAGCGTATAGCCCGCAATTCCCGTCTCCGGCTGATAGGCTTTGGAGAATCCTCCGTCAATAACGAACAGTTTGCCATTTGCCTTCATCGGCTGTTCACCTTGAATTGTCTTTACAGGCACATGACCATTGATGATATGAGAATGAGGTCCCAATGCCCCAAACTCATCTAATATCTGATCGCAGATATCTTCGCGATTGCGAAGCGTGTAGTAATATCCCTTCTTTTCCTTTTGTATCTCCTTGTCTTCCAAGAAATAGCGTTCGAAAGTCGCCATCTTATCCTTATCAAACAGAGGAGCTTCCGGACCACACCACATATACCAGATATAGTCCATCGCAAATTCTTTATCATCCTCTCCTTCTTCATCAAAGTATGCAGTACGAATCAGCTGATCGGCCTTATCGAGCAACTTACGTCCCCAATATTCCTTGCCACGTATCTTGACATGCTTGAAACTGCCATCCTCATTCAAAGGTACCGAAGCATGATAAAGAAGATTGGAATTGGAAACCAAATACATTCCGCCATACGTAAACAGGCAACGCATGTGCTTCTTCAACTTCTCGCTATTCATAAACGAATAGTGAATCTTTTCCACAAGTTCCCGTTCTTCGTCGGTCAGTCGATAAGGATCGGCAGGATCTACGGTTGGGAAGTTTGTGTCACGCAGGGCATATTCTTTGCCTTCGTACACAAAGACTCCACGCTCAAAATCGATCTTCTCCAACAGCTTCCGGTTACTCATCCCGAACTCCGGACGACGGTCTATTATTTCAGCTTCCAGCTTAAACTGGATAATCGTAATCGCCTTATGCATCTGAGTGATCAGACGCAAAGTCTTCTCATTGTAATTGCCATCGGCAAAATTCATCTTCGGCATAAAGATGGTACACGGATCATCGGCATAAGTATCCATGGCGAAAGTTGCCAAAGGAAGCAGATTGATTCCATAACCGTCTTCAAGAGTACCCAGATTGCCGTAGCGCATGGACATACGGATTACGTTGGCTATGCAACTGTCATTGCCGGAAGCGGCTCCCATCCACAGGATATCGTGGTTGCCCCATTGAATGTCGAAGTTGTGGTAATTGCACAAAGTATCCATGATGATGTGCGCTCCGGGACCACGGTCGTATATATCGCCTACGATATGAAGAGAGTCAATGGTCAGACGCTGAATCAGATTGCACATGGCTATAATAAAGTCATCCGCCCGCTTGGTAGAGATTATGGTGCTGATGATGACATTGATATATGCGTGCTTATTCGGCTCGACAGACGTTTCGTGCAGTAATTCCTGAATGATGTAAGAGAACTCTGCGGGAAGGGATTTTCGAACTTTGGAACGGGTGTATTTGGAAGATACATTCTGACAAACCTTCACCAACTGGTTCAGAGTGATCAGATACCAGTCGTCCAGGTCCTTCTCGCGGGCTTTTACCAGCTGAATTTTCTCTTCCGGATAATAGATCAACGTGCAGAGTTCTTTCTTCTCCGCTTCGCGCAGGGTATTGCCGAAAATCTCGTTCACTTTGCGTTTTACCGCACCCGAAGCATTCTTTAACACATGTTGGAAGGCTTCGTATTCACCGTGTATGTCTGTCAAGAAATGCTCCGTTCCTTTAGGCAGATTCAGGATAGCCTCCAGATTAATTATTTCCGTACTTGCATCGGCAATAGTAGGAAAACTCCGGGAAAGCAACTGCAAGTAGCGGAGATCGCCAACTATGCTTTCAGGAGTTATATTACTTTGAGCAGTCATTATATGTACTATTTTACTATTTACAATATACTATTTATGGACTTATCGTTTATCGTCATAAATATAACGATTTATCATCTACTTATTACAAATTCCAGCCTTTAATGTTCATCGTCAGCCCAATAAAAACATCAACAGCACCTGCGCAATGATCACACGCAGAAACATACACAACGGATATACCGTAGCATAAGCGACGGAAGGATTGTCACCCGGTATCGTATCGTTGGCATAATTCAGCGCCATCGGATTCGCCATACTGCCGCACAACATACCGGATACACTGCCGAAATCTATCTTCATAATCTTGAAAGCAACAAAGCCGACCAGAACTGTCGGGATAATTGTCAGCCCGGCTCCCAAAGCTATCCAAAGTAATCCTTCCGGACGGAAGACGGTATCGAAGAAATGGGCGCCGGCATCCAGACCAAGACAGGCTAGATACATGGAAAGCCCCAAGGCACGCAGCATCAGATTGGCGCTGCGGGTAGTGTAAGTGATCATGTGTATCCGTGGGCCGAAAGTTCCCAGCAGGATACCCACGATAATTGGTCCGCCTGCCAGCCCCAGCTTCACGGGGGTACTGATTCCCGGTATGGAGAACGGGATCGCTCCCAATGCCAATCCCAATACGATGCCTATAAATATGACAACAAGATTAGGTTCTTTCAGACTTTTCACTGCATTTCCCAATACTTTTTCTACATTCTGAATGGCTGCTGCCTCACCTACTACCGTCAGGCGGTCGCCCAGCTGGAGAATCAGTTCCGGAGTAGCAAGTAGTTGCACACCCGAACGGTACACACGGCTGATATTGATTCCATAATGGTTCCTTAGTCTCAATGAGCCAAGTTTCTTTCCATTCAGTTCGGGGCGGGTTACGACGATACGCTGCGAGATCAATTCGCTGTCAATTGCATTCCAGTCTATATCTTCCTTGTTCCAGTCCGTATTTTCTTCCTGTTCGCCGAAAAGTACTGTCAGAGCCAGGACATTCTTTTCCGCTGTGATCACCAACAGGCGGTCGCCTTCCTTCAACACCTTGTCGGAGGTAGGAATACTGACATGACCGTCACGCCACAAACGGGAAATCACAAATTTCGGATAACTCATCTGAGCTATATCCTTGATACTTTTATTAAAAATAGCGGGGTTATGTACTTGAAACGCTGCGATAAAGGTTTTGTTGGCATCATCCTTTTCTTTGATCTCCAAGTCTTCTTTATGAACCAGGAATTTACGAATCAGCAGTACGGCAAGAATCACACCGATCACTCCCATCGGATAGGCTACCGCACACCCCAAAGCCGGAGTACTGCTTTCTATGCCCATTTGTTTAAGTGTCTGCTGCGCAGCTCCCAAGGCAGGAGTATTAGTAGTGGCTCCGCAAAGGATACCCACCATATCAGGAAGCGACACACCTGTCGCATAACTGGCAACAACAGTCAGCAAAGTTCCCAACAGAACTACGGCCAACGCCAACATATTCAGCGTCACCCCTCCTTTCCGGAAAGAACTGAAGAAACCGGGCCCTACCTGAAGCCCCAGTGAATATACGAAAATAACCAATCCGAAACTTTCTGCATAATTCAGCATCTGTGGGTCAACCGAAAGCCCGAAATGCCCGGCAAGGATACCTGCAAAAAAAACAAAAGTGACTCCCAGAGATACTCCCCAGAAATGCACTCTTCCCAGCCCCAGCCCAATCGCAGAAATCAGTGAAAGCACCACAACTGCCTGTAAGGCAGAATGTTCGAGAAACAGATTATATAACCACTCCATGAATTAAACATACTAATAGGGCGCAAAGATAAAAACTATTTAGTCCCATTCAAAACTTTTAAGCTTCCATTTCGCGCCCTATCTCTTCTCTAAATTCTTAATATCCTGAAATCTTATATGTTATCCTTTAAATTATCTGTCTGTTATCCGCAATCTTTTTACCTGTCACCTCCACCTATCGCTTTTTACCTTTTCAACCTATTCCATGTGGTATCTTTCTACCTGTCGTTATCCGAAATCTCTCTACCTGTCATCTTTTGTGTAATCATCATTTTCTTTTCATTTGCCGGCACTTTCCATCTGCCGGCTATTATCTCACCTACCTGTATATTCTACGAAATTATTCCGACCATCCAGATAACCGCTCAACCGATTTCCACCGATGTATACATCATCCAGATAAGATACATCATTGCGACCGTAATCCATTCGAATGGAAGTCTGTGCATAATTCTCCCAGTTCCAGCGGAAATGGTATTCGAATGTCTCCACATGTCCATTAGGATATTCCACCCGAATAAAATCAACACCTGTCCGGTCCAAATAAAAGTCGAGTTCCTGACGGCAACGGTTACCGTCCACATCCCGATAAAAACTTACCCATGTACGGCTACATAAATCAGAAGAACGATTGTAGTAACCACCACCAATATTATCATCATCATAAAAACTATCGATTTCTACTTCACAAGAAGTCAGACTCAACGTTAACACAGCCATTAAAGCCAGTCCTAAGTATCTAAATGCGTTCGTTTTCATATTCCTTTATTTTTAATGGTTCCTTTATTAATCCTATCACTTATCTTTCGATATCACAAAAGTAGAGAATGAATTCTCCTTATGAAATTGAAAATTCCTACTTGTTTAGGGGAATTCACCTAATGGAAGAGGTAAATCCCCCCAACGTACTGGATACCTTACAGATTCCCAGATAGCCAAGAAGACACGCTCCCAGCCCTCTAAAACCTTAATAAACATTGAATCAAATATTCAATTATTTAATCAATGTTATAAATCAAGTCATTTAGCCCGATTTATTTGCAGATATCACAAAACTCCGTATATTTGCAATGTGTTTTTCATAGTATTAGATTTAAGGTTAACAAAAAGATTGGCTGTCTGGGATAGATAGCCTTTTTTTATGCTCTTTTTTTAATAAACTTCTCAAGAAGCCATGGAGACAAACGTAAAATGGCAAATACTGATGTAAAAAATCTGATGACACCACAGGCTTCTATAATAATTAATAAGGTAATCGTTTTCTCCCATGAATAGTGAGAAAAAATATTCTCAAAAAAAATAATCCGTTTAACATTTGAAACATAGCAAGTTATCTCTTTCATCAAAAAACAAGTAAAAAAAATCTTGCTAAAAGATTTGCGTAGTCCAAAAGTTCCCCCTATATTTGCACCGCATTTGAGAGAGAATGCGGGTTCAAGGAAGTTTGGGTGAGTGGCTGAAACCACCAGTTTGCTAAACTGACGTACGGGTAACCGTACCGGGGGTTCGAATCCCCCAGCTTCCGCAAGATTCTCTAGATAAAAAGAGCTAAGTTTTATAGACTTGGCTCTTTTTAAATCTATCAAAAGCCGGTGGGTTCGTCTAACGGTTAGGACACATGCCTCTCACGCATGTAATACGAGTTCGATTCTCGTACCCACTACTCTTATTTTAGTTAGCCTCTTACATTGAAGTAAGAGGCTTTTTTATTGGGTTCATATCTCAAGAAATGGAATATAACGTAAAAGAATTAAAAAAGGTATTGATTGAACAATGCAAAGAAGAAGGTATTTATTACGCATTGATAGCAATCAACAAACAGACGAAAGAGATCGTTTTGCCACAAAGCCTTGATAACGCTTTAAATAATCCGGATTACTGCGTCTTTAAATGCAGGAAAGTGAAGGATGAATATAAAGTAGAAGAGGTAAAATAAGCATAATTAAAAAAGAAGGATATGCTTATTGATATTGTATTAAGATGTTAAAAGATTTAATAATTATTTGAGCATTCAAAGTTTTTTCTGTAAAAGAATGTTATATCCATGTAAAACGATTGTCTTTCACATGGATACCCGTCAATAAATGAAGAAAAACGCTGCTTACTTACATTTCTTCACTCTGCTCGTACAATTCAAAGTAAGACTCTTTATCAATCCGCAGTCGGACTCTGTTTTCCCGCTTCTGACCGGCCAGATTGATAAATAAATTGAAGTATAATTGACTAAAAGAGAGGTCGGAACGATCATAAGTGATATCGAAAGTACAGGTTCTTCGGAACGAATCGAAAGTCCCCAGCTTCATACCACCCTTACACATAAAGACTTCGGGGAAATTCGCAGGCGGATAAGGCTGAAACAAGCTGGCCAGCTGCGCATACACATAATCGATCATCCATTCGTCACCGGATACAAGCAATTCTCCTTTCAGACGAAGTTTGACTGCATATTTAGCTGTGACGTCCTGAGAAGTATAAATAGGAACCTGACTCTCCGACGGGTAATTGCCATCCTTATAGCCAAGACTCATGGTCAGTTTTGATTTACCCACGCCGTTGAAATCCGCCACATTCTGATCTTTCTGTTGATTTTTCAAGTCAATCATAAACGTCAGTTTACCCAAAGTCGGATCATTCGGATATTGAGCTATCGTATCCAGTACATAATCTTCTTCATTAAAACTTCGCGCTACCAATACATCCCCCTCTCCGACTTCCAACGCCGGACCTCCTCTTTCAATATCCACATCGCCTACAGGGTAATATATTGCATCATTATCTCTGACACAACCTGTCAGACAAAGCAGTAAAGCTGCCATTCCTACTATCTTATTCATTATCATATACATCCTTATTTTGGAGACAAAGATACATCTTTTTTGAATCAACTTGATTTATATCAACCGTTTTTAGTACTTTTGCACATAACAAGACTATAATGACATGGATACACTACTAAGAGAAACTGTAAATGCCGTCGTAAATTCCCGCTTTCCCGAAATGAGCATAGAGGGACGCCGACAGATAGAAAGCATCCTGATACGTGAAGAATATCCTAAAGGAGTGATCGCACTTAATGAAGGAGAAGTAGCCCATGAATTAGTTTTTGTCGGGAAAGGGATGCTCCGGCAATATTATTATAAAAACGGAAAAGACGTTACCGAACACTTCTCATACGAAGGCTGTATCCTGATGTGTATCGAAAGCCTGCTGAAACAAGTCCCTACCCGATTGATAATAGAGACACTGGAGCCTGCTGTCATATACCTGTTCCCTTATGACAAAATGATGCAGCTGACAAAGCAAAACTGGGAAATCAATATGTTCTATCGGAAGATACTTGAATATTCCCTGATTGTATCGCAAACCAAAGCCGATTCCTGGCGTTTCGAATCCGCCCGCGAACGTTATAATCTATTGCTCGAAACTCATCCGGAAATCATCAAACGGGCACCTTTGGCACACATCGCTTCTTACCTGCTGATGACACCGGAAACATTGAGCCGAGTACGTTCAGGCGTTCTGTAGTTTTGTAATTTTGGGAGCTATCTGCTTTTCCGGTATTCTTTGGGAGACATACCGGTATAATGCTTAAAGTATTTACCGAAGAATGACTGGTTGGCAAAGTTTAAACGATCGGCTATCTCCTGTATGTTCATGCTCGAAGAATTCAAGAGTGCCTTCGCTTCCAGGATCACTAATTCGTCAATCCACTCCCCTACCGTCTTCCCGCTGACTTCCTTGACAACTCCGGACAGATGTTTCGGCGTAAGACACAACTGATCCGCATAAAACTTCACGCTACGCTCCGACTGATAAGACTGAACCAAAGATTCATAGAAGCGCTCAAATATATATTCTTTACGACTTTTACTTTTGACAACGGCAGAAGCATCCGGAGCATAACTGTTGAAGATATTGCAAAGCTCAAAGAAGAAGCCCTGCATCAATCCCATTACTACCTCCCTACGGTACCTATCGTCTTTGTTTTTCAATCTCTTTCTGATAAAAGCGTGATACTCTTTAATCATTTCCTGCTCGTGCAAGTTGAGATCAAAGCAAGGGTAATCTTTCAGAAAGAAAAAGAAGGAAAGCACATTACCTACTTTGGGCAATGATTCCAACAGACTTTTTGATACAGCAAAGAAAATCCCTCTGAAATTGGTACTGAACTGACGATGTTCGATAATCTGATTGGGCAACGCAATAACCATTCTTCCCGGAATCAGTTCAAACTCACGCAGACTGATATTAAAACGAGTAGAGCCTTCCAGACAAAGTCCGATGCTCACCACTTCCAGTTTACTGGGGCCATTATAAAGGGAAATAACGCTCTCCGTGTCGAAGAGCGCTATATCATTGCCGACCACATCAATACTATCGGGATCTATATGTTTAGAATGAACTACCGAAGAAATACCTATCTTAGGAACAACTTGAATATCCATACACTCTCTCTTTTGGTTGCGACAAAGATACCAGTAATAATGAGATATTCAACCTAAGGCAAGAGATTATCTGCCAAAAAGAACACTTTTGCCTACTTATTGACTATCTCCGAATAAAAACTTATAATCACGCTTGGCAGCCGGAACAGTCCACTTTTCAGGAACGAATTTCCATTGGTTCAATGCCTTCGGGTCCATAGTACCTTTCTTTTCTATATAATTCATCAGATAGAAACGAAGGTCCTTATCCGTAGAGAAGATGATACGCTCTTTCAATTTCTCCTGAGGGATGCCTGATCCTTTCGTCAGCAGTTCTCCACCGCCATTCCCCCGATAAGAGTTCAAAGCCACCTTATAAATCTTATCCATGAAGAAAGGACTGCCGTCTGCCATGCTGACAATCGTTATCTTCTCCCCTTGCGGCTTGGTGACGTCTACGGTATAAATAATTCCCGATGCCGAATCAAAATTGAAGCTGAAATTTTGGAAAGAAGCTCTGTCCTCCGCACCTTCGCGACGTTTCTCCTTAAACCAGAGCAGATGATCGTCCGGAGACTTCATCCGGTTGGTCCACATGAAATAAGACATTTCCAGATAATCCTTGATTTCTTTTCCGGATAAAGTCATCATATACAGCATATTCTCATACTTATACAGATTGAACATATCGCTGACAAACACATCTCCTTTATTAATTTTCGCATCAAATGAAAGCGGTGCTGCAAAGGATATCTCCGCACCGGTGATATCAAGCTGCAAGGTATGGATCAAGTCGATAAAAGCAGACGGTCCGAAGAAAGAAGGACGCGTTGAGATACTCTCGGTGAATGTACCGATCTTTTTAGAGACAAAGTTACGGACAGTGTCATATTGAGGAGCAAAATGCTTCATAAAGTCCTCGCTGATTCCATAATCTTTCGTTTCGGTCAATACTCCTTTTATATCTTTGCTGCGCACCTTTCCATCTTTCAATTTCAAGGTCACATCGATGTTGGACAGAACAATTCCGTTGCTTGCCGGATCAATGACCAACACCAAATCACCTGCCACATTCATCACTTTCTTACATTCGCGCGCATGATCGTGCCCCATCAGTACAATGTCAAAACCGGGGACATTCTTCGCCACATTCAGAGAAGCGTTTTCGTTATACTTACCGGACATTTTGAAAGCCTCTTGTCCTGCATGGAACAAGCCGATCATCAAGTCCGGATTCTCTTTTTCACGGATGATCTTCATCCATTTGCGTGCAGTCTCCTCCATGTCGTCGAAACGCAGTCCCTTCCACAGATTCTCCGAGAGTCATGCGGGGATGGCAGGAGTGATCATTCCAAAGATTACGATTTTCACTCCGTCACGTTCCATGACCTTATAAGGAGGAAGATGAGGTTCTCCGGTCGATGTATCGATGATATTAGCTCCTAATACAGGAAAGTCACAGGTATTTATCCAGCGGTCGAACACGGCTCGGCCTGTCTCCACATCATGATTACCCATATTTCCGGCATCATATTTCATGTAGTTCATCATTTCCGCGCAGAGGTGGGGTGATACTGTATCTATATAATTATAGTAATAGGCAGTCGGTTGCCCCTGCAATATGTCGCCGTTGTCGAGTAAAATAAGATTCTCCTTATATTGTTCGCGTTCTTTCTCCACAAAAGCGTATATTCGTGCCAGACTGCCCTGCCAATCCTTACGGGTAATAAAATTATAAGGATAATAATTACCATGTACATCACTTGTCTGTACAATTTTCAGCTTCACAACTTTTTCCTGTGCCGCAACTGAGAGCACGAGGCAAAGAAGCCATACGTAAACACATGCAAATCTTTTCATTCTTTTTCTATTTTAAGCGGATGTGAGAACATAAACCGTGCACCTCCTGTATATTCGGAGTCGATCCATATATCCCCTTTCCATTTATGCACAATCAATTTACAGATAGATAATCCCAAACCTGTTCCCTGGGCATATTCGTTCAGCTTCTCGAAGCGCTCGAATACCAGTTTCTGTTTCTCTTTCGGGATGCCGCACCCCGTATCCGTCACAGAGAATACAGCCATCTCCGTCTCTTCATTCACCGAAAATTCCAGTGTTATCTGCCCTTTCCTAGTGAACTTATCCGCATTAGACATCAGATTGATAATCACCTGCTGCATACGCTGTATGTCTGTCGTCATCCGAAACGACTCGTAATCGCTGACAAACAGGAACTGATTGCCGGACTGCCGTGAAACGCTGACAGATGCCACCACCTGCCTGCATAGCTGCACCACGTCACACTCTTCCCAAGTCAACGTGACCCTGTTCGCTTCCAGGCGCGAGAGATCGAGAATATCATTGATCAGGCGAAGCAACAAATCCGAGTTTGTCTTGATAATCTGATAATAGGTCTGCTGTTCTTCTTCCGTGTTGCCACCCACAGCGAGCACATCTGAGAAACCTACAATCGAATTTAAAGGCGTACGTATCTCATGGCTCATATTGGCGAGGAAAGCACTTTTCAGGCGGTTCGATTCTTCTGCACGGTCTTTTGCCACCCGCAGGTCTTTTTCCGACTTCAGCAGATCGTCCTTCAGACGTTTGGTGCGGAAATAGTAGAAGAGCGAGATGCACAACCCCAGCACAAGGATGACAACCAGCGCACATGCCGACCAAATCTGATAAGTATATTGCTGATAGAATGATACGGTCTGATTAATAATCTGCACATCAAAAGGAAGGATATCCGGGTCCAGTCCCCACTCCTTCACCTTCCGGCTGTCCAGTAAGGCCTTGCTGCCAATCACGGAAAGGTGCTGCTGCTCATCCGCCGGATATTGATCAATCTGTACAGATGCCAATGCCATGTCCTTTCCCAGTTTCCGGTAATCGGGCAGCACTCCGCCGATCGCCCAATACCCCAGGCTCACCGATGAGGGAGTAAAAGTCGGAATGGTCGGAGTAACCTCCATCATGGCATAGGTAGCATTCCGCATGAAATAACCTTCGTTCATATCCACACGCCACGTGCCTACCATGATCACCGTATTCTCCGGCAAATGACGCAACTCTTCTACAATTGTATAGATAGTATGCCGCCGGCCGTCCATCAGGATCAGGTCGATTTCGGGAAACTTCTTCATTTCTTTCCGCACCAGTGCCTGCATGGTGACGCCACCGTAAGTATTGTCCGAAATAAAAGCGATGTGTTCCGTCTTCGGATAAAACGCCTTGATCATCCGGACATTATCTTCTATATTGTACTGATTGATAAATCCCGACTTCAATTCCGGTATATTCATGTGGTCGGTAAAGAGATCGACCGATTCCGGCATCCATGTGTCCAGCCCGGCAACCGTATCCTCAGGCAGTATGACGATATTGCTGCTGACGAGGCTGCACATCACCGGCACCTTCACCTGTATCGAATCCCGTTGCGACAGATACGCCGCCCACGCTTCCTGTCCCAACAGAATAATTTGCGCCGGATGCTTCTCCCCTTGATATTTAGAAAGAATCTGCGTCATCATACCGCTCCAAAGCGGGGCTTCGGAGAAACTTTTACAGTTCATGTTTTCAATGATAATATCGCGTTTCCCTCCCAGTTTGTTATATTCTTCCATATAGTCGGAGATAGTGACCGAAGTTTGATGAGCGGCGGGATTGTAGGAACAGATAATCAGGATGGGTTTCTGATCGTTAGAGACAGCAAATAACTCTGTGACCCGGAAAAGCCATAGCAAACAGATAAACAGGCACCCTATATATCTCATCATACTCGTAAGTTTTGAAGTGTTACTATCTCATTTTAGCTTGCAAATATACTAAAACTTGTCGGCTATAACAGATTTATGTGTATTTTTGTCGCTCATTCATTCGCAAAAAAATTGTTTATGGAACTATTTCACCAAATGATTTCCGGATTACTGGGGATACCGGAAAGACAAATCAGCAGTACCCTCCACTTGTTGGACGAAGGTGCCACCATCCCTTTCATCAGCCGTTACCGTAAGGAAGCTACCGGCGGACTGGACGAAGTACAGATAGAGAACATCAAGGAGCAACATGACAAGTTGTGCGACATAGCCAAACGGAAGGAAACCATCCTCAGTACCATCAACGAGCAAGGGAAACTCACTCCGGAGCTCGAAAAGCGCATCAACGCCACCTGGAATCCTACGGAACTGGAGGACATCTACCTCCCCTACAAACCCAAACGGAAGACCCGTGCCGAAGCGGCCCGCCAGAAAGGATTGGAACCGCTGGCCATGATCATGATGCTGCAAAGGGAGCCCAACCTCACCGCCAAAGCCGCCACCTTCGTCAAAGGCGACGTCAAAGATGCGGAAGACGCACTGAAAGGCGCCCGCGACATCATCGCTGAGCAAGTAAATGAGGACGAACGTGCCCGCAACGCCATACGTAACCAGTTCACCCGTCAGGCGGAAATCACCGCCAAGGTAGTGAAAGGAAAAGAGGAAGAGGCCGCCAAGTACCGGGATTATTTCGACTTTTCCGAATCGCTGAAACGCTGCACCTCCCACCGCCTGCTCGCCATCCGCCGGGCAGAATCCGAAGGCTTGCTGAAAGTATCCATCAGTCCGGATGACGAAGCCTGTCTGGAACGCCTCGACCGCCAGTTCGTACATGGCAACAATGAGTGCAGCCATCAGGTAAGGGATGCCACCGCCGACGCCTACAAACGTCTGCTCAAACCTTCCATCGAAACAGAATTTGCCGCCCAGTCCAAAGAAAAAGCCGACGACGAAGCCATCCGCGTATTTACGGAGAATCTCCGCCAGCTGCTTCTCTCTCCTCCTCTCGGACAGAAACGGGTGCTCGCCATCGACCCCGGATTCCGTACCGGCTGCAAAGTCGTCTGCCTCGATGCGCAAGGCAACTTGCTGCACAATGAGAATATCTACCCGCATCCTCCGGTCAATAAAACCGGTGAAGCGGCCTCCAAACTCCGCAAGATGATAGAAGCCTATGAAATTGAAGCCATCTCCATCGGCAACGGAACAGCCAGCCGCGAAACGGAAGACTTTATCAATCATCAGACCTTCGACCGGCAGATTCCTGTATTCGTGGTCAGCGAGCAGGGCGCTTCCATTTATTCGGCATCCAAGATCGCCCGTGACGAGTTTCCCGATTATGACGTAACGGTGCGTGGAGCAGTCTCCATCGGTCGCCGACTGATGGACCCGTTGGCGGAACTGGTAAAGATCGATCCCAAATCTATCGGTGTAGGACAATACCAGCACGATGTAGACCAGACGAAACTAAAGAAAGCCCTTGACCAGACAGTGGAAAACTGCGTGAACCTGGTAGGCGTGAATCTGAATACCGCCAGCAGTCATCTGCTGACATACATCTCCGGTCTGGGTCCGCAACTGGCACAAAACATTGTCAACTTCCGTGCCGAGAACGGAGCTTTCTGTTCACGCAAGGAGCTGATGAAAGTCCCCCGCATGGGTGCCAAAGCCTTCGAACAGTGTGCCGGTTTCCTTCGCATTCCCGGAGCAAAGAACCCGTTGGACAACACTGCCGTGCATCCGGAAAGCTACCACATCGTAGAGCAAATGGCAAAGGACTTGAAATGTAGCGTAGACGAACTGATCGCGAATAAGGAACTCCGCCAAAAAATCAAAATATCGGACTACATCACGCCGACTGTGGGCCTGCCTACCCTGCAAGACATCATGCAGGAACTCGACAAGCCGGGTCGCGACCCGCGTAAAGCGATCAAGGTATTTGAATTTGACAAGAACGTGCGCACCATCGCAGACTTGCGCGAAGGCATGATTCTGCCGGGCATCGTAGGCAATATTACCAATTTCGGAGCTTTCGTCGATATAGGTATCAAGGAGAACGGGCTTGTACACCTCTCCCAACTGGCCGAACGATACATCTCCGATCCTACGGAAATCGTGTCCATCCACCAGCATGTCATGGTCAGAGTGATGAACGTGGATACCGACCGGAAACGGATTCAGCTTAGCATGATCGGGGTACAGCAAGACTGATTGCCTCCCGTTTTTCTCCCCACCAGACAATTAAAATCGTAAAGATAATCATCAGTACTGTACAAATGAGCGAGCCTTCAAATCCGAAGGCTCCGCCATTCAGTACGTTCTCTTCGGGCAGATGCAGCGTCAGCAGGGAGGTTCCCAAGTCATTTCCACTTACCTGATAGCCCAGTATCGGGCCCTGAATCCAGTTCCAGAAAAGATGAAGGGAGATAGGGAAACAAAGATTGCGCGTATATAAATAGGAAGCGCCGATAAACATACCTGCAAGTAACAGATTCAGCATAGGCAGGAAGGCAAGGTTGGGATTGAAGAGGTGCAGCAATGCGAACAGCTGTGCGGAGACAAAAAGAGACAGGAATTTATTCATCCGGGTATGCAGCAGACGGCCGAGTATATAGCCACGCACCATGATTTCTTCGGCTAGAGCCACCAACAGGCAGAACACAAAGGTAGCAAGCAGATTCAGAGGATCGAACTGAAAACCGGTTACTTCCACCTCACCCAAAACCAAAGACAGTCCAAAACCGATCAAGTAGAGAAGGATGGCTGCCAGCAGTCCGTACCACAATCCCCGTGCATGACCTTTCAGTGTCAGTCCCAGGTCAGAGAAAGGGCGGCGTTCAAAAAAGAGCAGAATCACTGCCGAAGTCAGCACGGCCAGCAGCATGCCGGCTTCTGCCACAATATCTCTCAACAGTCCGGGATGCCGTGCTTCATCACCAAGAATCAGAGATAAAACTCCGAAGCCTATCGTACTATATAACCCAAAGGTGACGAAAAGCCCCAGTGCAAACAACAGGATGCACGCCCATACGGGAAGTCTCTTCGGTTCTTTCTTTTCTCTGATTTCTTCTGTCTCCATTTTTACTTTTTGTTAATCACGCTACAAAATTAGATATAAAACATAAAAAAACATCGTGTCTTACCTATTTTTCCTATATTTGTCTGAACAAATCTGTATAATTATGAAAATAAGACAACTACTGATAAGTTTTTTATTGGCTGCCAGCACATTGGGAGCAACCGCACAAGTAAGCAAAACGTATTATGTCAGCAAGCCCGGCACACTGATCTCGATGATGACGGAAGAAGAAGCTAACAGCATCACTCACCTGACACTGACAGGAAAACTGAACGCAGAAGACTTCAGACATCTCCGCGACGAGTTTCCCAGCCTGAAAGTGCTCGATATCTCCAACGCCGAAATTAAGATGTACAGCGGAAAAGCCGGCACATATCCTAACGGAAAGTTCTACATCTATATGGCCAATTTTGTCCCTGCCTACGCTTTCTCGAATGTGGTGAACGGAGTGACCAAAGGTAAACAGACGCTGGAGAAAGTGATCCTTTCCGAAAAGATAAAGAATATCGAGGATGCCGCCTTCAAAGGATGTGACAACTTGAAAATCTGTCAGATACGCAAGAAGACAGCTCCTAACCTGCTGCCGGAAGCGCTGGCGGACAGTGTGACCGCCATCTTCATCCCGCTGGGCAGCAGTGATGCCTACCGTTTTAAGAACAGATGGGAGCACTTTGCATTTATAGAAGGTGAACCGCTGGAAACAACCATACAGGTAGGCGCAATGGGCAAACTGGAAGACGAGATTATGAAAGCTGGTCTGCAACCCAGGGACATCAACTTCCTGACCATCGAAGGGAAACTGGATAACGCCGACTTCAAACTGATCCGCGACTATATGCCGAATCTCGTATCTCTGGATATTTCTAAAACAAATGCGACAACTATCCCCGACTTCACTTTCGCACAAAAGAAGTATCTCCTGAAGATCAAGCTGCCACATAACCTCAAGACCATCGGCCAACGGGTATTCAGCAACTGCGGACGGCTTGCCGGAACACTTGAGCTGCCTGCCAGCGTGACGGCTATCGAGTTCGGAGCGTTCATGGGATGCGATAATCTTCGCTATGTGCTTGCTACAGGTGATAAGATTACAACGCTGGGCGATGAACTCTTCGGAAACGGGGTGCCGAGCAAGTTGATTTATAAGAAATAAAAAAGCAACTCTTCTCGGAATTGGCTTTAAATGCCAATTCCGAGAATATTATATCCGCTAGGCTAATATGTTTATGGTTTAAATGTTACTATAACCTTTTCATTGTATGGCGATGAGGACATATCTTCCCAAGCTTCCCTTTGACTCTCGGATAAAATCAAATATAGGGCTTTCGCCTTTCCATTTTCATCAGTTTGTCTTCCGCATTCCAACTTAGAATTCATCACATTTAACTTCATTCCGGAAGCGTCGAGCGTACTGAGATGATTGTCACTACAATCCAAATAAGAAAGTTCAGGTAAATCTTTTAAATCTAAAGTGTTCAGTTTACTATGGACACAATTGAGAACCTTTAAACGAGGATGTCCTGATAAGTCCAGAGAAGTCACCTGATCAACACCTACCAAGCCTAAACTTTCTAATGATGGTGTATTATGGATATTGAGATGAGTAATTGATTTTCCCCAACATGTTAAAACTGTCAGATATTTTAGGTTGCTTACATCCAAATCTTTAAACTCACAATAAATAGACAAATAGTCTAGGTTGACAAGATTACGGATTCCTGTTACATCATAAATAGGTTTATAAATAGGATCATTAGGATTTATTTGGAGTTCTACAATAGATTGCAGACGTAGTTGTGTCATCGCGTCATCCAGATTTATTTTTCCATCTTGTGTTACTGGTACTTTATGTTTCATATGCAAGAACTCAATAAAGTTATGATCAGTGAATTCATCCCGTGCAGGCATGTCGTCTTTCGAACAGGCGATACATAGCCACAGGCCAATTATCAAATATATTAGTTTTGTTTTCATACACTTTTGTCATTCAAAAACTGCCACAACATTTGGGTTATTCTTTTCCCAGATATCTTCCCAGATCTTTTGCATGTCAGCAGGCATTATTAATGTCATTTGCCGACTATTATTCTTGTCATCCGTTTGATTTTCACAAGATAAATACTGTAGTGATTTACATTCACATACATCCAGTTGATTAAGTCTATTCCTTCTACAAAACAAAAAATCTAACGCTATTTGTCCTTTAAGTTCTAAGGTTTCTATCTGATTGTCACTACAATCAAAAGATTGTAAACTTACACACTCCTTTATAGTAATAGTCTTTATCTGGTTCTTTCTACAAGATAAAGTTCTCAGCCTGTTCATTCCACTCACATCAAGAGCAGTCAACCGATTATTATTACAAGACAAATTGACAAGGCTAACCAAATGCTTAATACCTACCAAATTAGAGCATCTGATATCATCCAAGTTTAAGTCGGTAATTTTTCCCAATGCTATACATGTAGCTTCATCTTCCATATCAATACGCCCTTTCTCTGTGATGGGAATGTCGCAATAGTCATGTAGATAAGTGATAAAAATGGGGTCTTCAAATTCTATCCATACACCTTCGGATTTACAGGAGAAAAGAGAAAAGATCAATAACCCTACCAAAAGAAATTTGTGTGTCATACAATGTTTTTTTAGTGAATGTATCAGATTATTACATCATTAATCAGGAGGGTACATTGCAGTGTTGTGTGCTTTCTATCCTAGAGATTAGGTTTGGCTTGGTAAAGGTAGGTAAATATATCGAAAGTTGATACATTTCGTATGAATTTTATATGCGATCATTGATTATAATGTAAGATACCCCGATATAGGTTGCTTTAATATCAACTTATATCGGGGATATTCATTATTATTTGAACAACGAATGTACCCATTCACGAGGAATACCAATAAAATCATCATAGCCTACAATATGATTGTTTAGTGCAACTAATATAATAAATAATATTGTTGCAGCAATAGCTATCCAAACCCCTAATATCAACTTCCAATCTTTAGGTTCAGCTTCGATTCCTTTCTTATTACTTTTCTTTATGTGAGTATTCTTTGTTGTCCACTTTTTCTTATTTTTCTTCATATTTAATGATGTTGTATAAATTCCGGTAAAGTTTGTCTTACAGTTGCCCCTGGCTGAAATCTTTCAGGATAAAGATAAAACATCGTCTCCATTACAGCTTTGGGAGATAAACCTATTTTATCTTCTATCATTTTTTTGCGTTCTGCAAGTATTTCAATTATTTCCATCATTGATTTACCTTTAATATCAACTTCTCCTAAACTCTTATCAATTTCTCTAGCCTGAGCCTCATATTCAAGTTGCAACATTGCCAATTGGGGATCATCAATTACAATTTCAGTTTTATTATTTACGATGCCACTTTCTCCGTAGTTTACTGTAGTGACAAGGCTAACCAATAAATCCTTATATTCTTTGTATTTATCAGAAAGATCTAACATACCAGATAATAAAGTTCCCCATTTATTATTCCCACTCATCTGTACCTCATTTCCTCCGGGAGTATTAACCGTATGCAATATAGTCGGAGGTTCCATAGCCACGATCTGCCTCGTTCCATTCCCCCGATAAGTCATAGAAGTCTTTTGCGTATAAGATTGTGGTCTCATTTCTCTTGGATAGAACGCATAAGGATTAGGTCTACCTCCATTCCTGTATCCTCTTCTTACCGGCCTTGTTGGTCTGGACTGAGGTTGATTTCCATCCGGGTCCACATGCTTTACCGGATTATCAAAACAATAATTGTATGCGCTAAATGAATAGAACTTTTCAGCAGACTGATCAACAACATGCCATCTCCCTATTGCCGAATCATACATCCTAGCCCCGTAATCATACCAATCCAAACCGCTCCTTCTATCCAGTTCCTTACCATTATACTTATAAGGCTGAGCAGATGAAGTCGAAGCAAACACTCCTCCGAACGGATAATAATGATTCACTTCTTCTACTGTTCCATTCTGACAGACAAGCACACGATTATTCCCTTGATAATCACGCAGAAAATAATGATAAGCAGCATCCGAAAGAGTAATATACCCTTCTCCGGTCAAGAGCTTACCGAGCACTCCGTTTTCATAGACCGCATTGTCACAGTAATCGGTAGTTGTAGTGACTCCATCTATTATGTGTGTAGTACGAAGTTTTGTTCCGTTTGCATCATAAAGAAAGACGATACTGTTTCCACCTTCAAACTGTATTCGACTGGGTAAATTTAAACAATTATACTGAATATCAGTAATCTTTTTGTTTAAATCTTGTGTTAAATTCCCGTTGGAGTCAAAAGAGTATTCCACAGACAGCTTTGCTCCATCCTTAAATTCAAAATTATTACTGTAGGCAGCATTCGTTGCATGATCGTTTACGGCTTGCAACTGATTACCGTTGTAAGTCAGAGAGAGATTGTCAATCAGATCATAACTGTTTTCTGCAATCTGTCCGTAACGCTTGAGACCTACTATATTTCCCATCTTATCATAGCCGGTCACTTGCTCGTTGAAGCGGTTACGATTCTTTGTCAAACCATCTCCTTCACCATAAACCGCGTCTTTCAGCCGTGAAAGTCTGTCGTAAGAGAATTGATAACCACGTGTTGTAGATGCGTCAGTCTGCCATATCATGCTACTGACGTTTCCATTGTAACAGGGAGTACCGGTGCCATCCGCGTAATGTAGCACCTGTTTGAAATTCGAGTTGTCAATAGCTGTCAGCCAGTCACGGATGTTGTAGCTGTTGGTTGTGGTCAGGGAGTCTTTACCGTTGATGCGGGTAAGTCTTTTGATTCTGCCTATTGCGTCGAAAGAGTATAAAAAACGGGTGGTATCGTTTCCGACAACGTGAGCTTCTTGTATCAGTCTCCCGGCATGGTCATAGGTATAATTCTTGCGTAAAGAAACTTCTTCATCATACTCCTCACAAGTAGCAGCAGGCTTCCCGCTAAAGTTAAAAGCAGACTTGTTTATTATAGTATTACCATTCAGAGCCGTATGACGGGATTGGATTAAATTCTTATAATAGTCATAGTAATAGCAGCCGTAAGTCTCACTGCTATTTTCCAATACACGCGTTATACTTCCGGTCAGCAAATCCTTGCAATGCACATGGACGGCGTCAACATACTGTTTACCGTAATTCTTGTCGGGCACATAGTCGAGCGACGCATTGAAAACAGACAAATGTTTTTTGTAGTCATACGTATCATAATAGTTTGCTTTCAATACTTCAATGCTGTTCTGCTCGATTTCCACCGGATAGTGGGACACGTATCCATAAATAGCAGAAATATTTTCCGGCTCAAAACTTGCATACACGTTTGAAGCATCAAAACTTTGTGCATTTACTGTTCCGTGATAAAGCCCTGACAATACTGACCGTCCCCACAAATCGGAAAGCTGAAAGCTCCATTCACCGCGTTTTCTCTGATTGCCATCGCGTATAAAAAGCAGATGATTCGCTGTATCATAAATCATTTCTATCCAGTCACACCCCGGAAGTTTCTTTCCGATGCAGCGGTTTCTATAATCATAGCGGTATTGATAGGCATATTTATTCAGTATATCCTGATACGCTTCACTTTCCGGGAGTGCTCTGGTAAGGGAAAGCGATGACAGATTTTCAGAAGCAGCAGGCGGCAAAACAAAGCATAGGTTGCTGTAGTCGTCATACACGTAGTAAGTGTCCAATGTATCATTGTCGGCAATGTTCCGGTTCAAGATCATACGACCCTGTTTGTCAGTAAAACTATATATTATATGGCCGTCTTCATCTTCTGCGGACTCTACTATCAGCTCGTAAGAAGGGTACATGCCCCGTTGCAAGAGCTGAGGGAGCTCTCTTGCTCCCCCACTATTCAACCATCGACAAAGATCATCACCTGTATTAACACGATAATCATGTTTGTTACCGTGTCCGGTAGTTTGCCATTTCTCTCCTGGACCGTACTCTTCTTTTATGAGATTCAACGGCGAACCGTCATAAACGATAAGACTACAGGCACATTTGTCACCATAAAGTTTTCCGGCATCCGAGATGAAGGCGTCCGGCATCATCCATGTTCCCGGAGTACCTTCGCTGCGCTCGGTAGTCAACCATTGGCGGCTATCTCGTCCCAGCTCGTCATATTCACGATGTGTCATCAAATCTTTCCTAACAGGCGAGGCTTTAAACTCTATTTCTTGTACAGGACGCCCCAAATCATCGTAATACCGAATCTGATGCCGGGCCTTGCTCAAGTATGAAAAGTTAGCCACAGTGTCACTACCGATAGTAGGAACAATGGTATTAATATAGTTCCGGTAATCAGAAGGAGTATAACTTTCCGGCTGTTCGGGGATAGTCGGATTTTCAGGTTTCGGTTCAGGTTCGGGTTCAGGATCAGGAGGCGTAGGACGCATGGGTCTGAAATTTACATCAACAACTAAAGCACCATCGAGTCCTTCGCCTCCTTCGCATACCAGATAATATGCCCCCGGTTCGAGGTTACAAAGCAGGTCGTTGCTATAGATGTGAGATAAAGTTTTCGATATAACCTCTTTTTTCTCATTGAGCACAGTCAGGAACACCCGGCTTCTTTCTGACATTGATGAATAATAAACAGAAAAATGACATCTCATGTTTCCCGCCAAATTGAAAGAATAGAAGACATCTTTCTCTTTTTCCCCATAGGTATCCGCCAGTTGGGATATTTCAGTTCTGGAGTAACTAACTCCCGGATATTCTATTGGGATAGGACGATCTATCGTATTACCGATCTCATCCGTTGCCGTTATGCTTATACCTGCCTTACAATATCCTTCTTCCGCAAGAATACTTACAGTATAATTCCCCGGCGCCAATGACTGCTGTCTGATCTTATTGCCTACACCTTCTGTTATTGTCACTCCCTTTGCATTCTTCAAAGTCAACATATTGCTTCCTGTTTCGCACGCTTCAATATCTACAGTCATATTGCACTGAACAGAAAGTTGATAGTACAAGGTGCGCTTTCCCTGATAAACAGCATTCCAGTTGGAAGTGCCCGACCGATACAGCGGAACTACGATCGGATTGTCCTGTGAAGCCGATGCCATTTGCGCATAAATATTAGTTTTCAACTCCGGCAGACAACCTGTATGGATTCTTTCTCCTTTTCCGGAACTCGTCAGTTTATAGTGTCCGGCGGGTAACGACAGACACAAGAAAGCTTGTGCATCCGTCAGATTCAATGTATCCACCCTTACTTTGTTTACCGCACTGGTGCGGTTCCATAAATAAGCGGTACGGAAAGCACGGCTGTTGTCGTGAGCCTCTGCTGCCAAAGCATATTCTGTCCCGTCCTCTGTCTTCTCCCATAAGCGAAGAGCTGTGCTGTCTGCCTGAGATCCGGCATGGTTTACCGTCACTACCATCGGATATTCCAAATGGAAAAGGTATTCCGTTGTACCATCATTGGTTTCCAAATGGTTTTCAAACACGTAGCGCAATTCTTTCAGGTCTATTCCCTCCGCCAAAGCTGTACTTGCAGCCATCAGGCAGACAAGCGCCAGTATCAATCTTGAAATTTTTGTTTTCATATTTCCGATAGATGTTTATTCATTTATAATATGATAATTGTTTAATTGGAGAATCTCCTGCTTCCCGTTTTCTCCGGTCCGGTAAGATTTCACCAGTCGTCCTTTCGCGTCGTAATCGTAACGGATCGTTTGTCCATTGGGAGCTGTTTCGCTATCCACTCCTGCATAAGGATGATAAGTATAGGTATACACTTGCGCTCCGGGAAGCCGTGCCTGCAAACCTGCAATAGTTGAAACGGGAGAAAATAGCTGAGACAAACTTATGGGAGACGTGCCCAGTGCATTCTCCACTTCTATATAAGTAGCACCCTTGATCTGTGCCACCAGACGCTGTCCGTAATATCCCCACAGATAAATGACATGTTCCGAATGATTCGTCACTATCTCTATCGGATTGCCGTAGTCGTCGCGTATGAGAATTTCTTTGGTGCTCTGCACCCGACCGCCTCCGTCACGTGAAGTGACAGTACCCGGCAGGTACCACCGTCCTGAAATAATGGGAGACTGACAAGCGGTGTAACTCACTGTATCCTGTTTTATCAGCAAATTCTTGTCCGAACCGACAATACTGAGAGAATACTTTGCAGGAAGCACCTGCATACGCGAACCGGACTGCTCGCAAATGCGAGTATAACTATCCACTAGTGAATCTCCGTTACTTTCGATTGTAGAATGTCGGGACAAGTACCCATCCCCATCATATTCAAACCATTCCGAAATTTTCCTCATTGCCCTGTCGTTACCCGGAGTATAGCGGGAAGTTGTCTTTTTCACTGGCAGATACTCATAGAAAGGCTCATTGATGATGTGACTGTACAATCCTGTACGCAATCCGAAATGAGATGCCGGCGAATATATCCGGAGCGCGCATTTATCTTCATTCAAATAGTCGTATTCGTAATCCGTTCGTTGTACCGGTCTTTTTTCTTCATCATAGAAACTTTCTTTCTGTATTTTACCATATTTCAAAGAGACATCAATGGTAGGATGTGCCAATAAGTTGCGATTGTACCGTTGTATGTCTGCATATTTAAAATATTTATCCGGGTTGAGAAACGGGAAAGAAGGAGCCGTAGCGTATGAGAAGTCATTCCGGAAGTTGTTCTTATTCGACAATCCATGTACGAATTCCGTCGTCTTATATGGGTGCTTCCCAGACAAATCGTTTGCAGTAGGACTTACATAATGTTCCGTCACCTCCGGATAGCGTATATGTACCGAAGGATAAGGAATATCAGTAATACCCTCACTGTCGAAGCTAATGTAGTCAACGATATTCTCCCCGTTAGAGATAAAATGAGCGAGATATCTATAATAAGGCATATACATTAGTTCGCCCATCAGCGTAGTGTAACCGTAAGTATAGATTGTCTTTTTTACTGCCTTGCCTTGTTCGTAGTGAATAACAGACTTCACCCGAGCCCCGCCTGCCAAAGCGTCTTGTACTCCCGCCGGATATCCCCGGCCTACATAGTAGTCAGTAGTAAATATACGTTCAGGAATGCTGGAATATCGGTGCGGCTCATATTCAAAACGAGTACATCCGCCGGTGGGATATGTCATTTCCCGGAGCAGAGTATAGTCATAATATTCTCCTGTGGCATCCCGGTCGTTGCTGGTAATGCTATAGTCTTGATCGTAAGATGTACCCGGCTTCATTTTGGGAATAATTCCCGAATTACTTCGTGTTCCCCGCCAAAATCCCCAGTGATCAATGTTGTAAGTCAGCGGAGTAGGTGGAGTGATGCCATTGTCCAGCTTATATTGAAAGGAATATTTTCCTTCTCTATTTTTCACAGTATCCAGAAACATCCGGTTACCGCACATATAAGAATAGGTGAGCTGTGCTGTCTCAGTATATGAACGGCATGTCAATGTCACTTCATCCAGTTTGGCTCCGCAAATATGCGAAAAGCTCTCCTTATCCACTACATTGCCTGCAAAATCGACTAATTTTTCACGAGCAGAATAAGTGAAGGTAATCCTGCAATTATCTGTTGATATGTAGTCTATCAATGCGATTTTGGTAAGTGCATAGCTTGCGGAAACCTCCGGGAGTAATGCCGGGTTTTCATCAAACATATGCGATGGAGCAACTCGGTAGGCTTGATATTTTGACATACCTGAAAGCGAATATTGCAAAGCAGCCTTCTTTACCACAGAAGCCGGATTATCATTCTTTATAGTATTCAGTTCCTTCGAATTCTTGTGATATCTTTCGTCTATCTCATCTTTATACTTAATGGTCAGTCTTCGCCCATTAGGTGCTTGTATTTCCGTCAGACAGTAAGCAGTGATTTCATTCCGTTCGGTTGCTTTGCCCGTATCTCCATTGTAGAAAAAATCTTTCCAGGCAAGCGCATTATATTCTAACGAAGAATAGCCTCCTCCTCCGAAAGTATACACATACCCATCATCAGTCATGATTCGTATGCGGGTTTCCCGGGGTGCAGTAGAATTAAAAATTGCCATGTCACTCAAATCAACCTTATATTTTCCACCGTTGTTGCCTGATACGCTGACGCTACCGTCAAAATTGATCATAAATTTGCCTGAATGCTTACCAAACGAAAAGTAAAAGATATCTGCTGACGCTTCAACATCCTTCGTTCCGGGAATAAACGGCAGGCAGGCTTCGTCATTCTTATACGCCGCATATTTATAAGGATTTGTACGATAGTTCTGCAACATTTCATCGCGGTTGAACTGATGCTTGTTCAGCATATTGAGGAAGCCATTGGCATATTTGTAATTCGCTGGTCCCGCGTCACCCGATATGGGAATTAAGCTCCCGTCGATATCATCGGGTACACCGTTCACTTGCCGATAGATGATGCCTCCTACATTCAACATCCAGTTTCTGCCCACATAGTTGTCCTGTTCCCTGGGACGAAAGCCGGAAGAATTATATGAAAGAGAAATCGGACAGTCAAAATCCTTATCTTTCCAGTCTACCAATGGGATTTCCAAGTTTAAAGCTCCTGTATTCAGATTTACCGGCAGATTATCGTGCCTGATAAAAGCTGCTACCTGCGGGGATCGTACGGACGGATCATGTGTGGAAGCAGGTATAAATGGCGGTATATCATCAGTAGCGTATACCGGAGTGCCTGTAAGCAGCACACACATCAATGCTGTATATAAATGTATTATTGTATTTCGTTTCATTGTCTTATATGTTTTGATTAATAAAAAAAGCGCAGAGCGCACACAGACTTCACCAGTTATTATCTATAAAATAAATGATTAAGAAAATCTGCGCCGGTCTGCGCTTAAAGGAACTTACAGATTCATCGCATTACCGCCCAACGCTCCCAGCACTGCCGAAGCCACTGCGATGACTACTTTCAAAATGGTATCCCAAAGGGATCTCTTGACTGCCATAACTTTACACACCTCCTTTCCGACACATAAAATGGTTGATTACTAAGTGAATCATCTTTACATGATTGATTACTCCTGAAAACTTTCCTCCTTTACCTCAAAACACGGGCACGCCTTGATCCACTCCTCCGGCTCAATCTCACCGTTCCCATTGCGATCCGGCGACAAGTCGCGATGACCGCACACCCGGCAACCGGGAAGTCTCTCTTGCAACTGATGCACCAGCAGCCGGAGCGCTGCCCGCTGTTCCGGTGTCCGTGTGTCCGCCGGGCGTCCCCGGCAGTCCAGACCGCCTTCGTAGCAAATTCCGATACTCTCCGCATTAAAACCTTTCGCATGTGCCCCGATCCGTTCCACCGGACGGGTAAGATGCGTTGTTCCATCCTTGCGGATATAATAATGATAACCTGTCCCGTTGAAACCTCGCCGGCGATGCATCGTATCCAGATCAAAAGCCGTCAACTCCTTGTCTGCCCGCGTAGCGGAACAATGAATCACGATTAAATGAATCTTCCTCATAAAGTCATTAATTCTAACTATCAAACCCTCGTACATTGATTACCAACTCTCAACTCTCCACTTCTTACACCGTTGGGTCCGGAGCTTCTTCGTCACCATCGTCCGGGTTCGGATTTGGATCAGGAACTTCGCCACCGTCGCCGGAACCGCCTTCACCACCGTTCAGCGCCTTCAGTTGCTGTTCCAAGTCTACAAAATCCAGACGGTCTTCCGCACGGGTGGCGGCAAGATTGGGACGTACACTGGCGGATGCACGGAAATTGATGCGAACCCAGCGGATATTCTCCGGCAGACAAGCCTTCTTCGTATCAGTACCCACCGTGGTGGCAGACAGGCTGAATACCCCGAAATTCTCAATATTCACGGCATGGCCGTTGTACAACTCGCTACGTGTCACTTCCACGAAGTTGGTCAGTACACTCTTGATGTCGCCCAGGGTGAGCGAACTCTTCTCCTTCATCTGCTTGGCAATGGTATTCAGTGTGGCAGGTTTTCCCCAGGTGATCAGCTGCGGATAATACTTGCCTGTACCCTCTTTGTCAAATGGAGACTTTCGTAAAATCTTTTTAAATGTTACAGACATTGTTTTCTTCTTCTCTTTTTAATGAATGAATTTCTTGTTATTTTCTCTTCGTTCCCCGGATGAAGGTTGCGGTGACGTCTTCCGGCTTCTCCTCTCAGGAACACGACAAAGGTAGTGAACAGGCTATCCACGAGGGTACGTATATGTACATACCGGTCTCTACAAGTAAGTACCGAGACGTAGTTTGACGAAATGAATGCTACTGTTACCTACTTATCCATACCCGTATCATTATCTTTCCATCAAAGGAACATTATTCTGCCAAACGGCTTTGATTTGTCAGAATAAATACATATCTTTACCGTATAATCAATCAGGCGGATAGCCGATATAAAGAATACCAATGATGGAAACTGCACAAGAAGAATTTCAAATCCGGGTATACCTGAAGACAGAACTGGCACAACTGTACGCACCCCACTTAGACCCCGAAGCCGCATTGAGAAAGATGCGAAAATGGATTCACCGGAACCCCGACCTCTACCGCGAACTGTATGCAGGCACGGAAGGGAAGAACGAACAGGCATACAGCAAAAGACAAGTGGCTATTATAGTGAGGTATCTGGAGGCCCCATAAGCACTGAAGCTTCACTTTCGGAGATTTCTACATTATTATATACACGCAGGCGCGTTAGAACATTCTATTTAATACTAAAAAAAGCGTGTAACCGAGGGTAAGGTCCTTCCCCTCGGTTACACGCTTTTTTCATATTAAATATATTGTATATAAAGAATAGAATACAGAGATTAAACAGACACAAAAAATAAGTTGTACCTTTGCGGCATTTTTAAACATAACACTTTTTAACAACAACTCTAATTATTAAAATCATGAGTAAAAAGACATTTTCTCCGAAGGCTTTGTCTACCAGAACAAGCAGGCTATAACGCTCGAAAAGGGAGAATTCCCCGCCATCTCCCCGTTTATCACTCAACTGCTGGACAATATCAACAGCATGTACATCAACAGGATAGAGGTAAATCCATCTGACAGAAAGAAGTTTCTTGCCCCCATCGTTCATCTCTGCTACGACCCTTCCTCTCCTTTTAACATTAAAGGGCCTAAATTCTTCGCGCAGTTGCTGTTTCTGACAGTAAACTTCCGGAAGAACGATCAGTCTAATGAATCTTTAAGCATAGAAGAAATTGATTATGAGATACAAAAGATGAAAAGGCTCCTGTCCGACGATTAACATTTTGCAGATTACGTTAAAAAACTGTTTTTAGGCTCCTAAAAGCAGTTTTTTTATTACAACCAAAAGCTATTCCTTTGCAAAACATTAATAACGAAAACAATTAAAAATCATCAAGAAAAATGGAAAAGATTACTGTAACCACATACAGGGGATTATCGCAGGTGTCAGGAAGTATCAGCCTCCCTAAATTATTCGAACATATGCGGGGAGAGATATATCGGGACAGAGTCCGGAGAATCCGGGAAGCACTAACGTCGGGAGACACCGGGAAAGCAGACCGGATGAAGAAGCAACTGCCTTACCGCACCATCACAGCCACCTACAGCAATGAAAGACTCGCTTACAGCCTCGAAACTTATCAGGATATCATCACTCTCGACTTTGATGATATGGAGGTAGAAAAGATCCCGGAATACCGCCGGTTGGCGAACGACTGCCCCGACACGCTGGGAAATTTCATCAGCCCCCGCGAGCACGGACTGAAAATCTTCGTCTACCTCACCGGTGAAGAGCCGGAAGCTCTACGCACCGAACTGAACGCACTAGGAACCATCGATCTTCCCACCTTAGAGCGATATCACCACCGCATGTTCGCCCTGGCAGCCGACAAGTACCAGAAACTGCTCAACACGAAAGTCGATACAAGCGGAAGCGACCTGAGCCGCGGAGTCTTCGTCTCGCACGATCCGGACGCCTTTCTCTCCCTCGAACGACTGGAGAATGTGAAACCGCTCACGGTCACCCTGACATTGCCGACCGAAGAAGAATGCAAAAAGAAGAAACGCAAGAAACCTCTTTCACTCCCATCTCTCCTCCCCGCACAAAAGAACGCGACCCCGATCGACCTGCAAGTGCAGCTCGACTTCCGCAAAGCTGTGGAATACACCAAACGGAAAGAACGCCTCGAACCCGGCAACCGCGACAACTTCTTCTACTGCCTCGGCAACCAGTGTTACCGCCGCCACATCATGGAAGCGGAAGCCGTCAGCCTGACACGCAGCTATTTCGGCAACCTTCCCGACTTCGACTTCGAAGCGCCTCTGCGCAATGCCTACCAATACACCTCGAAGACGGATCAGGCAGAAGAGGATTCTAAGGAGCCGAAAATCTTCAAAGTCATCAGATTCTTGGACCAATATTACGAGTTCCGCAGAAACATAGTGAAAGAACAAATCGAGTTCCGCCCCAGATCGGCGTCGACTGCCGACCCCGCCCCCTCCGCCTTCATCACCCTACGCACCAAAGACATCAACACATTCTATATCAATGCGCAAATGAAGAGAGTCGGCTGTTCGCAAAATTTCCTCAAAGCATTGGTCGATTCGGATTACTCGAAACCATTCAACCCTTTCACCCACTATTTCTATTCTCTCCCATCGTGGGACGGGAAAACCGATTACATCACCCAACTGGCAAAAACGGTCAAAGCAGCAGACCAGTCCTTTTTTGAGGACAGTCTCCGTCACTGGCTGGTAGGCATGGTGGCGTGCGCCATCAACGATGACGCGCAAAACCATCAGTTGATGTTACTTTATGGCGAACAAGGGAAAGGTAAGAGCGTCTTTATCCGGCGTCTTCTGCCTCCGGAACTAAAGGGGTATTACCGCCACGGCATGATCAAACCCGACAAAACAGACCATCTGCTACAGCTTTCTTCCTGTCTCATCATCGACTTGGATGAATTTGACAGCATCTCAACCTGGCACATGCAGGACCTGAAAAGACTCATCACACAAGATGAGGTGACAGAGCGGAAAGTTTACGACATACAGACATACAACTACGTCCGTCGTGCCTCGTTTATAGCCAGCACCAATAATCCGCACTGCCTGCAGGATATCAAGGAAAACAGACGTATTCTCTTCAACACTATCCTGAAAGTCGACTATCGTAACCCTATAAATTACGAAGGAGTATACTCACAAGCGTTGGCGCTTTATCAACAAGGATTTCAGTACTGGTATGATAAAGAACAGATCACCTTCCTGAACGACCGTAACGAGAATTACCGCCTGAAAGACCCGGTGGAGGAAAATCTGTTTTTCTATTTCCGTGCGGCTAAAGGAGGAGAAATAAATGCACAATGGTATCCCGCTTCTTATATCCTTTCAATACTGAGCGTGAACGGACGCACCCAGTCCAACCAACAGGCACAAAAGATATTGGTCACCGTGCTCGAAAAGAATAATTTCCATAAACGGGTCACCTCGGACGGCGTTACGGAATATATGGTAGTAGAGTATTCGCGGGAAGAGCGCAAGGCTAATTCGACATTGCCGCAGTTGCCGAAACAGGGGAAGTTTGAGTTGTAAAAACGGGGAGCTTCGGGATGATAAACAATAAACAGTAAGCACACTCGACCGTGAATGTAGGATAGGATGTTACGGAAGCTAACAAGCAATGAAAAGGAAAGGGAAAAGCAATGTTACGACAGTTAACAAGCATTTCCCTTTCCTTGACAGTAAGAAGGTGCAAAAGTCAGTGTATCCGGCTGATACAACACGCTATTTATCACCGTACATCTTCGCCCTCAACTCCTTGATATGATCCGAAGTGATATATTCGTCATATTCCATCATCTTGTCGATGATACCGTTCGGAGTCAGTTCGATAATGCGGTTGGCAACCGTCTGAATAAATTCGTGGTCATGCGAAGAGAAGAGGATATTTCCCTTGTACGTCTTCAGGTTGTTGTTGAAAGCCTGAATAGATTCCAGGTCCAAGTGATTGGTCGGAGTATCCAGAATCAGACAGTTCGCATTGCGGAGCTGCATACGTGCAATCATACAACGCATCTTTTCACCTCCGGAAAGCACGCTGACTTTCTTCAGTACCTCTTCGCCGGAGAACAGCATACGTCCGAGGAAGCCCTTCATGTACACTTCGTTACCTTCGCCGAACTGGCTCAACCAGTCCACCAGGTTAAGGTCAGTGTTGAAGAAGTCCGTATTGTCCAGAGGCAGGTAGGCCGTTGTGATGGTTACCCCCCAGTTGAACTGTCCGGCATCCGGCTTCATGTTTCCGTTGATGATTTCGAAGAAAGCGGTCATCGCACGTGGGTTGCGTGAAAGGAATACCACTTTGTCGCCTTTTTCGATGTTGAAGTTCACGTCACTGAACAGCACTACGCCTTCTTCCGTCTTCTTGCTCAGTCCGGAAACTTCGAGGATCTGGTTGCCCGGCTCGCGTTCGGGAGTGAAGATGATGCCCGGATACTTGCGTGAAGAAGGTTTGATTTCTTCTACATTCAGTTTTTCCAGCATCTTCTTGCGGCTTGTGGTCTGCTTGCTCTTCGCTACGTTGGCACTGAAACGGCGGATAAATTCTTCCAGCTCTTTCTTCTTCTCCTCAGCCTTCGCCTTCTGGTTCTGCTGCTGACGGAGCGCCAGCTGACTAGATTCGTACCAGAAACTATAGTTTCCGGCAAACATATTGATCTTTCCGTAGTCAATGTCTACGGTGTGCGTACATACGGAGTCGAGGAAGTGACGGTCGTGGCTTACCACCAGCACGGTGTGCTCGAAGTTGGAAAGGTATTCTTCCAGCCAGGTCACAGTCTCCATATCGAGGTCATTGGTAGGCTCGTCCAGAAGGAGGTTGTCGGGGTTGCCGTACAATGCTTGCGCAAGCATCACACGCACCTTTTCCTTACCGCTCAGCTCACCCATCAATGTATAATGCTTGTCTTCCTTGATGCCCAAACCGCTCAACAGCATGGCTGCGTCACTCTCCGCATTCCATCCGTCCAGCTCGGCAAATTTCTCTTCCAGTTCGGATACTTTCAGTCCGTCTTCGTCCGTGAAGTCTTCCTTGGCGTACAATACTTCAC
This sequence comes from uncultured Bacteroides sp., assembly GCA_947038155.1. GTDB lineage: Bacteria > Bacteroidota > Bacteroidia > Bacteroidales > Bacteroidaceae > Bacteroides. The sequence goes on along the minus strand of CAMQVH010000009.1, from coordinate 44,305 downwards.
GCTGCTTCATAATGTCCCACAACACGGTGTGGCCCATCATTACGGTGTCCATTACCGTATAAGCATCCCATTTAAAGTGGTCCTGGCTCAACACCGACAGGCGTTCGCCCGGTCCCAGGGCAATCGTACCGGTCGTCGGGTCCAGATCTCCGTAGATTGTACGAAGGAAGGTGGATTTTCCCGCACCGTTCGCGCCGATAATACCATAGCAGTTGCCACTTGTAAATTTCAGGTTCACGTCATTAAACAAGACTCTTTTACCAAACTGCACCGAAACGTTTGAAACTGTAATCATTTTCTATTATTTACTATTTTACCAGTTACTATATTATTATTTGAGCGTGCAAAGGTAGACATTTAAAATGAATTATGAGCTATCCGGAATGTGTCAATCTGGCATAAATGTATTACCTTTGCCACGTTTTTTGGCAAAACGGTCAGATTGGCAAAGTTTTTGCTTGGGAAATTGATATTATGAATAAAAAATAAAAATAAGATATGGATCCAAAAGAAAAAGAAAAGATGGCTGAAGAGCTGAATGTGGAAGAAACAAAGGATACGGTGGAAGAACAACCGCAAAACGATCAGGCAGAAGAGGCCGCTCCCCTGACTCATGAGGAGCAGCTCGAAAAGGAGCTGGAAGATGCTCAGGCTGTCATCGAGGAGCAAAAGGACAAATATCTGCGCCTGTCCGCCGAGTTTGACAATTACCGCAAACGTACCATGAAGGAGAAGGCGGAACTGATTCTGAATGGTGGCGAAAAGAGCATCAGCAGCATTCTGCCGGTGATCGATGACTTTGAGCGTGCCATCAAAACGATGGAAACTGCCAAAGACGTAAAAGCCGTGAAGGAAGGTGTCGAATTGATTTATAATAAGTTCATGGCTACTCTTGCACAGAACGGCGTGAAGGTCATCGAAACGAAAGACCAGCCGCTGGATACCGATTATCACGAAGCCATTGCCGTCATCCCTGCCCCGTCGGAAGAGCAGAAAGGTAAGATTCTGGACTGCGTACAGACGGGTTACACGCTGAATGACAAGGTGATTCGTCACGCTAAAGTGGTAGTTGGGGAGTAAATACAAAAGTTAGTTTAGTTAAGAAGCATGGCAGAAAAAAGAGACTATTATGAAGTGCTGGAGGTGACAAAAACCGCCACAGTAGAAGAGATTAAAAAAGCCTACCGCAAAAAAGCGATCCAATATCACCCCGACAAAAATCCGGGTGACAAGGAAGCGGAAGAGAAATTCAAGGAGGCTGCCGAAGCGTATGACGTGTTGAGCAATCCGGACAAGCGTTCGCGTTATGACCAGTTCGGTCATGCGGGAGTAAGCGGTGCGGCAGGCAACGGAGGTCCGTTCGGTGGTTTCGGTGGCGAAGGAATGTCTATGGATGATATCTTCTCCATGTTCGGTGACATCTTCGGAGGTCGCGGCGGTGGTTTCAGCGGCGGCTTCGGAGGGTTCAGCGGTTTCGGTGGCGGTGGCGGTGGTTCACAGCAACGTCGCTATCGGGGCAGCGATCTACGTGTCAAGGTAAAGATGACTTTGAAAGAAATCTCGACAGGAGTAGAAAAGAAATTCAAACTGAAAAAATATGTGCCGTGTAATCACTGTCATGGCACGGGGGCCGAAGGCGACGGCGGTTCGGAGACTTGTCCGACCTGTAAGGGTAGCGGTTCGGTGATCCGTAACCAGCAGACGATTCTGGGTACGATGCAGACCCGCGCCACTTGTCCTACTTGTAACGGTGAAGGTAAGATCATCAAGAACAAGTGTAAAGAGTGTGGCGGAGACGGTATCGTATATGGCGAAGAGGTAGTGACGGTGAAGATTCCTGCCGGAGTGGCAGAAGGTATGCAGCTCTCGATGGGCGGCAAGGGTAATGCCGGAAAGCATAATGGTGTGCCGGGCGACTTGCTGATTCTCGTTGAGGAAGAACCGCATCCGGACTTGATCCGCGACGAGAATGATCTGATCTATAACTTGCTGCTGAGTTTCCCGACTGCCGCACTGGGTGGCGCTGTGGAGATTCCGACAATCGACGGCAAAGTGAAAGTGAAGATCGACTCGGGTACTCAACCGGGTAAAGTGCTGCGTCTGCGCGGCAAAGGTCTGCCGAATGTCAATGGTTATGGTACGGGAGATTTGCTGGTTAATATCAGCATTTATGTACCGGAAGCATTGAACAAGGAGGAAAAGAGTACGCTGGAAAAGATGGAGGCTTCGGACAACTTCAAGCCGAGTACGTCGGTGAAGGAGAAGATCTTCAAGAAGTTCAAGAGCTTCTTTGACTAGCTTTCTTTGACTGGGTCTGTTTTTAAATTCATAGTCACTCACACAGAGATATAATAAAGGCTTCGGTGTTCGTTATGAATGCCGAAGCCTTTTAGTTTGTATTGGGATATTATAGCAAATGAATGGATGACAGTTCTTTCGTCAAAGCCTGAATACCCCTCTGAATTTTCTCCAGTTGCTGCCTGCGCGGTTTATGCACGCCGGCAGCATAATGCCATAACTGACGTTCATTAATTCCGGTTATCCGGCTCAAGGCCGCTTTAGTGAAGATATTGCTGTAATAGTTTATAAAGGTAGCAGCATCAATCTTAAACTTCAACTCCAATTCTCCGGACAATAATTCACAAGGATTGGGATTATCTTCCAGATATAATTCAATCGCTTCCTTCATATTTTCCTCAATCTCTCTCATGTCATTTCCAACAGTGATAACCGGAGCACCTTCGATATAAGCACTCAAGTTCTTCCCTGCGTGTTCCACAATTACTTCTACTGTTTTCATATTATCTCCTATATTTAATTAAGAGAACAAGGGGGCTATTTCTTCAGCCCCGCTTGTCTCAAAATGCTGTAATAAGTGCCTTTCTCAACGCCTTTGCTGTTATGATTCGGTACAATAACTATTTTGTCGTCTTTCTCAAACTTCATATGGCTACCTTTCTGACTCTTTAGTACAAAACCGTTTTCTTGCAACATAGTTACAACGTCTTTAATTGATTTGTAACTCATAACACTTCGGACTTAATTACTATGCAAATATAGTAATAATATGAATACTACACATAAAACTATTCATAATTTTACTATGAATTGAGCTAATATCCCGGATTCTGCTCCAGTTTTGTATTCATCACCCGTATCTTTTCCGGAATCGGGAATACAGTAGTATATCCATTATTCTCAGCAGGAAGTTGCGGACGACTGCTGTATGCTCTCGTGAACGCTCCGAAACGAATCAGGTCCTGCCGTCGCCAACCTTCCCAAGCCAGTTCGAGTTGTCGTTCGGCAAGGATATTGTCTAATGTAGCCGTTCGGGAGGAAGCGTTGACACGCCCGCGTACTTCGTTCAGCTCGGCATACCCGTCTTCCCCATTACGAACCTTTGCTTCACTCTTCATCAGCAGGACATCTGCATAACGGAACAGTACAATGTCGTTCTCCATCAGTTTACCGTCCTTGGTAGCCGTTTCGTCTACTTCGTACTTTTTCATGCGTGCTCCTGCCGTCTGCTCATAGGGAGTGTTCGAGATATCCAGTTCGACTTTCCACGGCAAATATTCGAGAACGGTTCCATCGTCCAGACGGACTATATTTCCTTTTAAATCATACACGACTCCGGCAAAATAGCAGATATCGAAACGCGGGTCCTGTTGCGCCGTTTCATAGCCGAAGGTTTCCAGAGCTTCGATAGTGGCACTCGGTCCGTTTTCACCGCTCAGTCCGTAGGCTTTGGCGTGATTGTAATGGCGGGAACGGAAAAGGTATTGCATCTGGTTGGTGTACAAGGTCTTGTTCATCGGGATGGTGAAGATGTTCTCGACAGACGGTTCGTTGAATATGGCAAAGTTGGTTTTGTAATCCGGTTCCAGACGATAGCCCATTTCTTGCAATTGGTCACAGTATGCGATAACCGTCTGCCAGGCATTGAGGCGGTTGCCGTCCACTTCGAAAAAGAGATTCTTTCCGTCGGGACGCTGGCCGTCCGTCCAGTCGTTGTCGGTATAGACTTCGGCATTCAAGGCAAGCTTTGCCAAGAGGAAAACAGCTACGGGACGGGTGATTCGCCCGTAATACGGACCGGACTGGTTGCTGTGGACTTCGGCCAGCAAAGGGGCGGATTCTTGCAGTTCTTTGAATACAAAGTCGAATATCGTTTTCCGTTCGCTCTGCACTACGTCTTTCATCGACGGGGATGAGGTAAGTACAAGCGGGACACGTCCGAACAGATCCATCAGATAATAGTAATACATCGCCCGCATGGCGCGTACTTCGGCACGATAGGCGGGAAGTTCGGCATCTGTGTGGGTGGCACTGAATTTGTCTATTCGTTCGAGGGATTTGTTGGACAACATCACCACTTTATAAAGATATTCCCAAGTGGCTTGGATGGCATCGTTTTCTATTCCCCATTGGTGCAGGAACAGACCTTGCCAAAAGCCGCCGTCGTACCAGTCGCCGCCACGGGTGGGGATAATGGCTTCGTCGGTGGTAAAGGTGTTCAGGTCATAGACTCCCCTACCCGTCCCCTGCAATCCCTGACTGTCGCTATAACCGCCGATGTAGGTGTAAAGTGAGGCTACGGCATTCAGATATACATCCGAGATATTGTTGTAGACTTCATCTTCCGGCAATTTGTCTTTGGGACTCTCTTCCAGAAACTTGTCGCACGAGAAGAAGGTAATGCACACAATAAGAAAGACAACTGTTTTTTTCAAGTTCATCTTCCCCCCAAGCAGAGTTGCTTTTCCATCATGCAGAGATTTACTCTCTAAATGCCATCCCTGCTGCTGCAAATATCGCTTTATCTTTTTCATTATCTTTTCCTCCTCCGTTAAAAGTTAATACTCAATCCCAACGTGTAAGTCCGCGCTAACGGATATCCGCGTTTGTCGTCCAGCCCCAAAGTGGAGTTGACCGTCGAGCTGTTGATCATGGGCGAAAGACCTGAATAGCCGGAAATCGTCGCTAGGTTGTTGACTGTAAATGCCAGTCGCAGGGAGCGGACATATTTCTTTAGTTTCTGCACCTTTTCTATCGGTACGTTCCAGCCGAGTGTCACGTAGTCGAAGTTGACATACGCTCCGTTTTCCAGCCAGTAGTCGGTGGCGGTCTGGTCTTTGATATTGCGTGCGGGAGCTTCCTGCATCACATTGTAGTCGGGGAATATATTCATGTTCATATAGGTCAGGGAGGTTCCGTTGTATATTTTGTGTCCGAAGGCGCCGTTGATCTGTACAGAAATATCAAAACGCTTGTAACGGAAACTGAGGTTCGATCCGAGAATCGTTTTGGGTACGGCTTGCCCGGCTACATAGCGGTCTTCGCCATCTTCGAGGCTGACGCCGCCGCCATTGAGGTCGGCTATGTCATAGGTGTAGCCGCCGTTTCCGTCGGAAACGAGTCCGTTGGCACGTGGCAGATAGAAGACGCCCAGCGGCTGGCCTACTACTTGGTAAACGATGTGGTTATAACCTCCGTGAAAACCGGCTCCGTCGAGACTAGCGAGACTCTTGTATTCGGGAGCGGAAATCAGTTCGCCATTGTACATGCCGCTCAGAGAAAGCAGCTTGTTCTGCTGGAAGGTGATGTTGGCGTTGATGTTCAGTTCCATGTCCTGCGTCTTCAACGGGGTGATGCCGATGGCTATTTCCAGACCGCTGTTGCGCATGGAGCCGATATTCGCCAGCAGGGTGTTGTAGGTAAAGGGCGGCACGCTTACGTTGTAGAGGTAGAGCATATCCGTCGTTTTGGAGTTGTAATAATTGGCGGAGAGCAGCAGGCGGTTGCCGAACATGGCCAGGTCAATACCTGTATTGAAGGTGTGTTTCACTTCCCATTTCAAGTCGGGATTCGTGTTTCGCAAGTCGCCCAATGACACGGCTGCCGAGTTTCCTACGGGAATCACTCCGTTCGGTTTGACAAGGCTCAGCGTGGTGTAGGAGTCGATGCCGCTCTGATTACCAGCCAGACCGTAGCCTATACGGAACTTCAGATTATCAATCACGGGGAGGCGTTTCATGAACTTTTCCTCACTGATCACCCATGCAGCGGAGACGGAGGGAAAGAATCCCCATTTGTGATTGGCGCCGAATTTGGAAGAGGCATCGGTACGGGCGGTCATTGTCAGACTGTAGCGGTCGGCATAGGTGTAGTTGAAACGTCCCATGAAGGAGGCCAGATGCGGTTGCTCGTAGTACGAGTTGGTTCCTTCCCACGGACGGAGGGCGCCGGCTTGCAGGTTGTGGTAGCCGAATTTATCTGTATTGAAATTGGTGACTGTGGTATAGAATCCGGTGTATGTCTCCTTCTGGAGTTCCGCCAGTGCCAGCGCGTCGAAGTAATGCTTCTTCCAGCCTTTCTTGTAGGTCAGCATCATGTTACCCAGGAGGGATTCCATCTTTTTCGTGCCTTTGTATGCCTGTCCGTGCGCCCAGACGGAGGTGGGCAGGTATTGGGAATTTTCGACTATGTTATAGGTATAGGCACCGAAGAGTACTAGTTTCAGTTCGTCCATCAGGTTGAACTTCAGACGGGCATGAGTACTTATATGCGAGGTGGCGTCATGATCCTGCACTTCCATCCATGCCAACGGGTTCGTGATCTGACTGGCGGTAGTGATTCCGTCCCATGAACCGGAATCGGGATCTTTGTGATTGGGGTATGTGGGATTGAAAGTAGCGGCAGAATAGAAGGTTTTCTGAAGGTCTACCAGATTGTGATTCTTCTGGATAGAACCGAACATGCCCAGTTCGCAGTTCAGAAAACCGTCGAACATCTTTTGGGTCATGTTCATATTGGAGGTGAAGTTCTTCATGTCTTCGTTCAGTATGACTCCCTGACGGTCCATGAAACCGAGGGAGACACGGTAGCTGGATTCATTCGAGCCTCCATAGAAGGCGATGTGGTGGTTTTGTTGCAATCCTGTCTGTTCTATCTCTTTCTGGAAGTCGGTGTTGTTTCCTTTGTCCAGTATGGAGATGCCCCGTTCGGATGCGACCCGGCGGAAGTCATCTGCTGACAGCATTTTCAGATTCTTATAGACGGTGGATATACCGAAAATACCGTTATAACTCACTTGCGTTTTACCGCTCATCCCCTTCTTGGTCGTGATTTCGATGACACCGGAGGCGCCTCGTGATCCGTACTGTGCCGTTTCGGAAGCGTCTTTCAGGATGGTGAAGCTCTCTATGTCTGTAGGATAAATGGAGGTAAGCATGCTCAAATCGCCGAAGACTCCATCGACGATTATTAGCGGATCGTTTCCGCTGGTCAATGAGGTGGTTCCTCGCAGGCGGACTGCATCCAAGGCCGCGGGGCCGTTTGTCCCACGTTGGATGGTCAGACCCGGTACTCGTCCGCGTATGGCTTCCAGCGGATTCGTGATCTGGTCTTTATTCATCTGTGTCTCCGTGATTTTCTCCACTGATCCGGATATGGTTTTTAAACTTCCGGTGGCATATCCTACCGTTATCAGAGAGTCTATCGGAGTGATCGTTTTTCTCTGGGCAAGGGCACTTCCACTGGAAGTGATCAGAAAGAAAAGGCTCCAAATAGTAAGTCTGTAGTGTTGTTTCATAATTATCATTTTTTAAGGGATAATACAAATATAACAAAAAAAGCGGGTATCTGGTTGTCCGGATACCCGCTTTTCTTTGATATGGGATATAAAAATTATATTGTCAACGTAGATGAATACAACAAACCGCTTGATTGGGGAAAATCAAGCGGTCGGCTATATCTGACTGACTATATCTTGGGGGATATACTGTGGTCAATCAGACTGAAACGGGCTATCGTTTATTCTTAGGTTTATTCTTAGAACCGGATTACGATTTAGTACCTTTTTCCTGTCCGTAACCGTATCCGTAGCCATAGCGTTTGCCATATCCATAGTACTTGCCATACTTACCGTAGCCGTAGTAGTAGCCATACTTCCTGCGTTTCAGGTCTACGCCGTTGATTACGGTACAAAGGTTAGGCAGTTTCTTTTCTTCGGCAAGTTCGTTGATCAGTGTGTACTCTACTTTATGGGTATAGTCGGCACGGCATACGTAGACGGACAAGTCCGCTATACGACCGATCAACAAGGTATCGGTAACCATGCCTACCGGTGCGGTATCCAGAATCACATAGTCAAAGTTCTTCTTCAATATCTCTATTGCCTTGTCCAGACCATCACGCGCTAACAGCTCGGTCGGATTAGGAGGAACCGTTCCACCGGGAAGGATATACAGATTCTGATTAATATCCGAAGGTTGTACCAGACTCATCAAATCTGTTTCCGGGTTTGCAAGGTATAAGGTAATACCTTTCTCTTTTGTCGAAAGACGGAAGACTCTATTCAATCCCGGTTTACGGATATCAAGCCCTACGATCACTACTTTCTTTCCTAATAAAGAGAGACTGATGGCTAAATTGGCGGAGATAAATGATTTTCCTTCTCCACTGACGGTAGAAGTCACAAGAATCACCTTCTTGTCATTCTGAAGCATGAACTGAAGGTTGGTACGGATGTTTCGGAAGGTCTCGCTCATCAGGTTGTTCTGATTCTCAAAGACGGCAATAGAACCGTCTTTTTCGTTCTTCTCGTCGGTTAATGGGATATCACCGACGATAGGAACGGTTGTCAGTTTCTCGACATCTGCACGGCCTTCGAGTTTGAACTTGGTCAGGCCGATCAGGTAGATGATGCCTACGGGGATGCCAACACCTAATACTAAAGCGATCAGATAAATCATTCTACGCTTCGGAGATACAGGGATATCATCGGCGATAGCTTCATCAATGATCTTTGCATTGTTTGCAGTAGCTGCAAGTGCTATGGCGTTCTCTTCGCGTTTCTGCAAAAGCATCAAGTATAGTCCAGCTTTAATTTCCTGTTGACGGGCAATACTTACAAACTGACGTTCTTGTCCGGGAGCATCACTAATACGACGAGAAAAACGGCTTGCTTCACGTTCAAGATCAGCTTTTGTAATTAATAAACCTTTCAATGATCCGTCAAGGGTCGCCTGCACATTCGACTTCATGGCACGGATGCTTGTATCCAGATTGATAATCGTAGGATTATTTTCTGTAGAAGTACGTAATAAACGCTTCCGTTCAACTAACATTTCATTATATCGTTCAATCGTTGCAACCAATCCTGGATCTTGCAAGCCTATATTACCCGGAAGAACTTCGTATTCATTTCCTCTTATATATTTCCGCAAATCTTCAATAAGGCTGATTTGTGTCCGGTTCTCTACTCTCTTCTTTTCATATTCGGCGTTACCGGTCAAGGCTATTTGAGCCTCACTAGTCAAGTCTGTAATACCGGCATTACGTTTAAAGTTCTCCAGATTCACTTCCGTACTTCCCAGTTCTTTCGAGATGATATTAATTCGTTCGTCTATGAATTCAGCAGTTTTCTGAGCGATCTCGTTTTTATCGTTATTGGTATTACGGTTGTACATTTCCAATAGCTGGTTAATGAAATCCTGTCCACGTTGCAGACTGGAGTTCTTTAGAGATATTACTGCTACTGAAGTAGTTTTAGAAGTGGGCTCAATTCTCAGATTCTCACAATATGCTCTGGCTACCTTCATCGGTGAATTGATCTTAGCCGTAATGTGACGGATATTTTGAGTGGAAGATTCTTCGGTTGTATCTTTCTTTACCATCTGCGAATCCGGTGATTGGAAGAAAGCTAAAGTTCCTTCATCCATAGGAAAGACAGCAGGAAGTTTCTCAAAATGCTTTTGATATTCTTTTTTGCCAATTGTTACTCCTACATCCAAACTACCTTTTGGATGCAATGACATCTCAACTATCATCGGATCACTTAACTTCTCTGCTTCTTGTGGAGTCAGACTAACCAAAACAGGAGAAGTCTTATACATATTCTTGGAAGGGAATTCATCTTCGTCTGTATAAGAGACATACAGATTTAACAGATTGACCACCTCCTTTACCAAAGTCTTGGAACGCAGAACTTCAAGTTCATTATCTATATTTTGGGAAGCCCCCGTTAGACCACTTAATCCCAGTTCTTCCAATCCTGCCATACTGCCTGTATTACCACCTTTTTTATCATCCTTAATAATGACTGTAGCTGAGATATTATAAACAGGAGTAGCCATACGCAGGTATATCCATGCTCCAATAAGACAAACTAAAACTGCACCAACAAACCACGGCCAATGAATAATATACTTAAAAAGTAATTCTTGAATATCTACTTTTTCGTCATCAGCTTCACGTTGTCTCACGTTTGCTATTTCTTCTTTCATTATTTCAAAACGTTATTTTAAGATATTAAATAATAAGCTGGCTAAAGACACCAGAATGGAGGTAGCAGAGAACCACAGGCTTGTGCTGTTACCAATATCTGAGTTACGGGCTTTTGCTTTATTGGGGGTTACATAAACGACATCATTCTGTTGTAACCAATAATAGGGAGAAAGAATTGTTTCCGATTTATTCAAGTCCAAAGTTATGATTTCTTGTTTACCGGTGGCATCTTCACGGATCAGCTTTACATTATCGCGTAAACCATATACTGTCATATCCCCCGCCATGGCAAGTGCCTCCAGCAGATTCACTTTTTCATTAGAAATAGTAAAAGTACCGGGACGTGTTACTTCGCCAATTACTGAAATTTTATAGTTGACCATACGTACTGTAACAATAGGTGTCTCTTTCATATATGGTTTCAACTTTTCTACAATCATCTGCTCTGCTTGTTTCTTTGTCAATCCACCTAACTTTAATTCTCCTAATACAGGGAAAGAGATCTTTCCTTCATTATCTACCAGATAAGTTTGCAACACAGGCTGTGTAGTAGCCAAAGTATTGGCTACAGACAAATTTGTAGGACTGGCAACCGTCAAATTAAAAGGTGCTGCCAATTCCGGACTTGTACAAGACACTACAATAGTCAACAGATCTTTAGGCATGATCTTTGCATCGTACAATTTTTCTTTCTGTTCTATTTGATTTACTACTTCTGTATCCTGCAAATAAGGTACTTTTTTGTAGGACTGGCAGGCCGCAAACAGAAAAGGCAGTAACACTACAAAAATCAATTTATTCAATATTCTCATAACTGTGATGAATTAGATATCTACTCTTTTATACTTAGTTGTTTTGATTACTCATTAATTTAAACTCTTAATATGCCTCTTTTTCTCCATGGATAGCATTATAGACTGTTTTATAGATTATATACAGATCAAGCATAAACGTCCAATGTTCAATATACCATATATCACGACTCACACGGCCTTCCATTTGCCAAAGCTCTTTTGTTTCTCCCCGATATCCCGTCACTTGTGCCCAACCTGTAATACCGGGCTTTACAAAATGACGAACCATAAACTTATTAATTACCTGAGCATATTCTTCCGTATGTTTCAGCATATGGGGACGAGGACCGACAACGGACATATCTCCCCTCAAAACATTAATAAACTGTGGTAATTCATCAATACTCGTTTTACGTATAAACTCACCAATACGTGTTTTGCGAGGATCATTTGCTGTAGCTTGAAGAACATCACATTGTGCATTTACTCGCATAGAACGGAACTTGTAACACCAAAATTCACGACCGTCTTCACCACTACGTTTCTGTTTAAAAAAGATAGGGCCCGGTGAACTGATTTTTATAGCAATCCCTATTATTATATAAACAAAAGGGAAAATAGTACACAAGAATATCAATGAAGATATTATATCAAAAATCCGTTTTAAAACACGATTCTCACGAAGTTCCAATGGTTCACGACGAATAGATAATACCGGTACATTACCTAATAATTCAAAATACATCCTGCGCTTTAAATAGTTACGAACATTGGGAACACTAAAAAAACGCACCAAGTGGTTCTCGCAATAATTAATGATAGGAACAATCTCCGCACTTCGTACAGAAGGGAGACTGCAATAGAGTTGCGCTATCTTGCCTGCATTTTGTTCCAAATATTCAATCGCTTCTTTTGGCTGTCCCAAGTATGCAACTTCTTCCGGATAACAATCGGAAGGAGAATCTTCAAAATATCCCATAACACGATAGCCGGAAGTAGGATCGTCTGTCATCGAATGATAAAGCTCCTGCATATTCTCATGACTGCCAACCAATACAACCAAACGAACATTCCCTCCTTTTTTCCGATAAAGCTCCAGAAAATAACGGAAAGAAAGACGATAGCAAATTAAGATTAGCATCAAAGCAACATAATACAAGCCAAATAATCGGGAACGGAAAAATTCAAAATGAAAAAGAGACAAAAAGCAAATAGAAAATAAAACAAAAGGTACCATATTGCGAAGTACACGGATCATAATCTGTTCGGGACGGACAACCGGATGGTGCAAGATTACTCCTGACTGAATATTACAAACCAAATAGCAGAGACTAAGCACAACCATTCCTTGATAAAGAGAAGAAGTAACGCCTAAATAGAACCTGTTTCCCAAAGTCAGTTCAAATCCCCATAACAGCAAGTTCAATAAGAGAACATCTCCTAAAAGGACAATAAATTTTAGGACTTTATTGAAACGTTGGACTTCCTGCATAAATTATTTATTTATATATTGACAAATAATATTTTATATTTACGTCTGCTATAGTTAATAATAAGTCTTTAGACATTCTGATCATATCCATTCAATTGACTTATTTTGGAAAAATAGAAGTTCTGCATTCTTAATGCTTCACTTTTAGAATCAAATCCGTTTTTTTTCACTTCTTCTGCATAACTTCTACGTCTAGGTGTATAATCTTCAATTACTTTTACTATTTTATCAGCCCATACACTTGGGGAGACTTCTAATCCAATGTAATGCGCAAGTTCAGATGCTGTAGTTTCTTCTGTGATATTTTTAGAAAAAAAGATTGGAAGTCCCGCACATTGTGCCTCTATTCCTACCACAGGCATTCCTTCATACAAACTAGGTAACAAGAAAGCATCAAAAGCATTATAAAACTGCTTTATGTCATCTCTCCGGCCCAAATTCATCACTCTGTCAGTAATCTCATACTCCTTAATTCTATTACACATTTTGTTCTCCAATTCTCCAAATCCAATCATAACCAAAACTGCATTTTCCTGTATCTTTGCAATCTCATTAAAAGTATCTATCAAAAAAAGTGGATTTTTCTGAGAAACATATCTGCCAATAAAGCCATATACCACTTTATTTTCCCATCCAAAGTTTTTTCGAGCACTTTCTCTCAGTTTATCATCAAAAGCATTAACATCTGCATCGATCACTGTTTTAAAGATACTGACCTCTCCTTTATCATAGGTCTTCTTACCAAATTGCCAAATACCGCAATCGATTGAATTAGCCATATAACAGTTTGTAAACCAATGAGAGAAAGGGCGCAAGACATATTTAATGAGTGTTTTCTTTTCATTCTTATCACCTTTCGATATGCTTTCGGATATCCTCACTTTAACTCCGGCTATCCTAGCCAAAAACATTGGGAATATATTAAGAGTATTATCAAAAGCATGTACCACTTCATACTGATTCTCTTTAAGAATCTTATATGTTTCTTTTAAATGTGGAATAAGATTCTTATAGGGTGCTACTTTATAGACTCTTCCTCCCAAAGATTTAATTTCTTCTTCAGGAATACCATTCGAATCAGAGTCACAAATAAAGTCATATTGCACTTTTGTACGATCCATATGGCGATAGTACTCCATTATTAAATTACGTTTCCCCCCAGAGTGCAGTACACCGGCTATTATAGCGATTCTTAGCATATTACTATTTCTTTATAGATTCATGATAAAACAAAGAAATTCCATCCAGCATTGGTGTCAAAGTCACATCCACAAACTGTTTCATTTTTTCTATATCCAAAACCATATTGGAAACATCTACAGGGCGTGCATTTTTATACTCGATTTTAAAGTCTGCCTTTGAAATAATTTTCAAAAAAGCAAGTACATCGTTCACTGAAAAACCTCTGCCACTCCCCAAATTGATTGTTTCATTGTAAACATCCTTATTTATTAACTGATAAAAGACATTGGCAAGGTCTTCTATATAGATATAATCACGAATGGCAGAACCATCCCCCCATACTTCCACCGGTTTATTCTCAATAATTTTACCGATTGCCACTGCTACCAATCCTTGTTTCCCATACAGATTTTGCCCATGCCCATATGGGTTTGAAGGCCTCACGATGAGATACTTTAACTTCTGAGTTCTATTCTTAAACAAAATACTATTTTCCATCATTTGCTTTGACCATCCATAATAGGATATTGGTTCCATACTGTCAGTTTCTACAAACGATTGAAGAGTTGTTCTATTACCATAAATTGTCCCCCCTGAAGAAAAATAAACGAACTTAATATCTTCGTTTGCACAAAATTCCATCAACTCAATTGAAGGAAATATCACATTCTTAAATTCATTGATATAATCATCGTAAGCACTACCGGGAATCAGTGTCGATACCAAATGTACCACCACCTCTATTTTATTAGTTAAGAGGATATTCTTTACTTCATTTATATTACTCAAAGAATTCCTAAAGACCTTTAGATTATAATCTTTCAGTCTCGATATATTGGCAAACTCCGGTTCCAGAATAAATACTGAATGCTTTTCATCAGAAATAAAACGCTTCACCAAACTAGATCCTATAAAACCTGCTCCCCCGATAAATAATATATTCATAAAATTTTATTTTTATTCTCCAAGTTTTTGCTGTAGCTATCTTTTAATTTCCCGACTCCCCATAATCGCCTTGAATAGTTTTTTCATATGTTTATACAATCCCAACCGAACAGTCCACAGACGAACTTGCTTTTCCAAACGATGCCGTAAGGTTATAGGAAAATATTTACGAAAACAAGTCTCTGTATCCAATATATTTAAATCTGTAAAGAAAGCATCACGCTTGGGATTCACGCTAACGGAATAAAACATCTCTTTCACACCCTCTACAGCTTTATTGGGATTTATCTCCAGCACTTCTAACTGAGAATTGGATTCTTTCAATATGACATTAGCTAAATCTGAATGTGCCAAAATACGGGTTACTCCTTTGTCATTATCCAATTTCTTACTAAACTTATCAACATCGAAGCAATCCCATATTGTAAAATCTGTATTACGATAACGCTTTTTAAATGCACATTGATAACAACTAGGACGAACACTCATATTAGCAAAAAAAGCACGCATCATCACATCTGTATCAATCCCTTCATGATATTTTATGGAAGTATCCCGGCAAATAATAGACATAGTAGAATATTTATATCCATGATATTTGTCTCTAAACAAAACATTTGTAAACTCAGAACCAATCTTCTTCTTTTGTACTTCCAGATATTTTCGATAAACCAATGGAGAAGGGCAAGCATGACAGACTACATCCACCGTAACTAACTTCTCATAAGATTTCCTTAAAAAGGAAAACAATCCTTCTAACTGACAAGGAGTACCACTGAACAAGACATATCTTCCTTCCATAAGAAACTGCTTCGTCTGCCTGTAGGTATCGCCTATTCTACTTTGTACATATTTACTATTACGAAACTTCTTCAAGTTTTCATAACAGTCTGCCCATTGATGTACCACTTCAAAATCAGCGTCAAAACCTGCACCACAAACCATACCTCCTCTATCAAGTACCCATTTAGCAATAGCCGTAAACGCTCCACCTGAAGTACTCTCACGTAATACTTGCGCATTTTTGTGCTGTACTAAGTAAGCTTTCTGCTCCTTCTTCTCATCTGGCTGTGCATGAATCACAGGACAAATATTCTCGCACAATCCGCACTCTATACATATATCCGTATCCACAAATGGGTAAAGGAAACCCTCATTGTCTTCACACATAGTTATGCAACGTTTCGGACATACAGATGCACAAGCCGAACAGCCACAACATTCCCTTTTGTCTTTAATAGTTATCATAAGTTATACCCAATTGTGACAAAGCACCTTTTATGTACCGCTTTGTAAATTCCCTTAATGCCGCCAATTTTATATGCACATTTTTATAGTCAATCGACATCAACATACATTTCTCCACGTCTTCGTCTGCCTTTAAAAGTCTCTCCTCCAGTCCCACCATTGATAGCAACGAATACAAACGGCCATTGGTAGAAACAATACTGTCATTATTATACCGCCTAAAAGTAAAAAAACGTTTCTCATACAAAAGAGAGAATACGGATGCATGAAACGAATCCGTAAACACATACTCTGCATCTCTAATCAACTGTACAAATTCGGCAGGTCCAACATTATAGGGAGTGTAATCAGGAAATTCCACATCACTTTTTATATACTCGTCACAATGTTGTAACTGCACAATCTTATAACCAGTTTTATCCTTAAAACGTTTCACAAACTCCCTCTGCTCTGGATTGTTACCAAGAAAATAACAGAACAGATAAGGTTCCTTAATGAAACGTTCATTTTCCGTGATGCAACCCCATTCCTCGGCAGTGAAAAGGATAGTCGGGTCACAAACCACAGGCACATCTCTTCCAGTAAGATCTTTCACAATTTTCTGTCCGCTCAATTCACGTACAGAGCAAAAATCTAAACGTTTCAAGAATTTAGCAGCTTTCTGCGCCTGCCGCTTAGGAAGCTTTGATATACCAAAACTAGTAGATAAAGCTATCTTAGACACATTATCTGGTACAAAATTTAATGTATAGTAATCAGCTTCAATGTTTGAAGGTAGCCACAACTGGTCACTGCCTACCACAAAAGCTGCATATTGGTGTGCAGCATTAGTAAGCTCCCGTTTCGAGTTATAAACCTTGGATATATGAAATTTAGTTTGACTGAAATTATTAAACATATCTTTGCGTAAAGCTATGTTGTTACGATATTCATTTCCTTTAGTATGAGCAGCCAGTAGTTTTTTGACAGTAGCCCATTTATCCATTACTGTATTAACATCCCATATTCTACTTAAAAAATAGCGATATTTCGCTTTATTAATCTCACTTTGCAACCCATTAATACAGATTGTTTCATTTTCTACTTTCATCTTATCAAATAGCAACTGTGTGGCATACGCTTGCAACTGACTGCCATAATTGGGTTGAAAATAGCAAGTAATAAGGGCTAACTTTTTATTAGTCATAATGATATGTCAATAATTATACTTTCCTCTTTTTAAATAATATTGCTTTAGCCAACCGATGACGGGAAGCATAAAATATATATGTAGTCTAATGAACATTAGTGTCAACTTACGTTGTTTATCCATTCCCGTAGTAGTGCACTTAAAGACAGAAGTCGAAAATAAATCGTTCTCTTCAATTACTTTTACAAACTTATTAATCTTCTTAAATACAGAATCCTTATTCTCAGGATGGAAATAAGTATTCATTGCTATAGCTAAAACCACATAAGCCACTCGCTGGTATAGCGGTTCTATAAATATATCTTTATCTGAAAACATCTTGATATCTTCTTGAATCACATCAAAGCAATCCATTAAATACCTAGTATTTCTTTCATCCACCTTCTTCGAGATAGAGTTAGGATTATAACGATAATGGTTAAAATATTCATTCACAAAAAGAGCTTTCTTTGCATGATAAAACGAGCGCAAGGAAAATTCCAACCCTTCAGCTCCCTGTTTCAAGCGGTCGTCATGCCTTATCCTATTCTTTTTTGCATAATCAGTCCGTATCAGTTTACAGTAAGCTGTTGCAATGCCACTTTTATAAATAAGAGTATGCCTGGCTAAATCATGACATTCATCCTCAATGTAAATATGCTCTTGTTCTGAACATATCCACTCCCATTTTCCTTTGATGGAAATATCACCCAGTTCTTGAATACATTTCCAAAATACAATATCTACATCTGTATGCCTTGAAAGATAGGATATCAGTTTCTCACAAGTATCCATGTCTATCCAGTCATCACCATCTAGATACATATGCCAATCACCTGTTGCCGCATCATATCCGGTATTACGGGCTGATACAAGTCCACCATTCTGTTTATGAATTACTTTAATTCGACTATCTTTTTTTGCATAATCATCACATATCCTAGGAGTAAGGTCTCTAGAACCATCATCCACCAATAGTAATTCCCAATCCTGATAGGTCTGATTCAGAATACATTCGATCGTTTCGTTGAGAAATTCTTCGACGTTATAGCAGGGAACAATTATTGAAATAGTAGGTTTATTCATTCTTATTGGAATAAAATTACGACTCTTATAAAAAGCTATTGAAGAAATTATTTTCAAACAAATTATTAATTGTGACACATATTCAGAAAACTATTCTTGAGATATAGCCTCCTGAATATATTTATCAAGTAATTTGCAACAGGCCTCTTCTGAATAGTTTTCATTCATGTAACACATCAATTCGGGTTGAGCATAATCTTTATCCATCGCAGTCATTATGGCCTCTCCTATTTCATCTATATTCATAGGATCCACCAACACAGCACGACCATCATAATATTCTTTAGGTGCACCATAGTTGGTTAAAACGATCTCACACCCGTATGCCGCCGCTTCCAAAGCGACCATTCCAACACCTTCTTGAAGTGATGGTAATGCAAAAACTCTAGCACGCTTATATAAGTCCCAAAGTTCCTGCTCCGATACCTCACCAACATATTCTATATTTTCAGCATTACCTATAAGTTTTTTAAGCCAGTCTTGTTCTGATGCTCCATGAAGATAACCTGCTAATTTCAAATTAAAACCATATCTCTTTGCAGCTTCAATAAGTAGCGGAACATTTTTATTAGCAGAAGCCAAACGACTAACGTGGAAACAGAATTTTTCTTTGAAGGGCATTTCTGCGATGGGTGGAATACGAAAATGTAAAGGAATCTTCTTTATTATCTCCTGTGGGCGTTCCAGACAGTAATTAGTATAATGACGTTCTTCTTCAGAACGAACTAACCAAAGTTTGAAGCAATCTTTAGACAACCATAAATCATGGAATCGTGATGTCAATCCTAAATATTTTTGATTTCCCCACCACTTACAATAAAATTTATAACGCCAAGCTGGTATGTTAGGATCAATAATGGGAGCCATAATTAAGTTAGTATTATTTTTAAATAAATCTTTAATTAAAACTCTTAATCCTAATGAGAAACTTACTACAATAATCGCATCAAAACTTTTCCAGTCATTTCTATCCCAAAAGTTTATTAACGAGACTTCGTGTCCCAGATTTCTTAAACCTTCCGCCCACATTTTACACTGAACCATTACACCACTGTTATTTGTTATAGCGTATGTTGGTTGTATTATTCCATATTTCATATTACCATATTTTTTTACTACAATCTATTTACGAATTATTAATCGAATTACGCCAAATAATATCACATACAATAAAATGTCTTGTATTCCATTTCTTAGAATCAGATTTAGACTTCTAAAGATGCCGGTAGAATTATTAAAGTAAGTCATATACTTAACTAAAGCAATTATTATGGGAATAGGAATAATAAACTGTATCCTCGTAGAAACCAACGAAGAAAAAAAGTAGAAAACTAATACGTATATAAAAAATGCGAAAATGTAATAAGAATATCCCATCCAATAAAGCCCTACACCTGAATCCCCTGCTACACGAAATCCTTTATACATATTTTTAAGACCTAGCCCCTCTGTAGACAGTAAATCACCAGGTGTATAATTGTTCTCAAATTTATTAGTTTTATACCCGAAAATATCCAAAATAGGTGTAGGTATTTGAAACATAAAGAAATTCTCAGCATATTTATGCATTTTCGGATTGTCATAACCCAATTTAGTGGCATAATCGAGTGTCAAGTCTTGAGTTCGAAGATTACATATTCTATCTAATAAAATATTATCTACATAATATTCACTCCAAGCATAGAAATTATCTCCTCCATTGTCTGAATTAGACAAAGATGCCATATTATAAGCAGTGTGTAATTTCTCTTTATCTGAGTAAAGTTCCCAAATATTAGAAAGCGTTTCCCCTGCTTTGCTTGAATATGCCGATTGCCTATTCAAGATCATAGCTGTAGCCATATCTGCAACTGGTCCTGTTGCCAAATATAATCCAAGAATTATCAATATATTTGTTTTGGCTTTAAACAGTCTTTTATTTTCAAGCAAGACTACCAAAAAAGTCATCAGCCCCCATGAAACAATACCAGTAAACATTAATGTTCTTTTGGTAGTAACAATTGCTAAAAAAACGATAAAAGAAAAATAAAGAATCAATGAAGTACGAGGAATATCGTTGTTTTTCCTCCCATAATATTTAGGAAAAAGCATAGCTATAGGAAGTATTGCAAATGTCGTTATTTGGCTCATCATCTGACCAAAAGCACCCTTATTCTCAGCTTCCATCATGTCCGTTCCTTGAATAGTAATATTGTATAGCAGGGCAAGAATCCCCACACCAGCCATAGTCCATATTTGAGCTTCTGTTGGAGCTTTAAAATACCCCAGCTTTTTCCATATACCTAAAAGCCATCCTTCTTTGTATATTCGTCGACAAGTATGAAACGCCAACACAATAGTTGTTACATTAAGCATCAAATTGAGAAATGTAATATATGGTACATTAAAACGGAAAGTTACGGGTTTACCTTCTATCAATGTCACACCTAATGGTAAGGCAAAGAAGCAAATGCCATAAAAGAAAATCGTAACAAATGGTATAAAATATTGATATAAAAAATCTATTTTCAAAACCGTTCGGCTTATAAGCATCCACCCATATAATAGTACTACACAACCAAAAAGATTTTCTAGAGCGGGAAAAGCTATACATTCAATAACTATACAAAATAGCATATATATAGTGATAGCTTTCTTTATAATTCCAAGAGTATTGTAACTTTTCATTTTTAATATTCAAAAGATTCTGAATATACTTATTTGACAGACAAGGACTCGATTATATCCTCCATCATTTTTTCATATTTTTCATATCTTGCTTCTGTAATTGTAACGACCTGTTTAATTGGATATTCATTGAGTCTCTTAACTATTTCATCAACAGTAACATTACATACATTATTTTCTATTTGAGTCCAATTATTTTCTAACCCATATTGTTTTAAAATATCGAATACTTTGCTACTAGCATTGTTTTCCTTTTTTCCCCAGAAATCTGTACTTCCCCAATTATCCAAACTATAACAAGGAACACCATTGGCCAAACTAGATACGATAGGGTGCATATTACTTCCGATATATCCTGCCGAATATTTAATCAACGCATACCAATCAAGTGGAGATAGTGGTATAGAAATCGAATGTTTAAAAGGATGACTAAATGCCATTGCTCCATCTATCGGAAAAGCAACGCACTCTTTACCATCCATTCTCATAGCATCATTTAAACTTTTAAGAAAAGGCATCGACAAGGTCTGAGCGCGCATTCCTATCAATACATATTTATCGGGAAGAATAAAACGCTTACGAATATCCTCTTCGGAAGGTATTTTTTCCCCCACATTTTGATTGAGAGCAAAAACTGGGTCCGGAGTAATGTCAATCGAAAGTTCCGAATCTGCAGCAAGCATCATGTTTTTAGTCCAAGCATCCCGCACCGAAATATATTTCAACCTATTCAAACTTTGGCTCATACGCTTAAGCATATATTTACTAAATTTCTGATATTTGCTATTCTGTGATGACACAGACATCATGACCGTAGGTACATTATCAGAAAAACCATATCCCCAAAAAGGATTGGGGTAACGACGTTCTGAAGGCAATGGTTCTATCCAGTACGGACGACGCTTACCCAATTTTAATGTTGAAAATAATGGCCAATGCTGCACCACAGCATCAGAACCTATTACCACAGCGTCAATACTATTTTTTTTTATAGCGTTTTTCACTTGATTAGCATTAAGCAAATGTAATACCTGTTTTTTCAGATTATTATCTATAAACTTCAGATGTTCCGTCAACTGAAGGTGACTACGTTTCGTTTTAATAAGACTTTTGTAACGTGAAATTAGCCTCAACCATCTAGTCTGAGGAGATATATATTCCAGAAATATTACTTCATGCCCATGTTTACAAAAATAACTATAGGTAGATAGTGCCTGCAAATTAGCTCCAAAATTTGCTACACGATAAAATGTCAACACACCAATTCTCATTATTATCTACTTCTAATGACTTTTTTTACTTTCTCAAATCCTTCTTTCCCAGCTGTACTGATAATCAACTTCTTTGCAAAACTTTCCACAATCTTATCCGCAGATTTTTCCAAATTCCTTACTATGCGTAAAGCTTCATTTTCGTCATCCTGTTCTGTAAACACTTCAAAAATCATAGGCTTATCTGTAATTTCAGGAATAAGAAAACGCTCCATATTTTTATTAAAATCATCCTTATTAGAGGCAGTCATATATTCATATCCAAGATTCTCAGAATAATGCCGCACTAACGATATTGATTTCTGTCCAAAATGCCCCCCTCCTGCCATATATTGATCTACCATTGTATCGCTAAAGCGTGATACCGGATGAGTGTAATTCCGAAATTCCATACCTTTTCCATTATTTACAAGCAATATTCTGACATTGTTTCCAACATGTCTGTTACCTAGTACATTCATATCATAGAAAAATGCCAAGTCACCTACAATACCAAAATACAATCTATTTTTATCGCATAGTGAAGCACCAATTAGCGCAGAAATATTACCATCAATTCCAAATCCACCTACATTACTATATCCTCTGACCGTATGGGGTGTTTCAAAGAAATTCCATGCGCGTAATGAATTCAAGATAGCATAATGCATTACACTATCTTTCGGTATATGTGGTGCTAATGAATACGCCAACCAAATATTCGAAAATGGCATATCTGCCGGTATCTGTGAATAGAGATGATTGTAGTCCTGCTTACATTCCTTATAAAAGGATAATTCTTTTTCTTTTGTCTGTTTTTCAATATAATGACTAAAGAACTCTACTTCATGCATATAAAACATCTTTGACAGGTTATGCGAAGGATCACGAATAATACCATCTTCGCTTACACGCCAAACGGTCTTTGCTTTGGGCATAAGTAGAACTGATTCATAAGCACCACAAATGTCACCAATATAAATGAGTAAATCCATGTTACAAACGACGCTCTTAAACTTATCTTGACATCCTAACAAGGAAGACATTATTCTGTACTTTCCTCGATAATTACTCGTTTGATCACAATACACCACTCCATTGTTGTTCTCACAGAAAGCATCTATTGCTGTGGTAAGTTCTTCCGTAAAAGCTATATGTGATCCTATAAAAATTGCAATACGTCCCTTGGGTAACGCAGGAAAAGTATCACGTATCGTAATATATTGTATAGCATGTACACCTTTTATTGTCCGTACAGAAAAGTCAAAACTACTATTCGTTTCCAAATTGATATGTACAGGACCACCTCCGTCTTTCTTTAAAGTAATTAACGCTCTGTTCACTTTCAATTGGCAGTCCCATTCATCATTGCTATCTTTCACAAGAGGAGCAAAAACACTAAGTTTTACAATATCATTTGGAACTATTGTACGGTCAATAACTTGAGCTACATGGTTACCTATGCATGACAATGGTCGTGTTGAAGTCAAGGCCAGAATCGGAAGCCTACGATAAAAAGCTTCTGTTAAACCAGAAAAATAGTTGCGGGATGCAGTAGCACCAGTACAAGTCAGTACAACAGGTTCACCTGACTCTGCAGAAAGTCCACAGGCCATATACGCTGCCGAACGTTCATCAACACATGAATACATTTCAAAATAGGAATCATTCTGGGCGCTGTACACAAAAGGTATATTGCTAGAACCTGGGCTTGCTACAATTTTTTTTATATTATAAGCTTTTAGCAAAGCAATAACAATCTGTACATTACGCTCTATGGAGTAATACTCTTTCATATTTTCTGATATTTAGATTGATTTTTATTTATTTCTTGGCATCACTGTTCTTCGGAGCAAATACTTTATATAATCTTTCATTGTAGAGATTTCATTAATCGGTGCCCATTCTCCAGTCATTCTATCATATACAGCCTGCATGCCCCATTCGATATTTCTAAATTGAGGATTACTAAGAAAAGATTCGAGACAAGATATAAGCCCTTTTTTTGTCAGCACAAACTGCGATGTATCTATATATTGTTTTATTTTACTATTGTCAAAACGTCTGTTATAATATCTATCCACCACAACCTGCCATTTTGCACCCGCCCATTCTAAACGTGGACTTTTATCAAGTAACAGCAATTTAGGGCGCACCCCAATTCTCTTTTCTACAGTATCAAGATAAAGTTCCAATATTTCCTTCCATGTATGACTTTCATCTGATGTTATATGGAATGCCTCCCCTAATGCTGTTTCTTTACCGATTATTGATGCTATTCCCAATGCTACATCATACCCATATGTAAGCGTAGTACTTTTTTCTGCGATATCCTTTGAAAAAACGATTGTTCGTCCATTCAAAGCACGATAAAGCCATAATTCTTTTTCTAACACACCTAATTGCAAACGAATTTCACTATATGTAATATACGGACGAATAACTGTCCAATTATTTTTTCCAGATCTGTGAAGAATATCTTCTTGCCGCGCCTTACTAAGAGCATATTCATCTGTTTTGAGATATTCTTCTTCTTTATATACATCTAAAAGACGCGGAGAATTTTCCGTTATAGGAGTTTGCGAATCGGCATAAACTCTGGAACTCGACAAAAAAATATATTGTCCTACGGAAGATAACAGCAAATCCACTCTATCTGCAAACTCTGATGTATTATAAATCATAAAATCAATAAGTACATCAAAATGATACTTTTGCAAAATATCACTTAAGAAAGCGTTTTCATGTGCATTACCCTGTATATAAGTAATTCCCATACCTTTACGTTCTCTACGTGTAGTCACATACACATCCTCCCCTTGATTATTCAATATCTTCGAAAGATGTACTCCCATCGCCCCAGTTCCGCCCAATAATAAAATTTTTAATCTTTGATTATTCATGAAATGCCATTTTTCACATTTAAAATCATATATTCCGTTTTAAGATTTTTGCTAAAATTACATTCTTATGAAAACCTCTGTACGATTTTCTTTAACTTGGACGTAATAGTAACTTTCTCGCTCTGTGTGAGACCTATTGTATAAACAACGGTAGATGTTACAAGCAAACTGCACAAACAAACAACAGATAATCTAATCCAACCACTGTCTAAAACAAAAAGTAATGGTAATGGGATTATAAATGTTAATAACATAACACCAGCTACACGTCCCAATACATCTCTAAAGAAATAACTCAATGGCATATATAATAGTACTTTCATAAAATACAAACGAACCAGCAATGCTATACAATAAATAATTATGTATACAATATAAGTAGATTCAGGACCACAACCAAATTCAAAACATAACCATGAAAAAGGAAAAACCATAACTCCGACAATTGCTATGACTATCTGATAGCCTTTTATCTTACCAGTCGCCATAATAGCAGTCCAAAATGAATTTCCTAATAAAGAATCTACAAATGAAGAAAACACTATCAGCCTTACAAACACAATCGTATATTCTGGAACAGTTTTAAGCCAAATTTTCAGTATTGTCGGTGTTTCAAGCACAATAGGCACCGCAATAAACAGAAATAGAAATGCACTAAACTTTGCTCCACGACAAACCAATTGGTACATATAATCTAATTCTCCCGCAGAATAAGATTTCGTTATCTGAGGATTAATTGCTGTAGTAAAACTATTGGCGAAAGATTTTACTGCCGAATCAACTTGTACGGCAATACCACGAGCTGCGTTTGCTGCCACACCGAAATAAATATTCATCAGCATATTTACGCCTTGCGTGTTCAGCATAAAAGCTGATGAACCTAGAAAGTTCCAACCAGCAAATTTACCCATTTCGGAAAACAAGTCTTTATCAAGAAGTAAATAATAGGTACATTCTTCAAACTTACGCCTGCAATAAATACCATATATTATACGAATAATAAATGCAACAACCAAATATAATACCGCATATGTTTTCAACTTGTCTAATGGCGACAAGTACAGCATATATGCAATAATTAACTGCAGAACTGCATTAACAATACTAATCACAGCATAAGCCCCCATTTCTTCGTGAGCTATAATCTCAGCATTGAATGGAACACTTATCAAGTTTAAAACAAAAGCGCCAATAGCACATTGTAACACCCAATGAGCAGCATTCAATCTGTCATCAGGAATACTCATGTGATAATTCAAAAACCACAGACCTATAATTTCTGCCGCAATAACAATTACCACAGACATTATCAACTGAATATTAACGCCTGTACAAAATACAGCATTTAACCTTTGAGAATCTTTCTTACCTAACTCAAAAGTTATAAAACGCGTAATTGCATTAGAAAAGCTACCACTTAGTACAGTAAACATTGCTATAAATCCACCAACAACATTGTAAATACCAAAATCACTAATTCCAAGTGCATTTAACACCACACGACTCGTAAACAACGCCACTGCCATTGTAAACATCATACGGATATATAGCAATAATGTATTCTTAGCTATTCGCTTATTATTACTAGAATGTTCTGTCATTATTATTTGGTACTAATCTAATGTATGGTATAAGTTTTGGCTATCTCCCCCATTATGAAATATCACATCAATAGCACGCGCATGATCGATGACGTACAACCAATCACATACATTTTCTCTTTTGCCATATACAGGTTAATCATTAAAACTGAAGTTTGCATCTATATAATTATTTTAATTATGCTTATCAGAACAATTATAGGTTATAAACAACTCATTTTTAATTCATTAATGACTTTAAGCAAGTATTGCCCATACTGATTCTTCAGCATAGGCTTGGCCAGCTCACGCATCTTATCAGCAGTAATCCATCCATGACGTAAGGCAATACCTTCTAAACAAGCGACTTTCAAGCCTTGACGTTTCTCTATAACTTCAATAAAAGTACTGGCTTCGGATAAAGAATCATGGGTTCCTGTATCCAACCAAGCGAATCCACGGCCAAGTAGCTGCACTTTAAGTTCCTGATCATTCAGGAATTGCTGATTCACTGTCGTAATCTCTAATTCACCACGCGAAGATGGTGTGATATTTTTAGCTACTTCCACCACTTTATTAGGATAGAAATAAAGACCGACTACTGCATAATTAGATTTTGGCTGAATAGGTTTTTCTTCTATACTCAGAACATTCCCCATTTTATCAAATTCAGCAACACCATAACGTTCAGGATCGGCAACCCAGTATCCAAAAACAGTAGCTTTATTCTCTTCTTCTGCAGTATACACAGCTTCTTGCAGCATACGGGTGAAACCCTGACCATAGAAAATATTATCACCTAGTACCAGACAAACAGAATCGTTACCGATAAATTCTTCTCCGATAATAAATGCTTGAGCCAATCCATCCGGAGAAGGTTGCTCTGCATATTCAAAACGTACACCATAATCAGAGCCATCTCCTAAAAGACGTTTAAAGCCCGGAAGATCATAAGGAGTAGAAATTATCAGAATCTCACGTATACCAGCCAACATCAATACCGAAATAGGATAATAAATCATTGGCTTATCAAAGATAGGGAGCAGTTGTTTGCTCACTCCTTTTGTGATCGGATACAAACGAGTACCTGAACCACCGGCTAAAACAATTCCTTTCATTGATTTGTTATTAGTACTCAAGATTTGAGTGGCAGGGTATATATCCTTCCACTCAAAAAATTGAATATTTTATTAAAAAAATAGATTACCTTCCGAGATTAAAAAAAATAGTTCTAAAGGTCAGACATGAAGTGTCCGACAACAAGGTGTTGAGCAGATGATCGTAATGTTATGATTAGTTGATTTTTTCGCAATACCACTTGGGAATATGTAGCATGACGCCGATAGTAGCTAACGTAACAACCACGTAATAGCTCTTCTTGTATTGCGTAAGTTTGCCTTCAAGTCCGGCAAACGGGCCACGGATCACCCGAACTGCTTGTCCGGGACGGGCTTCTGCTGTTACTGTATCGACATAAAGAGTTCCTTTATAATTAGGATCGCATACGGCACGGAATTCCAACATCTCACAGTCTGGAATCTCATAACACCGCCGTGTACTCCGGTCACGAACAAGCAAAAAAGGTATAGTACAATCTTTTACCCTTTCTAATAGTTCTTTTTCCGTAAATTCTTTCTCGATAAACAGCAGATTGTGTACAGCTGGAGTCAGTTTCCGATGCTTTTTACCATCAAGCGTCTCATGCTCGACATATCGCATCGGAATAAAATAATTTACCCCTTTTTTTTCCAAATATTTCCCCAAATGTTCTTCTTTACAATAGAAGGTTTGTACAGCATACCATGCCTTCCTTCCCTCTGTTTGTCGTTCTTTGTCCAAATCATTCATTATCACCCATTACCCCTTGTTTTTTATTTCATCACTTACTTAAAAGACAAAAGCGCCCTGACTTTCACAAATGAAATCCATTTATGAAGCAGTAGCGCATCTCTTAAGGATTTAGCCTTTTTATCTTATCTCCATATAAGAACCAAGGTTCATAGAGAAACGGATACAGTACTAAAACGATGCAAAAGTAATACAATTTAATAAAAGAACATACTTTTACAGCTTTTATTTTGCCTGCAAAGATGTTAAACTCCTGCCTGCTTAAACAAAAATCCCTCTAAGTGTATCGCAATGAAACACTTAGAGGAATTACATATATTACAACGATATTTCTTACTTCTTAGCTTCCTGACGGCTTTCAATGATCAAAGTTCCTTTTTTCAAGCCTTTGCCCGTAGCTTCAAGGGTTATCTTGCCCGGTTGCTCTTTCGAAGATACAATAGCAGTCATCATACCGCTGAAGACTTTCATCTTCGGATGCTGGAAAGATTCCAAGGAAGCTGCATTACCATTAGCTCCTGCACGGTAACTACCCTCTCCCTTCACTTTGAAACTGATTTCATGTGAGGCATCCGGACACAAATTACCGTCTCTATCTACCACTCGCACTGTCACAAAAGATAGATCTTTTCCATCCGCCTTGATTACATTACGATCAGCTACCAATTCAATATGATCCGGTTTACCGGCTGTATGGAGTTCTTTTTCAGCTACAGCTTTCCCGTCAGCATTATAAGCCACGACTTTCACCGTGCCTGGCTCATATTTTGTATCCATCCACATCAGGCGGTAACGGCTCTGACGTTTCAAGTTCATGATGGAAACAGAGTCAGCACTATTATCAATGGTTACAGAAAGGTCTTTGGTACGTTTCCCTTGGCTCTTTCCGTTGATGAATAATTCGGCTGAAGGATAGTTGGTATATACAAAGACAGGAGTTATCTCTCCCTCGCGTCCTTCCCAATTCCAGTGAGGAAGAATGTGAAGTGTTTCCTGTTCTTTATTCCAGTGACTGCGATAGAGATAATAACGGTCTTTGGGCAGCCCTGCTAAATCGATAATTCCAAACAGTGAAGAATGACTGGGCCAATCTGTATAATAGGGAGTCGGTTCACCCAGATAATCGAATCCTGTCCAAACAAACTCTCCTATACAATAAGGCAAGTCCTCATGTTGAATAAAATCATCTTCAGGCAGATTGGACCATGAACAAGACTCCACATCATAAGAGGAAGACTGGTGATCGTCATATTTCTTCATCCATTGGCGGGTAACAGGGAATTTATATACTCCACGGGAACTAACCGTAGAAGCCGTCTCACTACCCAAGACTATCTGTTGAGGAAGTTTTTTATAATTCTCCTGATATTTATGTGGTCTATAATTAAATCCCGCAATATCCATTACTGCCGCCATATTATTATTGACCACAGCATCCGGTGCATCCATCCCCTGTGTGACAGGACGTGTCGGATCTTCACGATGACAAAGTTCCTGTAGAAAATAAGACATCTTAGGTCCTTTATTTCCATCCCATTGTTCGGGAACCTCATTTCCGATGCACCACATCACCACACTCGGATTATTACGATAATGACGTAACAAGTTCGTCAAATCCTTTACTGCCCATTCGTCAAAAACATGACGATAGCCGTTCTTAACCTTCATAGCCTTCCATTCATCAAACGATTCCGCCATCACCATCATTCCCATCTCATCACAAGCTCTGATTAACTCAGGAGCAGGCATATTATGAGAAGTACGAATCGCATTACAACCCATATCTTTCAAAATACGAATCTGACGACGAATAGCAGCATCATTCACAGCGCCTCCCAAGGGGCCGAGATCATGATGATTGCATACGCCTTTGAATGAAGTTCTCTTTCCATTTAAGAAAAAGCCCTTATTGGGAATGACCTCAATAGTACGAATACCGAAAGATGTTGTATATTCATCCTTCAGTATATTGCCTTCATAGACTTTAGAGACAGCCTGATAAAGAACAGGAGTTTCCGGGCTCCATAAAGCCGGACGACTAACAACAAGTTCCTGACTGAAGATATTATCATCAAAACGGGAACCTTGTTTTTCATCAGTAGTTATCACTTTTCCATCCTTATCTTTAAGTTCAGTCACTATACGGTATGCATCAAACTGTTTTCCGGAAGGTACGACCAAAGTCGTTTTTATATTCACTTTCGCATAATCATCCTTCACTACCGGAGTAGTCAACTGTGTACCCCATGTCGGAATATGAGCATCTTCCGTTACTACCAGATGTACATTTCTGTAAAGTCCGGCTCCCGGATACCAACGGGAAGATTCTGTCTCATTCTCCAGACGAACAGCTAAAGTATTCTTTGTCCCCTCTTTCAGATAGGGAGTTACATCCAGATAAAAGGTATTGTATCCATAGGGCCAATAACCCGCCTCCTGACCGTTAACATACACACGAGCATGGCTCATAGCTCCGTCAAAGATCAATGTAGCCTTTTTCCCTTTGGCAAAAGAGGGAGCATCAAAATTCAGCCGATACCAACCCACTCCGACGAAAGGAAGACCACCTGTACGTCCGGCATGTTCCATCGCTTCTTTTTGTCCGTCTTGTGCAATGGCTGTCAATTGCCTGTCATTATCTATACCAAAAGGTCCATAAATAGCCCAGTCATGGGGTACTACCACAGATTGCCACTTGATATCATTATAGTCGGGCCGAATAAAATCAGCATTATCTTCACGTGTAAATTTCCATCCTTTCTCAAAAGTATACGAGGTTCGTACCTGTGCACTGATCACAGAGAAAGAAAAAAGGACGGCTATTCCTAATAAATATCTAATATTTAGAGTCATAAATTATACATCTGATTATTTCACTACTATTTCATCCGTAAATATCCATCCGCCAAACTCTTCTCCGGCACGAGCCTGATAACGTATATACCGTCCTTCAGCACTGCCTTCCCATGAAACACTAATAAACTTAATAGCTTCTTCTTTATTTACTTTGGAAGTATATTGTTTCAGTTCTGTGAAGTTGGTTCCATCATCAGAAATGGAAATAGTGACAGACTCGGGCAAAAAGACCTCTGCTCCTACTACTTGCATAAAATCGGCAGAAACAGAATGGACAGCAGTTTCCGTACCCATATCAATGGTAACATCCAATCGCTTTTTATCGATAAAACCTTGCCAGGAACCATCTCCATAAGTCCAGTCGCCACGAATACCATCAGTAAGAGCTGTATTTCCCTGCGCAGGATAGTGAGAACTATACGGAGCATTATAAATGGCCTTCTTCCCCACAGCCAGATGACTTATCGGCTTCAAAGACTCCGGACGACTTCCTATCTCATTTTTAAGATCAAAAGTATGATATCCTTTCGCTTGCAAATCATCAACTGCTTTCAATGCACGATTATGAAAGTCTGTCCATGATTTACGTTCGGGAGTCGACCAAGCCACTTCTGCCAAAGCAAGGATACGAGGATAAATCATATATTCCATATGCTCCGGAGTGGGGATATATTCTGCCCATAGATTTGCCTGCACACCATAAACAAGTTTTGCCTGTTCTACAGTTAAAGAATCTGAGACCGGATTATATGAATAAACCTTCTCCAATGGCAAATATCCTCCGATAGCTTCCGGCTGAGAATACGGAGCATCCTGATAACTATCCAAATAACAATATTGACCGGGAGTCATAACTGCCTGATGACCGGAACGGACAGCAGCAATACCTCCCTCTTCGCCACGCCATGACATTACAGTAGCATTAGGAGCCAGACCACCCTGAAGAATTTCATCCCAACCCAGCAACTTACGTCCATGTGCATTCAGAAACAGTTCAATACGATGAATCAGATAGCTTTGTAGTTCGTCTACATCAGAAAGATGTTCATCCTGCATCCTTTTCTGACATTTCGGACAAGTCTTCCAAGCCGCTTTACCAGCCTCATCGCCTCCTACATGAATATATTCCGATGGAAAAAGCTCCATTACTTCAGTAAGCACATTTTCTAAGAAAGTGAATGTTTCTTCATTTCCAACACAAAAATCTGCGTTTTTATAAGGTTCACCCGAACAGGAGAGTTGTGGATAAGCAGCCAATACTTCTTCTGAATGGGCAGGCATCTCGATTTCAGGAATGATTGTGATATAATGCTGCTGCGCATATGCAATAATCTCCTTCATGTCATCCTGAGTATAATAACCACCGGAAGCACCGGGCTCATCAAAACGAAGATATTTCCGTCCGCCATTCCACCACTTCTTCCAGTTTGCATCTGTACGCCAGGCAGCAAATTCCGTCAATAAAGGATATTTCTTTATTTCAAGTCTCCATCCTGCCGCATCCGTCAAATGCAAATGCAAACGGTTTAGTTTATAAAATGCCAATGCGTCTATCTGTTTCTTCACAAATTCTTTAGAGAAGAAGTGACGGGAGACATCCAGCATCATCCCACGATAAGCAAAACGAGGGGTATCCTGTACTTCAACAGAAGCTATAGAATAGCCCGTGCCCAAAGGCTGAGATAATTGCAACAGTGTCTGAATCCCATAAAACAACCCAGCACCGGAAAAAGCCTGAATCAGAATATGTTCAGGAGTAACGGATAAAATATAACTTTCCGGTGACACCAACTGAGGCTTCTTTTCTGTTATCAATAAAGACAAGACATTCTGTTTATCTTTCTTTTTCCCTTCCTTAAATTGTACAGGTAATGCAGTTTTCAGATAGTTGCCCAGAAGAATAGCTTCTTCTCCTTGTAAGTTTGTATAAAGCTTTGTTTTTTCAGAGAGTAAAAAAGAGCCCGTACCCTGTTCCATCTTTAAGGGAACAGGAATTACGGACTGTGCATTTATGGGATGTGTACAAAGACACATCCCGATTACCCATAAGAAAAGACAAACTTTAGTGTATCTCTTTCTTATATTCATTAATTAATTGTAATTTCGTCTACAAATAAAAAGCCTGGATACCCCTTACCACCATGCCATTCCGGAATACTTTTCTCGGGTGAAGCTATAACTTTCACATATTGTGCAGTTACAGGTGTAAATGTTAGTTTATGGTCATAAACACCATTTTTATCAGTTTTCTTCATTGCAGGATAAGCTTCAGATGCCACTTTCGTGAAGTTTGTGCCGTCTTCTGAAACTTCTACAGAGAGTCCTCTTGTATCAAAAACCCAATCTCCCTTCTCTACGCAAGTAGAAATGGCAACGCTTGAAATCTCTGTTGGTTGTTTGAGATCAATAGTCACATCCATATCATTTCCTCTAAATGCAATCCAGCGTCCGGTTTTATAGTTACCATTTCCTTTCAAGCCATCTACCAACGTAGAGACACCTTTGAACTCATATTGTTTATTCACCGGCTGATTAGCAACAATCGGCTTCATGCTTGATTTACTGAAATCGATTTTCTCAGAAACGACACGACTATTGCCAGTAGGGCGAATAGCTATAGCCGAGAAGTCTGCATTTTCCTTAATCTTCAAAGCACCATCATAAACGGGAGAAGTACTCGTCGGCTCTGTACCATCTAGCGTGTAGTGGATTGGTGCATTATCAATTGTAGTAAGTGTAATGTCTAAAGTACCATCAGCCGGATTCGGAGTAAATTCTGCTTTTACATCAAATACGTGCTTTGCATAATTATATCCTTCTGCATCATACCACTTAATCAGTCGTGGAAGACGAGACAAGAAATCTTCGTAGTTCTTCTTATTAGGTGTTGACCACTGGACTTCACACAAAGCAGCCCAACGAGGCAAGACCATATATTGAGCATGAGAGAAAGTAGCAATATACTCTGTCCAGAGATTGGCCTGTACACCTTTTATATACTGCTGTTCTTCCGGAGTAAGGGAAGCCGGCATCGGCTCATAGCTGTACACTCTTTCCATCGGCAAATAACCTCCGATACCGAAAGGTTCATTCTCAGTATCTTTAGCCTGATAATAATCAAAATACAGATAAGTGTTCGGGGTCATGATCACATCATGTTTCTGCTTGGCAGCTTCAATACCTCCACTTTCGCCACGCCATGACATAACTGTTGCATTAGGAGCAAGTCCGCCTTCGAGAATCTCATCCCAACCGATAATCTGACGTCCGTGATCATTCAGGAACTTCTCTATATGATTGATAACAAAACTCTGCAAACGTTCTTCCTTAGTATGATTCTTATCCGATTTCAAGCCTAACGCTTTGATACGTGCCTGACATTTCGGACATTTCTCCCATCTTACCTTCGGACATTCGTCACCACCTACATGGATATACTCTGAAGGGAAGATTTCAATCAATTCACCATATACATCTTCCAGGAATTTCAGAACCTGATCGTTGCCAGCACAAAGTACATCATCGGCCACTCCCCATTGTCTCCAAACTTCATACGGTCCACCGGTACAACCCAATTCCGGATAAGCGGCAAGGGCAGCCAGCATGTGTCCCGGAAGGTCGATCTCAGGAACAACAGTGATATAACGTTCTGCGGCATAATCTACAATTTCCTTAGCCTGTTCCTGTGTATAGAATCCACCATAGGGTGTATTGTCATATTCACCGGAGTTACGTCCGATGACCGTTCCCGATCTTTGAGAACCTATTTCCGTCAACTTCGGATATTTCTTGATTTCCAGACGCCATCCCTGGTCGTCAGTGATATGCCAGTGCAAACGGTTCATGTTGTGCAAAGCCAGCATATCAATATAAGTCTTCACTTCATCAATTGTGAAGAAATGACGGCTAACATCGAAATGTGCACCACGATAACCGAAACGAGGAGCATCCTTAATTTCAACAGCAGGCAATGCTACATCAGCACCCAAAGCAATAGGCAATGA
Source organism: uncultured Bacteroides sp. (assembly GCA_947038155.1). GTDB lineage: Bacteria > Bacteroidota > Bacteroidia > Bacteroidales > Bacteroidaceae > Bacteroides. Next base: position 8,992 of record CAMQVH010000009.1, on the reverse strand, counting down.
TTTACGCAAAGTCTGAATACCATAGAAAACTCCGGCTTCTGTAGGGGCAGTTATCGTGACACCTTGATCGGTGACTTTCAACTGATAAGATTCAGGGTTTTCTACTTCTGAGCCTAACGCCAGCACTATAGCATTTTTACCTTCAGTTCCGGCTTCAATCGAAAAGTCTTTTCCGGTTGCAGTCTTCAGATAATCAGCCAAAAATTGCGCATTACGCTGCATCTTCTCATTTCCTTCCGGATAAAGGATTTTCACACCGCTTTTCAAAATAAAGGGGTTTACTTGCGATGTTACAATTTCTTGTGGCAATGGGATAATCTGATAATTGGCTTCTTCTTGTACCGAGTCACAAGAGCTCATCAGTCCTGCCAGTGCCACACATCCTGTTAATTTTAGGAGTTGTTTCATAAAATAAAAATTAGGTGTTAGTAGTTAATAAATTAGTTTTATTTATAGGTTTCTCGAATATGCTTGATATTGACAGGTAATTCTTCTCCCTTCTTTATCCGGGGAGAAGTAATAATTACTTTCTTACGTTCTCCGGGTAAGAGATCAAAGAAGTTGTCACTGTAACGGGCTCCCTGCAATGGAGTCTCAATAAAAAGATCTTTTGCCAACATTGATGAAAAGAGAGTCAATTCACATTTACCATCCGTCTGCTTCATTTGATAGGATACTGCTGCCGGAGGAAGTTGCAAATCTTTCGTCTTTCTGAAAAAATGGACGCTTTCAGCCACCTGATGTCCCGATTTATCTTTGAGTATCAATTTCAAGAAGCTGCGTCGGCAGTCTTCGGGAGTCAGCCAGCCATCCAGTTTTGCACGATAAACACATTTTGAAGTATTTGCCGGAGCTTCCAACGAATGTACTTGTATCTTCTTACCCAGCGTTTTTCCATCAAAATCCACGACTTTCATTTCCAATGTCATTTGCTCCATTGTATCAAGCCGGTCTGAAATTAGAAAAACACTCAAACTGTCATTCTGCTGTATAGGATTGATCAAGATCGGTGCAAAAGCACGCTTTGCCTGATAATGTAATGCCTTCCAATTACCATAATAATCAATACTTGACCAGGATACCACCGGCCAACTGTCGTTCAACTGCCAATACAATGTCCCCATACAATAAGGACGATTGCGTCTGTGAGCTTCCAGTCCATGCCGCATCCCCTGTCCTTGCAAGACTAATCCGACATACACAAAATCCTCGAAACTTTCGGGAATGATATAATCACGTTCCATATAAGTACGGATCAACGAATTGCCAATACTACTCTTCTGATGCGCATTCATCACTTCAGACTCAATCTGATAATCTTCAGGAGCAGCAAAAGCAGCAATGGTTTTCATTTCCGGAAATGACTGGAAACCAAATTCACTCATAAAACGCGGCAAATCGGTATCTAAAGACTCAAATGGCTTCTTTCCGTACCAGACTCCCCAATTATGACTGTCTCCTATCCCCCATGATTCCGGACGCCCCCAGTTAGCGAGATAGGGCGAACTGTGCACATAAAAACGATCCGAATCAAATTCTTTAACCATTGAAGGCAACAGCTCACGGAACAGTTTATCATAACCATGCATTAATCCTTGATAAACCTCCGGAGTAAATTTCTTCTCAAAGCCCCAATATTTCAGAGCTTCCAGTATTTCATTATTACCACACCACATCGCCAAAGAGGCATGATTCCGAAGACGACGAATATTGTAAACAGCCTCCGCCTCTACCCGTTTCAGGAAAGTAGGATCGGATGGATAAGGGGTACACGCAAACATAAAATCCTGCCAGACAAGTATCCCGTTCTCATCGGCAAGGTCATAGAAAAGATTATTCTCATATGTCCCGCCACCCCATATACGAACCATATTCATATTGGCTTCCTTCATGTCACGGAACAAAGTCTGATAGCGTTCCGTAGTAACATTAGGCAACAGTGCATCCTGAGGAATATAATTAGCTCCTTTGGCAAACATCGGTATGCCATTGACTTCAAAATAAAAAGATTCTCCGTCCTTATCTTTTTCATTTACCACACGAATCGTTCGTAAACCAATCCGATGAGATTGTTCCGCAACAATCCGATTTCCACAAACTATCTGAGCCGAGAAATCATACAGAGTCGGAGTTCCCCAACCATTAGGCATCCATCGTACAGGATTCGTCACTTCAGTAGGAAGAGTGATATGATTTATCCCGGGTTGCAGTGTCACCTGCTGTTTTACTTCTGTAATGGTAGTTCCATTCAACGATACATTGACCCTTACTTCAGCCGGAGTTTTCTGAGGAACAATCTGATTAACAATCAGTTCATTAGACAGACGAGCGTTTTCATCTGTCAGCGATAATTGTCTGACATGGTAGTCGGATATGGTAGCTATGTCGTAAAAACGAAGAGTAACCGGGCGCCAAACACCACTTGTCACCATTCGGATGCCCCAGTCCCAACCGTAACTATACGGAGCCTTACGGCTGAACACACTAAGATGTTTCTCGTGATGATCGTTATCCGCTGGATAATTAAAGCCATTGGAAGCATATTGCGGCAACGTTTGCCGGATAGGTGAATGGAAATAAATATATAAGTGATTCTCGCCCTTCCGCAACACTGATTTTACAGGAAGTGTATATCCCACAAACATATTATCAGCCTTCAGCAATAATGAGCCGTTGAGATATACGTCTGCATAGGTATCAAGACCTTCAAAAATAAGTTGGATTCCGTCACGATTCAATTGCTCTTCGGAGACTATAAAGGAGGTTCTATATTCCCAGTCCTCATTCTCCACCCATTGAATTTTCTTTTCATTCATCCCATAAAAAGGATTCGGCAGTAATTCATGACTGATCAGGTCCTGATGAACCGTACCAGGAACTGTGGCTGGCATCCACTTTTCAGTCCCTGATTGAGAAAATTCCCAACCGGTATCCAGTAGCATGACTTCCGAAGTGTCATTACCTTGAGCATAAACCATACTACAGCAACATAGCAATCCACATGCTATCGGGGCTATCTTTCCTGTCAAATTTAAGATCATAGTGGGGGCATTAGATATTAACGGAGTAAAGATATTGCTTTTTTGTTAAATATTTCCTATTGAAGCCACAAAATATCTCATTTCATCGAAAATTCGGCACGAAATGTCGAAGCAGGCAGTCCTTCCCGATTGATCAGATTAGCCCGCGTAAAAGGTTGCCAGCCATATCGTACATAGCGGGGATTTTGCACTTCTTTACTATATACCTTCACCTGTTCTCCTACAACCTCAGCCGTTGCCGGATAATAGATACCATCATATTCCGCTACTTCAAAGCATTGTAAGGGCTTTCCGTCCGAGCTCCGCATCCCTTTTCCATAATCAAAAGACAAAAAGACTTTCCCACCGCGAACGTTTGCACCACGAAATAAAGGACCAGAAGGAATGACATTTTTCTGATACGTTTTATTCAAAGCCCATCGCGCCAAACGCTCTCCCACGGGTTTCTTACAGGTAGGATGCACATCCAGAGAATCACCATGATCGCTGGATACAGCCATTCCGATATGAGAAATTTCATTCAACATTCTACGCTGACTATCACGGAACCAAGGCCAAGAAGGGCGATTCAAACTGGATAATTGTACATAATAAAAAGGCAGGCAGGCATCATTCCAATTCTTTCGCCAACTATTCACGAGCAGTTTAAATAATTTTTCATGGGCTTCCCAATTATGCGCATTCGATTCTCCCTGATACCAGATTACTCCTCGTATCGGATACTGTTCCAAAGGCCGAATCCCCGACTCATATAAATAACAAGGCTCATACGGATGCCTCTGCTGGCTATTTGCTGACTTTTTTATATTCAAAGCAGCCCGTCCGCGCACCCATTCCTGAATAAAATCATTTTTAGTCCAGTCTTTTAAAATGGCGGGAAACTGATATTCCAAACTAGCTCTATCTACCCAGGCTTCTGTAGGTGATCCTCCAATGGCATTGCAAATCAATCCAACCGGAACATTCAGACTATCTCTTAGCATCTTACCAAAATAGTATGCAATTGCCGAGAAATCAGAAGCTGTCGCCGGAGTACAATTTTTCCATTCCGTATCCTTATAATATTGGAGATGATTCAACGAGTCAAGTACGGACGCCTCCCATTCGACGGCATTTGTGCGCCAACGTGCTTTCATATCATACAAACGAAGTTGCTGATCTGCGGCACGTGGAATATCGTCTCGGGCAGTCGAAGCCTGTTTCAGCATAAACTCCATATTTGACTGACCGGAACAAAGCCAGACTTCACCCGCTAACACATTTTGATATTGAAGGTCTGTCTCATCCGTTGAGATCTTTAAGGTATAAGGACCACCCGCCTTTAAAGGAGGCAACGTTACCGACCATTTTCCATTCAGACCTGCTTTTGTTTTCATTTGCCGGTCGGCTATGCTTACAGTTACCCGGTCCCCGGCATTGGCAATTCCTTGAACCGTCAGCGGAACATCCCGTTGCAATACCATATTATCTGTATAAAGCAACGACATTTTCAGTCCGCCATAATCTCCGGTAATGGCGGAATATACGGTCTGAGCCATAATAAACGCTCCTTCGGAATCAGGGTGTACGGCGTCCGTCAATATGAAAGGGTATGGATACAACGGCTCATGAAAGTCGATCAACTGTACTCCGGTATAGCGTGCCACATTCTCAATAGCCAATTGTATTTCTCCATGCCAGTCACGTGTCCCTGACAGGAAACGAGGATGCCGATCGGCAATAGGTGTAAGTCTGGCAATCATAATCCGGACTTTAGAATTAGCCGCCCGAAAAGAATCGATCAATTCAATGTAATCTTTCACAAAGGAATCACGATAATCGGGCCAATCACGGGGATCTGTATCATTGATGCCTAAATGAATAACCACAATATCTCCGCCAAAGTCGATCGCTCTGCGATACTCATCTTGCTGCATGTAAGGCCGGTGCCCTTTATTCAACAAGGTAGCACCCGATTTGCCGAAGTTTTCGACTTGATAAGACTCTCCCAACATCTTCTGTAATTGCGCCGGATACGATTGTGTAGTCCGGTCGGGCAATCCATAACCATAGGTGATACTATTCCCGATGCAGGCAACTTTAATACGATTTTCCTGTGCACTCGCTGCTGTAACAAACAAGATGGCAACAACAATCAATAATACATTTTTCATCATATAAGAGTCAATTACATTTTCTTTTCCGGAGAATAGATCAGCCCTTCTACGGCCTTATCGCCGTCAGGAGTAACAAATACTGCGGTAAACATCCATTTAACCAATCGTACTTCATTCGTTGAGAATTTGCCGACAGGCAGTTTCAGCAATACCTTATTCCAGCCTTTATGCAAATGAACCCGTAGTGGCAGACGTGCCACACAATTTTCATTACCTAAGGCTGTTTCCAAACTTTTCACGCGATGAGTAGCAGACCATACCGGAGGCAGTATTTCCTGATCATTAATCCAAATACGGCTTTCTTTATAATCCCACTTTCCCGGTAATGGCGGCAGGTCATTCTCAGAACGTCCATAATTTTGAAATTCAGCCCATAAGCCGACTTCCTGTGCTTTAGAAGAATAGACATACGTGTAGGCATAAGCAGTATGATTCTCCTGCGGGTCTTTATAAAAAGCCGGCACAATTTTCCCCCATACGTGCCGGAGATAGATACCGGCTCCTATGGCAGGACGCACTCCATATTGCTTCCCTTCATAGGTATATGAATCTTTCAGCTCTTCTTCCGGTGGAAAAACTTTAGTCAGATCCCCCTCATTCGGAAAAGCATCTGTAATGTTCCATTTTACATGAGTCTGTTTGACATAGGCAAATGGATACCCTTTAAACAGATGCTCTTTATACCATAACATACGACTTTCGAAGTCCTCAAAATTACGAAAAACCTCAGAGTTTTCATCTACAGGAAGAATTGTTCCTTGCTTATCAAAATATTCAGTTCCTCCTCCCCGCCATGAACGCTCTGCGATAGCCAGCATATTCGGGTAAAAGTTATTTTCCAGAACCATATTCCACTCTTTGTCGATTAAACGATCATTCCAGATACCCATAATGACTCCGGCAAGATCATCACTTCCCATATCCGCATTATAAATCCGACTATTATATAGAGCAATTATATCGCCGAACGTATCAAAATGATTCAAATAATGGAAACGGGAGTCAATAGCGGGAATACCTTGTTGGGCTTTGCCACGATAGCTCCAAAGTTGCATCATGTCGATCTCACCCGTCTTATACTTCCATCCGGGATTCCAGGAAATCACTTTTTTCCCTTTGTCACGGATATAAGCCACCATTTCGGGCACAAACTGCGGATTAGTAAAATGCACTTCGTCTGTTCCAATATGGAGATATGGAACATCAAACGTTTCACAAATCTCATCCAGCAGGAGTTTCAGGATCTTCATTCCTTCCGGACTTTGCATATCATGACGGAAAGTACGGATAAATGCCGCACTATGTCCGGGCATATCAATCTCCGGAATCAACAGTACCTGATGAGCTTTACAGAACTCGGTCAACTCTCTCGCTTCCTCCAGCGTGTAATATTTACCCGCCATACGAGTCATATTCGCACTATCATTCAACATCGGAAAGATTTTACTTTCCAGACGCCATGCCTGATTTTCCGTCAAGTGCCAATGAAAAGTATTGATTTTAAATCGGGATAATATAGCTATCTCACGTTTCAACTCCTCCAAAGACAAGTAGCTACGCCCTACATCCTGCATGAAACCCCGAATCCGGAAAGCCGGCCAATCAGTGATAGTACCACATTTCAGTCGGATTTTCTTTCCCTTTTCTTCTTTTAGTTGATATAGCGTCTGCATCGCCCAATATACTCCACGCTCTGCTACAGCCTCCACAGTAATTGCCTTTGGAGTAATAATCAGACGATAAGCCTCTTCCTGATTGACAGGTACATTGTCAATCGCGTCAACCAACTTTATATTGATAGAGGATGCCGACTGATCAGTCAGAGTGCCTCCCATCTCCGTCACAAAACGCTTCCATTCCTGCGAAAGCACAGGAGTGGAAAGCTGCATTTTACCCACGACAAAATATCCTTTTGCAAGCACACATTGCTGAGGTTGGGGAAGCAGATGCAAATGACCTGCTCCCAATATATATAAGGTATGGAATAAAAATGCAATCCCCAAAAAGATTCGAAGACTTTTCATCGAATCAAATCTTTCAGTTTTACTGCTTGAAATGTCATGTGGGCTGCACTACTCTCATACAAGATGCCAATCGTTTCCCGATCAATCATTGTCAGACAGCTATATCCCCAGCCTTCTCCTTCATCCAGCATTAACTGATGTTCGGGAAGCCAGGTCAGTCCGCCGTCCAGGCTGGCTTTAATAGTTATATGATTGCGTCCTCTGGTCGTATTCGGATTCGAGAACAAAAGGATATCTTTATCAAGTATATTATCTTTAGCTTCCACATGAATCAAACTAGCCATACATACAGGTTCCTGCAAGGCCTTCCGAGAGGAAGGATGTTCTGTCCATGTCTTGCCCAGATCTTTTGTAATTGCCACAGCACGGCTTCCTCCACGGTTATCCCGCATATTCAGCATCAGCACTCCGGGCTCTGTTTCTACTACTTGCGCTTCGGTTGTATTGGTACGTGCCATGTTATGCATCTTCCATGTTTTTCCGCGGTCTTTACTATACATGATGCCGGCATTAGGCACACGGGTAGAGTCGATAAACTGGGTAGGAAATACTAAAGTTCCATCACTCATTGTTATTCCCCGTCCCGGTCCCTGAAGCAAGAAATACCAGGAAGGGTCTTTTACTTGTTCGGTTATATTAATCGGTTTCGACCAGGTTTTACCGTCATCCGTACTTTTTGCCATCACCAGTTGTGCCGTTTGATATAGATCCATTCCGGGATGAGAACTCCACCAGGCACGTTGATTACCCATTCCGTGTGTCCATGCGGCAACAACCCATATTGTATTCGTTTGGGTATCTACCAGAATAGAAGGGTCCCCTACCCCATTCTGTGCAGCAGGCAAACCATCATATTCGCCGAACGAAAGAGGAAGGCGCATCTTTTCCCATGTTTTGCCACCATCCGTGCTCCGGCTCAAACCGACATCTACATATTCCTGCAGATCGACACTGCTATTATAACGAACATCATATACGCCAAGCAGCGTTCCTTTATTTGAAGTTACCAATCCGGGAATACGGAAAGAAGCCGAACCGTCATCACCGGCATGGCGGACACCCACTGCCATTCGATGAATAATGTCTTTCGGCGACCGTTCTTCACAAATGGCTTCTTTACCATCGATCTTCACTGATTGAAGTTCGGAACTTATTTTCGTGAATAGAGAAGTCTCCGGCTTCATCTGCAAGCTGATCCAAAAGAAATTAATCCCCGGGAACAACTTATAATGACTCTTCAAAACAACTTTTGCAGAAGGCCGCAAGACTTCCGCACATTTTATCGAATAAGACGGTATTGCTGCCAATGTATTCCCCGGACGGTGACTGGATATATAGTCAACAGGTGCAAATCTGTTCTTTCCTCTATCTTGTAAAGCTTCCGTACCGCCATAATAGAGTTTGACAGCCTGTACATCCGACAGATTGACACTCTTTCCAAAATCCAAAACGATCTCATCCATCATCCGGCTTTCTTTTGCATCTAAACGAAAGTAGAACAATACGTTATCCTGCCGCTCAATTAAAATAGGAATTTGCGTCTGATGTACAAAAACGGTGTCTGAAGCTTTCACGAAGATAGAGCACCCTAACAAGAGAACAAGGGTAAGTAAATAATGATTTCTTTTCATAAATGGGGGTATTAGTTAGTTTAACGAAGGCAAAGATAAGATTTTCTCAGCATATATTTAACAGTCAAAGCGACAAACTTGCGTTTTTTACCAAGTTCTCGTAGGACTAGTCAACACTCTGACCACCGTTCTTGCTCTTG
>CAMQVH010000008.1 GCA_947038155.1 uncultured Bacteroides sp. | reverse complement strand
CTCCCAAGCAATCACGCTTGCTAACGCCCAACCATTGAAAATAACAATGGGCGAGGACACTCAAACCTTGGACGAAGTGGTCGTTACTGCGTTGGGTATCAAACGTGAACAAAAAGCATTGAGTTATAATGTACAGCAAGTAAAGGGAGAAGCTTTAACAGCGGTGAAAGATGCCAACTTTATCAATTCGCTTGCAGGTAAAGTAGCCGGTGTGCAGATAAGCAGCGGTGCTACAGGTGCCGGTGGGGCTACACGTGTTGTAATGCGTGGTATGAAGTCATTGACCAAGAATAACAATGCTTTATATGTGATTGACGGTGTACCTATGTTTAACACCGGATCAAGTGGTGGTGACGGTCAGTACGGATCAATGGGTGGTTCTGATGCAGTAGCAGACTTAAACCCGGACGATATAGAAAGTATAAGTATGATGACCGGACCATCAGCTGCTGCCCTTTATGGCTCTGCCGCTGCCAATGGAGTGGTACTGGTTAACACAAAGAAAGGAAAAAAAGAAAAGATATCACTTACAGTTTCCAATAGTACGACCTTCTCCAAGGCATATATTATGCCTGAGATGCAGAACAGATACGGGACAAGTTCAGGTTTGTTCAGTTGGGGAGATCTGACAGATAAAAGATATGATCCGAAAGACTTCTTCAATACCGGTAGTAATATCATAAACTCCATCACATTATCGACAGGAAGCGATAAAAATCAGACTTACTTCTCAGCTTCCACGACAAATTCAGATGGTATTTTACCAAATAACAGCTACAACCGCTATAACTTTACCGCACGCAATACAACTAACTTCCTGAATGATAAGCTGACACTGGATATCGGTGCGCAATACATCATACAGAATAATACCAATATGGTATCTCAGGGACAATATTACAATCCCCTACCCGCTTTGTATCTGTTTCCACGCGGAGATAATTTTGATGAAATCCGCCTGTACGAACGTTACGATACAAATTACGGATTTATGAAACAATACTGGCCTTATGGCGACGGCGGACTGTCTTTGCAGAATCCTTACTGGACTCAAAACCGTATCAGACGCACCTCTGACAAAAAACGCTATATGCTGAATGCCTCTCTGAAATGGAAAGTTACAGACTGGTTAAATATCACCGGACGTGTCAATCTGGACAATTCGGATTATCGTAACAAAACAGAAAAATACGCTTCAACACTTGCCACTTTCTGCTCTGTTAATGGTGGTTTCGAAGATGCTATGCGTCAGGAACGTTCTTTATATACCGATTTAATGGCTACTGTTGATAAAACATTCGGAGATTTCCGTCTGAATACCAATATCGGTATGTCACTTTATCACACATCCATGCAGACAATCGGCTTTGCAGGTGACCTGATAATCCCTAACTTCTTTGCACTGAATAATATTAATTACGCTGCAAACTATAAACCACTGCCGGACGGATACGATGACGAAGTACAAAGTATATTCGCTAATGTCGAATTAGGATGGAGAAGTCAACTTTACCTCACGTTGACCGGACGTAATGACTGGGATTCCAAACTGGCTTTCTCCAATCAGTCTTCATATTTCTACCCTTCTGTCGGCTTATCGGCTGTACTGACGGAAATGTTCGCTCTGCCTAAAATCATATCTTATGCAAAAGTACGTGGTTCTTACACAGTTGTAGCCTCTTCTTTCGACCGTTACCTGACTAACCCGGGATACGAATATAACAGCCAGACTCACAACTGGGCAAACCCGACAGTTTACCCGATGGACAATCTGAAACCGGAGAAAACCAAATCATGGGAAATCGGTCTGAACTTGAAGTTCTGGGAAAACCGCTTCAATCTGGACGCAACCTATTATCGTTCCAATACTTTAAACCAGACATTTAAGGTAGATATTCCTTCTTCCTCCGGATATAATAAAGCAATCGTTCAGACTGGTAATGTACAAAACCAAGGAATCGAGCTGGCGCTCGGCTTCACCGACGAATGGGCAGGATTCAGATGGGCATCAAATGCTACTTTCACTCTGAACCGTAACAAGGTAAAACGTCTGGCAGGCGGTAGCACCAACCCTGTAACGGGCGAACTGATTGATATGCCAAACATGCCTGTAGGATGGCTTGGTAAAGAGAATGTAGCTCCCCGAGTAATTTTGACAGAAGGAGGTACAATGACCGACATCTACGTGTACAATGAATTAACCAAAGATAATAACGGAAATATAAAGGTGGATTCTCAAACCGGAGGACTTAGTATGCATACGGCAGAGACTCCTACCAAAGTCGGAAATTTGAACGCTAACTATAATTTAGGCTGGACCAACAATTTCACTTACAAAGGAATCAATCTGGGAGTCGTACTTTCCGCACGTGTAGGCGGTCTGGCATACTCAGCCACGCAAGGTGTTCTAGACTACTATGGTGTGTCAAGTATCACAGCAAATGCACGTGACAATAAAGGTGTGCCGATGAATAACGGAAAAGTGGATACACAGAAATACTATCAGACCATCGGTACCGGTGAAGGCGGTTACGGAAGATACTATTTATACAGTGCCACCAATGTCCGTCTTCAGGAACTCAGTCTTAGCTATACACTTCCCAAGAAATGGCTAAACAATGTAGCCAATGTAACTTTCGGACTTGTAGGACGCAATCTGTGGATGATCTATTGCAAAGCACCGTTTGACCCTGAATTGTCTGCTTCTACATCCAGTAACTACTATATGAATGTGGACTACTTCATGCAACCGAGCATGCGCAATATAGGATTTAATGTAAAAGTACAATTCTAAATTAATGAGAAAATTATTATGAAGAAATATCTAAGAAATATAACAGTCGGTACTGCTTTGGTATTAGTTGCCGGGAGTTGTACTGGTAATTTTGAAGAATACAACACCAATCAATTCCAGATTCATGAAGCTGACCCTTCTACTTTGATGAAGTCAATGATTGAGACGATTGTAAACATTCAGCAGAATGACTCGCAGATGATGGATCAGATGGTCGGTCAGTTAGGAGGCTATCTGACGTGTGCGAATGTATGGAGCGGCACTAATTTCGGCACATTCAATCAAAGTGATGCCTGGAATGCAGGTCCCTGGAATACCAATTTCGAGAAAATATACGGTAATTTCTTCCAAATACAGGAAGCAACCAATGAAAGCGGGCACTATTATGCCTTTGCACGTATGATACGGGCCATAACCATGTTGCGTGTTGCCGATTGTTACGGTCCGATGCCCTACAGTCAAGTGAAAAAAGGTAACTTCTATGTAGCTTATGACACAGAAGAACAAGTCTACAAGAATATAATGGAAGATTTTGCAAGTGCTGCCAACGTACTTTATAACTATTATAAAGATACCAATGGTAACGCACCGCTCGCCAGCAACGATCCTGTATTTAGCGGCAATTATGCCAACTGGGCAAGACTCGCAAATTCCATGCGACTGAGAGTGGCTATCCGCATCAGTACGGCATATCCGGAGATGGCAAAAGAAAATGCGGAAGCTGCCGCATCTCATGAAGCCGGACTGATCGAAGCAAATAATGACAATGCCATGATGGATTGTGGTTCTCAGACAAACCCTTACCAATTGGCAGCTGTAAGCTGGGGTGATTTGCGTGTCAATGCCAATATCGTTGATTACATGAAAGGATACGACGATCCGCGTATGTCTAAGTATTTCAACCATTCAACATTCACCGGTCACACTCAGGAATATGTGGGTATGCGCTCCGGAGAAGATGGTTTTGCCAAAAGTGACGTTGCAGGTTATTCCATACCGGCCATTACAGGTACTTCCAAATTATTGGTATTCTGCGCTGCTGAGACAGCATTCCTGCGTGCGGAAGGCAAGCTAAAAAACTGGTCTGTAGGCAGTAAATCGGCTAAAGAGTACTATGAAGATGGAATCAAACTCTCCATGGAACAATACGGCACAACAATGCCCGACAATTATCTGACAAATACGGAAAAACCGACAGTATCACATAATAATGATCCCAGAGGTCATGCATATACCATCTCCAACACCGTTGCCGTTGCATGGAATGACAACAATGAAGAAGAAAATCTTCAGCGTATCATTACTCAGAAATGGATAGCCAACTATCCGTTGGGATTGGAAGCATGGGCTGAATATCGCCGTACCGGTTATCCGGAACTCTATCCTTGTATCGACAATCTGTCTCCATCAGGAGTAGACAGCAAGCGTGGTATGCGTCGTCTGAGATTCCCTTACACGGAAGTACAGAACAACCATTCCAATTATCAGCAAGGTGTTTCGTATCTGAAAAATGGTGGTCCGGATAATGAGGCCACAGATTTGTCGTGGGGAAAAACTAATTAATATAACCTCCTAACTAGAATTAATATGAAAAAGAATTATTTACTATATTTTTTATTGTTAGCGTTAAGCACCCCGATATGGGTGAGCTGTAATGACTGGACAGAATCAGAAGCAAAAGATTACTTCGAAGGTCCTTCAGAAGAATACTATGCGGCCCTGCGCGCATATAAAAAGTCTGATCATCCCAAAGCTTTCGGATGGTTCGGCAACTGGACAGGCGAAGGCGCTTCATTAGTAAACAGCATGGCAGGAATACCGGATAGCGTGGATGTCGTTTCCATCTGGGGGAATTGGTCGAATATTACAGAAGCACAAAAGAAAGATCTCAAGTTCTGTCAAGAAGTAAAAGGAACTCGCTTCACTATGTGCTTTATCATCACTTCGGTAGGTACACAGATCACTCCGCAACATATATATGACAATTGGGAATCAATGGGATTTGCAAGCCAACAGGAAGCCGTTAATGATTTCTGGGGCTGGCCTTCGGACGAATCTGATAAAGAAGCCGTCGAAGCATCTATCCGCAAATATGCAAGTGCTATCGCTGATACGATCAACAAATACGGCTATGACGGATTCGATATCGACTACGAACCGAATTATGGAAACAATGGTAACATTGTGGACGACGATGACAGAATGTTCATATTCGTAGACGAACTTGGCAAACACTTCGGTCCTAAATCGGGAACCGGCAAGTTATTGATCATTGACGGCGAACCGCAAAGTATAAAGAACAGACCCGATGTAGGCCCTTACTTTGATTACTTTATCATTCAGGCCTATAAACCCGGTAATGACAACAATCTGGATAAACGTCTGATAGACGGTGGTGTAGCAGGTCCGGGACTCGTTCAGACTTACGGTAGCGTAATGTCCGAAGAGCAAATCACAAAAATGACCATCATGACCGAAAACTTTGAGGCTGTAGATGCTGCTATGGATGGTGGATATCCTTATACCGACCGTTATGGCAACAGCATGAAATCTTTGGAAGGAATGGCACGCTGGCAACCGAAAAATGGTTTCCGTAAAGGCGGAGTAGGAAGCTATCATATGGAAGCGGAGTATCCGACAAACCCGGAATACAAGAATCTACGCAAAGCCATCCAGATTATGAATCCTTCTACCAAACCGTTAATTAAATATTAATTCACTATGAAACAGATTAAAAACATAAGAAACTTCTTGTTGATATCGCTTATCGCAGGCGGTGCATGGATCGGCTGTGACGATGCGAATTATAGTACATTGGACACACACGTCTTCTTCGAAGAAGCTTTAACTGCAACAAGCACCAAAGTGACTGTTATGGGCAGCGGTGAAACCAATGTCACACTGAACGCGCATATCAGCAATACACAACAGAAAGACAACAGCTATAGTCTGGCAATAGATCAGGCTGCTCTTGACGCATACAACAAGGCTAATGGTACAAACTATATCGCATTGCCGGAAACCCATTACACCCTTCCGGACAATATAACGATTAAGGCAGGCGCTTATAATGCAGATCCCATTTCCATACATATCAAAGCATTCTCCGAAGAAATGAATGCATCCGGTGAATCATATGCTTTACCCGTACGCCTGGTAGCAAAACAAGGTAGTATTGATGTAATGCCTGTTACTGGCAGCTTGGTGATTCTTGCCAATAGTATCATGGAATTTTCCGCCCCGCAATTTGTCGGAAGTACAGAACTCGTAGCCCAAAAATTCTCTGAAGCTCCTGAAACCTACAACGAGTTTACTGTCGAAGTTCGTTTCCAGGTAAGCAATACAGCCAATCGTAACCGTGCAGTATTCAGCACATCCGGTAGCGACGGCAAGAGCTTGTTATTGCGTTTCGAAGATCCGCAAAGCGACAATAGTGACCACAAAGCTCACTCATTAGTTCAGATTCAGACTCATGAAACCTATCTGAACCCGACCTACTCTTTCGAACCTAATAAGTGGCAACATCTTGCTGTGACATACAACGGTTCTAAATATCGTATCTATATTAACGGTAAAGACGGAGGTTCAAAAGACGTTGCCGGTGGGCCTTGCATATTTGGTAATATGAGTTGGTTCAGTGGCGGTAGCTGGTGGAGCGGATGTAAAATCTTGGTAAGTGAAGCCCGTATCTGGTCTGTATGCCGGTCGGAAATTCAGATTCAGAACAACATGACTATCACAAGTCCGAAATCTCCGGGATTAGAAGCTTATTGGAGATTCAATGAAGGTAAAGGTAATGTATTTGAAGATGCTACCGGTAAAGGGCATACTATTACCACAACAGTCACTCCTGTGTGGATAGATAAGATTCTGTCTACCGACGAAGCTACTCCATGGAAATAAAATGATGGCACAATTTTAATATAGTTACTATGAATAAAGTATTTCAACCAATAATCATTGCACTCATGAGTGCAATGATCCCTTTCTTCTCATCTTGCAGCGATGATGATTCGGTCAGCGAATGGGATATGAGCTATGTTTCTTTATTGCCGGCAGATTATTTGAGACCGACTCCTTCGTTTACACTGAAGCATGTGGAAGAAGAAGGAATTGAAGGCAATGTTGAGTTTCAGTTTATGGCTACAACACAAAAAGCTGCCGCCCAGGATATAAATGTAAACATTGACGCTACCTGTGATGGAATCTCAGCAGATAAAATCAACTTAACTTCCAAAACAGCCGTAATAAAGGCAAATACTACAGCTTCAGAACCTATTACCTTAAGTATTACGGACTGGGATGAGTTGGAAAGTATCAAAGGAGAGGCAAACTATACTCTGAAAATAAAAATAACAGGTATAGAATCAACAGCAACAGATGTTGCTAATGCAGCATACTATCAGGAGATAGTGCTGAAAATCTCTAAAAGCGCTGAAAGGAAAAAAGAGAATGTACTGCTCACCAATGCTAAAGACTGGATCTTCACCTTTATGGAAGGAGTAGAAAATCCTGAATCAAACTCGGTCGCAGGAACAGGAAGCAGTGATGTTGCAACCAACGGAATACCTTTCTGGTTGACTGTTGACCTAAAAACAGTGAAAACTCTGACAGGCATTCAAACCAGACATTGGGGAGCCGGATATGCTCCTACGAAAGTCGAGATTTTCACATCTGAAGATGGCGAAAAATGGGTATCCATCGGTCAATGGACCACAAAGGGAGGAACTCAGACTATCACTTTTGAAGAAAGTGTCAAAACACGCTATCTGAAGTATCAGATGATCACTGTTCCCGGTCGTGTAGATATTACAAGATTCTATATATATTCTTGGGAATAAGCGTATGGAATAGGTTTTCCATCTATTAAATTCTGGACAAGAGCAGACTTACAAGAAAAATGTATAAGTTTGCTCTTGTTTTTATATAGAGCTACAATCCACCTTTAGCAAACATAAATTAGATAAAATGAAAAAACATCATCTATTAGGAGCCATTCTTTTATGCAGTGGACTATTTTCCTGTTCTTCAGGAGTTATTCAGCAGGCAAACTACGAAGTTATTCCTCTGCCTCAGGAAATCAAAATTACGACCGGAAACTTTGTACTAAATGACCGTACTTCCATCGTCTATCCGAAAGATAACAAGGAAATGCAGCAAAATGCAAATCTGTTGGCGGAATACATTCATCAGATGTCCGGCAAAAAGCTGAAAGTCACTGACGAGCCAGTCACTTCAAATGCAATAATCTTAGCAACAGGTCTGAATGCAGACAATGCCGAAGCATATCAACTAAAAGTAACCCAAGACAACGTAACCATCACAAGTACTTCAGAAGCGGGAACTTTTTATGGCATACAGACTTTGCGGAAGTCACTCCCAATTACAAACAAAGGAGACATAAGCCTTCCTGCTGCCGAAATCAACGACTATCCACGTTTCTCCTATCGCGGAGTACATTTAGATGTTTCACGCCATTTCTTCCCGGCCGACTCTGTCAAACGCTTTATTGATATGATGGCTTTACACAATATCAACCGTCTTCACTGGCATCTGACCGATGACCAGGGATGGAGAATTGAAATCAAAAAACGTCCGGAGTTGACCACTATCGGTTCCAAACGCTCGGAGACAGTCATCGGACATAATTCCGGAGAATATGACGGCATTCCCTATAGCGGTTTTTACACACAGGATGAAGCTAAGGAAATTGTAAAATATGCACAGGAACGCCATATCACAGTAATACCGGAAATTGACCTTCCGGGACATATGCAGGCTGCGCTTGCTGCTTACCCCGAACTGGGTTGCACGGGCGGCCCCTATGAAGTATGGAAAATGTGGGGAGTATCAGAAGATGTGCTCTGTGCAGGAAATGACAAGACACTGACATTTATAGAAGATGTCCTGAATGAAATTGTAGATATTTTCCCATCCGAATATATTCATGTCGGTGGTGATGAATGCCCGAAGGTACGTTGGGAGAAATGCCCGAAATGTCAGGCACGTATCAAGGAACTGGGGCTAAAAGCCGATAAAGGTCACACAGCCGAACAAAGACTTCAGAGTTATATCATAAATTATGCGGAACAGTTTCTTAACGGCAAAGGACGTCAGATCATTGGCTGGGAAGAAATACTGGAAGGAGGACTGGCACCCAATGCCACTGTCATGTCATGGAGAGGCATAGAAGGAGGAATTGAAGCAGTGAAGCATAAACACGACGCAATCATGACACCCAGTTCATTCCTGTACTTCGATTACTATCAGACCATGGATACAGACAATGAACCGCCTGCTATCGGAGGGTATGTACCTTTAGAAAAGGTATATAGCTACGAACCGGTTCCTCAGATACTCACTCCCGAAGAAGCTAAGCATATCGTAGGCGTACAAGCCAACTTATGGACGGAATATATCCCTACTTATAGTCAGGTAGAATATATGGAACTACCCCGTATGGCCGCATTATCAGAAATACAGTGGACTATGCCGGAGAAAAAGGAATATGCGGATTTCCTGAAACGATTACCCGGACTGATCGCTGTCTATGACATCAATCAATATAACTATGCCAAACATATCTTCCAGGTAAAGTCCCAATATATCCCTGATACCGAAGCCAACGTATTGAATGTTGTCTTATCTACTATTGATAATACTCCGGTCTACTATACACTTGATGGCAGTGAACCTACAGCCAGTTCCAATATATACACGGACACACTGAAAATCGGCCAAAGCTGCACACTGAAAGCAATCACTATCCGTCCCAACGGCAGTAGTGCAGAGTTGAAAGAGGATATCAAATTCAACAAAGCCACCATGAAGCCGATCACCATGCAGCAGCCCATTAATGAAAAGTATAAATTCGAAGGAAAGAATACACTCATTGACGGACTAGCAGGAAGCAGAAATTACCGTACCGGACGATGGATTGCCTTCTATCAGAACGATCTTGAAGCAGTGATTGACCTGCAACAGGAGACTCCGATAAGCAAAGCATGGGTACGCACCTACGTAGAAATAGGAGAAGAAATTCTTGATTTACGCAAACTTTCCGTAGCCGTATCAAACGATGGGAAAGTGTACAAAGAAGTAAAATCCGAAGTTTACCCCGCCGTCAGTAAGGAAGATAAGAATGGCATCTATACCCATGAACTTTCTTTCGATACAGTGCAGGCACGTTATGTGAAAATAACAGCCCGTCCGGAATATAACATACCGGCATGGCATTGGGGTAAAGGAAGACCGGCATTTATATTCGTAGATGAAATAGGACTGGAATAAAACTTAAAAAGGTATGTCGCTGGGCGACATACCTTTATTAAACATTCTCTTTATCCTCTTTATTTTTTAGACAATCGAATAATCCGTCCTTCCTTCTTATAGCTGAAGTGATTTGTATGCATCAATACATTCAATATTTCGTCCGGAAGATTATCAGTAGAGAATTCACCGGTGAACCGTTCGGTCTTCAGACTTTCGTCATCATACACAAACTTCAAGTCATACAGTTTCTCCATAATATTTGTAATCTCCAGCAATGAATGTTGCTTGAATTTCAGTTTTCCGTTAATCCACAGAAGAACTTCGGTCGGCTCGGCATATTCTATTAATTCAGCCTGATAGGTCGTTGTATTAATGTTCAACGTTTGTCCCGGTTTCAGCAGATAGCCATTATTGACGGTTCGTGGAGATTCCATTCGTACAGAACCTTGTAACAGAGTGGTTACTACCCTGCCCTCTTCTTCACGTGCCCGTACATTAAACTTTGTACCCAATACACAAGTCTTAATATGCTTCGTATTTACGATGAATGGAGCATGCTTGTCACGAGCCACTTCAAAGTAAGCCTCGCCCGACAAATCAATCTGACGATCCGTACTCCAGAAAGAGTTACGGTAAATGAGCTTCGTAGATGCATTCAGCCAAACCTTACTACCGTCCGGAAGTACTGTTTGCGCTCTCTGTCCGCCGGTAGTCATCACTGTATAATCAGAAAGTTTATTGGAAAGCAGTCCCCACGCAATTCCGCCTGCGAAAACAAGACCTGCGAGAAAAGCGGCTGCCGCGGACGCATAACGTCCCCATCGAACCGATATACTTCTTCGCTTGGCTTTTTTCTCCTTTTCACGTACGAGCGACTTAAACTTCGTCAGTGACGCTTCTGTGTCTACAGCATCCATCACTGCCATACGGTCGCCTACAAAAAGGGTATAATATAGCT
This sequence comes from uncultured Bacteroides sp., assembly GCA_947038155.1. Lineage (GTDB taxonomy): Bacteria > Bacteroidota > Bacteroidia > Bacteroidales > Bacteroidaceae > Bacteroides. The sequence goes on along the minus strand of CAMQVH010000008.1, from coordinate 103,900 downwards.
GCTCTAGTATTTGTCGGTTTTCTGGCGCTTCTTCACACCATAGTTCTACCTGCTGACATTCTTCGTCATTGCATCCTCCCCTCAGGTAGTTCATCAAGATAGATTCATCCATGTTCAATCATCCTTTTACTATAAAAAAAATATAATACCTCTGTTATTAATACAGTTGGCAGCGCAAATATACTAAACTAAAAAAGAAAAAAATATTTTCTTCCGTTTTATTTCGTTTCTTTCATTGCTTTCATTATTTTTGCTCTGCATAAAAAATAATGAAGAATGCAACAACCTCCTATATACCTAGATATTAACAATAATAAATCTATCATCACTGCCTTGAAAGCAGGCGAAGAATATGTATTCGACGCTGTCTACAGGCATTATTTCCGTAGATTGTGCGCCTTTTGTTCGCAATATGTCAGCGAGCAGGAGGAGATTGAGGAGATTGTACAGGACACGATGATGTGGTTATGGGAAAATCGCTGTAGCCTTATGGAAGAGCTTACATTGAAAACACTTCTCTTTACGATTGTCAAAAACAAAGCCCTGAACCGTATTTCCCATTTCGAGATCAGACGAAAAGTACATCAGGAGATTACAGAAAAATTCGAGAAAGAATTCGACAATCCTGACTTTTATCTGGAAAATGAGTTGTTCCGCCTCTATGAGAATGCTCTGAAGCAGCTTCCCAAAGATTATCGGGAAGCATATGAGATGAATCGTAATCACCGGATGACTCATAAAGAAATTGCAGAAAAGCTGAACGTCTCTCCCCAAACCGTTAACTATCGTATCGGACAGGCTTTAAAGCTATTACGCATTGCCCTAAAAGACTATTTGCCTTTATTTATTCTTTATTTCGGGCTTGACATATTCAAACAATCATGAAACAATTCATATCAAAAGCATGAGTGAACTCCTAGTCTATAAAGCCTCGGCAGGTTCAGGCAAAACCTTTACCCTTGCAGTGGAATACATAAAGTTGCTGATACTGAATCCACGTGCCTATCGGCAGATTCTCGCCGTTACCTTTACCAATAAGGCAACAGCGGAAATGAAGGAACGTATCCTCAGTCAGCTATATGGCATTCAGATCGGCGACAAAGATTCCGAGGCCTACCTGAACCGCATCAAAGAAGAAACAAAGAGAACAGAACAAGAAATACGGGAAGCCGCAGGAATCGCCCTCGGATATATGCTGCACGACTATAGTCGCTTCCGTGTAGAGACCATCGATTCTTTTTTCCAGTCCGTCATGCGCAATCTGGCACGTGAACTGGAACTCAGTCCGAATCTGAATATCGAACTGAACAATGCGGAAGTACTCAGTGATGCGGTGGACAGCATGATTGAGAAGCTGGGTCCCACCTCTCCTGTCCTCGCATGGCTGTTAGATTACATCAACGAACGAATAGCCGATGACAAACGCTGGAATGTATCGGATGAAGTCAAAAATTTCGGGCGCAACATCTTCGACGAAGGATATATAGAAAAAGGCGAAGGTCTCCGCCAACGCCTCCGCAATCCGGATACCATCAAAGAATACCGCAAGCAGCTGAAAGCGCTGGAAACAGAAATCCTGGAGCAGATGAAAGGATTCTATGATCAGTTTGAAGGAGAACTGGAAGGACACGCCCTTACCGCAGATGAACTAAAAAACGGTTCACGGGGAATCGGCAGCTATTTCCGTAAGCTGAATAATGGCATTCTAAGTAATGACATCCGCAATGCCACTGTAGAGAAATGCCTAGAAGATGCCAAACACTGGGCTACCAAAACATCTCCACGGTTTGCCGATATTATTGCCCTTGCGAAATCCAGCCTGATGCAGATACTGGAGGATGCGGAGAAGCTGCGTTCTAAAAACAATCTCCTGCTAAATAGTTGCCGGCTCTCCCTGCAGCATCTCAACAAAGTACAGCTTCTCGCCAATATCGACGAAGAAGTACGACAGTTGAACCATGAGAACAACCGGTTCCTTTTATCAGATACCAATGCCCTGCTCCATCAACTGGTTAAGGACGGAGATTCCTCTTTCGTGTTCGAAAAGATAGGAACCAACATCCGCAATGTCATGATCGACGAGTTTCAAGACACCAGCCGGATGCAATGGGGAAATTTCAAACTACTCCTGCTCGAAGGGCTTTCACAAGGAGCAGACAGCCTGATAGTAGGAGACGTCAAACAGTCCATCTACCGCTGGCGAAACGGTGACTGGGGAATCCTTAACGGTCTGAACGACCGCATCGAGCATTTCCCCATCAAGGTAAAGACCTTAGCCACCAACCGGAGAAGTGAGACCAATGTTATCCGGTTCAACAATCAGATATTCACTGCTGCTGTAAATTACTTGAACGAAGTCTACAAAAAACAGTTGGGCAAAGATTGCGATGATCTTCAGAAAGCCTATGCCGATGTGGTACAGGAATCTCCGAGAAGTGTACAGAAAGGATATGTCAAAGCCACTTTTCTGGAACCGGACGAAGCGCACGACTATACTGAACAGACACTGATAAGTCTCGGTGAAGAAGTAGAGCATCTGCTTTCTTCCGGTGTACGGCTGAATGACATAGCTATCCTTGTACGCAAGAACAAAAGCATTCCCCGCATCGCGGACTACTTCGACAAAGAGTTACATTATAAAATTGTATCAGACGAGGCCTTCCGCCTCGATGCCTCTCTTGCCATCTGCATGATGATAGACGCACTGCGATTTCTATCTGACGAGAACAATAAGATTGCACGGGCCCAACTGGCAATAGCCTATCAGAACGAAGTTCTGCAAAAGAATCTGGACTGGAACACCCTTCTGCTCCTTCCGATAGAAAACTATCTGCCGCCCGCATTTCTTGAAAAGCAGAAAGAACTCCGTCTCATGCCTCTCTACGAATTGCTGGAAGAGCTATTCAGCATCTTCGAAATGAGTCACATTGAAGAACAGGATGCCTATCTGTTTGCCTTCTTCGATGCCGTAACGGATTATTTGCAAAGTAACTCCTCGGAGCTCGACAGTTTTATCCGCTACTGGGATGAGACGTTGTGCAGCAAAACCATTCCCAGCGGTGAAGTGGAAGGTATCCGAATCTTCTCTATCCACAAATCCAAAGGATTGGAATTTCATACAGTACTCCTTCCCTTCTGCGACTGGAAACTGGAGAATGAAACGAATAACCAACTGGTATGGTGTGCCCCTCAGGAAGCTCCGTTCAACGCCATGGATATCCTCCCCATCAATTACTCGACACAAATGGCCGAATCCATCTATGGGAACGATTATCTGCTGGAACGTCTTCAACTGTGGGTGGACAATCTCAATCTGCTTTATGTAGCCTTCACCCGTGCCGGAAAGAATCTTATCATCTGGAGCAAGAAAGGACAAAAAGGAACCATGTCCGAATTGTTGGCCAATACACTGCCTGTAGTTGCCCTCAAAGAAGGCATCGACTGGGAGGAGGACTGCTATGAGCAAGGAGAACTCTGTCCTTCGGAAGAAGAAAAAGCAAAAACTTCGACCAATAAACTGACTCAGAAGCCAGATAAGTTGCCTGTCCGCATGGAATCCATGCGTCATGAGATTGAATTCCGTCAATCCAACCGCTCCGCCGATTTCATTCAGGGGATCGAGGAAGAAGAATCGGATGACCGTTTCATTCATCGCGGACGTATGCTGCATACACTATTTTCTGCCATAGAAACAGCAGAAGATATTGATCCGGCTATTGAGCGCCTCATTTTCGAAGGAGTCATCGCCAGCAGCGAAAAGGCTGAAGAAATACGGGAAGTAGCCCGAAAAGCATTCTCCTCCCCGGAGATTCAGGACTGGTATTCGGGGGAATGGACCCTGTTCAACGAATGTGCCATCATCTACAAAGAAAAAGGGGTGTTGCAAACCCGGCGTCCCGACCGTGTCATGATGAAAGACGGTCAAGTAGTTGTAGTTGACTTCAAATTCGGAAAAGAGAACCTCCAATATAACAAACAGGTAAAAGGATATATGCAACTGCTTACTAAGATGGGATATAAAAATATCACCGGCTACCTGTGGTACGTAGATGAAGAGCTAATTGTAAAAGTGAAATAATGAAAGCCGCACCGCTCATAGGAATTAGCCGCCATCGGCTCAGTACTGATGGAGAGGGAGTCACTACTCTGGTGGCTTTCCATGGCTGCCCGCTGCGCTGCAAATATTGCCTCAATCCGCAATCTCTGCACTCAGAAGGTATATGGAAGAACTATGACTGCGGGCAGCTTTATGAGGAAGTCAAACAGGATGAATTATATTTTCTCGCTACTCACGGAGGCATTACATTCGGAGGCGGAGAACCTTGTTTACAGAGCGATTTCATTGACGAATTCCGTCAACTCTGTGGACAGGAATGGCAGCTTTCCGTAGAAACGTCACTCAATGTAGCACAAGAGAATATAGAGAAACTAGTACCTGTTGTTGATTCTTATATCATCGACATCAAAGACATTAATAATGCCATATACCAGAAGTACACCGGAAAAGATAATGAAAAAGTCCTGCATAATCTTCAATATTTGATTGAGCATGGAAAAAACGAACAAATCATTGTTCGTACCCCCGTCATTCCCGCATACAATACAGAGAACGACGTCGATTATAGCATCCGTTTACTGAAAGAAATGGGAATCACCCAATTCGATCGGTTTACTTATAAAACACCTAACAATTGTCAGCCATGAAACGAGGAAAACAAACCTGCAGGATATTGAAGGATATCCGCAGACAAATAGCAGAAGCTAATGATATTAAATTCATTACTTCCGAGTGTCAATATCAAGGTGATTGTCTGGGCACTTGTCCCAAGTGCGAAGCCGAAGTACGTTATCTGGAACAACAGCTGGAACGTAAACGGATGGCTGGAAAAGTCGTAACTATTTTGGGGATATCTGCCGGACTGGTAGCAATGACGCCGATGACTTCATGTAGTAGTTCCCCTAATAAAGGGACTAATCAGGAAACTATCAGTGACTCTACCAATGCAAGTGTAATGTTTGGAGAAGTATGCCCGACTCCTGTAGAGGATACTATACCTATGGTAGAGAAAGATACAGTAAACAAACAAGAATTACCTGAACCACCCCAAAACATGGGATTAATTGAGATTACCCCTATATCAGGTGAAATAATAACAGTAAAAGACTCGCTTACCGACATATTAGAAGTAGCTGCTGTCATGCCCGAATTTCCGGGAGGAGCACAAGAACTAATGAAATTCATTAGTGCAAACATAGAATATCCCGAAATAGCCCAAGGAGACATGGGACAAGGTCGCGTCATTGTTCGATTTATCGTTGATAAAGAAGGGAATATTATTCAACCTAAAGTGGTACGTAGTGTAGATCCATATTTAGATAAAGAAGCATTACGTATTGTCGGTCTTATGCCTAAATGGAAACCGGGAGAACTGGATGACGGAACGAAAGTTGCCGTCCACTTCACGATCCCTGTAATGTTCAGGCAACAATAAACAAATATATAAGATAGAAAATATAGAACAAATATGCAATCATTTCTCCAATTAGTCGCTCATGATTTATATGCCAAGATAGGAAACGATCTGTCTCGTACAGTACTCGTCTTCCCTAACAAGCGTGCCAACTTATTCTTCAACGAATATCTGGCAGGAGAATCCGACCAACCGATCTGGTCTCCTGCCGCAATGAGTATCAGCGACCTGTTCCGGAAGTTATCTGTGCAAAAAGCGGGTGACCCTATCCGGTTGGTCTGCGAGCTATATAAAGTATTCCGTGAAGAAACAGAAAGCCAAGAAACACTGGACGACTTCTATTTTTGGGGCGAGCTGCTCATCAGCGATTTCGACGATGTAGATAAAAACCTGGTAGATGCGGACAAACTCTTCAGCAACTTGCAAGACCTGAAGAATCTGATGGACGATTACGAATTCCTTGATAAAGAGCAGGAAGAAGCGATCCAACAGTTCTTCCAAAACTTCTCTATCGAGCGTCGTACCGTACTCAAAGAGAAGTTTATCTCCCTTTGGGACAAACTGGGTACTATCTACCACCGCTACCGTGAGAACTTAGCGGAACTCGGAATAGCCTACGAAGGAATGCTCTATCGCAATGTAATCGAGCAACTCGATACCACCCGACTGAAATATGACAAATACATCTTTGTCGGCTTCAACGTGCTCAATAAAGTAGAGACCAAATTCTTCCAGCTATTACAAGATGCGGATAAAGCCATGTTCTACTGGGATTACGATCTCTTTTATACCAAGCAAATAGCCAAACACGAAGCCGGAGAATTCATCAACCGTAATCTGAAACGATTCCCGAATGAATTGCCCGAAAGTTGTTTTGACACTCTGCGGAAGCCGAAGAACATACGCTATATCTCTGCTTCTACCGAGAACGCGCAAGCCCGCTTTCTTCCGGAATGGGTACAAAGTACTCTTTCCACTGCCAACGAAGAAAAAGAGAACGCTGTAGTCCTCTGCAACGAAGCCCTGCTGCTTCCCGTACTCCACTCCATCCCGCAAGAAGTGAAGAACGTCAACATCACGATGGGTTTCCCGCTTGCACAAACTCCGGTATACAGCTTTATCAATGCCGCTATGGAATTACAAACTAACGGCTATCGTACCGATACCAGACGTTTCACCTACGAAACCGTATCCGCTATACTGAAGCACCCATATACCCGTCAGCTGTCCATCAACGCCGAACCCCTGGAACGGGAACTGACCAAGACCAACCGCTTCTACCCGCTCCCTTCGGAACTGAAAATGGATGATTTTCTGATCAAACTCTTCACCCCCCGAAACGGTATCAAGGAGCTATGCGACTACCTGACCGAATTAATCAAAGACATCTCCCTTCTTTATCGGGAAGAAAGCGAGTACAACGATATCTTCAACCAACTTTACCGGGAATCCCTCTTCAAGAGCTATACCACTATCAACCGTCTCTATAGCCTGATAGAAACCGGAGAGCTGAATGTACGCACCGACACACTAAGACGTCTGATCAGCAAAGTACTGACCGCCTCCAACATTCCTTTCCACGGTGAACCAGCCATTGGTATGCAAGTCATGGGAGTACTGGAAACCCGTAACCTTGATTTTCGCAATATCATCCTTCTCTCTCTCAACGAAGGACAATTGCCTAAATCAGGAGGAGATTCTTCCTTTATTCCCTATAACCTCCGGAAAGCTTTCGGTATGACCACCATCGAACACAAAAATGCGGTCTATGCCTATTATTTCTATCGACTGATACAACGGGCGGAAAACATCACCTTGCTTTACAACACTTCCTCCAATGGGCTGAACCGTGGAGAAGAATCCCGTTTCATGCTGCAACTACTTGTAGAAGGACCTCACAAGATTACCCGCGAATATCTCGAAGCCGGACAATCTCCCCAAGGCACAACAGATATCAGCATAGAGAAAACTTCGGAAGTATTCGAACGATTGCGCTGTTCTTATGATTGTTCGAATTCCCAATCGTATATACTTTCTCCTTCAGCCCTCAACGCCTATCTCGATTGCCGGCTGAAATTCTATTACCGTTATGTAGCCAGACTAAAAGCGCCGGACGAAGTCAGTGCGGAAATCGACTCCGCATTGTTCGGAACCATCTTCCACCTCTCCGCCCAATTAGCTTATACAGACCTGACCGCTAACGGGAAAATAATACAAAAAGAAGATTTGGAACGCTTGCTGCGCAACGAAGTCAAACTACAAAACTATGTTGACCTCGCTTTCAAGCAAGAGCTTTTCAAAGTTCCGGCAGACGAAAAGCCCGAATATAATGGTGTACAGCTTATCAACTCCAAAGTGATCGTCTCCTATCTGAAACAACTGCTGAGGAATGACCTGCAATACGCCCCCTTCGAAATGGTTGCCATGGAAAAAACTGTTTCCGAGAAGATAACGATTCAGACCGGACAAGGTCCCATCACCCTCCGATTGGGAGGAACCATCGACCGTATGGATGCCAAAGACACCACCCTACGTATCGTAGACTATAAGACCGGAGGAAGCCCCAAGACGCCTGCCAACATCGAGCAATTGTTTACTCCGTCGGAAACGCGTCCCAACTATATCTTCCAGACTTTCCTGTATGCCGCCATTATGAGCCGGCAGCAATCTCTGAAAGTAGCTCCTTCCCTTCTCTACATCCATCGGGCAGCCTCTGAAAGCTATTCGCCCGTCATTGAAATGGGAGAGCCACGCCAGCCGAAAATTCCGGTCAGCAACTTTGCCTTTTTTGAAGATGAATTCCGCGAACGCCTGCAAAGACTGTTAGAAGAAATATTCGATGAGAATGAGCCTTTCACACAGACTGAAGATACAAAGAAATGTACTTATTGTGATTTTAAGGCCATTTGCAAACGATAAAATGCTGAAAGAATAATTTATAACTATCAAACAAAACTGTCCTGTTATTCTGAGTTGTCATCACTTCTCTAAAGTAATGTCCACTCAGAATAACAGGACAGTTTTGTTAACCTATATCGAGCTTATATCAGCTTTCCAACAACGGAATCGAGAAACTGAACGTAGAACCTTCTCCCTTCTTCGAAGTGAACCAAAGCTCACCACCGTTCTTGGTAACAAAGTCCTTGCAGAGCAACAGTCCGAGTCCCGAACCTTCTTCATTATTGGTACCGAAGGTACTGAAATGCGTATCGGTATGCAGCAATTTCTTCTGATTCTCTTCATCAATACCACAACCACTATCCTTCACGCTCACTATCGCCATGTTATCCTCTTCTCTCAGTGATACCAAAATTTCCGATCCCTCGTTACTGAACTTAATAGCATTACTTATCAGGTTACGGATAACTGTTTTAATCATATCGATATCCGCACGTACTTCCATGCGTTCTTCAGGTATTTCCATTGCGATGTGGATACTCTTCAGTCCGGCTACCATCGTAAAGATCTCGCTCACTCCTTCCACGACCTCTACCATATCGATATTCTGGTAAACAACCTTCAACTTGCCAATCTGGCTCTTCGTCCATTTCAATAAGTTGTCAAGCAAGGAGAATACATCCTCTGTTGTCTGATTAGCCATCGTCAGCAGTTCATACATTTCAGGGCCGATTGTTTCACTCGGTAAATTCAGAATCAACATATTGAGTACCATCTTGATAGAGCCCATAGGCGAACGAAGGTCGTGTGCAATCACGGAATAGAGTTTATCACGTCCCATAATAGTCTTGCGTAACTCTTCTGTTTGTGCCACGATAATTCGTTTAGCCGCCACTAATGATATCTGATGCGTTACACGAATAATCAATTCCTCTTTATTGAACGGTTTGGAAATAAAATCATTACCGCCCACTTGAAATCCTTTCACGATATCCGCCGTACTATTCAAAGCAGTGAGGAAAATAATAGGAATTTCGCTCATTTCCTCATCCGCCTTCATTTGCTGTGCTACTTCGAAACCGCTGATATCCGGCATCATCACATCCAGCAATACAAGATCAGGTTTTTCTTTCTTCACCTGTTCCAAAGCCTGGGTACCATTGCCTGCTGTTACAATATTGAACTTCTCATTGGTCAAAAGCACCTTCAGCAGAAGGACATTTGAAATTACGTCGTCCACAATAAGGACCTTATATTCGGAAGGATTAATTTCCACATTCATATCATTCTATTTTTTATATTACATCAGATATTTTTAAAATACTCAATCATACGCTTCAATCCGTCTTCCAGTTCAACGGTAGGCTGCCATCCCAGTTTCTCCTTAGCCAGCTTTATATCCGGCTGACGCTGTTTCGGATCGTCGGTCGGCAGAGGTTTAAAGACTATCTTCGAAGTAGAGCCGGTCATCCGGATCACTCTTTCCGCCAATTCAAGAACCGGAAACTCATTCGGATTTCCAAGGTTCACCGGACCTGTAAAGTCATCCTCCGTATCCATCATCCGCACCATTCCTTCTATCAAGTCATCGATATACTGAAAACTGCGTGTTTGTTTTCCATCACCATATATCGTGATATCTTCATTATTCAGCGCCTGTATGATAAAGTTCGAGACCACACGACCATCGTTAGGAAGCATCCTCGGACCATAAGTATTAAAGATACGGATGATCTTGATGCGAGTCTGATTCTGACGGTAGTAATCCATAAACAAGGTTTCAGCACATCTTTTACCTTCATCATAGCACGACCGGTAGCCTACCGGATTCACATTTCCCCAATAACTTTCCGGCTGGGGATGAACGATCGGGTCGCCATACACTTCACTGGTAGAGGCTTGCAGTATTTTGGCATCCAGTCTCATCGCCAGTCCGAGCATATTGATAGCACCCATCACAGATGTTTTGGCAGTTTGAATCGGATCATGTTGATAATGAATCGGAGATGCCGGACAAGCCAGATTGTAAATTTCATCCACTTCGGCAGAATAAGGATAAGTAACGTCGTGCCTTACAACTTCAAAATGATGGTTTCCCATCAAATGCTTAATATTGTCTTTAGAACCTGTAAAGAAGTTATCCAAACATATAACGTCGTGTCCTTCATTTACAAGTCGAGTACAAAGATGCGAACCAATAAATCCGGCCCCGCCACTTACCAATATTCTTTTCATCTTCTAATTTTAACTATTGTTTTTCAGAGAAGATAACTTCCCCGTCTTGTTTATAGAGGCAAATGTAAACGATTTGCTCATAATATACAATTTTAGAGGTGGATATTTTTTAAGAAAAGCAAAAATAAAATTGTTTCAGTTTCCGAAACAACTTCCCGGTGTCAAGTGTTATTAATGGAAACAAACCACTAATTCAATTGGATTATGATAATGAATGAACTTAATACAAACCTGATAGAAGCGGCCAAAGAAAAGTTCCCTGCAAAAGGACAATTGGCAAATATACTAATGGATACCCTCTATATGGGTAAAGAAGCTATCTACCGGAGGCTGCGCGGCGAAGTCCCCTTCACTTTCCAGGAAGCAGCTATTATTTCAAAAGAACTGGGGATATCATTAGACAGAATTGCAGGAGTCAGCTTCAGCAACAATGCGATGTTCAATATCAATGTAGTAGATCATGGCGAGCCCTTCGAAACCTACTATGATTTCCTGAACAAGCACGTCAAGTTATTCCATACATTGAGGGATGACCCAAGTGCTACCCTGGGAACTGCTTCCAACGTTATTCCCCAAACGATCTATCTGAGACATGAGCTTCTGGCCAAGTTCCGTTTCTTCAAGTGGATGTATCAGAATGAACATATCAACTGTAAGCATTTCGAGGAACTGGATATTCCTCAAAAGATAATCAATGCCCAACAAGATTTCGCAAAGCTTTCTCATCACATTCATTCTACTGATTACATCTGGGACAGTATGGTGTTTCTTCATCTGATCAATGACATACAGTATTTCTCTGATATTCATCTCATTTCAGACGAAATGAAGCAAAACCTGAAAGAAGAACTGCTGATACTTACAGATGAGCTGGAAAAACTTGCTATAAAAGGAAAGACAGACTTTGGTAACGACGTGCATATCTATGTGTCACAGATCAACTTCGAGGCAACTTACAGTTATCTGGAGACAAATACACTGCAACTTAGTCTGATACGTGTTTATTCCATTAATTCACTCACTACGCAGGACGTTCAGATGTTCCAAAGTCTGAAAGAATGGATTCAATCACTAAAGAAATTCTCAACACTAATTTCGGAAAGCGGCGAGATGCAACGCATTCAATTTTTCAAGCAACAGCGGGAAATTATTGATGCTCTGTAGTTTTTTTCCTCATTTTCGATAATCGAAACTAACTAAAAATTATAGTTCCAAATCATGAAAGTAGACAAGCATCTTGCCTACTTTTTTCCATTATACGTCCTCTTTCTACCTCTATTCTATCAAATAAGAAAAATCCCTTACCCCTCAAAGCTGTTTTCCCACACAAAACTCTCGTTTACATGCCGTAATTTTGCATAGAATGTATCACATAGAGTATTAACGTATATAAAAGAGAACAAACAATGAAAAATGGTATTGTAAACGAGTTGATTATTGCAATGAAAGAGCGTATCCCTAAAGGACAAAATCTAGCCAATTCTCTGGCAGACATTTTGTATATGGGAAAAGAAGCTGTCTATCGCAGGCTTCGGGGCGAAGTAGCCTTCACTATCGATGAAGTAGCACTGCTATCCAAAAAGCTCGGTATTTCTATTGATCAAATTATAGGTAACCATCTATCTAACAGAGTTACTTTTGACATGAACCTGCTTAATTCACCTAACACCTTAGACAGTTATTATGAGATTATTAATCGTTATCAGAAGATATTCGAATATGTGAAAGGAGACGAAACCACGGAAGTATATACAGCTTCCAATCTTCTCCCCTTCACCCTTTATTCGTCTTTTGAATACATGTCCAAGTTCCGTCTCTGCCGATGGATTTATCAGAACGGACAGATGAAGACTCCCAATTCACTGGCGGAGATGCAGGTTGATGAAAAGATTGTAAATGCACATAAGAAACTGAGCGAAAGCGTAAAGCAATGTCCGAAGACCTACTTTATCTGGGATAGCAACATCTTTCTTTCATTCATCAAAGAAATCAAGTATTTCGCCAGTCTGAATCTAATTACGGAGGAGGATGTAGCTCATCTGAAAGAAGAGCTTTATCAGCTACTTGCAGTCATGGAAATGCTGTCGATCAAGGGAGAATTCAGCGAAGGACATAAAGTATCTTTCTACCTCTCTAACATCGATTTTGAGGCCACTTACACCTACATAGAGAAAAAAGACTACCAAGTCAGTCTGCTCCGGGTGTATTCTATCAATTCAATGGATTCGCAAAGTCCGCAAATCTGTCAGATACAGCGGAACTGGATCCAGTCACTGAAACGCCACTCTACACTGATTTCAGAAAGTGGAGAAGCCCAACGTATCGAGTTCCTGCAAAAACAGCAGGCTATCATCGATACGCTGTAAAAAACAGGCAGACCAGATTGATAACGATCTGGTCTGCCTTCCCTTTTCAGGATTATTCATCCTGTCCCACTAATAATAGTTCCCCACTATTATATTTCTTTATATCTTATTGATTTTCTTCCTGAATACGATGCACCCATCCATTGACTACAATCTGAACGGCAAGCCATGACTCAGACATGAAAAAGATGATATGATATTCACTTTGACGATCAAAATATTCTTGTACACCAATATTATACCCTTCCATTTTAGTCATAGCAAGGTAGGCAATCAAATTGATATCAAACACTTTTTTCCCTGTTGCTTTTTCAGTCACGACCAGACGGGTTTCCCGATCTTCCATTAACCTCATTGTGTTTAAATCAACAAAAGCGGTAGCCGGATCCTTTTGTTCCATATAATAAGGCCGGAAGCTCAATACATCATCATTCAACAATGAATTATCATATCCCAAATGTCCATTGGATTCTATAATCTCATAGTCATAATCATTCATATCTAATGTCCAGTTGCCTGTATAAGCCTGAAAGCCGAATCTCACCATTTTTGTATCTCTGATAAGATTGATAGTCTCGGTCTGATGTTCAGTGCCGGTAAAATTCACATCGATAATTTCACCATACCAAAGTGTCTCTATCTTTTTATCAATGACAAGAGATGTTTCACGTTTCAATTTTAGCTTTAAGTCTGAAATAGTAGAAACGCCCGGAGTCAATGCAGTTATATCGTATGAATCACGTGCACCAGCCCATGCCATAAACTGATACTGCCCGACAGGAAGTTCGACCTCCATCTGATAGTTGCCGGTCGATAATGTACTCCCCTCTTCTGCTTGTTTAAACAGGTACTTTCCGTCTTTATCAAATACATAAAGCTCTACTTTATCCACCTGAGTATGAAAAGCATCTGTAAAAAGCATATTGTAGTCATACTTAAATTTGACCAACAAGCGGCATTCCGGCAGGTCTTCGTTGAAGCTGTCGCATGAAGTCATTATTCCGGAGGCTAATAAAAGAACTCCCAGAGTAATGTGACATATAAAGCTTTTTAGATTCATATTTTCCTTTTTTTCAATTATATATAGAGGAAAAGAAACATTTCTTTTCTCGTTATTTCCAAATGAAGGGACAGAATAACCATTGATTCCGTCTAAAAGTAATATCCCGAAGTTTTGCAAAAAGTTTCCGGAAACTTTTTATTGAGTTGAGAGTAAAGTTGCGGGAGATACTCTCCCACAACTTATTTAAAGAAATTGAATTCAAATTACTGATTCAAAATTAGAATTCTTCAGTCTGAGTGTACCAAGTCCAAGGATTAGTCTTAATTTCAATAGACAACCAACCTTCGTCATTTTCATCCGGAGTCTCTTTTTCCGGATCTGGAATACCAGGATATCCCGGATTATTGAACTTCGTAACATTAATATCATAAACAGAGTTACGTACTACACCAAATTCACCCAATTCATTTACTGCAGCACTTGTATCATCATGTTTGATCATAATTTTGTAGTAACTAACAGCGTTCACATAATAAGTAAGACCCACTACAGAGATAGCCCTTTCCTTATCAGTCTTAGCTAATAAAAGAAGCTTCTTATCCTCAAAATCCTGTATAAGACCAGCAACAACAGTTGGAATATTAGCCGGGTCATCAACTTTAGCAGGCAGAGAAACTGCTCCAACACCAACAGCATCTAAATATCTGTTCAATGCGGTAGTCCGGGTTGTCGGGAAAGTAGCAGGTTCCTTATCTGTATACTTTTCAGTCAATTCTGCTTCAATCCATACCATTAGTGTAGTATAAGTATAAAAACCACCACTGATTAACATCCAGTCACCTTTACCCGGTGTACCTGCCGGATCACTTTCACCTTCCTGATCAGTAGATTTACCGTCATTAGGCAAACCATATTCAGATGGAATAAATCTGGCCTTCAACAAAACATGTGTAGTATAAGCGTGCATGTTATGTTCAGCTGTTTGAGTATTTTCGAGACAATACTCGCTAGCTTTATCAAGGTTCCAATTTATCAGACTTACATCACTGTTACTATCATACGCATTATAGTTAGTTAATACCTGAGTATCATAATTAGGGTCAATTCTATATGAACCTATCTTATACTGGTCAAACGGAGTAATACATGTTCCACGACCTGCATTACCAATACCTGCATTTTTATTTTCAGGCTTTTCATTCCAAGTCAATGTTCTCTTAGATATAGGGAAGTATGTCTTATTAGTAGCATTTAATATCCATCCTGCATCAGAAATAGTAGCTTTAGCTTCTGAAGTTGTAGTTATATAAACACGAACTTTTGCAACAACACGGTCTATTCTAATTGACAGTGGATTACTATTTGCAGCCGCTTCTGTTTTATAAAGACTCAAATCAATCGGATCTCCTAAATTCAAAGTCGCATGATTTTCATCCTCATTTGAAGGTTCCAAGGATCCCTTAGAGTTAGACATCATAAAACTACCTGCAGTACTCAAATCACCTGCAGTATCATCCAGAGCAGCATTTACTGTTGCATAGGTAGTAGTTCCAGCAGGCCATTTACCATCCGTAGAAGCAGTCTTAGCTTCAAACTTTGCAGACGGATTCGCAATAATCAATATTCGTTTAGAAGTTGCAGGAACTTTAAAAGCTTTACCGGCCCCCGAAGGTATACCATTGCTACCAAGACCAGCTTGGTCATTAGTCAATGTGATATCAGCAGTAACAGTAGCGGCATCTTCATTAGCATCGTTTGCTGTAAAGAAAATAGCACGTACTTTCGTGATTTTTGACTCAGCCTCAGTTGCAGGCTCCTGATTCGGGTCATGTAATGCACGAGTCTGCGGAGTCTTTACTGCTAAAGCCACCCACGCATCTCCAGTCGGGTCTGTCACCAGTTGATTATCTCCACCCGGATTATCCGTCGGTACCAAGTCTTCATTACTACATGCAGCAAATGCCATAGCAGCAAGCGCTAACATAAAAAAGTTCTTTTTCTTCATTGTTTTGTACAAATTAATAAAAGCGTTTCTAACTAGTTTATTTATCTCTATTTTTTTTCTCTATTTCAGCTGCATTCGTTTTTTTCTTTGCCAGTTCCTCCAGATTGTGTCCGGCAGCTTCCAGACCCGATTCGGCAGCGGCTTTCAAACATTTTTCCGCATTTTCATACTCTCCTTTTAATAACATTAATACACCCATAGCATTGCTATATTCCGGTAGCTGCTTATTAGCATTTACCATATTCAAATAGCGTTCCGCAGACACCAAGTCATTGCGTGAAAGAGCTGCTGTAGCAGCATTGATATTAGCGATTTCATCCTTAGGATACATCCGGACTGCCGTCTCGAATACATCGATGAACTCCTGAGAGCCCTTCGGATAGGTATTAGCTACCAGGAACATCTCATTCAAGCTCAGATTCTGAGGACGCGTCTTTATCATTTCTTTCGCTTCGTCCACATTGAAATTCTTAATTTCATAATTTACTTTACAAATAGCCACACGTAGACTTGGGAATATATACTTCAATAAATATCTGTAAGGTACTCCTCCACGAAGCTGCATCAGCTTCGCTTCCCTTCCTTTCTCTATAGGAATGTTGGTGATGATGTCCATCACTTCATTCTTATAATCTATATCGATCGTATCCAGCGCTTTCACCAAACCGTCCCAGTTTTCACCGCCAAAGATGATGTAGTACTGATTTCGTGAGAAGTCATATTTGGATGCCAGATAATCACGCAATGCCATCGCACGTCCTTCGGACAATCGCTTATTGTTGGCCAATGAACCTTCAGGTGAAGCATATCCTACAATATCCAGGCGGTTCACCTTTATGCTGGGATCAGACTTCAATTCATCGATCATTGTACGAATCTTCGCCAGTTCTTTCGGATTATTCATGTATTCGGGACGAATATTAACTTTATTCACCTCGAAATCAAGGAAACATTCCGCCTGTATATCGCGACTTTTCACTTCTTCGGCAGCAGGCTGAAAATAAGCAAAGTAGGGCATCACTACATATGGTTCCAGTACGCGTTCCAGATTAATCGGTCCAAGGGGATCCACCCCCATCAGTGCAGTTTCACCACAACCGCATTCGTCACGCTGCACGTCTACACGTGCATCATCCATCCACGTTTCGTATGGCAATATATATCTATATTGAATCGTACCACTTCTTCTCTTATTCACCTTCTCTACGACATACGGTTGCTCGTAGCTATTCTTTTCCTTGGCACTCATCAACGAAAGCCAGCGTTCATAAGCCAGATATTCATTATGACCTTTGAAGGACACTTTCGGAAGAGCAAGAGTACGCACCGGAGCCACCAGCTGTGGAATGAAATCTACTCCATGTGCCGACTTCACCTTTACATCATCCAGAATAAAATCAATGTCTATATGAACTACTTTACCACGCTGCTCCAGTTGTACTGGTGCCACAGAAATGGTTCCGTCATAAGAGCGTGTCTGGGCGGTAGCCGAACCTATATTCTGACATAAAACAGCCAACACACATACGATGAACTGTATATTTCTTTTCATCATTCTATTCTCTTTTATTTAATTACATAAATAAGTGATACACTCGCTTTCGTAGGACCGAAATAATTCTTGCTGGTATCTTTCAGTTTGGTACCACAAGCTTTACATGGATACTTTTCATATACAATGTGCGCATATCCTACTCCCACAGATGCCTCTATACTCCACCGTTTCTTCAATATCCATGAATGACCGACAGAAATACCTCCGCCATACAGATGCCCCTGATAACGGCTGTTCTGCATATTCTCACTGATAAACGACCAGTCGGGGAATCCTCCGACATTGAAATCGGCATAATGTCCGTGCACTCCAATGAAGGTACGTCTGAAGCTTTCGCAGAACCAGTAACGGATTTCCGGCTGGACTCCCCAATGCCGGAGTCTGGCTCCGTCATTAAACTTCCAAGGATTATAGTTGAATGGTACATCAAGCGTCCATTTACGTGCCACCCCAACCTCCAGTCCGAGATTCATGGTAGTAGTAGCATCATAAAGAAGATTACTTTTGACGGCAACTTTCTGCGCTTTACTGTTCACTGCAAATGTGCAGAGCATGACTAATATGAGTATGAATACTTTCTTCATTTATCAGTTTTTTATTTTTTTCTATTATCAAGATCCTTTTTGATATAAATACGCTTTGATTCGTCTCGGCATATCTTTGTCATCCTCCAAGGGTTTATTCGGATTTCTTATAGTTGTCAGATAGATCACCGTATTTCTTGCAACAGAGGTGGAAGCCACATGGATATCAATTACTCCATCCTCTACCATAATACTATTAGGATCGGCACTGGTCACACCGTATTTGTTCTTCATTGTAATCCATGGCACATTGGCACTATTATCTACTTTTGCTGTAAGAAGATAATATTCAAAATCATATGCGCCGGCATTTTCCGTATAATAGTTTACCACCGCTCCTCCAACCGGAATAATAGATTTTCTTACCACGTTGACTGTCTGTTCGATATTACCAAGCTTGATATTAATACTTGATTTATCGGCACTGCCGGCAGGAAGCTTTACTATCACTTCTGTCGTGACCGGAGAATTTGCATTCGCGGCAGAAGGAATTCTTGCAGGTGTGGGAGAAACGATACTCATCGCACCATTCGACACTTTCAGATAGTTGCTTTTATCCGAGAATTGATGCGCATAAGTACAATCCGTTGTCAGCGTAAAAGCAATATACTGATTTCCCGAACTCTCCGTATCGTCATATATGATACAAAGCCGGTTACTTACAGCAAGAAAATATTCACTGTTGGCTTTAATCTCATAAGAAGCAAGATCTGTTATTTTAACCTCATGCTTCAAGTTCATGTTATTAGGCTTCGACAAAAGCGCATCAGCGTAAGTCGCAAATCCCGGAGAATTAGCAGATACTATCGTGAACTCATATTCGTGATTACGCTTTATATCCATATAATTAAAATCACTATCAGCTATAGCCATTTTATAATAATATTCAGTTCCTTTATAGAGTCCATGTATGATCATGTAAGTATTACTATTCGCCTCTGCTTCATATACATATATAGGATCTGCTATATTAATAGTTGCAAAGACAAAATCTTCATCGGTGTCACTTTTGATATAATCAAGCACATTTGTTGCCGTTTCCGGAACGCCGGAAAGATTATGCAGCACCGTATTTTTGTTCATATTGTATACCGAATGCACTCCCAACAAAGTGAAGTCAGCAGTATTACTTTTCACAACGATCTTGGCTACCGCACGCGTCAGTTCCAATGGAACGTCAGACGTACCTATTTTCGTATTTACATTAATCCCTCCTGTAGCCTCATACAGGTAGCTCATCGGCAGTGTTTTTCCGACAAATGGAGGCTCATTTACAGTACTCATCGGTATAGCCGAAATCTGAGAAGTCACACTGGCAAGCGTCTGACCTGTAAAACGATTAT
Organism: uncultured Bacteroides sp.; assembly: GCA_947038155.1. Taxonomy (GTDB): domain Bacteria; phylum Bacteroidota; class Bacteroidia; order Bacteroidales; family Bacteroidaceae; genus Bacteroides. The sequence continues at coordinate 84,440 of CAMQVH010000008.1, read as the reverse complement.
TGAAATTATCAATCGAAAAGTCATAAGCCATATTGCCAATATAGAACTTTTCCTGTGGATTGGCCAATATCAGAATCCATGAGGTAACATTCTGTGGCTTAAGCAACACATAACTTTTGTTACCGACATTAATGTTTGCCTGTGCCGCTTCTGCAAATACCGCATTATCAGATACGCCCCCACCAACATCTGTGAATACAAGAATCCAAGGATCTTTGGACACTTCATCTTCCTCCGCTTCCGCTCTGGACACGGGAGTATCATATGATCTTAGCCTTGTAAACAGCTCGATGCTGACTTGGTCTACTTCTTCAGCAGGAACCAAAGAAGCCACCTCCTCCTGTACGCATGATACCATGCATAGAAGTAACCAAAAGAGCATATATGTTTTAATCTGCAATCTCATTCTTTACTCATTAATTCATTCATTTTTCACACATCTTAAAGACACCCCATGCTTAAACGAGGTGCTTATAGGTGCTGGTTCTATATAGCTTAATTCCATGTTCCATATAGAACTCCAATCAGCCCATACTGTACCAGGTTTTTCGGGTATATCGGCAGCCGATGCCGTCATATAAAACCCACCACTCGGATGTTCCAATATGCCTGCTCTCTCTTTTCCGGCTATTGTTTCTGTTCCTGCACCATAATTCCGTCTACCCGCAGCAGGGAAGAACAAAGACTTGCTACCATTAAAGAAGAGACACCCCCAGTATGCGGGGTCTGCACTATGTATTCCAACTCCATATTGTACTTTGTTTTCCGGGAGAAAATTCTGTTCTATCGGACGTCTGTCAAAATATCCGTCTGCATAAAAACCGAATGTCATATTGTCGGGAAGAGGTACAGGTTTATAATATGAGGGCGCAGTACCTACTTGTCCATCATTTGGAGGATTCGAATTATAATACAGATTAGCAGGATCATACATTTCATTCCCATCCCCTGTCATTGGTTCCGCAAATATGGACGCTCTCCATTCTGACGCATTCGCTTCCGCAAGTGTACTGTTATGTGAAGCCCCTCCGGATATACTTCCGTCATTCGGCCGATGATAACCGGTAGGGCAGATTTCAAAATCGTTACTATAACTATCGGATGCATTTCCATTATCCCATATCAGATACTGATTATATTTATAATAGCTCCATCCCCACCCTGTAAGATTGATAGCATTCATATCTGGACGCGGATTCAGTGCTCTATAACCAAAATTATCATAGTCTGTGTCCAATTCCAATCCTTCGGAGTAATTACCGTATGATCCAGGTTTCAGTCTTGCCCATTGGAAATGCGCTCCCGCTTTTGTCGGGAAATCGACTTCCGAAGCATTTCCTTTATTAACTACCACACTAAAAGGACTTGTTGCAGGAGCAGTTAGAAAACTGCTATGAGTCATATTATAAACTGCAAATGCTCTCGATCCTTTTCGTCCGGAATATAAATAATCCGGTTTTTCGCCCTGTCTCAAGTAAATTGTAGCTTCTTCATAATGCCATCCCCACAATCTATATCTCAATTTTACTGTTGCATATCTTGGGGTGCTCCTAGTATTCGCACCTGTCAATCCAATACGAAAATAAATACGTCCCTTTCCATTTACACTCCTGCCATCCTCTCCTTTCAGGAGATTGGCCGTTACCCGGAAATTCTCAGCATTTCCCGGATTAGATGTTCCGACATTAGGATCAAGGCTAGGCGTCGTACTCAATATAACCATATTATAAGGGTCATCATCTACCCATGCATTCCAATCCGGAAGTATCTCAGCATCTGCTCCGGCTCTGGCATGTTGTCCCATAATAATACGTTCTCCATACTGATTATCCTTCCAGAAAGCGCCGGTATAACCAGTCGCACCATTTGCCTGATAAGCGGCAGGATGATAGAATTGAAGACGTTTACCATTTTGTTCAATCTTCACAGTGATCTCCCTTTGCAAAGCATTACTACCATCTTCATTCTCTGCCGACAAGGTAATTTTATATGTACCGCTTACATCTTTTGCCATACTATAATAATCATTTTCCCCACTTCCCCAATAATCATTCTCAACCCATCCATCAGCCAACAGATCCATATATCCTGTACCCGACAATTGTCCGCCATCATTTTGAACTGTATACATAAACCGTTCGGGAGCATTAGTACCGTTTGCAGTGGTCTGGAACGCAAGGCTGTTGAAAATACGATTGGTCTCTACCTCCACAGGCACACCAGTAGTTACATTGTACGCTTTGGGCAACACTTTGACTACAGGCATATTTGACGAGAATGAAATCCGTGCACCGTTAAAGTCTGTTATCGAAGCATCCGTATGCGAAATTCTCAATATACGCTGATTATCTATATCCCAATCGTTATCTTCATCCACCCACTTGGAAGCCTTTATATTTACCTCCAGTGGTTCCTTGACAACACCATGAAAATCCAGCATTGTATTAATAGGCAAACTGTAATCCACCGGGTTCGAAGCTATCTTCAGCTCACAAGAAGGACTATAATGGTTTCCCATATCCAACGTAAGAACCACTGCCTTCGTTTTATCTTCTTTTGTCTTCAGTTCCTTAGCAGGTAATATAATTCTGCTTATTTTCTTCGCCCATACTCTTCCACTGCTCGGAGTTGCATCTGAGAAATAACTTTCATTATCTGCTCTGGTGAGAATGCGCACATTATCCTGTCCGATCGTACCTTGATAATTAGAAGTAAGAGGCACCGCATCCGGAATGTTCTCAAATGTAAGTCCTGAGAAAATATCCTCCAGATCATCTTCCGACTCCAATACAACATCTATCCGCACAGCTAGTCTGTCAAGCCCCAGTTGCAATGGATTCACAGTTGAATTATCACTCAATACAGCTCCCCGTCCACCCGGCAGAACTTCCACGCCTTTAATCTCCTGCATCATCGGAATAATCTGTTCGGACGAAAAATAGCGTTCAGGATATGCTATTCCATCCAGATCAGTATATTCCTTTATTCCATCCAACCCACTTATAATAAGCGTATTGGGCGGTTCATTGGCCAAAAAGACAAAATCGTAATCTCCGGGATTAATGGGATGTTTTATAATATCCCCGTTAGCAGCAGTATACAGCTTGTTAGATACACATTTTCCATTGGCTTGTTCAAACGCCAAAACACGAAGTGATTTAATAACATAATCATCAGGAGTATCTCCCGGGTTCGTTGCAGCCCGCGTCGTCGTTCCTCCTATCATAATATATGAGCTATTGCTTGTGCTATTGTCTGTGAAAGTTTCATCAATACAAGATGAAAAAATCAACATCAATAATAAATTGAACAAGCCCTTAATATATATACTTCTAATTTTCTCCATTCTCTATCAAACATTCCTTTTTCCAACTGGCTCTTGTAATAGTCTAAAATCTCATAATGCAAATTTCGGGATATTCCATGAAAGGAAGAATTACATTCAGTTCTCATACAGACAATAAGAGTCGCAGAATAAGACTATTATTCGTATTATCAAAAAATAGAATTACATATTATGGAACAAACCAATACATAAAACAATTTATTACACAACAAGAAAAAATAAGAGCATAAAGTTTCGAATTTCGAAATTAAATTACTATAATAGTATATATAAACTCATTATAAATAAAAGCCCTTGAATGGAATTATTCAAGGGCTTTTATTTATCTCACAGCTATAATTTACTGTCCCAGTTGCATGATGCTTATCTTAATCCGTTTCACCGTATTACTTCCTGTATACGGGGAAGTCGCGACTGTTGCCAAATGTACAATACCTGTTCTGGATTCGGAAGTCGGGTTAGGCAGTACCTCGATGAATATCTTCCCGTCTTCCACAATAATGCGGTCTGTCATTTCTTGTCCGGTCATTGAAGAAGGACACAATCTTATCCAGTTTTTAGGGTCATCATCACCATCTTCAATTTGCCCGGTAAGGCAAAAACAGTTCATTTCATCACCGTTTGCGTTCATACTATCAGCAGGCATATACTTCAGTATATCTCCGGCAGCAATTACTATTCTCTGTTTTAAATGAATCAGTTGTTCCAAATTTCCAAGTTTTACATTTTATAAAAAGATACGTCTTTACCAATAGTTGATATCTTCCAAATTTCACCCTGCAAAATTCGGTATATTCTACGGAACGATGAATTCCATTCATTTCTCATATAGACAACGAAAGTTCAGCAGAAAGGCTAATAATGAGATTATTAAGAAACATGATTGCGAATTTCGAAAATCAAAAATACAGAAAAGGCACACTTTTTCGAAATAAGAATCTAAAAGAATCAACAAGGTTCGTTTTTCGAAACTACACGAACCCTGTTATATATCTGAAAAAGCCTCTGAATGAGTTCATTCAAAGGCTTTTATATCTGTTTGTATATTCAGTCGGAGAATTAGAGAGATTTCCGTTCCGTCTCTGTAGGCGCTACTTCATCGGGTATGCTGAACTCCCTGTTGGCAAACAAATCCGCCAGTCCCGAAATCTGCTTCAGACGCAGCAGTTCATCCCGGTCCATTCCGATATTTTTCATGATCCACTGGTCGGACATACCGGCTCTGTCCAGTTCCGCCACGATGTTACACATCAGCTCGATATTATGCATCCCACGGGCACGGTTGTGGCGAATGGTAGAACTCATGCGATTGGACAAATCCTTATCGATTACTACGATCGGAAGCAATCCGTTCTCACGCTTATAAATTCGTTTCGATGTCTTCAATACCGTATACCGGTGATAACCATCTACGAGGATATAATTATCTTCCTCTTTATTGTAATAACACACGCAAGGCATCGTAAAACCGTCTTCCCAGATCGAAAGCTCCAGTAACTTCATTTCGGGAGGAGCTACAACATTCGGGTTATAATCGTTCGCTAATACTTTTTCTACGGGCACTGCTTTCACCTCGTAGACCGGACTTTTATCTACACTCATGATACTATGATTCTATATTGTTCCATTACTTGACTTCTCTTACTCATCTCCTCCTTTGTAGGCGAGAATCCCATATATTTGCAGGCATGGTCATTCTTGAGGATACAGATACACATACGTTTGTAAGTCGGTATTTCCCTGAATTCCGGAATATCGATATCATCCTGATATTCCATGCGTACCGGCTTCTTCAATGTCTTATAGTTGCTGTTATCCATCACGATAATCGGCACTTTGGCATCAATCAGTTTCTGAATGGTCGAATCGCTCAGACAACCTCCTTTGGTTCGCCAGAAGTGTACGCTGACAGACAGTTTGCGAAGATATCCCTTTCGTGCCCGTTCAGGCAAGGTAGAGAGCAGGAAGTACATAAACTCCCTCCAGGTATACCCTTCCGGAAGTTTGACCATCTGCCATCCCATGGCGTGCGTACCGCCATACATACCGGTGAAATTCACACCATTCACCCGTCCTATCATCTTTCCCCAGGTGTTAGGGTCGAGTACCCGGTAGAGCGCCAGACTTTCCTGCGCTTCATTGATGAACGGGCTTGCCACCCGCTGACGTTCCAGATTCACACCGGCACGATAATACAGGTCATACAGGATATTATAGTCCCACTGGAATTTTCCATTCGCCGTCCACACATCCGTCGTCTTCCAGTCGAAGATGGGATAGGCATTATAGATGTCGTTTCCTACCTTTGAAGTCCATCTATATTTATGATACATCTGGAATTTACGGCTCATGTAGATACAGCGCCAGCGGTTAAAACTTTCCTGCGTACGGATGCCGATCAGACAGCAAGTGCGCACTGCATCCTTTTTCTGATGGAGCCACTGCGCAAAACGCATCTGGAATTCATAATCCCACATGGTCGTATTATAAAAAGGAAAATCCTCCTTCTTCATGGCCTTCTTAGGCATGGAGCGTACCCAGATATCTTTCTTGTTATCCTCCCAAGGGCGCCAGAAAGACTGATACATGGATGTACACGTAGATACCCGGAAAGGCACGCACACCCGGTATACATCCAGGATGTCCTTGTTCGCCTCCAGTATTCTGTCCACATAGTCGATGGTCATCTTGTATTGAATCTCATAGTCCATGTGAAATACTCCCAAACGTATTTTCAGATTATTCCGCCTGATATAGTCGATACACATATTCAGCAGTACCCCACTATCCTTTCCCCCCGAGAAAGATACATAAATATTATCAAACTCGTTAAATATTACCTTCAGTCGCTCTTGTGCTAATTCATATACATTTTTTGTTCCTGTGATTGTTTTTTTTCCCATAATTCATCTGTTCATTTTTACATAGCGTGTCCACTTCTTGTCCATAGATGCAAACTCGAATTTCTCAAAAGTTTCCTGATCTTGTATCAGCGTGACAGAGTTAAGCGTCCAACCCGCAGGTATAAATGCCGTGACTACAGAAGATAGCAGAAGCGACAAGATCTCTTTTCGTTTCTCGTCCACCGCAGCTACATAATAATTATTAATGACAGCCTTTTTCCCGCTTTTCTGTTCAATCGGGATAAAGCCTATCACATCTCTGTTATCAATCGCAATGTACCAAACGAAATCTTCGCTTGTTTTGAACGGATAGTTATTATTTGCACGTATTACATCCGGATCCATTACTAGAGGCGCCAAAAGCTGATATAAATGTTTGTCTTTTCCTTTTAATTGTATTACCTGTATCATAGCATTCAAAAATAGACAGACAAAAATAGGTAAAATTTCCTCGTTTCAACACAAAGCATGCGTAAAAAATTTATTTTTTAGCAATTACCCCTCTTGTTTCATGATAATTTCTAGTTCCCCCACCACCTGATGCGTACGTTTATCCAATCGGACAATGGCGATTTCTTCTTTGTTTTTTATCGCTTCTTCCACCATGTCCAAAGCTAGAGAAGTTTCTATTTTCATGTTCCGACAGTCGAACAGAAAAGAAAAGAGCTCCGAATAACTCATCAGTTTGCAATCTTTCCCATGTGTCATAGCATTTGCCTTTCCCGATCCGCACGAAAGTTCTTCCCTTATCGCACGGAAAGTTATATGGCCTTTTCCTTTTCCCTGCAACATTTTCTCAATTCTTCTTACTCTTTCCAGTAAAGTCTCTTCATTATTTTCCATATCAAACTTTTTAGTATACCTATTTCTATTTTACTTATAAAAATTATTTTCTTTTTGTTCCCGAAAACGGGAGCAAAGACTATTTTTTTCAATCTAATTTTGCCACCGCAGAGCTGGAAAATCCAGTTCCATCTCAATTCATTATAAACTCTATAAACATAGATAAACCTGAGCTCAACGAAGAAGCTAGTTTATTTAAGGGTATGCGGGACAAAGCTCCCGTACCCGTCACGATGGAGGAACTCCATCGTCTTATAACCGGTGATTCTCTTCACGATTCTACCGAGAAATTTCGTTACTTCACTTCTGTCGGTCTCCATACAGATGCCGACAAGGAGAAAACGAAAGCATTGTGCTTCACTCCCAGTGTGACCTGCAAAGGAGGACACGCCCAAAAGCATGTAACTGCCTACACCGGTCGCTGCATGGTCGATTTTGACGATCAGCCTATGAAGAAACTTCTCCATGCCCTGGAGTTGCTTGCCGATGATCCTTATGTGGTGCTTGCCTACATTACCATTTCCAACGCAGGGCTGCGCATCATCTACCGGACAGACGTGACGGACATAGCCTGTCATCCGCATGCTTATTCCCAAGGCAACGAACATTACGCACGCCTTCTTTCGTTCAAAGCCGATCCGAAGTGCAAGGATGCTACCCGATGCAGTGTATTGTGCGAGCACAAGCATGCCTATTTCAATCCGGAGGCAGAGAGGATGCATATTGAAATCCCTTCCGAAGAAAAAAAGACGAAAAAGAAACCGGGTCGCCCACGCAAGATACACAGTACCGATGTCGGACTTGCCGAACCCGCCGTTTTGGATATACTCGCACAACAAGGCAAGGCGTATACGGAAGGACGCTACAATGAATATGTATCTTGCGCCCTTTATCTGATGAACGGTTTCGGAGTACCCGAAGAAGATGCCTGTGACTGGGCGGTGAATCATTTCGAGGATTATAACTCCTCCGTCATCGCCTCCATCTGTCATTCGGTCTACCAGCATACCGAAGAACATGGTAGCCGGCCACTTCCCCACCCTTCCCGAAAACGCAAAGATACTCCCGAATTTAACTACGCTACAATAGAGGAACTAGAGGATTTTATCAATACTCAGACAGAGGTTCGTATTAATGTCTTCAACCATCGCCGGGAAATCTGCATGGCGGAAGAAACAAAATTCCGGCCATTGACGGATAGTGATGAAAACACTCTTTGGCTGCGCGCTCAGAAAAAAGGATTATATACTTCCTATAGGATTTTCTCAAGCATCCTGAATTCGGAATTTATAGGCAACTTTCATCCATTTCAGACGTATGTCGAGGGACTGTCGAAGTGGGACGGAGTAACCGATTACATTTCTCAGGTAGCCGATCTGGTTGAGACAACCGACCGCCGTTATTTCCAGCATGTTTTCAAAAAATGGTTCGTTGCGTATGTGGCATCCAATCTCGTTCCGGAAGTCATCAACCATGAGATACTGACACTCATTGGCGAAGAAGGAGTCTATAAGACCACTTTCATCAAAAAACTGATTCCACCGGAATTGCAAAAATATTTCTGTCCGAAAGTCAGCACCGGTGCATTTACCAAAGACGATCTGCTGGAGATTGCCGAGAGCCTGATCATCTGTCTGGAAGAGATCGACAGCATGAGTATGTCGAAAATGAACCGGATCAAGGCAAGCGTGACGCTGCCCGAAGTCAATACCCGTGCCGCGTATGCCCACAACAGAGAATACCTGTCACACTGCAGTTCTTTCTGTGCCACAGGCAACAACCGGTATTACCTGCCGGATGGGTACAATCGCCGATGGCTCTCCATATATGTGCTCAACATCAATGCTTCGGCGCTGAACTCCCTTCCTTACGATGGTATGTATGCTCAGGCTTGGTCGCTCTACAGTTCCGGTTTCTGCTACTGGTTTGAGGGAGATGAAGCACAAGATGTCAAAGAGCACAATGAATGGTTTAAGGAACCCAGCATTGAAGAAGAATTGATTCTGGAACATTACCGCCTTCCCCTACCGGGAGAAAAGCCGGTGTTACTGTCCGTTACCAGAATCATGACGACTGTCAGCCTGGGAACTAAGTATGTACTTTCGCACACGAAAACCCGTCAGGCTTTGGAGAAATTCGGGTTTCGCCAGGCACGTACCAAAAAACTCCGGGGATTTCTGGTCATAGAGCTTACCAATAAAGAAATTGCTGAAAACCAGCGCTATACTCCTTCAAAAGAAGAGACAGATGGTCCTGATATCTTTTTCTAAATAAGTAGATGGGTGACAAAGTGGCAAAAATAAACTCTGTTTTCTGACATATATAGGAAAAATAAATAATTAATAGAATACAGAAAAAATAAAAATAGATATTTAATTATTTTCCTATATATAGTCTTTTACTCCTTTTATGCTTTGTCATTTTGTCACCCGTCCCTTTACCCACGTCCTATATTGGCATGAAAAACGACCGCTCAATTAAGTGAAAACGAGCGGTCGTTCTGATACAAAGATACGGTTGAGTGGAGTAAATCAAGCGGTCATCTTTGTTCAATCGAACGGTCATTTTAGTCTGATCGAGCGGTTGATTCAGTTTAATTGAACGGTCGATAATTCCGATTCTCTTCCGAGGCTGTTGTGTATCCGTCCGGTTCTCCCAGGAAACGTACAATCAGGCGGACCTCCCGTGCGCTGAACATTTTCAACTTCGGATGAAAATCTCCTGCCGTCAGTTCTTCCATCAGTGGCATGCAATTGCGCATCCACCGGCGCAGCTTTGCTACGGATACCGGATTACTAAGCTTCGGGAAATACATTTTCGCCAACTCTACTTTATCATAACATCTCACACTGAATTTAATATCTTCCATTTTGTTTGGATTTGTATGTTGTTTAATGATATAAAGATACTGCTTTTTCTGTAGAATATCAAATATTTAGTCAAATATATTAACCATAGTTTAGTACCGTTCACTGTCGTCCGTTCTCTTTCCCTTGTGTTGTATCTTTGCAGAGTAATCAATGAGAAAAGGATCCTGACTTGAGAACAATCAATTAAAAAAGTAACCATTAAATTGTAAATTAAAGTATGTCACAAAAGTATGTATTAGTAGCGCGGAAGAATCCGCTTAAACCATTAGAGACAGCGAAGTTCTATGCAACGGCTCACAGTAACCGCAAGGTGGATACGGACGAAGTCATCAAGCGTATCTCCGAACGTTCTTCTTATTCCATCGGTGAATTGAAAGGCTGCATCACTGAGTTTCTGTTAGAAATCAAGAATCAGTTGGAATTGGGGAATATCGTCATTCTCGGTGATTTGGGACGCTTCCGTGTGACGATTGTCACCGGCACTGCCACCGAAACAGCCAAGGAGTTCAAGGCTTCCAGCTGTATCAAAATTTCCCGCGTACGCTTCCATCCCGGCTCTATGCTTATGGATATGTGTAAGGCGATGAAATATTCGCTGATTAAAGCGGGTAAGGAAGAAGGTGACGACGACGATGTTGTCGATCCGAATCCTAACCCTAATCCCGGAGGAGGTGACGAAGAAGCACCGGACCCGACAGTATAATTCTAACATAAAATTCAAAAATCATGAAAAAATCAATTTGGAAACAGATTCTTCAAATCATCATCACAGTAGCTACTTCTATCGTGTCCGCCCTGGGTGTGACCTCATGTATATGAAAGAGGAATATTTAGCACGAAGCATTCAGTACATCGTAGTACATTGCAGCGCCACCCGCGTCAATATTCCTTTCACAGAAGAACAACTGCTTCAATGTCATCTGCAACGCGGCTTTAAAGGCATCGGTTATCATTTTTATGTCACCAAGGATGGAATACTTCACCATACCCGTCCCATGGCACAGATCGGTGCTCATGCAATAGGTTTTAACCTGCATAGTCTTGCCATCTGCTATGAAGGCGGACTGGACGAACAGGGAAAGCCGACCGATACACGGACGCCTTTACAGAAAGAAACGCTTCGGCGGGTATTGGGAGAATTGAAACAGCTTTATCCCGAGGCAAAGATTGTGGGGCATTATCAGTTAAGTGCGAGTATTCATAAAACGTGTCCTTGTTTTGATGCGAGGAAGGAGTATGAGAATTTATAAAAGTCTTTTATAGGTATTAAAAATAAAGGTGGTTTTCAACCACCTTTATTTTTGCATTTATGAAAACAAATGATCATGCTTATTTTCTTTTAGCGGTAAAAATCCAGCTGTTTCTTATTTTTTTAGTCTTATAAAAACCTTTTTTGTGAACTCTAATGCAATTCTATTCCTAAATAGAATTAGTGAAAAGCTATATCCTAAAACAGATGCAAAAACGCTTATACATAGTGTGAAAATATCAGGCATGCCAAGCTGTCGAATTAGAATGCAGATAAGTGAAACCACTATACATCCCAAAGCAACTGTCACAATGTTATTTACTACATCAGAATTCAGTCTCACAACTTTCAATCCATAGTATAAACAAATAATCATCATAATAGCCTCTGCTACAACCGTTGAAAATGCTGCTGCATTTTCTTTCCAAACCGGAATCAATACGAAGTTAATAACAATATTTGCAATTGCACTAACAATCGTTGCTATTAAGACTATTTTCTCTTTTTTTGCCGGAATCAATACACACTGATTAAAAATCCACCCGAATATACAAAAAGCAAGCGCAATGCTAAGCAATTGCAAAGAAGTTACTGCTTGAATATATGTAGCATCCGAAATCAATAAAACAATCTCTTTACTTAGTAAATACAATCCAACAACAGCCGGCAGAACCAAAATAGTCAATACATTAAATATCCGCATGAGAGTTTTCTTATACTCTCCCATACGATTCTGTCCCATTAACAATGCCAATCGAGGTATAGACACGACAAGAACTGATGAAAGCATCATTTTTACTATCCTATAAACTTTAGATGACACAGAATATATGCCCACCTCATAATTTGTAGCCATGAAGCCCAACATTGTCATATCCGAATTCACATAAATGGAGGTAGCCATAGTTGATGCGAATATAACCAGAATTGGAGCTATATGTTTTCTCCAATTACAATCTAATGTAATTCTTAATTGACAGTACTTTTTGGCATGAATAAAATTCAAGATATTTGATCCTGCATTCGCAAAAACTGTAATTCCTGCATAAATAATATAATCTTCTGGTTTCCTTACTAAAACCAGCAATAGAATGATGGAAACGACCTTAAATACAATACTGCGAATCGTAATATATGCATACTCTTCAAAAATCGAGAAGATCCATTCGGTACCTATAGTTGTAAATATGAGTTCAATACTAAATATCAATATGATCAATCTGTAACTATAAAACTTTGGAACGGTTATAAGACAAATAACCATAAGCAAATATGCTACAATAGTTGACACTAAATTGATAGAGAAAATCTCGCTGGCAAACTGATCAAATTCTTTTCTCTGGTCTCTATATTTTGTTCCCTCTCTTATCGCATATGTTGTAATTCCCAGAGCAGCAATCAATAGAAAATATTGATTCAGTGACAATGCAAAATTATACTTACCTATATTCTCTACTTGAAGAACACGTGACACATAAGGAAAGGTTATGATCGGAAAAAGTAAATTAAGTACTGTTCGTATCCCGTTCAATAAAGCATTTACACCTAACGATTTATTTTTAGTCATGATCGCTTTCTGCTATCTTCTACTATTGATAATCAAACATTAACACAATTAGACTTGTTACTTCTTATACCGTGTCTGCTATATAAATTGACGAAAAGAAAAACCACCAAAAATGGTCCCCAAGAATTAAAATATAGAAACTGACCAAAAAATGAATCATAAGTGGCACGAGGTGCTTTAAATATCGCATCTATTATAAACAATCCAACCGCCATCAGCCATATATTACCTTTTCGCATTGAGTTTTTCAAAAGTCTGCATAATAAAATACCATATAGCATATTACCCAAAAAGACTCCTATGTAACCAAAATCAACATATAATTCCTCAATATAGCAAGAACCGTATCCCATTCCATCCAAGTAAATATTGGAGTTTGCATTATATGAAACAAAATCTGCCAGATATGTTCCTGTTGTTGCTGTCTCCGGTGATTGTCTTCCAAATGCAAATGACATATCTAAATTCAAGAGTTTGTCAATCCAACTGTCTTGTAGCCATCTCAAGGTATTATACAATGAATAATAAGCATCCGGATTAAGCCTCAGTTCAAATAGTTCTGTATATTTTATAACATTAATTGAGGTTCCCTGGCGAACAAAAAAACCGAATAAAGGTGAGTATTGTGATGCAGTCCCCACATAATTTTCTGATCGTATATATTCAAACAAATACATCAATATCAACAAAAATGGTACTACAATACAAATCCTGATGATATTCTTTTTACTGATCCAAGGTTTTGCCTCCGGATGAATAACATTCCGCAACATCATATAAGCAAAAATTACTAGTAAGCCAGTCATAAAATAAATACGTCTCCCTGTCCCCAACGACAAAAGTAGATAGATAGAGTACATAATTATTGGAATTTTTGCTTCTTTCTTTTTCGGCATTGTAGCCAAATATATGAACAATGCTGCTGGAGCCATATATCCTATTTCCCTCATAACCGCAGGTATTCTGCTCGAATATGACAAATAGTAATTAATATATCCATACTGTACTACATAAAGAACAATATCTAACAGAATTAGAATCCACAGAAAATACGTTGCATAAAAATAGTATTTACTTATTTTCCTCACGTTTTTGTAATAACCACTATCATAATCAATAAGATTTACAGTTTTTTTCTTTTTCGTCTTCGTCTTATCAACAAGTATATACCCTAATAGTAATCCAACTAAGCTTATCAATAAAACAAAATCTGTATGTATCTCAATCTTTTCTGGAAAATCATAACCATACACATGCATAATTTTATTAAGAACCTGACCACCTAATAAAAAGGTAAAGAAACAAACCAGAAACGAAAACAAGAAAATATTATTGTAAAAATCTCTTAAGGCATATTTCATCCCTAAGCAGAAAATGATACATGGAAGGATAATTAGTAATGAATAGCTTTCTGTAAGCAGAATATAACTTCCGCACACACCAAAGGCTACCCCAAAATACAATATATAATTAAAAGTTTTCTTATCTATTTTAAACATTTAGAATTCTCCTGTTATCTCAAACAACCGCTTATTTCATTTCTCTATTATATTTCAACAGAAATCTCCAATACACAGCGACATACATACCCATTCGCATTAAAAAATAATAAGCCCGGAATTTTCTGACACCTTCCGATATTCTCATCCGGCATATAACTGATTTAAGATCATCATCACTGACAATTTCATATACTTCTTTTCTGAATACATCCTTATTATTACATCTTGCCGAATTATTAAGTGCTATCAGGGAACGCTGAATAAGCATCACATCCAGCCTCTTCGTTATGTCTTCGTCTTTTGGAAGCCTATCCCTCAACCCAAAGTATATTTCTTTCACAGAATTCCAATATTTAGGCACATATCTATGAGTTATGGAGCTATCTATCTCCATATAATGATAAAGCGGTTTGTCCGTAAGCAAAAACAAACGATTTATGCGAAAATGAAGTTGAACAAAAAAATAATAATCCTCACTTCGTATCATTCCTGCGGCATATCGTATTTCAGGCTTATCTAATGAAGTTTTCAAAACCATCCTTATCCAAGAGTAAGGCGGGATTCTGGTATTAGAGACATCACTTATTAATTCTTTTGCTATTTTTCTTGACTCATCTCCTACATATAATCTAGGAGCATAAGAGAATTCGTGTTTTTTGATCGTTTCTGAAAACTCCTGATAATACCCGCAAATAACCATTTCTGCATGATTATCTTCCGCAACACTAATCATCTCTTCAATCATATTACTCTCAACATAATCGTCAGCATCTACAAAAGACAAGTATTTGCCTCTCGCACGATTTATTCCGGTGTTACGTGCCGTTGCCGGCCCTGAGTTATTCTGATTGATTAATAGCACCTCCGAAAATCTATTTGCATATGACTCACATATCTTCTGACTATTATCAGAAGATCCATCATTTATAAGCAGTATTTCGATATCCCTGTATGTTTGCCCCACCAAACTATCAAGGCATTTACAAAGTGTTTTCTCAGCGTTATATACAGGAACAATAATCGATACTTTTGGCATTCCTATCTATTTTATAGTTTGACATTTTCTTACGCATGCATTCGTTGTATTTTATTTACAATTCCACCATTGCAATTCTCGGTTCAACACAACAGCATGGGCGCATACACACCACACGAACACCACTGGCTCTTTGCGGACCGACTTTCATAAAAGTAGCAAGTACAGTAGTATTGCCACCTAATCCCAAAGGCCCTACACCAACCGCATTTACTCTAGCTGTTATTTCTTTCTCCATGTCGTTCTGTTTGTCATAGGTCCCATCAACCAAAGCCTGAAGCATCATTGACGAAGCCTCATAATGAGAGCGACCGACACCTACAGCCAAAGTACATGGGGTGCATCCGAGCATAGTTGTTCCTTCCGTTGCCCATGATATAATCTCATCCAATACTGTTTGCACATTATGCTTATGAAAAACACGATAAGTTTTTCCTCTGATAGCAGGACCACCACCAAACATTAAAATATGAAGTTTTATTACATTATCTTCAATATTTCGAATCAAAATTGGTGCTGCTTCCAAAGCGGCAGGATCCTCATCCAGCCCCAATGACTGATCAATTCTGTGGCTATCATCACCTTTCACTGCCATAGGGCGTCCTGGTAATGTTCTTAATCCTTGCCTTATTCCTTCTTTTATAGATTCCAGCATATTGCCAGTCACTACCCTATCAGGTCCTACTTCTAATATCAGATGCGGTATGCCCGTATCGTCACAAAGAGGGCTTCTATTCTTTTTTGCAACCAATGCATTCTCCCAAATAGCTTTCATCGCCCACTTTGCCTGTTCATTAGTTTCGCTCTGGATTGCTTTCTCATATGCTCTTATTTTATCCGGAAGGAAAGTCGAACCGGAACTAACCAATGTTTCGCATACTCTATTTACAATTCTTTCATCATACCTCATGCCTTGTCCTCCTCAATAAATACTTTCATTATGTGCAGCGCCAATGATCGCTGGATAATCTTTTACCTCCAACTCATAAAATGCCTCCATTCCTAACTCAGGGAAAGCAACCAGTCTTTGCGAGAGCATGTTCTCCCCAAGCAATGCCGTGACTGGGGGGATCACTGCAAAAACGGAATTATATTCATCAAGTGCAGTAATCGTATTTTTCCCAATTACTCCTTTTCCCAAATGCATTTTCACTCCTGCTTTAGAAAGCAAGGGAAAACTTTCCTCTATCTCCAACTTATTGCTGGAAGTTGGCCCAACTCCTGCCGGACTAACAGCTGTATGAAAAATAACACTCCCCCGCAAATCAATATCGTATTCACCTAAAGTTTCATTTTCTATCAACTTGCAAATTTTCGGGAGTACAGCATCACGTCCACAGTATATCTTACCTGTTATCAGAACCATATCTCCAACATGCAAATCACTAGCCATTTCTTCTGAAATTGGTGTCGTTATTGTCTTCATTGCTTCTCCTTCGTTTATGAGAACAGCTTAATATAGCTATTTTCGTTATCGATCACCCCATAAGCTCGGGATTTCATATACACCTTGGTCGCCCAGTTTGTATGAGGTTTTACTTCATTCATTTTATTACCACTTTCACCTTTAAAAACACCTCCTTTGTCACTATTAAGAATATTCATCGCATCTTGATATTCTTCCTTTGTCACAGCCTGCATCGCATTAACATATTTAATGTGAGATGGATGAATGACAGTTCTTCCTACAAAACCATTCGCCTTGTCTAAAACGACCTCTCTCAACAATCCGTCAATTTCGGTATTTACAATAGGAATCCTTTTTAACAGACAGTCTTCAATATCATAATTGGGAAGTTGTTCGAACATCATTTGTTTACTCACACGAAAATATTCCCATACAGGACCAGAGATCACATAGTCATTATTTCTTCCAAATACATTAATAATATCAGATAAAATTTCCCTGACTGTCAATACATCGTAAATAGAATAATCTACTCCTCTACGTACTCCAAAGCAAGAAGAAAAATCAGTAGCACCAACTCGTACTTGCAAAACTATATCCTTATAATTATCCAGTATTTCTCTGATGCCAATCAATTCCGTCATTCTCGTCTCTCTAAATGCGACTTCAGAGTCTTCTATAATCGGCATTCCATAGATGATATCCCCTAACCTCTCATTTAGTTGCTTCAAATAAAACATATATACGTTTCCGTTATGAGCATTGAATTTCGGGAAATTAATACCTGTTAAAGCCTTCACATGGTGTTTTGTGAGCTGCCCTGCAAATCGAATAAACTGCTCCTGATTTCTGACACGACAGAAAATAAGTGGTAAATTATCATAAGTAAGTTTTCCATTATCAAGAGCTGTAGAAAGTACATCCAGTACATGAATTACATTTCTTTCCGCTTCTTCTACCTGGCTCTCTGGGCATGCATCCTCAAAACAAAATACCATGGAAGTTAAGCCCGGTATTTCATTATCCAATATTTTTTGAGAAAAATCTTTTGTCCCCGGCATATACATGGTCGCTCCAAGACAATATTGGAGTATTTCCTTATCCGAATACTTGTTAAACTCTTCCGGTTTTACAATAAACTCAAAATTCGGATTATATTTATGGTGTCTCATTTCTTCTTTGCTTTTATTTATATTTCTTTTATCGAATGCTTCCTTTCGGTGACAAAAGTGCTTCAGGATAGTATTCGTCAATTATTCTCTTAACTAATGCAACCTGTTTCGCACGCTTCCTTGCATCATCCTGTGTACTATCCCAACTATGTGTTTGCGCAACCGATCCACCGGTCTTAAGATAAATCGGAGCTGCAATACGAATCATCTCCGGAACCTCATAATGGCGTATGAAGCCTCCTGTCGACTTTGGATTTTCCGTATGAATATCAATAGGACAATCTACTGCCTGACGCATTGCAGACAGCATTTGTAACTGAATATCACGAACCGGATTTATAGAGTTTGCACCAATCTTCTCCAAAACCTTAGCAGAACATGGATTACCGTGACCGGCATGTGCTGAAACTTTAAAATGACATTCCTCCGGAATTTCTCCTGCTTTACGCATTTCATTAAGCAGCCACAAACACCCCTCATCATAAATAAGGAAAGAACGACAACCCAAACGGGCTGCACGTTTCACATCTTCTACAGCGCGTACAATCTGCTCCTGACCACGAAGACGATACCCCATACGGACTCCTTCAGGAGTATTGACAGACGCACTAGTATCGGTAGTTGCACGAGGACCAATAGCCAAAATCAAGTCTGTACTCCATTGGTGTGCCAACTCTACCATTCTAACAATCTCATCATCAGTCAAACGCATGATACCTTGTGTCTGTGTTACGCGATGCAGACAGATTCCATAGTCATCCATTGCTTCAAGCAACGCTTGCATAACTTTAGGTCCCTGGATACCAGGCACTTCAAAACGGTATTGACCTCCATCTTCAAATCTCTTTATGGATGTCGGCAAATTGTAAGCATCACCTTCCGGCAAACCTATTGATTTCAAAAAGGCCCTTGTTTGTTCCATACTATTATTCACTTTCATATCCTCCCTGACCTTTCAGTCTTTCTTATTTAATTCTTTTATTAAGTTATCAATGGCTTCTCTATGCGAAAAATCAAGTGGTGGAAGTTTTCCCCTCATCCCTTTATGAATCCGCACATCAATGAATGCTGCAAAAGGCTCTTTAGCCAATATTTCAATAGCTTGAGTCAGTTCCTCCCGAGTCGTTACGGGATGCCCTATAGTCTTGTATCCACAAGATTCCGCTATTTTTGTAAAGTCAATCAAATGTCCCGCTGAAGGTTGTCCACCTACAGACTCGTGCGCTCCATTATTCAATATAATATGCAGATAGTTCGGTACATTATACTTATGCAACATTGTCATAGCTCCCAAATGCATCATTGCGGCAGCATCTCCGTCAAGGCAGACCACCTTCCTTTGAGGTTTTGCCAAAGCAATACCAAAAGCTACTGACGAAGCATGCCCCATAGAACCAATATTCAAAAAATCTGTTTTTTTACTCTCATTTCTTTTTTCTCGCAAAAAGAATAATTCCCGTGTTGCACGCCCTGTTGTTGCACTATAAATCGTATCAGCAGGCATATGATCAAGTACTACCTCTATTGCCTCTTCACGACTCATAGGATATGTTTGATCTTTGTTATTCATTTTTTCTCCTGCCATCACTCCTTTAGGAGCAATTAATGCATAAGGCTTCCGATTGCTCCTTGCCAGCGAAACAGCCTGTTTTAAAATGCCTGTCACTTTATCATTGTCATCCGGTAAGATATCATACGGAATATGCATCAAATCCAATAATCCGGGGGTAATCTCTCCCTGAAGTTCATGTTGTGCCCAATCTCCAGTGCCCGGTTGCCCCCTCCAACCTACCAACAGAATCATAGGAATCGCATAAACCTGTTTATCAGCAAGTGAAACAAGAGGATTTATAGTATTGCCCAATCCGGAGTTCTGCATATAAACAAGGGGAATCTCCTGAGTAGCAAGAAAATGACCGGCAGCTATGGCAATTGCATTTCCTTCATTAGCCGCTATAACATTCTTTTCCTGTGATATATTCCTTAACAAATAGTCACAAAATCCATTCAAATAGGAATCTGGTACTCCGGTGAAGAATTCCACACCTTCCAACTGCAGTGTATGCAAAAAGATTTCTTGATTAATCATATTCTTAAACTTCTTTTGTGTTTTTACTTTTTGGGACATAATATGTAAAATATTCCGGTGCATCCATTTTACTTATTTCCCATGCATCATTAATAATCTCGACTATCTCATCCGGCAAAGAACCTTTTTCCACCGTTGCCATATTCTGCTCCAATTGAACTAATCTCGACGCACCTATAATAATTCCATCTCCACGCTCTACTTTTAGCATTGAATGGTATGCCAACCATCGATAAACCGCTTCTACAATATTCATATTATGTTCAGCACAAACTTCTTTTATGCGATCGATCGCTTCAAAGAACGAATCTTTCCAATAACGTTTTTGATAATTTGGCCGATTTATAAATCTACCAGCTTTTATTGTTTTGTCTTGACTGGAATATTTATTTGTCAACATTCCTCCAGCTAAAGGATTATAAGCATAAAAGCGCATACCGTAATTATTTAATGCTCTATCCAATTCCCGCTCTGCATGCCTACTTAACGGATTATAAAGTCCCTCATATACTTTGGGCAACATCCAACCATGAGATTTACAAATATGCCAAACTTCGGCTACCAGCCATGCGGGAAAATTACTCAGTCCCAGTTCCAAAAATTTCCCTTCTTCATAAAGCTGTGCACAACCCTCCAATACAGATTTCACAGGTGTTGCCGGATCTGGAAAATGTAGATATAAGGTATCTACATAGTTTACTTTAAGCCTTTGCAATGATTCATTCAACTGTGATATTACTGCCTCCTTATCCAATCGTCCGGTAATCCTTGGGTTTGCTTTTGTTGCAACTTTATACGTATCTCTATCCAATTCTTTCAAAGCTGTCCCCAACAAACGCTCACACTCTCCTTCATTATATACGTAGGCTGTATCCAATTCCTTATAACCGTGATTCAGATAACTCTGAACCATACATTTTACATCCTCACCAAATACTTGTTCCCCGAAAGTCATTGTTCCGAGGATTAGTTTTATATTTTCTTTCATTGATTTTGCTCCTTCCTTGTTATTTTATTTTGGTTAAAAATGATAATATCGGAGTAAAACGATCATCATCATTAATACATCGACACTTTTCTACAAATAGTCTTGCCTGTTCTGCTTCAACAATTCCTTGCGAGCATGCCTGCATTTTCATTTGTATATCATCCCAATTAAGTGAATTGATCCCTTCACCTTTTGGGATTAGTATAGTTTTCTCAAAAATTCTTCCATTACAAAAAATTACTTTCACTCTAGCTCCTCGAATTCCTTTCTCTCTATTCTCCATTGAATCATCAATTATCAACTCTATCTTTTTCGATAAATTATCTATTATGGTATGATCTTGGTTTTCTGTATCAAGATCCTCCAAGGAAAAGTTGCCTTTACTAAAGGCAGTTGCCACAGCATAATGAATCGAAAACTTGGCTTCCTCTTGTGATTGTGGGTTGCTAATTGTCCCTGCTGACTTAATCGCACTCGGATACACGAAAACATAGACTTTTTCTATATCATATAAGAGGTAATTACTTTCATAAATTTGTTTCCTGATCTCTATAGCAGCGTCAATGCAACTATGCGTATGACGACAAGTTGGATATAGTTTTAGATAACTCTCACAAATTGTAAAATCTATACCAAGACCATCCAAAAGAACCGTTTCATTAACTTGATCTGTAAAAGCATGAAACCAGCCTTTTTTACTCTCCAATGGATTCCGAGGAGTTACCAGACCTTTTTCAGCCATCATAGCAGAAATTACACCTGTTCTTGCTGCATTCGCAGGATTCACAGGCTTACAACCTTGCCCACTTTCATCTATAATAATTAACCCACTTGACTGAAATGCAGCTAAAGAAACGCTATTATAAATTCCATTTCTATCCAACCCCATTAGTTTGGCACAGGCTGCTCCACTAGCTATCGCACCCGCAATTCCTGTTGAATGAAAACCCTTACTATAAAGCCCTGGTTGTGCAGCCCCAGCTACCCTGTTGAAAAAATCATACCCGATATTAATTGCAACAATAACATCCTTCCAAGTCACATCCAACTTTTCACTTAATGCAAAGACAGAAGACATTATGTGTGTTCCTATGTGTCCTCCAGATTTTCGATTACCATCATCCATATCCGCACCATGCGCATAAACTGCATTCATAAAAGCTGCATTACTTATTGGATATTTCTTTTCTTCAAACAATATGGATGCTTGCTCAGTACCTCCTTCTTCTTTCAGAACAGCCATTACCACTGAGTTAAACTTTCCATTAACCCGATACCCCGCCAGACTCGCCGCATAATAATCTGCAATGAACATTTTAGTTTGCTCAATAACACTATGAGACAGATCCCTATATTCGATTTCCGCAGCAAAATCCACTAATGCTTTTGTATAGTTCTCCATAATCTTCTATACCTTACAGAATATTGATTTTCTGATAAAGCTTCATATCTTCCCCATCTACTCCTCTAAGTTGAATGGTATTATATATTGTAACTATTACTTCATTCAGTTCTTTTCTACTTCTAGCTTCTATTTGAAATCTTGCAAATACCTGTTGCAAAGTACCTACCATTCTCACTTCATCACCAATGTTAAGTAATTGCAATGATTTAAAAACTTCCGGCATCTGCATGACAGTGTCCATACCATATATTTCTGAAATGATGCCAGCCTTTGCCAAAACAGAATAATTCGCTATGTATCTACCGTCCATATCCACATTTATCTTCTCAAGAGGGTTCTCTTCACCCAAGTACATCTGCCCTACAAGAGCTGCATTTATCATAAACTCTAAAGGATTAACACCAAAAACATATTCTGTTATAAAGTACGATAATCCACCGGAAAATCTAATACCCGGATCATAGGGACGAATAACATCTCCATCCACAAATGCCTGAATGAACATCGTTCCATTATAGAAGTTAAACTCATTAAAGATTTCAACCATTTTTGAATGCATAGTATCCAAATACAGTTTTGTATATTTCGATGGATATACGGTACAATTAGCAATTGCACCTACGTTTTTCTGTTCTCGATTAACATACCGATCATTTACTTCCCAAAGATATATACTACCACGATCAAATAAATATTTAATAGTGATCTCGGGGCAGTCCATATACTTCTCACACAAAAAGCGTTTTGTCCTGGAAAACGATTCTGCTTTCTGCATAGCCTGTTTCACTTCTTCGCTAGAATTACAGATTGAAATACCTTTTGATCCGCAACTATCGGCAGGCTTCAAAACTACAGGATAGGCATTCATTGGAATTAGTACCGTATCACAGCTATCCGCCAATTCATATGTCTCCACTACTGAAATGCCATGTTTTATACAGTTCTTCTTGAAATTTCTCTTATCCTGTAACTCTGTCCATTGTTCTCTATTTACATAGAACTGAAGTCCGATGTTCTCTGCAACATCAATCACACAAGTAATGATATCCTCATTACCTATAACTAATATACCATCAACTTTTTGCTCTACCGCAATCTTTTTCAGACATTCCCTATCAGAAATGTCAACCACATACTGTTCATCTGTTAAAGCTATCATTTCATCAGAAATCACTTTTCCAGCCGTCAGCAATTTGATTCCATTTGCTTTTGTATAACTTGCAATATCAGTTACTGATGCACTACCTCCAATATACAAAAGACGTTTTCCTCTCAAATTCATGATAATACTCCTTTTTATATCATATTCTCAAATCAAATAATCAAAACTCTTAAATAGTAATGACTATTTGTTTTATTGCATTCTCACAACAGATAACAGCATCGTCTACAGTACTTGCCTGAGTAATCACATACCCCATACGATCAATGCTACTGCCAATTTCCCCAACCTTATCTCCTAATGTTTTAACAAGTGTTATTTGTTTAACACCATCAATTTTTTCTGCAATATCAATACCCGAAATACCTTTAATAATACCATATTTCTCCTTTAAATAGCGTATCGCGGCTCCTTTTTCAAACTCCGGCACAATATTAGGTTTTTCTCCCAACGCTATTTGTATTGTTGCTTTTACCATATCAATCCCCGTAGATAGTGGAACAAGGTGAGTGGTAATGCAATCTCCTCCCATTCTAGCCCCCAGTTCAATCATTCTCGGCCCTTTGGAAGTCAACATAATTTCAACATGAGCAGGTCCCCTATCAATACCAACAGCCTTCACCGCTCTTATAGCCAAATCCTTAATTACCTCCACATTTTCATCGCCTAAACGACTCGGCTGGCTGTGTCCCATCTCCACAAAATGAGGTGCTCCCGTTGTCAGTTTATCCGTAACCTGCAACACATGGACATCACCATCAATAACCATGATCTCAACACTTACTTCATCACCTTGCAGATACTCCTCAATAATTACTTCTCCATTCCGTCCATTTGATGAACTATATCGAACTGCGTTCTCTAATTCTTTACTGCTTTCAACCAACATGACTCCCCTACTACCTGCATTATCTACGGGTTTACTGATACAAGGATATGTGATCTTTTGAATTACCGTACCCAATTCTTCCGGCGTTTGAAGTATATAATACCATGGATGCTCCACGCCTGAAGATTCAAACGCTTTTATCATCTCTCCTTTATCAGTTGCCTTAACTGCAGTATCATAAGTAATTCCTACAAGGCCCAATTTTTGTGTAGCGTAAGCAACAGCCCGCATCGGCATATCAGTAGCAAGTGTCATGATGCCATCAGCCTTAAACTCTTTCGCTACTTGGTAAACACCAAATTCGTCTATCGTACTTACATTGAAATATTCGTCAGCATAAGAAATCCCCATTGCTTCCGGATTAAAATCTGCTACACCCACATATAACCCTAACTCTTTGGCTTTTAAAATAGCTGGTAATTGAAGAATAGACGCTCCAATAATTAATAATCTTTTCATCTATAAGTCTCCTCCCTTAGCATTACCTCCAATCATAGTTTTTTCTTTGGAAACATAAATATTTTCATGCTTCAACACTGATAAAGCTGTTTTTAATATTATTCTAAAATCCAGCAGAAACGAAACATGATCTACATAATGTAAATCATAAATAAACTTATCTTTCTGTGAGATAGAATTTCTATAATAAGCTTGTGCATAACCTGTAATACCAGGTCTCACATCATATCGCTTCTTTCTCTCCATCTCAACTTCATCAAATGATTTTGATGCCAAAGTAGGTCTCGGACCTACAAAGCTCATATCTCCTATCAAAACGTTTAGCAGTTGCGGAATCTCATCTATAGAGGTCTTTCTCATAAACTTACCAACTTTTGTTACTCTTGGATCATTATCACCATTGAACGTCGATCCATCCTGATTCCTTATATCAGGCGAGTTGACATACATAGAACGGAATTTAAACATTTTAAAGGCTTTTCCACCAATACCTCTTCTCAATCCACGATAGAATATCGGACCAGGATCGGAGATATAAATAATAGGAGTCATGACAATGATTAAAAGCAAAACAAATGGTAAGATTATTAATGCGAGAATAAAATCCAAGCACCGCTTTATATATTTCTTGTACAAAACATTTTTCATTGTTCTAAACATTTTCCCACACATTCTATCACATAGTCCACATCCTCATCTGATAAGCAAGTATGTAAAGGTAATGTTACCACATTTTTAAACTGTTCATAAGCCATTGGATAATCTTCTATTCTAAACCCAAGTTTCTGATATCCAGTATGCATAGGGAGAGGTTTATAATGAACATTTGTAGCCACACCAAGCTCCGCCATGTTTTCTATAAACTTATCTCTTTGTTCCGCTCCACATCCATCTAATTTCACAATGTACAAGTGTCCTGAAGATGTATAGCTATCTGTATAATGTGTCACTGCAGAAAGAGGAAGATCAGCGAAAGCCGTATTATAACGATTAATTATTTCTTTCCGGCGAGTTAAAATCTGATTATATCTTCTCATCTGTCCTAAACCTATTCCCGCACATACATCCGTCATATTACACTTATACCATGGTCCTAAGATATCATATTCCCATACTCCTAATTTTGTTTTTGCCAACGCATCTTTACTTTGACCATGCAGACTCAACAGCATATATTTATGATATAACTCATTATTATCAATATTACAAATATCCCTCCAAACTACAGCTCCTCCTTCTGCAGTTGTAAGATTCTTAACTGCATGAAAAGAAAAATTAGTAAAATCCGCAATCGACCCTATAGGACGTTTTTTATAAAAAGCACCAAAAGAATGGGCTGCATCGGCCATAACTATCACTCTTCCTATAGCCTGTTGAATGCTATTATCACTTGGATTAAATAATCCTTTCTTCCGCTCTACAATATCAAAAATCCTATCATAATCACATGGAATTCCAAATAAATCTACAGGAATTATAACTTTAGTTCTCTCAGTAATTACAGCTTCCAATCTTTCATAATCCATTGTAAATTTTCCCGGTTCACAATCAACCATTACAAGAGTCGCTCCAACGTGTTCTATAACACTGGCAGAAGCTGTATATGTGTAAGCCGGAACTATCACTTCATCCCCTGCCCCCACACCTAATATTCGTAAAGTCATCTCAGCACATGCTGTATTTGAATTTAAACAAACAGCCTTTGATGTATGACAACATTCTGCAACCATTCGTTCCAATTCTTTAGTCTTAGGTCCTGTTGTAATCCAACCAGACTTCAATGCGTCAACTACTTCGTTAATTTCTACCTCCGTAATATCAGGAGGACTAAATAAAATATTTCTCATACTATTTCTTTTTCTTAATCTCTGCTTCGAAACCATAACCATATCCATACCCATAGCCATATCTATAACCATATTTCTTGCCATAGCCGTAACCATATTTTTTACCATAGCCATATCCATAAGTATTTTTGCGCTTGTTCAGGTCAATTCCATTGATCACTATCGCCAGTTTATCAAACTTCTTTTCATCACGCAAAACATTGATATAAGAGAAACCAGCTTTTGAGGTTACATCTGCTCGACAAACATAGACACACATATCTGCTACTCTACCGATAATTGCCGTATCAGTCACCATACCAATCGGTGCAGTATCTAATAGTATATAATCATAACGTGCTTTTAATAAATCAATAGCTTTCTCCAATGCATCACGAGCCACTAGTTCTGTCGGGTTTGGAGGGATTGATCCACCAGGAAGAATGTCCAAATTCGGGCTAATGCCAGAACTTCTTACCAAATTAAAAAGATTAATACCTTCCGGATCCATTAAATAATTAGAGATACCCTCTGACTTTTTAGATAGGTCGAACACTTTATTCAAACCTGGTTTCCGGATATCCATACCTACCACAACAACCTTTTTTCCCAGATAGGCCAAACTGACTGCAAGATTACCTGTCACAAAAGATTTCCCCTCACCTGGTTGTGTAGAGGAAAATAAAATCACTTTTTGATCCTTATTCAGCATAAAGAGCAGATTAGTACGTAGTCCCCGAAAAGTTTCTTCCATAATATCATTCTTATTCTCACGTACCACAATAGCTCCTTTTCCCGAATGCACGTCACTTAATGGTAGCTCACCCAGAATGGACACATCTGTTAGTAGCTCCACATCACCCCGGTTTTCTATTTTATATTTCAACAACTCTACAACGAAGATTATAACGACAGGAATAAACAAACCGATTACCAAAGCTGCTAGAAAAAAGAATAACTTTCTCGGAGCAACCGGATCTTTAGCAGCTAATGGTTCCTCAATAATTCGACCGTTATTAGCCGTAGAAGCGAGAGTTATCGCATTTTCCTCCCGTTTCTGTAATAACATAATATACAGTGTCGCTTTAATCTCTTGTTGCCGGGAGATTGTCATAAACTCTTTCTCCTGTTTTGGAACATTACTGATCCGGCTCTCAAATTTGCTTGCTTGTCGTTCAATATCCGTTTGTGTAATCTGTAAGCCACGTAAGACACTGTTCACAGTTGTCTGAACATTACGTCGCATTGCCTCAATCCCCGTATTCATATTAATTACCGCTGGATTACTATCTGACGAAGTCCGCAACAGCCGCTTTCGTTCGATGATCATTGTATTGTATTGCTCAATTACCCGCGTTAGATTCGGATCCTGTAAACCTACGTTTGCAGGAATTACCTCATCTTGATTTGCAGGATCATTAATATAAGTACGCAAGAATTGCACCAGACGAATCTGAGTAGCGCTCTCCGTGCTCTGTTGCTCATATTTTGAACTCTCTTGTAAAGCCAAGCGAGCATCACTCGTCAAATCCGTTAAACCAGATCGCTGTTTGAAATCTGCCAGTTCACTTTCTGCACTACCTAATTCATGATTAATGATGCCTATCCGCTCTTCAATAAATTCTGCCGTCTTTTGCGCCACTTCATTTTTTTCATCATTAGCATCTTGATTATAGATAGCTACTAGACAATTAATGAAATCCACACCTCGTTCTTTCACCGTATTTTTAACACTAATCTTTGCGATAGTTGTTGTTTGAGACGATGCCGTTACACTCAGGTCCTTCATATAAGTCTCAGTGGTTTCAGTAGGTGTGTTAATTGTTGCAATCAAATTGACCTCATTATTCTTCATATATAAAGAATCCCCTTGTGTAAAACTTAACACGCCCACTGGAGTCGGGAATACAGCTGGTAATTGATCAAAAGATTGCTCTACCTCTTGTTTCTCATCATTCAATGCATATTCAACCTTAGCTGATAGCTTACCGGATTTCGTGTAAGTGATATCTAGTTTTATCGATTCTTTCAGATTTTCTGCTTCCTCAGGAGTCATATAAACCCTCACCGGAGTATTTTGATAAAGTGGAATCGCATAGCCGAACGGACGTTTTTCTGATGTTCGGATGTATAGTCCTAAATCATTCACTACTTTCTTTATTAATGAACGAGATTTTAATATCTCTACTTCATTATTAAAATTGTTCGTCATAGAAAACATACCTAAATCTTGGATGGCGGCTAATGGATTAGCTACAGATCCACCACGTTTGTCTTCTTCTTTAATCAGTACCGAACTGGTGATTTTATATACTGGCGTTTGATAACGTAGAAACAGGTAGGTTACTATACAACATACTAATACGCCAGTAACAAACCAACGCCAATAAAAAAAGTATTTAAAAAAAAGTGCTATTAAATCAATCTCCTGTTCCGCTTCAATGTTGTCGGTAGAAATATTTCTTTCGTCTGTCATTTGTCTAGCTATCTAATTATTTAAGGATGTTCACTAACAAACTTGCTATAGAAACAAGAATGGACGTGGCACTAACCCACAAAGTCGTACTATTACCTATATCTGAATTCTTCGCTTTCGTTTTGTTCGGAGTTACATATATAATATCGTTTTGTTTCAAGTAATAAAATGGAGATGTAACGATACTAGCATCATTTAAGCTTAAATTAATGATACTACGCTTGCCATTGATATCTTCACGTATCAACTTCACATCGTCACGTACACCGTAAATTGTCATGTCACCTGCCATCGCCAAAGCTTCCAATACATTGACTTTCTCATTGCTGATTGTAAAACTACCCGGACGGGCAACCTCACCCAATACAGATATTTTATAATTCGCCATGCGTACCGTCACTATCGGATCCTCTTTTAAATATGGCTTTAATTTTTCCCGAATAAGAGCCTCTGCCTCGTCTTTTGTCAGTCCTCCTACTTTCAATGTTCCGAGTACTGGAAAATCAATCTCACCAGCATTATTTACCAAGTATTGCTGTAATGATGGCTGAGTAGCAGTATTAATATTAGTCAATGCTGCATTCAATGGGGTTTGCACAGTTAAATTGAATGGAGTAGCAGCTTGAGGGTCTGTCGTATTTATAGTGATACTCAACAAATCCTTCGGCATGATCTTTGCGTCATACAGAGGAAAAAACTCACTAGAATTATTCACAACCTCCGGATTCTGAAAATAAGGAACATTTTTATAGGAGGTACAACCAGCTATTGACAAAGCCAGTGCCAGCAGTAATAGATTCTTTTTAAACTTCATATATATATCTTAATTTATTATCTAAAAAAACGAGAGAAAAAGCTTTTAGATCTTGCCGGTTTATATTCAGACTCATATTTTTTCATCAAATCCTCAAAAGACAATTTTTGGTTTATCATCTCATAAATTGTCCCCCAGTCTGGAAGCCCCCCTAGATTACGGTCATCTATGAAAATATCCGCCTTTAACTTGCGAGAAAAATGGTTATTCTTACCCTTCTCCTCTTCCGGATAATCACGGTTCACGGCGTAGAACTCTAAGCCACGCTCACGACAGAAAGCCAAAGCTTCCTCTAACAAATGTCCCTCACGAACTGTCCACAAAATCAGTTTATGGCGTTCATCTCTTATCTTCTTTAATGTCTCGATGGCAAATGGAAGCTCTTTCCCAATCATCGGATATTTATGCTCGACAATTGTACCATCGAAGTCTACCGCTATGATCACGATTCTTATTTTTTATTATTTACACCTTTTCTTTATCTAATTTCTCAAATTGAGAATTCTGACTTTTAAACTCTGGTACAAATGTCTTCATCTCCCTAACCATCGGAAGGATTTGTACATGAAGTGACATTTCGCCCAAAGTTTGAATATGTTCGACAACATCTTTATATACATACTCACGAACTGATGCTACACGAATCTTTTCATGTGAAGTCTCCTTTGTATTTTCCTTGCAGTTTAAGAGTTCCTCATACAATTTCTCTCCGGGACGGAGACCAGTATATTTTATTTCGATATCCTTATCAACTTGCAGACCAGACAATTCTATCATACGCTTAGCCAAATCTGCAATCTTTACAGGCTGTCCCATATCGAAGACAAAGATCTCTCCACCTTGACCAATCGTACCAGCTTCCAGCACTAACCAGCAAGCTTCCGGAATCGTCATGAAATAACGAATAATATCTTTATGCGTAACAGTGACAGGACCTCCATTCGCGATCTGCTCACGAAAACGGGGAATCACTGAACCATTACTACCCAACACATTACCAAAACGAGTTGTAATGAATTTCGTTTCACCCTTAACCTCTCCCTTTTCAATCGCCATGTTCAAACTTTGGACGTAAATCTCTGCCAGGCGCTTACTACAACCCATAATATTCGTTGGATTGACAGCCTTATCTGTACTGATCATCACAAACTTCTCAACGCCGTAATTCACTGCTGCATCTGCTATCACGCGAGTACCAAATACATTCGTACGTACCGCCTCACAAGGATTCTCTTCCATTAGCGGAACATGTTTGTAAGCAGCTGCATGAAATACGACCTGCGGGCGCCAATTGCGGAACACATAGTCAACACGATCTAAATTACGAATATCACCTATTACCGGAACAAAATTCAAGTCACTGAACTTCCTCTCCAGTTCCAGACGAAGATTATGCATGGGAGTTTCAGCGGAATCCAAACAAACCAGTTGACGAATCGGGAAATGTGCCAACTGGCGACATATCTCACTACCTATACTTCCAGCAGCTCCTGTTACCAAAATAGTCTTTCCCATCAGCAAATTTCCAATCTTATCCAAATTGACCTTGTTTTCCTCTCTTCCCAACAAGTCTTCAATACGAATCTCACGTATGGAATGTTTTACCTCACCACCATGTACCTCCTCCATATCCGGAACAACCAGAATCCTCAATGAACCTTGCTCACAATAACGAACTAAACGATCACGTTCACGTTGTACGGCTTTTATGTTCGGAAAAAGAACACCATCCAAATTATTTCTCGGGATTAAGCGCAATAAATCATCCATCTCAGCTATTTGATAAACCGGTAGTTCTGCTATCCGAAGATTCCTCTTAGAATTCCCAAATGTCAGGAAACCGACAACACTATAATTTTGCATAAACACATGCCGATTGGGTGATGTAGCAATCATCACACTCTCTTCACCCGTATCAAAGACAAGAACGCGTTCCTGTTTTTTACCTAACTGAGACAAGACACTATTATATACATTAATAACGAAAACGCGTAAAGCCACCAACATGACAATTGTCAACGTACAATCCGCAATTCCACCTACCAAATAAACCGAGAGACTGAAATCTGTTCGTAATGCAACAAGTATCAAATACATCAAGATAGATTTAAGAATACCAACACCACCAATTCGCCACAACCCACGCAATGTCGAATGCCGAATGACTCCATGATAAACCTTGAAAACCAAAAACGAAAGTACGCTTGCAACAAACGAGCTACATCCCACTTTCAAAACATCCATTCCTCCCACATGCACATGTAAAATGGAAAATAGACCTAACACTCCTATTAAGGATACACACAAGGATACAAAGAGATCCGAGCAGAATATAATCCAGCGGTTGATATACTGCAAATTAACTAAGCGACCAAACGCCAAACGCCAGCGATAATAACGTAAATTCATCTTTTTTTCTTGTAACTACTCAATAGCATAACATTGAGTTATCTTCTTGATTAATAAATAAATTAGTTTAGTAAATACCCTTTGTATGTTATTCTAATAAAAACATACCTGGCATAAAAGAATGGTAGAAAAAGAGCATATGTGCCAAATCGAAGAACTTCGCGCACGATTATTGATTTGAATAGTAGGAACATTGCCAAAAAAGATTAAGCGAATACCAGAATATAGTAAATAGAAATATGCTATTAAGCCTGTGTGTATCATTATTTATTTTGAAAATTTCAACTGAATTCATATAACCCTTAACTCATTATAAACTGAAAGCAACTGTTCTTTCAAACTTGAAGAAGACAAATTTCTCAGAACAATTCGAGTACGAGCCAAAACATTACGTTTCTTCTCTTCATCATTTGGATTGGCATTAATAGAAACACTATATCCACGCAAAAGAGCCAAACATAAAGCAAATTCTTGTTCTATTGTTATACCTCGGTAGGGATACAAGTCATTGATTAGTTCATTAATTTCATTATTGAACAGGAAAAGATCATCAGCATATATATATCTTCTATTCTGACCCATACGGAGTAATGTGCAAGCTATACTCTGAAGTTTATCTATTTTTTCCTCTAAACACAAAACTTCCATTGTCAATTAGTTTTCTCACCAAGACGTTCAACATAGCCAACAGGCATATCAACACAAGCACACCCCAACTTGTCCAAACGAACAGCGACTTTGCTTTTCCCATCTAATGTGACTAGTTCGCCAATCAATCCAGTTAAAGGTCCTTTAACTACTCTGACCCTCTCACCACGAGCCAAAGGAGAGCAGTTCATAGAAATTGCCTCTTCTGAATAGTCAAGCATAAAACGAAAACGTGCCATTTGTTCGTCAGGAATTACAGCAGGCTTTCCCTCACCACGTAAGACCATATAACGACTTACCGTAGAAATGGTCAAAGCTGCCATTCGTTCTTTCTGATCAGCATGAATAAATACCATCATTGGTAAAAGAACAGCCTCAACTAATTTACGACGATCACTCCATTGATGAATCTCCTGTTGAACCGGAACAAAAGTTTCAATTCCCATTTTCCCCAAAAGTTCGGCTACTTTTTTTTCGTGATGTATGCGAACATGAGCCACATACCAGCGTTTTAAGCACGCTACGCCCTCCCCTGTCCCATTTTTGGTCCCGAGGATGGCTGATTTCTCTTTTGTTAGAATCATGTTTTTTTACCCCATATGTTTCCGTTACTTCTTAGGTAACGGAAAAACATACATTAAATCAAAAATAATCAAGAAAGCAGAAAAACATCTACAAATATGCCGTAGGAGGAGTTTATGCCCTAAAAGAAGATATATATTATAATAAGAAATAGGCATATAAGGGCAGTACATGAAAATAAGTATTTTTTCATGTCCAGATACACTTTTGCCTTATATTTCGGATAAAACTAAAAAAAGTGGGATTTTATTTGTTTATTACCTGTGTTTTTGTCTATCTTTGCGCCAAATTTAAATCCGTTACCTAAGAAGTAACTTACATACTTTAATACTGATTATTAATATTTTGCACATTTACACCCGTCCTGCAACCCAGTCCTTTACGTAAGATAAATTCTTTCTATTAACTTCTGTTCGTTCCTGAAGACCGAAACCTTTCAGATAAATCTGAGTAGTCTTGATCGACTTATGCCCCAACGATTCGCTGATCATTTCAATAGGAACACCACGATACTTGGCGGTAGTAGCCCAGGAATGGCGAATGGTATAAGAAGTGACGGGAGAAGTTAATCGCAAAGCTTTTGCCAATCTCTTCAGACGGTTGTTAAATCTGCGGAGAGCAGACTGATATTCCCGATATGCACTTTCGTCCTCCCTCTTCTTGTCACCAAGAAGAATACTGAATAAATAATCAGGACATTCCGGACGGGAAGGCCGACAATTGCGAAGCTGCCTGATCATATCCTGTGCAGTATCCAGTATTTCTACACTCATCGGAGTTTTCGTCTTGATACGGTTATACCGGAGGATATTCTGTTCCAGTGACGATTTCTCCAAATGGGCAAGGTCAGCGAAAGACATTCCGCAGAATTGGAACATCAAGGCAGCGATAGCCTGCGTACGACGCAAACGTTCCGACTTGGGATCTTCATAGAGAAGACGGTGAAGTTCGCCGACAGGCAACGCTTTCTTCTGACAATTATCCACTCCCGTATAAACATCATGAAACAAACGATGCACATACGGAGCCCTACCCGACTCTACTCCTCTATTATATATACTGCGAAGCATACGCATATACGTTGATACCGTATTCGGCTTCAGACCGTAGCTATAAAGGTACTGCCCGTAGCAACGCAAGCGCTCACGGGTGACTTGCCTAAATGATACACTGACAGTACCACAAAACCGGGTGAAAGAAAAAACAGCATTCTTATAAACATGGGCCGTAGAATGACGCCCTTCTTTTTGTAAACGACCGATGTACGACTCCGCACAGCGGCTAAATCCATTTTTATTCATATATATCCACTAGTAAATTTACACAATGATAAGACGAAAAAAACGATTTAGCAACCAATTGTTTTAACTATCGCAAAAACTACTTAAAACCAAGCGCAGACAGCCAAATGAGCAACAGACTATAAAAAGGAAAACCGAATAAGAAAAAATTCTCGTCTTTGCCATATCCCATATACTCTCCTGAAATCTAATTTCACAACATTACGATATAAAGCGAAATGCAAAAGAATCCTTCCATTAAAAAGAGAACGAAATTGTATTTATTACAAAATTGGATAATATTCATTAAAAACACCGTTTTTACCCTATATAGCACCGAAATAGAACATACTTTTTAAAACTTTCCTCGAAACCTGTTGTTGTTATAATCCCAAATGAAACCTACGTAGAATGAATCATAAAGGAGAAATTTATCAACATTTATTTTTTAAAAGACATGAATATTAAACAGCTATTATTAGCAGGGATCACAAGTATAGCATTATTTTCCTGCAGTGACAAAGAAGAGTTTTCGGGTTCACAGGACGAAATAAAATCTCTTTCAGTATCAATAAGCGGAATTAAGTCGAGAGCGTCCTCTCCATCGGACATCATCACATCTGACGTAAAAGATGTGAGCAGTATATTAATCAATCTGACCGACGCCAGTGGAAAGATCATCACTTCCAAGACAGTCACCAAAGATGAAGTACTCAACTCTGACTGGAACAAGCTTACCGACCCCACCAAAGGATTGAAATTTATCAATACACCTCAATCTGTATCTAAAGTGTACATTTACGGAAATCCGGGCAATGCCGTAAACAATAATGTGATCAATACCAAACTGGCAAACCAGCAAGGCAGCGCAGTAATGTATTACGGTATGGACGATGATCTGAAACCAATCGTTAATGAGCCGATAGAGCCGACTCCAACAGCAGGAAAAACTTATACTGCCGAAGTAACCATAGCCCCTATCGTAGCACGTATGCAGATTACAAAAATCTCTTTCAAAAACGCAGGAAACTTCGAATTTACCCGTTCCATTGACGGAGTAAACAAGAAAGCAACTGTTTCATGGACAGGATTTACGGGTAATGTAAAAGGGCTTTATATGAACAACTTCTATAATACCTTCAACCAACCGGGAACATTGCAGGACCTGTTGCTTAACTCTACATTCGAGAACCATATCCAAAATGGTATGTGGATATTTGATACCACTCCTAGTGTAGACGCAGCTGCGTTTGCCAGCTATATTCTCTATAACAGCGCTGACAATGCATACGGTAACCTGCCGCTGGACTTAGCCGGCAAGTGTTATGCATTCAACTTCTTCCCGGGCACTGCCATACCGCAGCTGCATCTGGATCTTGCTGACTTGAATATAACTGGACTGGCATCCACCGACCTCGAAGTATTTAACCCCGAACTGGCCAACAGCGCCCGTTTTGCCAACCTGGTGAAGTACTACAAAGAAATCAATACGGAAATGACTGCCGCCGACTTCAAACCCGGTACGCTGTATAACATGGAAATCGAGTTAGTCCCCATGCTGGACAACGACCTCGGAAATGTGCAATATAATGTATTGGTACATGTCACCATCGCTCCATGGAATGAAGAAACAATCACTCCGGGATTCGATCTGGAACAGTAAACCTCTGCATCCTTACAATAAACCAAAGATATGAAGAAGGCAATGATTCTATACATCCTGTTACTGGTGACAGTAACGGGGTGTATAAAGGAAAATCTGGATGATTGTGAAACAACTTTATACTTCGATTATCTGGGTGACGGCACAGAGGATATCTTTCTTCAGAAAATAGAAAAAGTGGATATGTATGTATACAACGAAAACAACGTTTGTATACAAAAGACGGTTCTTGACAAGAGCGAGCTGAGACGGCAACAGGGTACGACCCTGAACTTACCAAGTGGTCAGTATCATGTGGTATGCTGGGGAAACTCTCTCGATGACACCCAAATTAATGATGGTGCCTCCCCGAAAAACAGTATTGTCGGGGCACCTCATTACTTCACCAAAGAACTGATATCGACTAATGACAGCCTGTATTTTGGAGAAAGAGATATTGTGATTATCAACGAAGGCTACAAGGTGGACACCGTTCCTTTCAACAGCGCACATATCAAAATGCGCATCGAACTGGAAGGTCTGGACGCAAGTGATGTACGGGCGGCACTTCCTCCCGTAAGCATAGAAATGGGTAACCTGAGTTCGACTGTAGACTTTACCAAAACGTTCTCGAACGAACGTATCACCTATTATCCCACAGTCAGCTTTGATTCCGGCACACAGAAATTTGGCGCGAAATATAATGTTTTACGATTTAATAATGAGAATGAAGTATACCTGCAATTACGAAACACACAGACCGGAGAAGGGCTGTATACCTTGCAATTGAAGGACTTCATGAAAGATAATGATATTACCGTAGACGGTATCAACGAAGCTGCAATAGGTATTCGTATCTATTTCAACGGAACTGCCGTCACTGTAAAACCCTGGGACGAAGAAGTGATCAGACCGGGGCAATAACCCCTTACGTATATGAAATTAAAATTTAAATATCGGATCTATTTGCAGATGTTTGTCCTGGCTCTCCTAGCTTATTCCTGTAGTGAAAACGAGAACCCGGTATCCGATGCAACCAACGATCAAGCCCGACTCAATCTCCTGATCCAAACAACGCGAGCAAACGATGTTCTGAATAAAGGGAATGATGGAAACTTTGCAAGTCTTGCTCTGTATATATTCAACCAGAAAGACCAGCGTCGCGAATACTCGGAACTGATTCCGGAATTTACTCCGGAGAGGTTGCAGGAGATTTCGCGCTCCGTCAACGTGTCGCCACAAACAAAGATCATTTATGCAATTGCCAATTACAACGACCCGAACAAGACGTTCTCCACACCGATAACAGCCGATCTGACGCCCGACCAGCTGGATCAGCTGACTGTAGAGGGAAGTAGTCTGGATGACAGTAGCATTCTGATGTTCGGCAAGAAGGTAGTTCCGATCAACAGTAGTTATGTGGTAGCAGAAGTTCCGATGGAGCGACTGGTGGCACGGCTGGATATCTATATGTTTAAGAATCAAGGATTGGAAAAGGACAATGTGACGGTGACTTCCATCGAGTTTAACAATCAGGTACTTACTACATATGGTAATCCGGAGACGGTGGCTATGACACCAAATGCCAAGTATCAGAAGGTGGCGCAGCCCATCACTGAGAACGGAACGTTGCAGCCTATGCCATCGGATTTGTCAGGAGTAGTTCCCGCCAATGCGCATGCTTCTTTCTATACGTATCGTAATCTGGTCGCTTCCGGTACGCCGGATGCAAACACTCCCTATATCCGTATAACGGCATCGTTTAATGGAATCAGCCATACCTACCGGGGATATATCACAGACTCAGGGCAAACGGAAAACAAATATAGTCTGCTGCACAATACGGTTTACCGTGTGATGGCTATGCTCGATCATCCGGACAATCAGCTGATCATCAAGACGACTCCTTATCCATGGAAGGTAGTAGACTCAGAGATCGGTCAGGATGTGAAAGACGGAGACTATAAGCTTCAGCCTTACAATGGCAACGACGCCGGAGCCACTACAGGCATCGTACAGTTTCCGTATATATGGAACGGAGAAGCACGGAACGAAACATCATACGCCGATTACAGTTTTAGTCTGACCGCCCCTGCAGGTGCTGTATGGACAGCCACACTAACCAACGGCCTTGATTTTTCTTTCAGCACGAACGGTTCCGTGAACGGAATCCCCGCCGTCTCTAAAGGGATAGCAGGAAGCGATGCCCATGAAATAAAGATCGGAGCCGCCAAACCTTGGAACGGCACTTTGAGACGCACTTACTTCTACATTACAGTGGAAGGAGTAAAACTCAAGATCAATCCGGTACAAAGCAACAGCAGCCGCCAGTTCCCGGGTGACAATGACACCGATATTTTAATCAGTCAAACTGAATACAAATAGTATGAATTATGAAACGAAACAGATTATACATCATTCCATTAATGCTCTTGATGCTCTGGGGAATCACTTCTTGTGAGAACGATTCGCCGGCAGAGCAGCCAGCAGGAACTGAAGCCGGAAGCGGTATCACGCTGAAGCTTTCGATTCCCCGCCCTGCCGCCTCCCGCGCTGCAGAAGAACCCGGAGAAGACGCATTGAATGAGAACACAATAAAAACACTGGATGTGTTCATCTATCGGGAAGGAGCGGACGAGTGTCTGTTCTACCAGCACTTCTCTCTCGCACCGGAACTGACCGGCACCGGAGAACACCGGGAAACGCTGAATGTGGAGCAGGAAAAGTTCGCACTGAACACGAATCATACTATCTTTGTAGTAGCCAACAGTACGGAAACCATCCCTTCCACCGGACTCTCCCTGACTCAGTTAAAGGCACTCCCCACTTCTACGCTCGATGCAGACAAGAAACAGGATGCTTTCGCTATGGACGGCCAGCAGACAATGGTACTGAATGACGGAATAATCGTCAACAAAGAAATCCCCGTCATTCTGAAACGTGCTGCGGCTAAAATCAGAATCAGCCTGAACTATGTGAACGGGTATACTCCATTGGAGAATAATATACCTTATAAGAAACTGGTGAATTATGCAGCCGACGGATCAGCGATTGCACAAGGAACGCTTGTCGTTTCGGATCTGCAAAGCATGAGTTCGTTTACGGAACAAAACACAGGTGCCGGATACAACGGTCAAATCATTCTTTATTCGTATGCCAACGACTGGACGAAGGATACGTACCGGGAAACGTATGTACTGATCAATGTACCGGTAAAGAATGCCGAAGGAACGACTACGACACAGAATTATTACAGGATACCCGTAAACTATCGTTTACCGAACGGAAGCACAGAGCAGACGGAAAGCCTTTATAAACTGGAACGCAACCATTTGTACGACATTCAGGTGAACATAGACAAGAAGGGTGATACCGATCCGCATACCGCCGTCACACTGGATGCCGCATACACCATACAGGACTGGACAACTCACGAAATACTGGTATCAGTAGAAGGTATCAACTTTATCTACGTAAAAGACACCAAGATATCAATGCCGAACAGTACCCAGTACACCACGACTTTCCAGTCGTCAACGCCAGATGTGGAAATCAGCAAGATTACCGTAAACGGAGTGACGGTTGCCAACGGAGGTAAGGAAGTCAATATCGCAGCGACTCCGAATGCCAAATCGGGCACGATCAGCATCACCAGTCCGCTTCCCGAAAACTTCCTGGCGAAGGAAATTACATTCCAGGTGAAGAACGGTGCAGGATTGACACAGGATGTCACGGTGTCACAATATCCGGCTTTATATATCGGTTCGGATATCTCTGCCGACGCTCCGGGCGGAAGTCAGGGTCAGAACAATACGAAAATGTACATCATGAATTCTTTCGTTGCGGACTTCTCCACACTCCCCGATCCGGATGAGTTTGATGAAGCATTCGACAGCGGATTTACGCATTATGCACCGGACCCGGTATTGGGTGCATCGTATGCCGCCTATATACGTAACAATGCCGTACTGGGATATCCGCTGACAGACAGCGACGGAGCCAGCATCGACACGGAAGAAAATAACCGTAGAATCTCTCCGCACATGATGCTTGCGTCACAACACGGTACAACAACAGCCGCTACGTATGCAGCTTCAAGAATCAAATGCCGCGATTATGTGGAAAGGGACGCAACTACGGGAGAAACATACTCTGACTGGAGAATGCCGACAAAAGCAGAAATTTATATGATAGACATTCTGCAGAACGTCAAGGTATGTGAAGTAAAACAAATACTTGAAGGTCAGTATTACTGGAGTGCGGATGCAGAAAGTTCCGTCCGCTTTATGGACCCCCGTGTAGGACAAGGAGGAAACTCCGGTTCTTTATACGCATCCGTACGATGTGTTCGGGACATCCGGTAACCAACGAGTGGATTAAAATTAGAATTGTATGAAAAGATTTACCTACTATATAGCCCTCTTCAGCCTTCTTCTCATCTCTTGTACAGATGAAGAGAGACTGAACGATCATCCGTCAACGGAGAAGAATGAAACTGTCTTTCGCTTCTCTGTGGATATACCTGATTACAGGCCGGTGCTCAGTCGTGCCGCAACCAGTGAGAATGCGGTCAATGACCTTTGGCTGATGGCATTCGATGCCGACGGGCTCTTCATCGGGCGGGCGCATGCCTCCCTCCTGACCGCCAACGACAACGGTACAGGAACGTTTCAGGCAGAAATACCCGACAACACAGGGATTATTCATCTCATTGCCAACTATGACCAATGGGGGACTTTTGACGAACGTGCCGCCCTGCAAAAAGATGAACGGGAGCTGATTCCCGCTTTAAGCAGCAGCAAACTGACTTTCTGGGGCAGACAGACAATTTCTTCTGCCAGCGACTCACCGAACATCGTTCTTTATCGTAACCAGGCAAAAGTGACAGTGGAAAATGAAACGACCAACTTTGAGGTGACAGGATACGCCCTCGGCAACTATACTACCAGCGGAACGGTGGCTCCCTTTAATCCGGATGCCTCTCCCACCCCGTTTGTACTGCTGGACGGCAAACCGACCCTGCCTCACGGAACAATCACCAAAACCAGTCAGACAATGAATGACTGTACGATGGAGCCCAAGTACATGTTTGAGAATGAAAACTATTTTAATGACCAGGCCTACATCATCATCAAAGGAAAACTGGAAGGCAAAACGGAGGAACTGTATTACAAAATCCAGCTGCTCGACGCCAACAAGCAGCCTTATCCGGTAGTAAGGAATGCCCATTATAAAGTGGTGATCAAGTCTTTCAGCGAAAGCGCCAACGGAAGTACAAGTTTCGAGGATGCCAAGAGCGCGGAATCCTCCAATAACATCTACGCGGAAATATTCAAGGAATCACCCTCCATTGCCGACAACAATAACAATGTGCTGAGTGTGAACCGGCTTCACTTCTTGTTTGTAAAGGAAGGAACGCTGAATGTGACGACTCAATACACGCATAATGGGGTGGCTGACAATTCAAAGATCAGCGTATCGGTAGCGGAAGATAAAGGTAATATACTGCACAATCTGAGCTATGACGGAAACGGTACTATCACGGCTGATGTATCCCGTATCATCGCAGGCCAATATGAAGCGACCATCACGGTGAAAGCCGGAGTGTTGTCACGTACTATCACGGTAGTATCAAGTGCCCTGTATGAGTTCGATCCCGCATCTTTGTCACCGGAGGTATATACCGCCCGTGACCAGGATGTAGCGTTACAGTTCACCATTCCCGCCAATATTCCTTCTTACCTGTATCCGCTGAAATGCGCGATCACTACCACACGGCTTTATCCGGTAGCTCCCAACAAGAATCTGCAGATAGAGTATGTAGACGGCGGATATCAGTATATCTATTGGGCGACCGGCCCCGGTGCAAAGACATTGAATTTCCGCACCAGTCTTGAGAATAGCGACGAGACGATCTCGATAACCAATGAGATATTCAAAACGAAATATCTGGATGTAAAGGCACGTCACTTTACGAATGTGAGTGTCAACGGAGAGAATCTGGTGAATTACGGAATGAATAGTACAGCGCAAGTGATGTTCACCATC
Organism: uncultured Bacteroides sp.; assembly: GCA_947038155.1. Classification (GTDB taxonomy): domain Bacteria; phylum Bacteroidota; class Bacteroidia; order Bacteroidales; family Bacteroidaceae; genus Bacteroides. The sequence continues at coordinate 41,827 of CAMQVH010000008.1, read as the reverse complement.
CCCACCTATCCGGAGTATCCTGCCACCTATCCGTTGACGGTATTCATTGCCACGGAGAATCTGCAGACATCGGAAAGCGGATGGACGGCTGTAAATGGTGGGTATCAGTATACATACACTTCACAGCCGACAGGTGCGCAGACCATCACGTTTACTTCCAAAGAAGAAATCAGTGATGAAGATATTACGATATCCGCTCCCGGATTCAGCCCCACAACAACCAGGATTGAAACGATTCTGGCACATGGTGTGACAGTGAGCAATACCATTCGGGTATTCCAGAATAACAGTCTGCTTACGATAGCTAATTATACGATTACTTCTTCGGATACAGGCATCATACCAAGTTTCACTGTCAATAACAGAAGCAACTACTCGTTCACGATACATGCCGGAAGCAAAGTAAACGATGTGGTAACGCTTACGCTGCGAGGATATAATTACAGTGCCATATATAAAGTGAAAGATTTACTTCAAAGTCCGGCTATTGTACTACGATAATAAAAAAACAATGATATGAAAACAATCAAATTTCTTCTGTCAGCAGTCTTGATGCTCACGTGTGCCATCGGTATGCACGGACAGGAAAAGAACTACTATATGCCTAAGTTTGCCATCAAAACGAACGCATTGTACTGGGCTACGACCACCGCCAATCTGGGCTTCGAAGTCGGGCTCTCCAAAAAACTGACTCTGGATGTATCCGGTAACTATAATCCCTGGGAGTTCTCCAATAATAAGCAAATCAAGCATTGGCTGGTACAACCTGAACTCCGGTACTGGCTTTGCGAACGGTTTTACGGACATTTCTTCGGCTTGCATGCTCATTATGCAGAAGCGAATGTAAGCAATCTGAATATATTCGGCCTCGGGGATTATCGTTATCAGGGCAACATCTACGGTGCCGGTATCTCTTACGGGTATCAGTGGATATTAAATAAGCGCTGGAGCATGGAAGCGACAGTCGGCGTAGGATATGCCCGCTTAAACTTTGATAAATACAACTGTGGCACGTGCGGAAGCAAAATCGGTAAGGAACACAAAAATTACTTCGGGCCGACTAAAATAGCCCTCAGCATTATATACGTTATCAAATAAGACAGCCATGAAAAAGAAACTTATATACTTTGTTCTGTGTATCGCCGTAGCACTGCCTGCCGGCGCACAGAAACTCTATAACGATGCGATCAGCATCACGAATGCTTCCCTCTGGCAACAGGGAGAATCACTTTATATCGATATGCAGATTGATATGCGGAATCTGAAAGTCAGCAGCGACCGTACGCTGACGCTGACTCCTATACTGGCAGACGCCAGTCATAACGTAGCCTTACCCGATATCATCGTCAACGGTCATAGAAGGCAAAAGGCGTATATCCGCTCAATGACGCTGGACAAGATGGCCAATATGGAAATTCCTTATGACAAAAACGAAGTGATGAGTTATACGCAGGTAATCCCCTATCAGTCGTGGATGGAGAATGCGTCACTGAATCTGGAAGAAGAACTATGCGGCTGTGGCGGACATCAAGAAGTGGTGACACAAGAACCTATCCTGACCGGTGTTTCTACAGAAATCAAACGACTCGCTGCCATCCGGCCTGTTTTTTCTTACATTCAGCCTCTAGCTGAAGTAGTAAAAGCACGTAGCGAGCAGTATGAGGCTCATCTCGATTTCCCGGTCAATAAATCCGTTATCCTGCCCGACTTTATGAATAATCAGACGGAGTTACGGAGTATTCAAGAGATGCTGACGAAAGTGATGAATGATAAAAAACTGACTGTAACGGGCGTATATATCGAAGGTTTTGCTTCTCCGGAAGGGGGCTTGAAGTTGAACGAGCAATTATCGAAGAGTCGTGCCGAAGCATTAAAGAGTTATCTGTCCGCCCGTGAGAATATAGCTGCAAATCTTTATCATGTCTCCTTTGGCGGTGAAAACTGGGATGGATTAGTGAAAGCTCTGGAGGCTTCTGATCTTAAAGAAAAGGAGACATTGCTCGGCATCATACGAAATACGAGTGATATCGCCCGCCGGAAAGAGGAAATTAAGAGACTGAATGGCGGCGCTCCTTATCGGACTATGCTGAAAGAGTTGTATCCGGCACTCCGCAAGGTGAACTGTCGTATTGACTACACGATCGCCAACTTCAAGGTGGAAGAAGGGAAAGAGATCATCAAGACTCAGCCTCAGTATCTTAGTCTGAATGAGATGTATCTCGTAGCCAACAGTTATCCCAAGGGCAGCGATGATTTCATCAATGTCTTCGATATAGCAGTACGTATGTATCCTACTGACGAAACAGCAAATCTGAATGCTGCTGCGGTCGCTCTGTCTAAGAAGGATTTGGGCAATGCACGGAAATATCTGGATAAGTCGGATAAACAGACTGCAGAATACGCTAACAATAATGGCATCTACTATCTGCTGAACGGTGAGACGGAACAGGCGATTGCCGAGTTCGGTAAAGCTGCTCAAAAGGGTAATGAGGCCGCACAATATAACTTAAGGGAAATAGAAAAGGTGGTAAAGATGAAAAGGGAATAATGATGCAGGGACACGACAAAACTTGTTATTTATTATGGACATTTCTCGACAAGATAAATAAAAAAAACTCCGATCCCGTTAAGAACCAGAGCTTTTCCTAATTATAAAAATCAAAAGAAGCGGTGCGTACGGGACTCGAACCCGTGACCCCATGCGTGACAGGCATGTATTCTAACCAACTGAACTAACGCACCAAAATTTCTTTTTCCTTTGCATCTCTCTCGATTGCGGATGCAAAGGTAGACATTTTTTTGAAACCTACAATAGCAAGAGTATCTTTTTTCTGAAAAAGTGTGTTTATTAAGAATTATCATGTACATTTGCAAGCATTACTATAAATAGAAAATAGAATGAAAAATACACCAATCGAACGAAATGTGATTGACGAAACGATTAATGAGTTTCAAATTGTCGACTTTTCGAAGGCTACTATCCGTGAAGTGAAAGCGATAGCTTCAAAGGCGGAAGCAGTATCAGGCATTGAATTTATCAAGATGGAAATGGGTGTTCCGGGACTTCCGGCCTCTGCCGTAGGAGTAAAAGCGGAAATCGAAGCGCTGCAAAACGGAATTGCCAGCCTGTATCCCGATATCAACGGACTGCCGGAACTCAAAAAAGAAGCGTCCGACTTTATCAAAGCATTCATCAATGTAGATTTAAGTCCGGAAGGATGCGTACCCGTCACCGGCTCTATGCAGGGGACATTCGCCTCTTTCCTTACTTGCAGCCAATGCGATGAAAAGAAAGATACGATCCTGTTCATTGATCCGGGATTTCCCGTACAGAAACAGCAGTTGGTCGTGATGGGACAAAAGTATGAAACATTTGATGTATACGACTATCGCGGCGACAAGCTGAAAGAAAAGCTGGAAAGCTATCTGAAAAAAGGAAATATATCGGCTATTATCTACTCGAACCCCAATAACCCGAGCTGGATTTGCCTGAAAGACGAAGAGCTGCGCATCATCGGCGAACTTGCTACCCAATATGACGTTATCGTACTGGAAGATCTGGCATACTTTGCGATGGATTTCCGTCAGGATCTGAGCACTCCTTACCAAGCTCCGTTCCAGCCTTCGGTAGCTCACTACACAGATAATTATGTGTTGCTGATTTCCGGTTCCAAAGCCTTCAGCTATGCCGGACAACGTATCGGCGTGAGCTGCATTTCCGACAAGTTGTATCACCGCAGCTATCCCGGACTGACGAAGCGTTATGGCGGGGGAACATTCGGCACGGTCTTCATCCACCGCGTACTCTACGCGCTGTCTTCCGGCACAAGCCACTCCGCACAGTATGCGATGGCTGCCATGCTGAAAGCTGCCAACGAAGGTCAATACAACTTCCTCAGCGAAGTGAAGGTATACGGTGACAGAGCGCAGAAGTTAAAAGAGATTTTCCTTCGTCACGGTTTCTATCTGGTATATGACAATGACTTGGGCGATCCGATTGCCGACGGATTCTACTTCACCATCGGCTATCCCGGAATGACAAGCGGCGAACTTGCCAAAGAACTGATGTACTACGGAGTGAGCGCCATTTCGCTGGTCACCACCGGAAGCCATCAAGAAGGATTACGCGCGTGTACCTCTTTTATTAAAGACCATCAGTACGCGCAGCTCGACGAAAGAATGAAACTGTTTGCCGAACATCACCCGATTGCCTGACAACCGAATACCGGATTTATGCCGGAACTGATGTTCATATCAGATGCGGATATTCATAAAAGCTGCTCTTAAAACAAAAAAAATGGGAAAGTATGGCTATTATTCTATTTCTTTTCTTATATTAGTGGCACGAATATCAATCTGATGGCATGAATATAGACTCTGACATATTTAAAATTCAATCGAATAATGTATTGCCATCACGAGGAAAGATTCTCATCTCCGAGCCTTTCCTTCGTGATGCCACATTCGGCAGATCTGTAGTTCTGTTGATCGACCATACCGAAGAAGGCAGCATGGGGCTGATTATCAACAAACAACTGCCCATATTTGTCAACGACATTATCAAAGAGTTTAAGTATATCGAAGACATACCTTTATACAAAGGCGGGCCTATCGCTACAGATACCCTGTTCTACCTTCACACACTGGCAGACATCTCCGGTGCCATACCTATCAGCAAAGGCCTGTTTCTGAACGGTGACTTTGAGGAGATAAAGAGATACATACTGCAAGGAAACCAAATAGACCGCTACATCCGCTTCTTCCTGGGATACTCCGGCTGGGAAAGCGAACAACTGAGCACCGAACTCAGAGAGAACACGTGGCTTGTCTCCAAAGAAGAAAATGCCTATCTGATGAACGGTGACACCAAAGATATGTGGAAACAAGCCTTGGAGAAATTGGGCAGCAAGTATGAAACATGGTCACGCTTTCCGCAAGTGCCGACTTTCAATTAATGTTTCTTCGGATTCAGATACTGGAGGATAGCAGCATCTTTGTAACATCCACCGACCTGTAACCAATCCTTCAACAGTCCGCATTGGACGAAACCGCAGGAAGTAAACAACTTCATGCAGACTTCATTGTCCGTAGCCACATGGGCATAAAGCTGAGTCAGCGACAAGAAATCGAAAGCATACTCGCACAGCAACTGCAATGCGTCCGATGCGTAACCTTGCCGGCGATAGTCCTTGTGAACGGCAATGCCGACCTCGCCACGAGAGTGGAGAGGCACAAAATCCGTGATATCAATCGTCCCCAATACCCGATGATCGGACTTGCTCATTATCATCAGGCGCAACTGCTTGTCGGCAAACACATCACACTGGGAACCCTCTATATATTGCCGCAGCACGTAGCGGGAATAAGGAACGGTAAAATTACTGATATCCCACATGGAAGGGTCATTCTCCATCTCATACATGATATCCATATCTTCCGGCTCTACCGCACGAAGATAGATGCGGTCATTGGTTAAAAAAGACTGTTTCATACCGGCTTATTCTTTATTTATATGGAGTTCGTTACGAAGTCTTTTCTCACTGGGCAGACAGAAAAGGGAAGCGGTCAGCCCGATCAGCATACAGAGATTTCCGGTGTTGCTAAGGGTCAGATAATAGCACAATACGTTGAGGACGATGGCCACTTCGAGCAATCCGAGGCGTACCATGCTCCACTGCACATAACGCTTCAATGCAAGAGGAATCGTCAGGAGGTCTATCTTCTTTTTCAGTACCAGACTGAACAGTTTCAAGGCAAGCGGCACACACAAGGCGGTCAGCAAGATACCTGCCGTCTCCATATAATAGGTGGCCTGTGGGTTATCGACCAAAGCTCCCACAGGAAGAAGGTCGAACTCCCCTGCCCCAAGCAAAAAGGCGGGAAGCACCCAAAAGAAAACATAACTGATATTCAAATTTCTCACTGCGCGTTTTATCTGTTCTTCCATGTTAGTTACGATATTCGTTCAAATAATTAAGTTAGATTATACGGCTCCGGTAAAAAGAGTCCGGTTGACAATACTGCGTCCCAGCGTGATCTCATCGGCATATTCCAGTTCGTCGCCAACGGAGATGCCCCGTGCTATTACGCTGAGTTTGACACCCATCTTCTCCAGTTTACGGTAGATGTAGAAGTTGGTGGTATCTCCTTCCATTGTCGTGCTCAAAGCGAGGATAACTTCCTTGATTCCTCCTTCGGACACCCGCTGTACGAGACTTTCTATTTGCAGGTCGCTCGGCCCTACCCCGTCCATCGGAGAGATCACTCCGCCCAGTACGTGATAAAGTCCCCGATACTGCTGGGTGGCTTCTACCGCCATTACGTCACGGATATTCTCTACCACACAGACGGTAGAGGCATCACGCTGCGGATTGGCACAAATCTGACAAGTCTCGGTATCAGATATATTATGACATACTTTACAGTACTTTACTTCACGTTTCAGCGTAATGATGGAGTTGCCGAATGCCTCCACAGTAGCCGTTTCCTGCCGGAGCAGATGTAATACAAGCCGCATCGCCGTCTTACGCCCGATGCCCGGAAGTTTGGAAAATTCGCCTACTGCCTTTTCGAGCAGTACGGAAGGATATTGTTGGTTCATAGATTACGAATGAAATTCTATCTGTTTCGGGCGCAAAGATACGGATTATTGTTTTTAATACAAAGAAAGTATTACCTTTGCAGCCGATATGATGATATTAGTCATTATTATATGCTATTTTGCGGGCTTGTTGTTAATAGCCCACATCACCGGACATAAAGGCGGATCAAATGCAGCGTTCTTTAAAGGAGAAAACAAATCACCCTGGTATATAGTCTCCTTCGGCATGATTGGCGCGTCTATTTCCGGCGTGACCTTCGTATCCGTGCCGGGCATGGTTCGCGGAATGGACATGACGTATATGCAGACCGTATTCGGATTCTTCTTCGGCTATATGATCGTAGCGCACATATTGCTGCCTCTTTACTACAGACTGAATCTGACGAGTATCTACGGATACCTCGGCACACGCATCGGCGTGAATGCCTACCGCACCGGCTCTTTCTTCTTCCTGCTCTCCCGTATGCTGGGAACGGCAGCCAAACTATATCTCGTCTGTCTGATCCTGCATACGCACGTATTTCAGGATATGCACGTCCCTTTCTGGGTGATTGCCGTCGGCTCCGTGGCCCTCGTGTGGATATACACCCACAAAAGCGGCATCAAGACAATCGTATGGACGGACACCCTGCAAACATTCTGCCTGATCGCAGCCCTGCTATTCATCATCTACTTCACCATACAGAAGCTGGATGTGGGCTTCGACGGCATCGTACAGACCATCCGCCACAGCGAACACAGTCGCATCTTCGTATTCGACGACTGGATGTCCCGTCAGAACTTCTTCAAACAGTTCTTCAGCGGCATCTTTATCGTCATCGTCATGACCGGACTCGATCAGGACATGATGCAAAAGAACCTCTCCTGCCGCAATCTGCACGAAGCCCAAAAGAATATGTACTGCTACGGATTCTCATTCATCCCGCTGAATTTCCTGTTCCTGTGCCTGGGCATTCTGCTGATCGCATTAGCGGGACAAATGCAACTGGAACTACCGGCCATGAATGACGATATCCTTCCCATGTTTGCCACACAAGGATATCTGGGACAGTCGGTACTGATTCTTTTCACCATCGGCATCATCGCCGCAGCTTTCAGCAACTCAGACTCCGCACTGACCGCCATGACCACCAGCGTATGTATAGACCTGCTGAACACGGACAAGGACACGGAAGAAACAGCCCGTCGCAAAAGAAAGAAAGTGCACCTGGGTCTCTCCATCCTGCTAGCTTTCTTCATCTGCCTGGTGGAGATGCTGAACAACAAAAGCGTGATTGACGCGATCTACATCATCGCCTCCTACACATACGGGCCCTTGCTGGGTATGTTCGCCTTCGGACTGTTCACCCGGCGCCGGACTAAGGACCGGCTGGTCCCGCTCATCGCCATCGCCTCTCCGGTGCTCTGCTACGCTCTGGACTGGTGGATAAACAAAGAAACCGGATATAAATTTGGCTATGAATTGCTAATGTTGAACGGAAGCCTTACCTTTGCGGGGCTCATGCTGCTGTCCGGAAAAGAGAAAACGGTGGAAACGCCTTGAAAACAGGCGTCCGGAGTTTATAATAAAAAGTAGTGGAGTTTATTATAAACGTGACCATAGTTTATTATAAACGATAAGAGAGTTTATTAGAAGTAGAAAAACAAAGAAATAAATGACAATAAAATGGAAATAACGAGTGCAGAATTTGTGATTAGCAACACGGACGTGAAGAAATGTCCGACAGGTGTATTTCCCGAATACGCCTTCATCGGGCGGTCGAATGTAGGAAAGTCGAGCCTTATCAATATGCTGACTGCCCGCAAAGGACTGGCGATGACCTCCGCCACACCGGGAAAGACAATGCTTATCAACCACTTCCTGATCAACCAAAGCTGGTACCTGGTCGATCTTCCCGGATACGGCTACGCCAGACGCGGACAAAAAGGAAAAGACCAGATACGTACCATCATCGAAGACTACATCCTCGAACGGGAACAGATGACCAACCTGTTTGTATTGATAGACAGCCGTCTGGAACCGCAGAAAATAGACCTGGAATTTATGGAATGGCTGGGCGAAAACGGCATCCCTTTCTCCATCATCTTCACCAAAGCAGACAAACTGAAAGGCGGGCGTCTGAAAATGAATATCAACAACTACCTGCGTGAACTGAGCAAGGAATGGGAAGAACTTCCCCCGTATTTCATATCTTCATCGGAAAACCGTACAGGACGCACGGAAATCCTCGACTACATAGAAAACATCAGTAAAGAAGTCTATAAAAATAAGTAAACGAAAATGAAAAAGAACATTTTATTTATTGCATGGGTTGCATTATTCTCACTCTTTGCAAGCAACAGTCAGGCACAATCATTAAAGGATCTGCTCAACAAAGACAACATCTCCAAAGTAGTAAATGCCATCACCGGGACACCCGAAACGATAGACATGACAGGTACATGGACTTACAGCGGTTCGGCAGTAGAATTTGAATCGGACAATCTGCTGATGAAAGCAGGAGGAGCCGCAGCCGCCACGATGGCAGAAAACAAATTGAACGAGCAATTGAGTAAAGTGGGCATCAAAGAAGGACAAATGAGCTTCACGTTCAACGCCGACAGTACTTTCACCAGCACCGTCGGAAGAAAGAAACTGAGCGGCACTTATTCATACAATGCTTCCACCAAGCAGGTAGACTTAAAGTACTTGAAACTGCTGAATCTGCATGCGAAAGTGAACTGCACTTCCAACTCTATGGATTTATTGTTCAACTCTGACAAGCTGCTTAAATTAATGACATTCCTCGGCAGCAAGACAAACAGCACAGCACTGAAAACTGTCAGCTCACTGGCTGAAAACTACGACGGGATGATGCTGGGATTCGGGTTGAAAAAATAGTGTTTTATTTGCAAAACCAAAAGCTCTGAAACGCCTTCTGGCAGGGCTCGAAAACCGAATCCTAACCGAAAGGGAAACCGAACCTTAACCAGTAGAGAAGAGTAGAGTATATAATTCTATTCTAAAGAAATAGAATTACTAAGAAAGAGAAGAAAGAATTTCGCCGCCGATTCACTTTCGAATGAAAAATGAATCAAACAGTAGTATCTCCATTGGGGGTGACTAAAAAGTCAATAGTATCTTCATTCTCCTCCTTCAAGAAGGAGGAGTGGTCGAAGACCGAGGTGGTAGGAGAAATAATGTTTATTCCTATTTCTTTATAAATGACAGAATTATGCATTCACCTACCACCTCCCCCTACGGGTACTCCTCCTTCCCGAAGGAGGAGAATGAAGATACTATTGACTTTTTAGTCGGCCCCATTTTAAGATACGATTACTATCATTTAGCTCAATTCCGTGTTGAAATGAATTAATTAAGCGAACAGAGATCGGCAGTATTCACCTCGCTGCCCACTTCTGCTCGTCTCGGTGCTCAGCGTTTCTCACCTCGGTGCTTATTCTCATTCAGCTCGGCGCTCAGTATTCCTCACCTCGGTGGTCAGGATTGCCAAGCCCAAGGACGATGATAAACAGAAGTTATTTTATTCCCTTTTTCGATAAAATTAACTCTGCCGACGGGATAGTTTCAGGGAAAAGCGTTACCTTTGGCGTTTGTAATCAATAAAAAGAAGGAAAAATGAAAAAGATACTTTTTTTAATGACCTTGTTAGTGGTAGGAGTAAGTTTCGCTTTTGCCCAGACTAACGCTGATATCAAGTTTGACAAAACAACACACGACTTTGGAAAATTCTCTGAAAACAGTCCGGTAGTAAGCTGCGTATTCACTTTCACTAATATCGGTGATGCTCCTTTAGTTATTCATCAGGCGGTAGCATCTTGCGGATGTACAGTGCCCGAATATACCAAAGAACCGATCCAGCCGGGAAAGAAAGGTACAATCAAAGTAACTTACAACGGAACAGGTAAATATCCGGGACACTTCAAAAAGTCGATAACCCTGCGTACCAACGCAAAAACCGAAATGGTACGCCTCTATATCGAAGGCGATATGACCCCGAAAGACGAGAAGTAAGAAAAAATAGACATAACGTAAAGGAGAATCTTTCGATTCTCCTTTTTTTTTGTTTACTTTGAAGTCCATTAAGCATAAACTACTAAAAATATAATATGAAACAAGAAGAAGACAAATTCACCGGACTACCCGAGAACGCGTTCAGAGAGTTAAAAGCAGGAGAAGTGTACAATCCCCTGATGAGTCCTTCCAAAAATTATCCGGAAGTAAACTTCTGGTCAGTAACATGGGGTATCGCCATGGCCATCCTTTTCTCGGCAGCCGCCGCCTATCTGGGGCTGAAAGTGGGACAAGTATTCGAAGCCGCTATTCCGATAGCCATCATTGCCGTAGGAGTCTCCGGTGCAGCCAAAAGAAAAAATGCGTTAGGAGAAAATGTAATTATCCAGTCTATCGGAGCGTGTTCCGGTGTAATCGTTGCCGGAGCCATCTTTACCCTCCCCGCCCTTTATATCCTTCAAGTCAAATATCCTGAGATGACAGTCAGCTTTATGCAGGTATTTATCAGTTCGCTGCTGGGTGGCGTACTGGGCATCCTGTTTCTGATTCCTTTCCGCAAATATTTCGTCAGCGATATGCACGGCAAATATCCTTTCCCCGAAGCAACGGCCACCACACAGGTGCTGGTATCCGGAGAAAAGAGCGGCAGCCAAGCCAAACCGCTGTTGATGGCGGGAATGATCGGTGGATTGTATGACTTCATCGTGGCCACTTTCGGCTGGTGGAACGAGAACTTCACCACCCGCGTATGCGGAGCCGGAGAAATGCTGGCTGAGAAAGCGAAACTGGTATTCAAAGTAAATACGGGAGCTGCCGTGCTCGGTCTGGGCTACATCGTCGGACTGAAATATGCTTCCATCATCTGTGCCGGATCACTGGCAGTATGGTGGATCATCATTCCGGGAATGTCCGCCATCTGGGGAGACAGCGTGCTGAACGCATGGAACCCCGAAATCACTTCTACGGTAGGCATGATGAGCCCCGAAGAAATCTTCAAGTATTACGCCAAGAGCATCGGTATCGGCGGTATTGCCATGGCGGGTGTCATCGGTATCATCCGTTCATGGGGAATCATCAAGAGTGCCGTCGGACTGGCTGCCAAAGAAATGGGCGGTAAAGGCAATGTAGAAAAGAATATCGTGCGTACACAGCGTGACCTTTCGATGAAAATCATCGCTATCGGCTCTATCCTTACGCTGATTCTGATCGTGCTGTTCTTCTACTTCGATATCATGCAGGGAAATATCGTCCATACGCTGGTAGCGATTGCGCTGGTAGCAGGCATTTCCTTCCTGTTCACGACGGTAGCTGCCAATGCGATTGCCATTGTAGGCACCAATCCGGTATCGGGAATGACATTGATGACACTGATTCTAGCTTCCGTAGTGATGGTAGCTGTCGGACTGAAAGGTCCTTCGGGCATGGTGGCCGCACTTGTGATGGGTGGCGTAGTATGTACGGCACTGTCTATGGCGGGCGGTTTCATCACCGACTTGAAGATCGGTTACTGGCTGGGTAGTACGCCTGCCAAACAGGAAACATGGAAATTCTTGGGAACCATCGTTTCTGCTGCCACGGTAGGCGGTGTAATGATTATACTGAACAAGACATACGGCTTCACCAGCGGCGCACTGGCTGCACCACAAGCCAATGCGATGGCTGCCGTTATCGAACCGCTGATGAGCGGCGTAGGCGCCCCCTGGCTGCTGTATGGCATCGGTGCAATCCTCGCTATCGTGCTGACATTCTTCAAGATTCCCGCACTGGCCTTTGCGCTGGGTATGTTTATTCCGTTGGAACTGAATGTGCCGCTGGTAGTAGGCGGTGCCGTCAACTGGTATGTAACAAGCCGCAGCAAGGATACGGCACTCAATACGGAAAGAGGTGAAAAAGGTACATTGCTGGCATCCGGTTTCATTGCTGGAGGCGCATTGATGGGAGTAGTGAGCGCGGCAATGCGTTTCGGCGGTATCAATCTGGTCAACGAAGCCTGGCTGAACAATACCTGGTCGGAAGTGTTAGCATTAGGAGCTTACGCTTTATTGATCCTCTACTTTATCAAGGCTTCCATGAAAGTAAAATAAGATGAGGAAACTGTTATCTGTTATAGTATCACTTATGACTGCAATGGCATTTGCACAACAGCCCGTCGAGCTACCTTTGTGGCCCGACGGTGCTCCCAACTCCAACGGGCTGACCGGCGGGGAAAAGGAAGTGTCACCCCACAGAATCAGCAATGTCACCGACCCCACCATAACCGTTTATCGTGCACCGCAGCCGAACGGAATGGCTGTCATCATGTGTCCCGGAGGTGGCTACAGCCGCCTCGCCATGGATCATGAAGGGCATGACATGGCACCTTGGTTCTGCGGACAGGGCATCACTTACGTTGTATTAAAGTACCGGATGCCGAATGGTCATTGCGAAGTCCCCTTATCGGATGCGGAAAGAGCGATTCGCATTGTACGCGAGCATGCCGGAGAATGGAATATCCATCCCCGCAAAATAGGAATCATGGGAGCATCCGCCGGAGGACATCTTGCCTCTACCCTTGCCACCCATTACAGTGCGGCATCGCGTCCCGACTTTCAGATTCTGCTTTATCCGGTGGTCACCATGACGCAAAGTACTCATGGCGGTTCGAGAAAAAAGCTTCTGGGCGGAAATCCGACGGCAGAACAAGAGGTACTCTTCTCCAACGAACTGCAAGTGACATCCGATACTCCGCAAGCCTTTATCGTCCTGTCTTCTGATGACGGTGCCGTGCCTCCTTCCAACGGAGTGAACTATTATCTCGCTTTACAGAAAAACAATGTTCCCGCATCGCTTCATGTCTACCCTACCGGCGGACATGGCTGGGGATTCCGGGACAACTTCAAGTATAAGCAACAATGGACACAGGAACTCGAAAAGTGGTTGCGTGACGGTGTCGTATTTCCGAAGGAGACAGCACCGATGCTGAGAATCGGAAAGACGTACCTTGGAACAAAGTATGTAGCCAACACACTGGATCAGGGAACGGAAGAAAAGTTAGTCATCCTGCCCCAAACGGTAGATTGCCTTACTTTCGTCGAATATACGCTGGCTCAGGCGATGGGGTCTTCTTTTGCCGATAATCTGCAAAAGATTCGTTATCGGGACGGTGTGATCGACGGATACACTTCGCGGTTGCACTATACCTCTGACTGGATTGAGAACGGTGTCCGCCAAGGATTTCTGGAAGACGTTACTGCACAAAACAGTACGCAGACCACCAAACTGTCTCTCTCCTATATGTCCACCCATCCCCAAAAGTACAGGCAACTGGCGGATTCGCCGGAGAACGTGAAACGGATGGCCGAGCATGAAAAGGCATTGTCCGGGAAAAAGGTACACTGGCTGCCTAAAGGAAAACTCCCCGACGCAGGACTTCCGTGGATCATGGACGGTGATATCATCGCCATCACCACGAATCTTCCGGGACTGGATGTAGCTCATGTAGGGATAGCCGAATATATAAACGGAAAGTTGCATTTGCTTCACGCCTCTTCTACGCTTGGCAAGGTTGTTGTCAGCGAAGAGCCTCTCAGCCAGATGCTTTACAAAAATAAATCATGGAGCGGCATACGTGTCGTCCGGATGTCTCACCCTTAAAACAAATGATTATGAAACGAGTAAAACATTTCCTTCTCGCGTCGTGTCTGTTGCCTACTTTTCTGGGAGCACAGGGAGTGGCAAGCGCCTCTTTTCTGGAGATTACTCCGGATGCCCAATCGGCAGGTATGGCCGGCACAGGACTGGCTATCACTGACAATGGAAGCACGGCTATCTTTCATAACGCTTCCACCATCGCTTTCTCGCAGGATGTAATGGGTGCCAGCTACTCATACGCTGACATAAATAAAGACTTTGGAATGCATAGCGCATCCCTTTTCTACCGCATCGGACGGGAAGGGAAGCACGGATTTAGCGTAGGATTCCGTCACTACAAGGATGCTGATTTTCATTGGCAGGACGGTGCGGAAGATCATGCCCGCGCATGGAACGTAGAAGCCGCATACTTCAGAAATGTAGCCAAGAACCTGTCCCTTTCATTAACGCTCAGATATCTGCAGGCAAAAGCCTATAAGGATGCGGACAGCAAAGGGTCAGTCTCCGTGGACCTCGGTGCCAGCTATCATCGCAGCATGGGTATTCTGGACGAAATGGCTTCATGGACAATCGGATTTCAAGCCGCCAACCTGGGCAGCAAGCTGGACGGACAGAAACTGCCTGCCCGACTGGGACTGGGTGGTGCCATCGACCTGCCGTTCAGCATGAACAACCGCTTGCAGGTGGCTCTTGACTTCAACTACCTGCTCCCGTCCGAGTACCGCCATCTTCAAGCCGGCATCGGAGCGGAATATAATTTCCTGAAATATGGAATTATCCGTGGAGGATATCACTTCGGAGATAACGACAAAGGAACAGGCAACTACGGTACACTGGGCTGCGGAATCAACTTCTGGCCGATTCGCGCAGATTTCTCTTATGCACTGGCTGATAAAGACTGTTTCATGCATAAGACATGGCAGCTCGGCATTGGAATCGTTTTCTAGGCTTTTCCTTCGGGCAGTCCGCTAAGTTTTATCATTGAGCAGTTTGCTAAGCTCGCATTCGAGGCGTTGCTTCACTTCGTCCATAGGCACTTCGTGCTTCAGTTCCTGACGAAGAGAAGTGACGCCTTTATCTATAAAGCCACAAGGATGAATATAGCTGAAATAGCGTAAATCCGTATTCACATTCAGAGCCAGTCCGTGCATGGTGACATAATGACTGCTCCTCACTCCGATCGCACAAATCTTACGGGCACGGGGCGTACTCCCCTCCAGCCAGACACCTGTTGCCTTTTCAAGCCGTCCCGCTTCAATGCCATAGGAGACACAGACACGTATCACAGCCTCTTCGAGCAGGTGCACATATTCCTTTAGCCCCAGATGAAACTCTTCCAGATTCAAGATCGGATAACAGACTAGCTGTCCGGGACCGTGATACGTGATATCCCCTCCCCGATCTATATGGAAAAGGGTAGCCTGAATGGCTTTCAGCTGATCGTCATTCAACAGCATATTTTTTTCTTTTCCGCTACGTCCCAAAGTATAGACGTGCGGATGTTCGCACATAATAATACGGTTTTCATAGGCTTCTCCCTGCGCTTTTGCGCGGACAAGGGTATCAAACCATTCCGTCTGCCGCTGCCATGCTTCGGCGTATGGAATCAAATTCCAGTCTACTAATACAGTTTTCATGAGGACAAAAGTAAGAAATAAAAAGAAAAATCGTACATTTGCGGACCGAATATAACAAGCACTCTAAACCAAAGATAACAAACACTCTTATGAAAATGGAAGTTCCACAAGTAGATTTGCCACTGGAGGTGTTGGCATGGACTAAAGTAACCGAAGATATTCTGAACATCTACAAACAATCGTGCCGGCTGCAGGCGTGTATTTTCGCCATCTGTACGGAAGGAACCATGAAAGTCTCCATCAATCTGTTGGAATACGAGGTTCACCCGAATGATCTGATTACATTACTTCCCGGAACAATCATACAGTTCCGTGAGAAAGCGGAAAAGGTAAGTCTTTGTTTTGCCGGATTCTCCGCGAAATGTATCGGACATATCAATCTGCTGACCACCATCGGGAACGCTTATCCCAAGCTGATAGAACAGCCGATCATCCCTCTTTCCGAGAATATCGCCGACTATCTGAAGGAATATTTTGCCTTGTTGTCTCATGCCAGTTGTGACGAGTCTTTCAAGATGGACTCCAAATTGGCGGACTTGTCACTCCAGACTATTCTGACAAGTATCCAACTGATGTACCGGAATTATTCGGGAAACAATCATTCGAACCGTAAGAAGGAGATTTGCCGGAAGTTGATTCAACTGATCACTGAACACTACAAAGATCAGCGTTGTGCACAGTTCTATGCCGATCAACTGGGAATCTCTCTGCAACATCTGAGCACCACCGTAAAACAAGTGACGGGGAAAAGTGTATTGGATACTATTGCTTATATTGTCATTATCGATGCCAAAGCGCAGCTAAAGGGTACGGATATGACTATTCAGGAGATAGCTTATTCGCTGAATTTCCCGAATCCCTCTTTCTTCTGCAAGTTCTTCAGACGGCACGTAGGGATGTCGCCGCTGGAATTTAGAAATAGTTGAGTCCGTTACTTCTAAAATCAATGGATCAGTCCGAAATACCGTTTTTGATTCCAGATGTACAGATTTGAGTCAACTATCCGCATGGATTCCCCTCCTTCTCGAAGGAGGGGTGACCGTAGGGCGGGGTGGTAGGTAAAACAAGGTTATCTCTAATTTATTGTGAATGAAAGAATTGCGTATTCACCTACCACCTCCCCCTGCGGGTACTCCTCCTTCCCGAAGGAGGAGATTTAAGATACTACCGACTTTTTAGCCAGCCCCATAAATCCATAAAGGAACGTTAAGCAGGCTCTCTTCTTAAATCTTCCTTCTTCCCAAACTCAACGAATTGAGCACTACACTCACACTGGAGAACGCCATTGCGGCACTTGCCAGCATCGGATTCAGCAACAATCCGTTTATAGGGAACAATACTCCGGCAGCGATAGGAATACCGATCAGGTTGTAGATAAATGCCCAGAAAAGGTTTTGATGAATCAGTCGTACAGTCTGTCTGGACAGTTCGAAGGCTTTGGGGAGTAACAGCAAGTCGGACGTCATCAGCGTCACCATAGCGACATCCATAGCAATATCCGTACCCTTTCCCATAGCAATGCTGACGTCAGCCAACGCCAGTGCCTGCGAGTCATTGATACCATCGCCCACCATTGCCACTTTCTTTCCCTGCATTTGCAGCTCACGCACAAATTCGGCTTTATCGTCCGGCAAGGCATCTGCCACAAATCGCTCGATACCCAGACGGGAAGAAACTGCCAGAGCCGTCCGCTGACCGTCACCGGTAAGCATACAGATATCGATGCCCTGACGTTTCAGTTCTTTCACTGCCTCGGCAGAAGTAGCCTTGATCGGGTCGGAAACGGCAATGATAGCCAAAAGCTCATTCTCACGTCCGAAGTATATGATTCCGTTTCCGTCTGATTCGTAGTGTACCAGCATATCCGCCATGACATCGCTCACTGTAGCGCTGAAATCTTTCAGAAGTTTATGGCTGCCCACCCAGTAAGTCTTGCCTTGATAAGACACCTTTATACCTTTGCCTGTGATGCTCTCAAAACTGCTCAAAGGAGCGGGAGTTATTTTTTCCTCGTCTTGGAGTACGGCGACAATCGCGCCTGCCAACGGGTGTTCCGATTTCAGCTCGGCCGCAAGAAGTACATCTTTGAAGTGTTCTTCCTGCGGCTGTGCCCACAACCATCCGGTAGCGGTAGGATGTCCTTCGGTCAAAGTACCGGTTTTATCCAGTACCACCACATCTACCTTACGCATCTGCTCCAGAGCGACGGCGTCTTTTATCAGAATATGCTGTCCGGCAGCTTTACCGATTCCCACCATCAGCGCAGTAGGTGTGGCAAGTCCCAGAGCACAGGGACAGGCTATGACCAGAACGGATACAGCAGAAAGAATACCATAAGAAATATACTCACTGCCACCGATAGCTACCCACAGCACAAACGTCAGAATGGCAATTCCCAACACGACAGGAACGAAGATGCCTGTAATACGGTCTACGATACGCTGCACAGGAGCTTTGCTGCCTTGTGCTTCCTGCACCATATGAATGATGCGTGCCAGCACAGTATCGCTTCCCACCTGAGAAGCGCGAATGATGAAGGAACCGCGCTGATTGATTGTTCCGGCAAGGACCTTATCGCCCTTTTTCTTCTCTACCGGAATCGGCTCACCGCTAATCATACTTTCATCCACATACGAATCGCCTTCCGAAAGCTGACCATCCACCGGAATCTGTTCGCCGGGACGGACTACCACCATATCGCCTACCTGCAACAGGTCTATTTGTATCTCTTCCTCTACCCCGCCACGCAATACACGTGCCACTTTGGGCTGCATACCCATCAGTTTGCGAATGGCATCCGAGGTATTTCCTTTGGCACGTTCCTCCATCATCTTTCCGGTCAGAACGAAAGCAATGATCACTGCGGAAGCTTCGTAATAGACGTGCGGTTCCAGTCCGCGATCTGTCCAGAACTGCGGAAAGAAGGTGTTGAACAAACTGAAAAGGAAGGCTATCGAGGTACTCAACGCGACTAGCGTATCCATATTGCTACGACCGATCTTCGCCTGTTTCCATGCCCCCGTGAAGAAACTTCCTCCGAAGAGCACCATTACCGGAATAGCGAGCAACATTTGTATCTCGTTAGAATATGGCATGTGCATTAATAACATCGAAAAGATAAGCAGCGGCACTACAAATATCCACGCACCGACCACTTTCCGTTTCAGACGAAGGTAGCGCTTATGCTGTTCTTCTTCCCGACGTTCTTCTTTATTCGCCTCTTCTACTATCAGATCGTAACCGGCAGCAAGTACCGCTGCACGGATTTCTCCGGGGGTGAGCTTGTCGTCCTCATAAGAAATCGTCAATGTATTTGAAGCAAAGTTGACGGAAGCATCAACGACTCCCGGCAACTTTTTCACTGTCTTTTCTACATTGTTAGCGCATCCCGCACAATGCATATTAAGCACGGGAAACGCATTCTTTGCTATATTACCCATATAATCCTTTACTCTTTAATTAATTAGTATTTATAAAACAAGCAAATACGGGTATTTGTTCGATTACTTCTTATCGGCCTTCTTATCCTCTTTTTTAGATTCTTGTTTGCCGTCTTTCTTGCCGTCCTGCTTGGTTTCCTTCACAAACTCGGCCTCGTAATTGAACTTCTTGAATCCTGCCTGCAACTTCTTCACATCTGTCTTTTCGGCATCGTAGGTGATGGACACGGTTTTGTTCTTCAGTTCGGTGGAAAGTTCCTTCACGCCTTTCTCGAAGCGCATGTTATTTTTCACTTTCTTCTCGCAGTTCTCGCAGTGCATCTGAGAGACTTTGAATATGACTACACGGATATCCTTTGCCAATACGGCTGCTACGCTCAAAAGAGCCACCACGCAAGTGGCCATCCATCTTTTTGTTCTCATTTTTCTTATTCGTTTAATGGTTATTATTCATTTCTTGCCAGGTTGAAACGTATTCCGATATAGGCTTTTGCCCCGTGCACAGGTCCCCATATCATCGTTGAGTCGAAGTTTCCTCCCCACGGGTTTGCTGCGTCGATGATCGGATTCTTCTGTTTAAAGTTTGTCAGGTTCTCCCCTCCTACGTAGATAGACCAACGGCGGAAATAGCGGGTAACCTGGGCACTCAGTTGCTCAAAGCTGCCGTAGCGGCGCTCCCAAGATAGCTGACCGTCTGCCAACTCGTAAGGGGCAGGCATTCTTCCTCCGCCATTGAACTGGAGCGTAGCGTCAAACTGCCATATTCCGAGCGGAGTCTGATACGAAGCAGTCAGCAGTCCTTTGTATTTGCTGGTCAACGGTTTCTCCATCCGCTGGCCTTTGTAGGTGGTCTGAGCATCCGTCAGACGGTAAGCGCCCGTCAAGGTAAATCCTTTAAAAAAAGGATAGCTTGCCTCTACTTGGAATACATGCGAATAGGAACGCCCGTCCAGATTGTAAAAGGCTACTTCGTGAGGATTACTGTCCATATCCACTACGACTTGTTTCAGAAAGTCTGTGTAATAATATTCGGCATTGATATTCAGCGTTTTGCCAAATACAGGTATGTAGGTGGATACACTGGCACCATAGTTCCATGCTTCTTCCATGTCCAGTCCTTTCGCTATTTCGACCTTTCGGCTACTGGAAAGCAGGTAGTTGTTTTCTGCCAGTACATGATTCGTACGGTAGCCTTTTCCGGCAGAAAGGCGGAAGTGTACGTACTCATTCGGATTGTATTTAAGATGTGCACGGGGAGTCACGAAGAAACCATGCTCACTGCTATAGTCACCACGCAGACCTGCCATCAGCATCCACTGATCATTCAGATTCAGCGTGTATTGCGCATAGGCTCCGGGAACCGCTTCTTTGGCAAAAGCCTTGATGAGCGGCAATTCCGTTTGATTCTCCAACCGATAATGCTGGTCATAAGCGTCATAGTTGAAACTCAGCCCCGCCGAGAAACTGTTCTGCTTATTAAACTCTGTTTCAAACATCAAAGAAGCATACACGTTTGTCTGGTCTACATTGTAGAGTTTTCGTCCGTACATGGCATCCTGATTGTGCCAGCTGGCAGAAAGAATCAGTGCCAGATTCGTATTCTTCTCCTTATTAAATATATAAGCATTCTTGGTGAAAAGTTCGTAACGCTCGGTATCGATTCCTACTTTATAAAGATCGCCCGTCTGCATATCCGTATGATGTGCCTGTCCGCTAGTGCGACTTTCGGAAAGGGCCTTGAAACCTGCCTGAAAGACATAATGATCTCCCATATAGGCCCATCGGTTCCACACGTTATACTGCTCTACTTGGGGGATATCCACGAAGCCGTCATCATTGCCGTCATGCGCTTTGGTTTCATTCTCATAATGTGCCAGTAAAGAGGTACTCCAACGTTTTGATAACTTTAAGGTGGCGTCTGCATTCGCCTCATACCGGTTGGTACTGCTTGCGAAAAGATTGGCGGATACCCAGTCGGCCTCCGGCAACTGCGGCTTTTTGAATTCTACATTAATCTGCCCCGTGATAGCTTCGTAACCATTCTTCACCGATGAGATTCCTTTGGAAACCTGTATGCTTTGCATCCACGGACCGGGGACATATCCCAGACCGTAAGGAGAAGCCGCACCGCGATAGTTCGGAATATTCTCCGTGAGCATCTGTACATAAGTTCCGGACAATCCGAGCAGTTTGATCTGCTTGGCTCCCGTTGCCGCATCCGAATAGCTCACGTCCACCGAAGGGTTGGTCACGAAACTTTCTCCCAGATTACAGCAGGCAGCCCTGCTCAATTCGGCACTGCTTATCATCTCTTCATTCATTACGCTGCTGCGCAACTTCATCGTTCCCATTCTGCGGCTGACTACATTCACTTCGTTCAGTTCTACACCTTCCCGAAGGGTAATGTCCAGTTCCTGATTCTTCTTGCTGACATGAATCGTGTCATTCTGAAAACCGATAAAACTGATTACCAACATGTGGCTCTTCGAAGGTTTGGAGATAGAAAAGCTGCCATCTTCCTTGGTAGTTACACCCTGCTCCGTATTCACCCAGAATACATTAGCACCCGGAACAGGCTCTCCGGTATTATCTTTGACTATTCCCCGCACCTGCGCTTGTGTCGTAACTGCAAGTAATGAGAACAGTCCCATTATTATATATTTCATTCTTTCTTGGACTTAGTTTTGCGATACAAAATTAATTCATTTCTCTTGCAACTGAGTTGCATTCATTCCCCTTGCTTTCATACCCTGCAAAGGCTGAAAACAAAGTACAATCGGACAAAAAAGATGAAATAACAGCTAAATCAGAAAAACGGAATGTAACGCCAGCTTCTGCCTCGGACAGGGAGATGGCGGAGAAGGAAGACTGGAAAAGTCCACCGTCCGGTCTATAGAAGTGAAAGCAAATAGCTGACAATACTGTTCGCAGAAAAGTGTTATCACCGGAACGGAAACTGTCAGTTCGGAAATATGCTTCATCAAATCGGGCTTATAGATAGTTGCCGTACAGCCCTTTTCTCTGCAATCTTTCTTTGAATCGCAAGTATGAGACTTCTTACATTTGGGACAGCCATCAGCACAACAGCCCTGCACAGTCTCACAACGGGAACAGCAATAATGAACAATAGATACTCCCGCCCCTGAATAGATAATCAGGAGAGAAAGGATCACTGCTGTTATGTAGGCTAGTCTCTTCATTTCAGGAGACAAAGATAAGGTATTCCGGCAACAATATCAAATTAAATAATTCTCCATTTTTATTCGTACTACTGATATTATCCGTATATTTGACCGCATATTAGTTCTTTTAAATACATCATGTCATGGAATATCATCGTATATCTTTCATCCACAACGATACAGAGTATTCGTTCATTAAAGCTATAAACGGGAACTTAACAGGATACGCTTTAATGTCAGCTTGCCGGATAGAAGTCGTCAATTATATGAAAGAAAATAACTTGAAAGGCAGCTATATACTAACCGGAATGTCAAAGGCTTAATCACATGAAAGCTAAAAGAGAGCAGATATTAATCAGAACTTCCTGGATAAGTACTATTGGTAATGCCATACTTTCCGCATCAAAAATTATCATAGGTTTATGGGCCGGTAGTCTTGCCGTGCTAGGCGACGGTATTGATTCGGCAACGGATGTGATCATCTCCATTGTCATGATTTTCACAGCACGCATTATCAGCCAGCCGCCTTCCAAGAAGTACGTATTCGGCTATGAGAAAGCCGAAGGGATTGCGACTAAAATTCTTTCGCTTGTGATATTCTATGCAGGGGTGCAAATGTTGATATCATCCATCGGAAGTATCTTTTCCGAAGAAGCAAAAGAAATTCCGTCAGCCATTGCCATATACGTCACGATCTTTTCGATTATCGGCAAACTTCTACTGGCTTTGTATCAGTACAAACAAGGGAAGAAGATAGATAGCTCCATGCTGACGGCCAATGCCATCAATATGCGCAACGATGTTGTCATTTCCTCCGGTGTGCTACTGGGACTGATATTCACGTTCATATTCAAACTGCCTATACTCGACTCCATCACAGGACTAATCATCAGCCTCTTTATCATAAAATCTTCGATTGGCATTTTCATCGATTCGAATGTGGAATTGATGGATGGCGTCAAAGATGTCAATGTGTACAATAAGATATTCGAAGCAGTAGAAACAGTTCCCGGTGCGAGCAACCCACACCGGGTAAGATCAAGAATGATCGGGAATCTTTATATGATTACCCTCGATATCGAGGTAAATCCGCAGATAACCATCACACAGGCCCATCAGATAGCCGACGCTGTGGAGAAAAGCATAAAAAGCTCTATAGACAATGTCTATGATATCTTAGTACACGTGGAACCTGCCGGTGAATGTCAGACAGACGAGAAATTCGGTATTGACAAGGGTATGGTGAATTGATGGAAGGCGTTAAGGGGCAAGTATATGTTCCCCCGAAGCTGTTATGATTACTCCGCCACAATCACTGACCACCGTCTCGTGCTTTCCATCCGGAGTGACTATGATGGAACCGGTCTGTATGATATGCTTTCCGTCCGTCGTCACACGTATGCGGGCGCTTGTTTCCTCTTTTTCTTTCTTTTCCTTCTTTGCAGATTCCTCCTCTTCCTTATCCTCTATGGCTCTGTTCTGGTCCATACAGCCATTGGTATGATAACTTTTCATCTTAGTCACCCGGTCATCAACGAACCAGATATTAACGACTCCTGCAATACTTGATTCGGAAGTACGAAATTCCAGCATCTCACTCTCTTCGTCAAAACTTCGATAGCTCGGTTTACCCATAATGGCTATTACTTCTTTAGAAGACATCCCACGTTGGATAATACTCAAATTCTCATAAGTAATTCTGCTTGCATAACAACTGCTGAGCAATATCACCAGCAGCAAAGACATAAGGATCTGACTCTTTTTCATAATAGGTATAGTTTAGTAGTTTTTTGAATACCCCAAATGTAGTATGAGAAAATTCCCTTCGCAAAGACTTCTTCCTACTTGCAAATAGGAATTTCCCTATCTATGAAAAACGACAGGTATAACCTACAACTACTAACATCTCTTCTCCCAACTATCCTATTGGCTTATCTATCATACCGTCCGCCACAGAGAATCAATGACTGCATACCTTACTGATATCGACCGTAAATTCCTCACCGGCAGGCATGAACTTCCCTTTTCGTTTAAGAAATCCGATCAGTTCGTCCACTTCCATATTATCTGCCGAACAAGTATAAAAACGCTGATGTTCGCCAAACTTCTCTACGATTGCAGCTCTCAGAGATGCCTCAGTATAACTATTTCCCTCCATCATGTGAAGGACTTCGTGTGCATGTAACTGTTCCATAATCTATTTTTTCTGCAAAGATAAGTACGGTGTACAGATTAAAACTGTAACATATGATACAAAAGCAAGAAAAAAAGAATCATTAACAATGGCATCCTCTATATACATTGCCGGAGAAAGTAGCTGAATATTTTTCCTTTTTTATTCGCAGTATTCGGTAATTTCATTTATATTTGTCGATAGTGATAGATATGATCAATGTTGAATTTATAGAAAAAACGAGTATGAAAAAACAATATGTCAGTCTGCTTGCGGTTATACTTTCGGTAAGCGGCTTTTTGTTTTCTTGTCATGACAAGATGAACAAAAACACGGGAGCTTTACAATTCGATAGTATACAGGTTAACGAGACGGCACACCTCTTTAATGACACCGCCAAACCCGCGTGCAATATTATCATCAACTTCGCCTATCCCGTCAAGTCATCGGATGATATGCTGAAAGACAGTCTGAACGCTTACTTCATCTCCGTCTGCTTCGGAGACAAATATATCGGCGAAAAACCGGAAGCGGTAGTGAAGCAATACGCCAAGAATTACATTGACGAGTATCGCCACGATCAGGAGCCGATGTACGCCGAAGACGAAAAGAATAAAGAAAGCGATGCAGTGGTAGGCGCATGGTACTCCTATTACAAGAGCATCGAAAGTCACGTGCAACTGTATGAGAAAGACCTGCTAGTATACCGCGTTGACTACAACGAATATACCGGAGGCGCACACGGTATGTATATGTCGACTTTCCTGAACATGGATCTCACTCTGATGCGTCCGCTCCGCCTCGATGATATTTTTGTAGGCGACTTCCAGGAAGCCCTGACGGATCTGATCTGGAACCAGCTGATGGCCGACAACAAAGTGACTACGCACGAAGCGCTGGAAGACATGGGATATGCTTCGACCGGAGACATCGCCCCGACAGAGAACTTTTATCTGAGTAAAGAAGGGATCACCTTCTACTATAATATATACGACATCACGCCGTATTCGATGGGCCCTGTCAAAGTCACCATTCCATACTCTATGATGGAACACCTGCTGGGCAGCAACCCAATTCTCGGAGATCTGAAAGATTAAACAGCTATTAAAAGATTGAACACCAATGAATATCCTGTTGTTATTGCCCCGTATGATGCAGAAGGATATTCATTTCACTTATAAATCAAAATTCACCATTCAAAATACTTAAAGTGGAAATCATACTGAAATATTTTCCGGATCTGACGGAAGAGCAGCGTAAACAGTTTGCTGCTCTATACGACCTCTACATCGACTGGAATGCGAAAATCAACGTTATCTCCCGCAAAGACATCGAAAATCTGTACGAGCATCATGTGCTCCATTCATTAGGCATCGCCAAAGTGATTCAATTCCGTCCCGGAACCAAGGTCATGGATTTGGGTACAGGAGGAGGATTTCCCGGCATTCCGCTCGCCATCCTGTTCCCCGAAACCAAGTTTCATCTGGTAGACAGCATCGGCAAGAAAGTACGTGTGGCGACAGAAGTGGCCAATGCCATCGGACTGAAAAACGTCACCTTCCGTCATGCCCGTGCCGAAGAGGAAAAACAACTGTTCGACTTCGTCGTGAGCCGTGCCGTAATGCCCTTGGCGGATCTGATCAAGATCATCCGGAAGAACATTTCCCCCAAGCAGCAGAACGCTTTGCCCAACGGACTAATCTGTCTCAAAGGAGGTGAACTGGAGCATGAAACGATGCCGTTCAAGCATAAAACAGTCATCCACAGCCTGAGCGAAGACTTCGAGGAAGAGTTCTTTGAAACAAAGAAGGTAGTATATTCACAAATATAGGAATCAGGAGTTATCAAAACCATGAAAATAAAGAGATTTGAGTTTAATATGTTTCCCGTAAATTGCTACGTTTTATGGGATGACACAAAAGAAGCGGTTGTCATCGATCCGGGCTGCTTCTACGAAGAGGAAAAACAAGCACTAAAGAAGTTCATCCTCACCAATGAGTTGACAGTGAAACATCTGCTGAATACTCACTTACACCTGGATCACATCTTCGGCAATCCGTTTATGCTGAAAGAGTTCGGTCTGTCGGCAGAAGCCAATAAGGCGGATGAGTTCTGGATCGATGAAGCTCCGAAACAGAGCCGTATGTTCGGCTTCCAATTGCAGGAAGAACCGGTTCCGTTGGGAAAATATCTGCATGACGGAGATATCATCACCTTCGGACATACCAAACTGGAAGCGATCCATGTCCCCGGACATTCGCCCGGCAGCCTGGTGTATTATTGCAAGGAAGAAAACTGCATGTTCTCCGGCGACGTATTGTTTCAAGGCAGCATCGGTCGTGCCGATCTGTCGGGAGGCAACTTCGACGAACTGATCGATCATATTTGCAGCCGTTTATTCGTACTTCCCAACGAGACAGTCGTCTACCCCGGACACGGTGCGCCAACGACTATCGGAATGGAGAAGGCAGAGAATCCATTTTTCAGATAAAAAAAAGAATACAAGTATTAGGTATTAAGTATTAGGTATTAACCGTAGCTTCTGGCATATTTATCCGCATGGATAATACTTAATACCTAATACTTAAAAACATCCCCCATAAATTATGAAAACAGATTTGTTAGCTAGCCGTCACATCGGCATCAATGAAGAAGA
Source organism: uncultured Bacteroides sp. (assembly GCA_947038155.1). Taxonomy (GTDB): domain Bacteria; phylum Bacteroidota; class Bacteroidia; order Bacteroidales; family Bacteroidaceae; genus Bacteroides. The sequence continues at coordinate 14,493 of CAMQVH010000008.1, read as the reverse complement.
CACAGCCGTGATGCTCCGCAAAATAGGCGTAGACTCACTGGATGAACTGATCAACAAAACCATCCCTGCCAACATCCGGCTAAAGGAACCGCTGGCACTGGCCAAGCCGTTGACGGAATACGAATTTGGAAAACACATTGCCGGACTGGCAAGTAAAAACAAACTGTATACTACGTACATCGGATTGGGGTGGTATAATACGATTACTCCTGCCGTTATCCAGCGGAATGTATTCGAAAATCCCGTATGGTATACTTCTTACACGCCTTATCAGACAGAAGTGTCGCAAGGAAGACTGGAAGCGTTGATGAATTTCCAGACTGCCGTCTGTGACCTCACCGCTATGCCGCTCGCCAACTGCTCACTGCTGGATGAAGCGACTGCCGCCGCCGAAGCCGTAACCATGATGTATGCTCTGCGTTCGCGTACCCAGCAAAAAGCAGGTGCCAACGTAGTCTTTGTGGACGAAAACATCTTCCCGCAGACCTTGGCAGTAATGACCACACGTGCCATTCCACAAGGCATCGAATTGCGGGTAGGCAAATACAAAGAGTTTGAACCCTCACCGGAAATCTTCGCCTGCATCCTGCAATATCCTAACTCCAGCGGTAATGTGGAAGACTATGCCGACTTCACAAAGAAGGCACATGAAGCAGACTGCAAAGTTGCCGTTGCCGCCGATATTCTGAGTCTTGCCCTGCTGACTCCTCCGGGAGAATGGGGAGCGGATATCGTATTCGGTACAACGCAACGTCTGGGTACACCAATGTTTTACGGTGGTCCTTCGGCAGCCTACTTCGCCACACGTGACGAGTACAAGCGGAACATGCCGGGACGCATCATCGGATGGTCCAAAGACAAATACGGCAAACTCTGCTACCGAATGGCTTTGCAGACACGCGAACAGCATATCAAACGCGAAAAAGCCACTTCCAATATTTGTACGGCTCAGGCACTGCTCGCTACGATGGCAGGTTTCTACGCTGTATATCACGGACAGGAAGGAATCAAAACGATTGCTTCGCGTATTCATAGCATCACTGTCTTCCTCGACAAGCAATTAAAGAAATTCGGATATACGCAAGTCAATGCACAATATTTCGATACGCTGCGTTTCGAGTTGCCGGAACACGTTTCGGCGCAGCAGATTCGCACGATCGCACTGAGCAAAGAAGTGAACCTGCGCTATTATGAAAACGGTGACGTAGGCTTTAGCATCGATGAGACAACGGACGTAGCAGCTACGAACGTGCTGCTTTCCATCTTCGCCATTGCCGCCGGCAAGGATTATCAGAAGGTAGAGGACGTGCCGGAAAAGAGCAATATTGACAAAGCTCTGAAACGTACCACACCTTTTCTCACGCACGAGGTATTCTCCAACTATCATACGGAAACGGAAATGATGCGCTACATCAAACGTCTGGACCGGAAGGATATTTCATTGGCCCAGTCAATGATTTCCCTCGGATCGTGCACAATGAAGCTCAACGCAGCCGCTGAAATGCTTCCTTTAAGCCGTCCGGAATTTATGAGCATGCATCCGTTGGTGCCGGAAGATCAGGCGGAAGGATATCGTGAATTGATCAGCAATTTGAGTGAGGACTTGAAGGTTATTACCGGATTTGCAGGTGTCAGCCTGCAACCGAACTCAGGGGCTGCGGGAGAATATGCCGGTCTGCGAGTTATCCGTGCCTATCTTGAAAGCATCGGTCAGGGACATCGCAACAAAATATTGATTCCGGCTTCGGCACACGGCACGAATCCTGCATCTGCCATACAGGCCGGATTTGAAACCGTCACCTGCGCTTGCGACGAGCAAGGAAACGTGGATATGGGCGACCTGCGTGCCAAAGCCGAAGAGAACAAGGAAGCACTGGCTGCACTGATGATCACCTATCCGTCAACGCATGGTATCTTCGAGACGGAAATAAAGGAAATCTGTGAAATCATCCATGCTTGTGGCGCACAAGTATATATGGACGGTGCCAACATGAATGCACAGGTAGGATTGACCAATCCGGGATTTATCGGTGCAGACGTTTGTCACTTGAATTTGCACAAGACGTTTGCTTCACCGCACGGTGGCGGCGGTCCGGGTGTAGGCCCTATCTGTGTAGCTGAGCATCTGGTTCCATTCTTGCCGGGACATTCGATCTTCGGCAGTACGCAAAATCAGGTTTCCGCAGCTCCGTTCGGCAGTGCGGGTATCTTGCCTATCACATACGGCTACATCCGGATGATGGGTACCGAAGGCTTGACCCAGGCTACTAAAATAGCCATTCTCAATGCCAACTATCTGGCTGCTTGTCTGAAAGATACTTACGGCATTGTTTATCGGGGAGCTACCGGTTTCGTCGGACACGAAATGATTCTGGAATGCCGCAAGGTACATGAAGAAACGGGTATCTCAGAAAATGACATTGCGAAGCGTCTGATGGACTACGGTTATCATGCACCGACTCTCTCCTTCCCTGTTCACGGCACATTAATGATTGAACCTACCGAAAGCGAAAGCCTGGCGGAGTTGGACAACTTTGTAGACGTCATGCTGAATATATGGAAAGAAATTCAGGAAGTGAAGAACGAAGAAGCGGATAAGAATGATAATGTATTAGTCAACGCCCCGCATCCGGAATATGAAATTGTGAATGATAACTGGGAACATTCCTACACACGTGAGAAAGCAGCGTATCCGATAGAAAGTGTGCGTGAGAATAAGTTCTGGGTGAATGTGGCTCGCGTAGACAATACGTTGGGAGACCGGAAATTATTGCCGACCCGCTACGGAACGTTCGAATAAGAAGAAACTTTCAAAGGAAATCCGTACATGAAAAAATAAGCCCGGAACTCGCATCTGCTGAGCTCCGGGCTTACCTTTGTTAAGCACCGAGCGTATTCCAATAAGCACCGAGCTAAATGAACATAAGAAGCGACTCCGAAACCTTACGGTTATCATGCTGCTCTTCATTCCATGTTTGTCGGAAACATAGCCTGGTGGTTCTATCTGACAACAGTCACTGTTCCGGCTTTTACAGTTTTCTCCCTTAGTGGGATTTTAGGATCAGCATATCCTAAAGCTACACAGCCATATACTTTGTGATTCTCCGGTACCCCCAAAGAACTTATAAATTCACGAACTTCGGGATCATCACAAGTCGTACCCAACTGATTGATCCAGCAAGATCCGATTCCCAAAGAATGGGCAGCCAAAAACATATTCTCAATCGCGCAGGCACAATCCATACCGGCCCACCATTGAGTGGGTTCATTGGACACGATCACCAAAGTCGGGGCATGATAATAACAGCAATACGCCTTGCTATGACCACGTTCCTGTAATTTCGGTTCATCGCTCTTAGCGAAAGCGCCTTTAATCCGTTCATTCAATTCTGCCAGTTTATCCGCATTCCGAATAGCGGTAAAATGCCATGTCTCCAAATGCATCCCACTGGGTGCAAAAGTGGCAGCTTCCAGAATAGCCTGCAAGTCTTCTTCCGAAACTTGCCGGTCAGTATAAGCCCGTACACTACGACGTGCTTTGATGTTTTCTAAAACTTCATTCGTTTTCATATACTATATTTTACTATACTTACAACTCGTTCACCACTTGCATCATCGTTTTACCAATCCGATCTTGGCATTCAGTTTGAAGTAATACGTTCCGTTCTCTCTTTCCAAAAAGCCGTATTTGTCCTTATCCAGAGAGCCTTTCTCCAAACGGGTATTCAAAAACAGGAAGTCCTCCATAACCGGTTTCTCTGACTTGTGATAGCAAAGAACTTCTCCACTCCCATCCATCAGCAGGATACCTTCAACAGCCGAATCCTGTCCTGTATAGATCTTTGCCGGACGCATACCCAAGGCTAATGCCATCAGGAATTGCTTCACTTTAAACTCATAAAAACCATGTTTGTTTACCAGTTCATCTTTTATTTTCAACGGGTTCATCTGTTTGATTACTTCCGTCAGTTCACTGATACGGGTGATGTCGTCCAAGTGCATGATGCGCACCATTTCTGTAAGCACACGAGGAAAGTGTAAGTCAATCATTAAAAGATTGCTACGGAATACCCGATCTGCCACGTCCGAGTATTTGAGTACACCACCCAAGCGCTCAATCAGTAGCATTCGCTCTGCTACTTCATTAGGGGCTTCCGGCAACGCATTAATCTTATTCACCGTAGGTGTTGCAAATTTGACTCCGCTCTGTTCCAGTTTCAAGTTAGCTGCACGGCCTCCGTTCAACAGCGGATTCATAGCACCCAATCGCGAACGAACGCTGAACCCGCTCAACGGTGCCTCCGGATGCCAGAAGGCAATATAAAAATCAGTACGATCTTCCGTCTTCGCTTCCAGATCGAAAATTGCGACTTCATCCAAAAACTCTTCCACCCCATCCGGAGAAGCGACTTCATCCTCCGAAGAGGACTTGACAGCCTGCAAAATCAAATCTGCCACAATCCCGAAATCTTCCCGGGGAACGGATTTCTCACTGTTTTCTCCTTTGATGCGGACCATCTCTTTTTCTATATAGTAGCAGCGCGTTCCGTCATGTTCCTCCCGTTGAATCATTGCGATAGGCCAGTTGATTTCTCCTTTCTTTGCCTTAGCCGTACCCAACGTTACTTTTCCTTCTGTCAGCAGACGGAAGAAAGTATACAGTTCACACCATTCTCTTTTTGTTGCTTCAAATGCCATATATTCTTGTTTTTCTTTATTTTACTCTTCATCAAGAATCCTTGCGGTCTCTACTTTCTCCAATCGTGCACGCAGTTTGGGCATCATGGAACGACGAATACACAATGTCATGCTGCAATCCATATCGTACGATTGACTGAGAATTTCTGGTTCTTCCTCCTTTACAATACGCATGATATCGTTCATAAAAGGATATTCAAACATTACGGTCACTTCTTCATCTACCGTTTTTTCTATAATGGTAGCGGCAGATATTGCTTCGGCAGCAGCTGCTTTATAAGCTACAATCAGTCCGCTCGTTCCTAACTTGATTCCGCCGAAATAACGGACTACAATAATCAGGATATCAGTCAGCTCATTAGAGTTAATTTGCCCGAGAATAGGCTTTCCCGCCGTTCCCGAAGGTTCACCGTTATCATTGGCACGAAAATCCTTTCGCGCTGCACCCAACATATAAGCATAGCACACGTGCCGTGCATCATAGTACTTCTTCTGATACGTTTCAAGATGCGCTTTTATCTCATCAAGGGTACGCACAGGCAAAGCGATGGCAATAAACTTGCTTCGCTTTTCTGTATAAATACCTTCGGAAGGTTCGACGATTGTTTTATAAGTATCTTCAGCAGTCATGCCGCAAAGATACGGCTTTCCTGACGAAATTCCATCTGCTGTTCAAAAATATTAGAGTATCTCATTGAAACGAGCGCTTCATTTCATGCAGTCAAGCGGTCGATGGGATGCAATCAAGCGGTCAATTGGATGTAGTCGGGCGGTCGTTTTAACAGAATCGGGCGGTCATTTATACAAAAACAAGCGGTCAATCTGTCACAAATGTCCTGTTAATTGTGAGAGATTGACCGCTCTATTTTCTATATAAAATATGTCTTAATCCAACTTATGGATAACCAGTCCTGAACGAAGTTTCGGTTCGAACCAAGTCGTTTTGGGAGGCATAATGTTGCCAGTATCGGCAATATCCATCAGCTGCTTCATGGATACAGGATAAAGAGCCAGAGCTACTTTCATTTCTCCACTGTCAACACGCTTCTTCAATTCTCCCAAACCGCGGATACCGCCTACAAAGTCGATACGCTTATCCGAACGGAGATCTTTGATTCCTAAAATCTCGTCTAAAATCAGATTGGAAGAAATAGTAACGTCAAGCACGCCGATAGGATCATTGTCATTGTATGTACCTGCCTTTGCTGTCAGACTATACCACTTGTCGCCAAGATAGAGAGAGAAATTGTGCAAACCGGACGGTTTGTAGATATCAGTACCCTTTTCTTCTACAACAAAGTTCTTATCCAATGCAGCAAGAAATTGTTCGGGAGTCAGCCCGTTGAGGTCTTTTACTACACGGTTATAGTCGATGATAGTCAATTGATTGGCAGGGAAACATACAGCCATGAAATAGTTATACTCTTCATCGCCACGATGATTCGCATTTTGCTTTGCTTTCTCGGCACCTACCAGAGCAGCGGCAGCGGAACGATGATGTCCGTCGGCAATATATAGTGCCGGCATTTTAGCAAATTCTGCAGTAATTGCAGCGATATCTTCGTCCTGGTCAACAATCCAGAAAGTATGTCCGAAGCCGTCACCTGGAGCGATAAAATCGTAGACAGGCTTTTCGGCAGTGTATTTCCGAATGATCGTATCCAGTTTCGCATTATCGGGATAAGCAAAGAATACAGGTTCGATATTCGCATTATTCACGCGGACGTGCTTCATACGGTCTTCTTCCTTGTCACGACGGGTAAGCTCATGCTTCTTGATGATACCGTTCATATAGTCAGGAACATAAGCGCCTACTACCAGCCCGTACTGGGTTTTCCCGTTCATGGTCTGGGCATAGATGTAATAGTTTTCCTTAGCATCCTGCACTAACCAGCCTTTATCCTGAAACAGCCGGAAGTTTTCGGCAGCTTTCTCATAAACACATTCATCGTGTTCATCCGTACCAACAGGAAAGTCAATCTCGGGCTTAATGATATGATAAAGGGATTTTTCGTTTCCTGCTGCTTCTGTACGCGCTTCTTCTGAGTTTAACACATCGTAAGGACGGGAAGCAACCTGTTCAACCAGGTCTTGTGGAGGGCGAATGCCTTTAAAAGGTTTGATAATAGCCATAAGTCATGGTATGTTTTAAGATTAGTAGAACAGATACGCCCTCGCAAAAGCCGAGGGCGAAATCTGATAACATATTTCTGAATATACTACTTAATGTACACCAGCACCTATCATCAAATAAGTGACTGAGCAACGATAAGCAGTCTTACGATTCATCTCATTATTTGTTTACTCTGAACTTCTCGCAGCCGTCTTTCAGGAAACCGACAATCTGTTGAGCGGCAGCAATACCGGCATTGATATTTGCTTCGGCAGTCTGTGCCCCCATCTTCTTCGGAGTAGAGAAATAACGTCCTGCAAACTTCTCAGCAAATTCCGCATTAGCAGCAGGCATGATATCTGTCATATACTTGAAGTCGGCACGGTCTTCCATCAATTTGATCAGCTCGGCTTCGTTGATCACTTCCTTGCGGGCAGTATTCACCAACATAGCGCCTTTCGGCATATCTTTCAGCAGAGCGTAGTTGATAGAGTTCTTCGTTTCAGCAGTTGCCGGGATGTGAAGAGACACTACCTGACAAGTCTTGTACAGTTCTTCTGCAGAGTCAAGTGCCTTCACGCCATCTTTTTCGATCACTTCTTTCGGGCAGAAAGCGTCGTAAGCGTACACTTCCATTCCGAAGCCTTTGGCTACACGGGCAACGTTGCGACCAACGTTTCCGTATGCATGGATACCCAGTTTCTTGCCCATCAATTCTGTGCCGGAAGTACCGTTATAGAAGTTACGAACGGCGTATACCATCATACCCAATGCCAGTTCGGCAACAGCATTGGAGTTCTGTCCCGGAGTATTCATCACGCAAACATTGTGAGCGGTAGCAGCAGCCAGGTCTACATTATCGTATCCGGCACCGGCACGAACTACAATCTTCAGTTCTTTAGCAGCATCCAGCACCTCTGCATCAATAATATCACTACGGATAATGATAGCGTTAGCATCTTTCACTGCATCCAGCAACTGTGCTTTATCGGTATATTTCTCCAGCAAAGCAAGCTCATATCCGGCTGCTTCGATTTCTTTACGGATACCGTCTACAGCAACTTTGGCAAACGGTTTTTCAGTAGCTACAAGTACTTTCATAATTTATCTGTATCTTTTAAAAAAGATTCACCACAGATTTCACCGGTCTACACACTATATTCAATAAGATTTCAGTGTAAATCCGTGCAATCTGTGGTGACTCTATTTATATTATTAATGAAGTTTTTCAAATTCCTGCATGCAGTCGATCAAAGCTTGTACGCTTTCTTTCGGCAGAGCATTGTAGCAAGATGCACGGAAACCACCCACTGAACGGTGTCCTTTGATACCTACCATACCTTTTTCTGTAGCGAACTTCATGAAGTCAGCTTCCAGATCCTTGTATTCGGGAGCCATCACGAAACAGATGTTCATGCGTGAACGGTCTTCTTTGGCAGCAGTACCTACGAACAGTTTGTTACGATCGATTTCAGCGTACAGCATATCAGCCTTTTCGATAGCACGACGTTCCATTTCTTTCACACCACCCTGTGCCTTAATCCAACGCAGGTTTAACAGTGCAGCATAGATAGGCACTACCGGAGGAGTGTTGAACATAGAACCGTTATCGATGTGAGTCTGATAGTTCAGCATTGATGGGATGTAACGAGAAACTTTACCTACCGCATCATTCTTCACGATAACGAATGTAACACCGGCAGGAGCCAGATTTTTCTGCGCACCACCATAGATACAGATATATTTGGATACGTCGATCGGACGAGAGAAAATATCAGAAGACATATCGGCAACCATCGGAACCGGAGAATTGAGATCTTCTTTTAATTCTGTACCGTAAATCGTGTTATTGGTAGTTATGTGGAAATAATCTGCGTCAGCAGGAATTGTGTAATCTTTCGGGATGTAAGTATATGTAGCTTCAGCGGAAGAAGCAACTTCTACGACTTCACCAAACCCCTTAGCTTCTTTCATTGCTTTCTTTGCCCACACACCTGTATTCAGATAAGCAGCCTTTTTTTCAAGGAAGTTGAAAGGTACCATGCAGAACTCCATACTAGCACCACCACCAAGGAACAGTACCGAATAACCTTCGGGGATATTGAGTAATTCCTTGAATAATGCCTCTGCTTCGTCAACCACAGGTTGGAAGTCTTTGGCGCGGTGACTGATTTCCATCAGGGAGAGACCAGAGCCGTTGAAATCTAAAATAGCCTTCGCTGTATCCTCTATCACCTCACGCGGAAGAATGGAAGGTCCTGCATTGAAATTATGCTTTTTCATTTGAAGTTTGTTTTTGGTTTAACATTTCGTTAGTTTATGTCTTTTGACCTTGCGAATTTACGAATTTATTTCCGGTGCACAAATCTTTCCTTATAAAAATACTGTTTTAAAGCAGATTTCTCTTTCTTTTTATTGGTTTATACAAGATATATACACCATATTGTTATCTATACATATCAAGCAAGGGATAAAAGGCGAAAATATAACCTGTGGGAAATAATCGGTTACAGAGTGAAAGGAAAACGGTTATAAAATGAATATTTATTAAGAAAGACAGAGAAAAACGAGGATTTCTCACCCTAACAAGCGATGAGACTAAAATTATAAAAATAAGTCAGAAAGAAAGAAGTCTCCAATACCTTCCCAAAAGAGAAGAAATGGAGACTGTCACAAAATTGTTCTTTACTATCATTTTAGTCTGTCATCCATGAGAGACGTCTCTCACTTCAAAAGAATGATATTATTTGTAATGACAAAGCCGATCATCTCGTCATTGTCAGCATCCCAATCACCTATTTGGTTCTTGAAATTCACCTTTCAGCTTTGAGAACACCTGTTGTTTTTCGGCTCCCTTTATTTGGCTTCCTCAATGATAGTCTTCATTCCTTTGATTTTTTCCCCTTGAATAAGATTCAGGAGTTGCTTCACTTTTGCCCGACGAACGGCAACAAAAGCATAATGTTCTTTCACATCAATCGCACCTACATCTTCACGGGTCAGATTACCTTTTTTATAAAGGAATCCGGCAATGTCCATCCGGCTCAGTTTTTCCTTCTTTCCTTTACCTATATATATAGTAGTCCAGACAGATTTAGGAGGACGCGAAGGATTTTCCGGCAGTTCCATCGTTTCTATATCTTCGGGAATATATTCCGGTAGTTTTTCTTCTGCGTGAAGAATCAGATAAGAAGTACCTGTTGCGTCCCAACGCGCTGTACGTCCGTTACGATGTGTAAACGCTTCCTCGTTTACAGGCAGATGATAGTGAATGATATGCTCTATCTCCGGAATATCAAGTCCACGGGCAGCGAGGTCGGTAGAGATCAGTACATGGCAGCTTCCGTTACGGAACTTATACAATGCCCGTTCCCGATCCGGCTGTTCCATACCCCCATGAAAACGTTCGGCTGATAGTTTCTTATCTTCGAGCAGCTTATGCACACGGTCTACCGCATCCCGATGATTGCAGAAGACAATGCTGGAGCTGCTTCCCAATGAACAAAGCAAGTTGTAAAGCGTATCAATCTTATCTTTGGAAGGAGAAAGCACCTTCATCAGCTTCAACCGGTTTTCCTGTTCTTCGGTTGCCTCCGGAAGAAAATCCAGTTTGACTGTCCGGTTCAGTCCCGTAAACTGAGGAATTTCTTCGGCATCAGTAGCCGACAGCAGCATACGTTTCTTTAATCCCGGAAGCTGGGTGATGATCTCTGCCATCTCATCATAAAAGCCGAACTCCAGCGACTTATCAAACTCATCGATAATCAAAGTCTCGATTGTTTCGGGATCAAAATTCCCTTTGGACAGATGATCAGTGATACGTCCCGGAGTACCAAGGATAATGGCAGGATGATTTCCTGCAATGCTTTTCTTTTCTTCGGCAATGGGATGCCCGCCGTAGCAGCAACACGTTTTCCAGGAAGTTCCCATGCTCCGGAACACGGTATCTATCTGTAAAGCCAACTCACGGGAAGGCACCAGAATCAGCACCTGCACGCTGTCATCATTCGGTTTTAGGGTAAGCAACAGAGGCAAAAGATAAGCCAATGTCTTGCCCGATCCTGTCGGTGACAACAGGATAACATCTTTCCTGCCCGTGCCCTGTTCGAGCGCAGCTTCCTGCATCGGGTTCAAAGATTCAATCTTCAAATTCTGAAGAGCGGACTGTATTATTTCATTTTTCTCTAACATGGGGACAAAGATACAAAAAGGACGAAAAGATTCGGTAAGATAGTGCATAAAGAAAGCGGGAAATCTGAAAAGCACCATTGTCTTTTACAGATTTCCCGCCAGTTTCTTTATGTTATTCTTCCGGTCCTTTCCGACCGGAGATCAACTTCCGAAGATTATCCTCCAAAGTTATCGAACATCAGGTTCTGAGCCGGAACGCCCAGATCGTCGAGCATCTTCTCTACAGCTTTCGACATCGGACCAGGACCACACATGTAGTATTCAATATCTTCAGGAGCTTCGTGGTTCTTCAAGTAAGTTTCATAAATTACGTTGTGTACGAAACCCGGAGTATATTTCACACCGGCAGCATCAGCAGCAGGATCCGGACGGTCGAGTGCCAGATGGAATGTGAAGTTCGGGAAATCCTTTTCAATTTGCAGGAAGTCTTCCAGATAGAATACTTCGTTCAGCGCACGGGCACCATAGAAGTAAGACATCTTGCGGTCGGTCGTATGCAATGTTTTCGTCAAGTGCATGATCTGTGCACGCAACGGAGCCATACCGGCACCACCACCGATCCACATCATTTCCTTGTTAGAGTCGAAAATCGGATGGAAGTCTCCATAAGGACCACTCATTATTACCTTGTCACCCGGTTTCAGCGTAAAGATATAAGAAGAAGCGATACCCGGCATTACATCCATAAATCCGGGACCTTGTTCTTTCGGCTTGAACGGAGGGGTAGCGATACGTACAGTCAGCATGATACGGTCACCTTCTGCAGGATAGTTGGCCATAGAGTAAGCACGGATTGTTTCCTCTTCATTCTTACATTTCAAGCCCAGCAAACCGAATTTCTCCCATGCAGGCAGATATTCTTCACCGATCAGGCTCTTATCAATGTCCTTATCATAATCCATTGAGAATTTAGGTATCTTGATCTGTGCGTAAGAACCCGGGATAAAGTCCATGTGTTCGCCTTTAGGCAATGCCACGATAAACTCTTTGATAAATGTAGCCACGTTCTTGTTGGAGATCACTTCGCACTCCCACTCTTTCACACCAAGTACAGACTCGTCGATCTTGATAGCCATGTCACTCTTCACTTTCACCTGACAGCCCAGACGCCAGTGGTCTTGTTGCTGTTTGCGGCTGAAGTGAGGAACTTCAGAAGGCAGGATTTCGCCGCCACCTTCAAGTACCTGACATTTGCACTGTCCGCAAGAACCCTTGCCACCACAAGCGGATGACAGGAATACACCGTTTACGGCCAGCGTATTAAGCAACGTGGAACCGGATTCAACTTCCAGTCCTGTTTCGCCATTGATCGTTAGTTTCACGTTACCTGACGGTACCAGAAATTTCTTGGCAACCAGCAAGATAACAACAAGCAACAGAATAACCACAAGGAATACCCCAATGCTTGATAATATTAAATTCATATCCATTGTCTTATTCCTTTCTTTTTAGATGTTCAAACCAGAGAAACACATAAATGCGATTGCCATCAGACCTACAGTGATAAATGTGATACCCAGACCTTTCAGCGGAGCAGGTACATCAGAGTAAGCCATTTTCTCACGGATAGCAGCCAGACCGACGATAGCCAGCAGCCAGCCGATACCCGAACCGAGTGCATACGAAAGAGCATCCCAGATATCACCAATGTATTTCGGATCACTCGGACCTACGTTGATACGTTGTTGCATAAACAGCGAAGCACCCATGATAGCACAGTTAACGGCGATCAACGGCAGGAAGATACCCAGTGAAGCGTACAGCGACGGGCTGAAACGTTCTACCACCATCTCCACCAATTGCACGATACCGGCAATAACGGCAATGAAAAGAATAAAACTCAGGAAGCTGAGGTCAACACCTTCAATGATAGCGTTGGCAGCCAGCACCTTGGTTTGCAATAAATAGTTCACCGGAAGCGTAACCAGCAACACGAATGTTACGGCTATACCCAGTCCTACGGCAGTCTTCACATTCTTCGATACAGCCAGATATGAGCACATACCCAAGAAGAACGCGAATATCATGTTGTCCACAAAGATGGAGCGGACGAATAAACTTAATAAATGTTCCATATATTTTAATTAAGAATTAAGAATGAAGAATTTCGAGTTTATGAGTGTTACCTTCATTCATCCTTCTTCACCCTTCATTTATATTAATTACTTTCTTCTTGCAGTTCTTTGTGACGTGCACGCTGATACCAGATGATGCAAGCTACGATAATCAATGCCATCGGCGGCATCAACATCAGACCGTTGTTTACATAACCGATATTCTGGATAGGCTCATAATTCAGGATGTTGAAACCAAGCAAAGTTCCCGAGCCGAGCAGTTCGCGGAAGAAAGCTACGATTACCAGAATCTTGGCATAACCCAGACCGTTACCAACTCCGTCAAGGAATGATTCCCAAGGACCGTTCTGCATGGCAAATGCTTCCAGACGTCCCATCAGGATACAGTTGGTAATGATCAAACCTACATAAACAGAGAGCTGTACGCTTACATCGTATGCAAACGCCTTCAGAATTTCACTAACGATGGTAACCAAAGCAGCAACCACTACCAACTGAACGATGATACGGATACGATTTGGAATCGTCTTACGCAACAGTGAAATAACGACATTGGCAAACGCTGTAATCACAGTAACTGAAAGTCCCATCACGATGGCGGGTTCCAGCTTTGCAGTAACAGCAAGTGCAGAACAGATACCAAGCACCTGTACGGTTACCGGATTATCGATTCCCAATGGAGCAGAGAATACTTCTTTATTCTTCTTTGAAAACAGTTGTCCCATATTCTTTATCCTCCTCCTTATTATTTAGTTAAGAAACTTATGTAACTATTCAGGCAGGCCTTCAGCATAGCGTCCACACCTACCGAAGTAATTGTACCACCAGAGATACCGTCCACCTGATATTCAGGTTTCTCTACCTTGCCGTTCTTTACAACGCCCAGAGTAACAGCACCGTTCTCCAGCGTCTTCTTGCCTGTAAATTCACTCTGGAACTTGTCAGTTGCGATTTCAGCACCCAACCCCGGTGTCTCACTTGCGTGTGAGAAATAAACACCGTAAACAGTGTCTTTATCCTCGTTCAAAGCAACATATCCCCAGATAGCACCCCAAAGACCGGCACCGTAAACTGGAAATACATATTTAGTCTGGCCATCCACATCGCATACAAATACGTGCAGACGTTGTTGTTCTTTTGCTTCTTTCTCGTAGTTGGTAGCAAACTCACCTGTGTTTTCAGTCAGCGTGCCGTCTACGTTCATCAGCATATCACCTTTTACATATTTCTGATATTCGGCATCAGCGTCTTCTACATTTTTAATGTTCAATGCAGCAAGAATCTGTTTTTTAGTGTCCAACTGCACATTCTTGTCTTGTGTAGCTTTCAGTGAAGAACTAACGAATGCCAGCAGGAATGCAACGATAATAACCATTACCGAAGCATAAATGATAGTATAACTATTACTATTTGTAT
>CAMQVH010000007.1 GCA_947038155.1 uncultured Bacteroides sp. | reverse complement strand
TCAGCGGATAGAGAGAACTTTTTTTTCGGTGGGGACTTTTTAGTCAGCCCCTGGAGTTTCTAAGGCTATACACTTAGTCTCTGACTTTTGAAACTATAGTGGCAGCAGCTTGAAATTAAATGTTTTTCTTTATCTTCATTAAGAAGTTGGAGTACAGGAATTTCATACCCTTTATTTTTCATGAATAAAAAGGGGCTGTCTTGTCAATCGGATAATTAAGCGCATATATCGACAGGTTACTTTTAGATTGTATTATCTGATTTCCTTTTATACTGCCGTAATTAAGATAGTCAGAAAACGTGGAAAGAGTGCGATAAATAAAATGTAGCAAACTCCTCCCAATATTACTATTGCCCCTTTTTTACATGTTTCTGGAAATTTAAATATCCGGAAATGATACTCATTCTAAAGAAATATGCCACTGTTTGTTGATTGTAACATATTTTTTTATGAATGTCTGCAATATACTACCGGATTGTTTTTCCATACAGAGTATATTGCAGATATAATAATGAGCCGATAGAAATTATCCCAAAAGTTCCTTCACTTTTGCGGAAATAGCACGTCCTTCTGCAAGTCCTGCCAATTTCTTAGAGGCAACTCCCATCACTTTACCCATGTCCTTACCGCTGGTAGCACCTACCTCGGCGATGATTTCCTTCAATGCAGCTTCCAGTTCCTCGGCGGACATCTGTTTCGGAAGGTATTTTTCCATAACGGCTACCTGGCCTAATTCTACGTCAGCCAAGTCCTGGCGTCCCTGTCCGATATAGATTTCAGCAGCATCTTTTCCTTGTTTCACCAATTTCTGGATAATCTTGAGGGCTGCGTCATTTGTCAGTGTATCGTTAGCTCCCGGAGCGGTCTTGGCTTCCAGGAAAAACTTCTTTATATTTCTCAAAGTTTCCAAGGCAACCTTGTCTTTTGCCTTCATTGCGTTTTTAATGTCTTCGCTGACTTGATCGAATAAATCCATATCTTTAGATATTATGATGTTTATATATGATGAACTATCAGTTGTCTGTTATCAGTTATCAGAAGGTGATGACACCGTTATTGTCTGTAGCCTCTTCCGTAGCTGTTTCCTCTTCGAGGGCAGCTTTTGTGCGGATTTTGGTCAGAGTCGTTTTGTCACGCATATACGTTGGAGAGTCTTCTACCATAGCGATGATATCGTCGTTGTCCAGATCTTCCGTATTGAAGAGATAGATGTGGCGGCGTTTGCGGAGACTCTTGCTTCCGATGTTGCTGGCGCTTTCACCGTATGCCTTACGGATACGTTCCTTGTTCTTTTCTTTTTCCTCTTCCAGTTGGAGTTGGCGTTCTTCTTCTTCCTGGCTGCGCACGGCGTGCAGGCTGTCCATTCCGGGGACGTCTTCTACACCGAATCCGGTTGCCAGTACGGTAATCTTCACCTTTGTATCCAGCGAGTTGTCAATAGCAACTCCCCAAATAACTTCTACACCTTCGCGGAATTTGCTCATGAACTCATGTATCTCGTTCATCTCCTCCATCATCAGTTCAGACGACGGGCAGAAAGAGATGTTCAGCATCACCTTCTTGGCGTTGAAAATATCGTTGTTGTTGAGTAACGGAGAGTGCAGGGCGTCATCGATGGCTTTCGTCACACGGTTTTCTCCTTCACCGAATCCAGTACTCATGATGGCTACTCCGCCATCTTTCAGGATGGTTTTCACATCGGCAAAGTCAAGGTTGACCGTACCGCGTATGGTGATAATCTCGGCAATGCTCTTGGCGGCGATGGAAAGCGTATCGTCGGCTTTACCGAAGGCATTCATGAAGGTGAGGTCAGTGTATATCTCACGCAGGCGTTCGTTGTTGATGACCAACAGGGCGTCTACGTGCTGGGCGATGCGCTCCACACCGTCCAATGCTTGGATGATTTTCTTTTCTCCTTCGAAGATAAAAGGGATGGTGACGATGCCGACAGTCAGGATATCCATCTCTTTCGCGATGCGGGCAATGACAGGAGCAGCTCCGGTTCCTGTTCCACCCCCCATTCCGGCAGTGATGAACACCATCTTGGTGCCATCGTTCAGTTGGTTTCTGATATCTTCTATACTCTCTTCGGCGGCGTCGCGTGCCCGTTCGGGACGGTTGCCGGCTCCAAGCCCTTGTGTGATGCTACGGCCCAGTTGCAGTTTCACCGGGACGGGTGATTCGGCTAATGCCTGGTTGTCCGTGTTGCAAAGAACGAACGTTACATCATGGATACCTTCCCGGTACATGTGGTTTACGGCGTTACCGCCGCCACCGCCTACACCAATCACTTTGATGATTTTCGGTGAGTCTGTCGGGAAATCGAATTGTACTATCTCGTCCATAATCTTATACTAATTACTAGTTACTATTTACAAATTGCACACTGTGTTTAGAGAAGAAATTAACTCATTTTGTCATTCTCATCTTCGCTGAAGATATTGGTCATTTCTTCAATGGTTTTCTTTACTTTGATCTTAAACCAACTGGGTTCTGCTTCTTTTTTTCGTTTTCGTTCTTCCTTTTCTTTCTGCTTTCGGTTCCTTTCTGCTTCTTGGGAAGCTAACTTGGCTTTACGTTCTTCTTCCTCCTTCTTGAGACGGGCAAGGCGGGCCTGCTCTTTCAGTTCCTGGTCGTCCTCGAACATATCTACTGTTTTGTGGATTTCCGGTTCCGGTTTCGAGGTGGCAGAAGTCGATGCAGGTTGCGGAGCGGTTTCTGTCAGGCAACAGTTCTGGTTCCCTTCGAACAAGAGTCCGAAGAGGGTGTTCTGCGAACCGTCTTTCTTCAGGATATTGCTCGGAGCATGGACGGTGTTACGCGGAAGTTTCGCCATCCGTATTTTCTCTATTTTGCTGCGTTTACGTAGCATTTCGTCAAGGCTTTTCAGGTTGGCGGCTCCTCCTGTCAGGATGATTCCTGCCAGCAGTTTATCCTCGAAGCCGGATAGCTGTACCTGATTCCATACGTTGGCGATGATTTCTTCGGCACGGGCTTCGATGATGTTATTGAGGTCGGTTACTTTGATGGTACGGCTGTCGTCGTCCAGTTTGCAGGTAGTTTCTTCCTGTTCCGGGTCTTCTTCGTAGAGGGCGTCACCGTAGGCTTTCTTTAGGCGTTCGGCTTCTTCCTCCTCCATTTGCAGGGTGGTGATGTCGCGGGTGATGCTGTTGCCACCCAGCGGTAGTACAGTCAGGAAGCGGAGAATGTTGTTCTTGTAGACGGAGATAGTGGTCGTGTCCGCTCCGAAGTCAATCAGTGCGCAACCCGAACGGCGTTCGCTTTCCGTCAGTACGGCGTTGGCCGTAACGAGCGGGGCAATCAGTTGGTCGGCAATGTCTATTTTAGCTTGTTGGAAGCAGTGCTCCAGGTTCTTGCGTACAGAAGCGCGGGCTACGATATTGAGGAAACGGCCTTCGATATGGCTTCCTACCAGACCCACCGGATTGGCTTGCAGGTTGTTGCCTACCTTATACTCTTGGGGGGCTACATCCAGTATGTCCATATCGACCACCGGGATGGCGATGTTCTCGTCACCGATGGCGCTTACGAGCTCTTCCGATATGATAGCTTCATCTTCCAAATCGCGGCTTACCACGTTGCGAACTGTGCGAAGTGACTGTCCGCCGATACCTACATATACTTTGGCGATTGAGTTTTTCAACTCACCTTCCAGTCTGTTGATGATAGAAGTCAAGCTTTGTGCCGTTTTGTCCAGGTTGAATATCACTCCTTTACGGATAAACGTAGAAGAGTCTTCCTGGGCATATGCCAATATCTGCATGCTTCCGTCACTGTTCTTTTTTCCGGCCACACCGGTTATCTTCGATGAACCAAGTTCAATAGCGGCGATAAATTCTGTTGTTGCCATATCCTTTTTATTTATTATTTTCTCGTTTCGTACAGATAATCTGGTTGCTGAACTCGAGGTTGATGCGTGAATACTTGTTCCAGCCTACCTGGTTGAGTCCTTTCTTATAGAATTCTTTCAGGCGTGCCAGTTTGTTTTCAAAATTGTCCAGTTTGCCGAGATAGATAAGGTGGTCGCCCACACGTGGCACTAATTCGATGTTGCGGTCGGGCAACACGTGAATTTGCTCTATCTGCGCATCCCAGAACTTATTATTATGCAAAAATACACCAAACTTATATAAATCCTTCATTGCAAATGATTTTTCTACGTTTCCGGTGACAATTACCCGGTGGGCGACGCATTTTGCCTCCGGCGGCATGACGGTTCCTTTGTTGTCGAGATAGTAATTCCTACCGTTGGCGTCCATCACCCGCAAGATAGGGATACGCTGAGTCACTTCCACGCAGATTTTGCCGCTGGGGGTCTTGTAGCATTCTGCCTCGTCAATCAGCGGATGCTTGCCCAGCTCGCGTTCCAGCGACTTGGTGGAGATGCGTTCCATCTTTTTCCCGATGGGGTAGATGCCTTTTTTCTGAAGGATACCTTTCAGTTCGTCCTTGGTGATGAAGCCGGCGTAGGCGGTATCCTTGATGACTAATTCCAGGTCACGGCAGGTCTGGTCGGCAGGCTTGCGGTTGAAGGCGCTGACAGCTACGACAAGGTAGGCTATGAGCACCAACATGACAATGGACAGAAGGATTCTCTTTACCATAAGCTTTATCGGTTTTCGAGGATTTTACATATTTCGGGGACATAGTTGTCGATGTCTCCGGCTCCCAAAGTTATTAATACTTCAATGTTTTTATCTTTCAGAATGTTCAGTATATCTTCCTTTTTACACATACTTTTTTCGATGCCGCGACGGAGATTGTCATATATCAACTCGCTTGTGACGCCGGGAATCGGTGCTTCGCGTGCCGGATAGATGTCTACAAGGATTACTTCATCGAGCAGCGACAGGCTGTCGGCAAAGTCTTGGTAGAAGTCGCGCGTACGGGTGTAGAGGTGCGGCTGGAAGATGGCTGTGATTTTCTTGTCTTTATAGAGTTCGCGCATAGACAGCACGCTCTGTTTGATTTCAGAGGGGTGGTGTGCGTAATCACTCAGGAAGACAACACGGTCGTTCTTGATTTTGAAGTCGAACCGACGGTCTACTCCGCGGAAGCTTGCCATGCCTCTTTTTATCTCTTCGGCAGTCACTCCGTTCAGGTGTGCCAATGCCATGGCGGCTATGCTGTTTTCTATGTTGATGCTTACCGGGACTCCCAGTTGGATGTCATTGATGCGGGTGTCCGGGGCTACAAAGTCGATGAATATCTCTCCGTTGCCGATGTGGATGTTCTCTGCGTGGAAGTCTCCTTCGTCACGTGAGTAGGTGTAGACACGTACGCCGGGCTGCACTTTCGGTTGCAGGGAGATGCCTTTGCGGATTATCAATGCACCGCCCGGTTGGATAAGGGTGGTGTAGTGCTCGAAACTTTCGAGGTAGGCTTCCGCTGTTCCGTAGATATCGAGGTGGTCGGGGTCTGTCGAGGTGATGACGGAAATATAGGGCGACAACCAGTGGAAGGAGCGGTCGAACTCGTCGGCTTCGATGACCGTGTAGGGGCTTTGCTGGGAAAGCAGCAGGTTGGTTCCGTAGTTCTTAGAGATTCCTCCGAGGAAGGCGGTACATTCCACATGTGACTGATGGAGCAGGTGGGCGGTCATGGTGGAAGTGGTGGTCTTGCCATGAGTGCCAGCCACGCATAGTCCTTTGCTTGAACGGGTAATCGTGCCCAATACTTGCGCACGTTTCTGTATTTCGAATCCGTTGTTGCGGAAATAGACTAATTCTTCGTGTTCCTGCGGAACGGCGGGTGTGAATATGACGAGAGTGCTTTCCTTGTCCTTGCAGGCCTCGGGAATCAGGTCGACATTTTCTTCGTAATGTATTTGCGCGCCTTCAGCAATTAGGGTTTCAGTCAATGAAGTAGGGGTACGGTCGTATCCAGCCACTACTTTTCCTTTGAAGAGGAAGTAACGGACGAGCGCACTCATGCCGATGCCGCCGGCACCTACGAAGTAGACTGATTTTATTGTTTCGATATTCATTTCTTTAGTTGCTAAATATATTCTCTAATCTATGTTTGTAATATGTTAACCGGTAGTCTCTAATGACAGAGAGGTTAATCGGCTGCTGATACAGCCAGTTTTATTACCTCCTGTGCAATGATTTTCGCAGAGTCGGGCAAAGCCAGCTTGGCAATATTCTTGCTTAATTCTTCAAGCTTCTGTCCGTCGTTGACGGTGGACAGGGCTATGTCCATCAGGGCGCTTTCCGCTTCGCTGTCTTTGACGCAGATAGCTGCCTGCTTGTCTACCAGGGCCAGTGCATTCTTGGTCTGGTGGTCTTCTGCCACATTGGGCGAAGGCACTAAGACAACCGGTTTATGCAAAAGGCAGAACTCAGAGATGGAACCGGCTCCTGCACGGGAGATAACGAGGTCGGCGGCGGCATAGGCTGCTGCCATATCCTTGATAAAATCCGTTACATACAGGTTCGGAAGTTCTCCTGCCGCTTTCACGGCTTCGGTCACCTGCGGGTAATAGTATTTTCCTGTTTGCCAGATGAATTGCACGTCGCTGTTGGCTTTGATAGCCGATAGTCCGGCTGTCAATGTATTGTTGATGGTACGTGCTCCCAAGCTGCCGCCTACGATGAGGATTGTTTTCTTGCCCGGTTGCAGATTGAAGGAACGCAGTGCGTCTTCCTTGTCCGGCATCGCCTTTGTCAGATTCTGCCGTACCGGATTTCCCGTCATGATAATCTTATCAGCAGGGAAGAACTTTTCCATTCCGTCATAGGCAACGCAAATCTTCCGGGCTTTCTGTGCCAGTAGCTTGTTTGTTACTCCGGCATACGAGTTCTGTTCCTGTATCAGGGTCGGGATGCCCATCATTCCGGCAATCTTTAGGGTAGGGCCGCTGGCATAGCCGCCTACGCCTACCGCCACCTGCGGGCGGAAGTTCTTGATGATGCTGCGTGCTTTCCACTGGCTGCGCAACAGTTTTATTACTACCGATACATTCTTCCATAAATGCTTGCGGTCGAAACCGGCTATCGGCAGACCGATAATCTGATAGCCTGCATCGGGAACCCGTTGCATTTCCATACGTCCTTCGGCACCTACAAAAAGTATTTTGGCGTCGGGACGCAGTTCCATTATAGCGTTCGCAATGGAGACGGCGGGAAAAATGTGTCCTCCCGTACCTCCACCACTGATAATAATTCTAAGTTCTTTTTCCATTCCAATCCTTTTTTTTCTATCCGTTGTCCGCCTTTTCCGATGCGCTCATCGTTCATCAACAGTTCTTGTTAAATAATCATTCTCGTCCTCGAACTTGGCATCGTTGTTCAGAATCTGGGCAGTCGGTTCGGCGGCAGTTTGTGCTTCAGAATAGGCTGCCGCATCTGTTGTTATCTGCAACTGAATCTGTGCGTCATGTTCTTTCAGTTCTTCCAGATGAGCGGTATATCGGCTTACGCTCAATATCATTCCGATATAGGCGCAGTTGATTAATGTGCTTGTTCCTCCCTTGCTGACCAAAGGCAACGGTTGTCCCGTGACGGGGAACAGCCCGACGGCAACCATCATATTCAGTATCGCCTGCGATACCAGTAGCAAGGCAATGCCCATGACGAGGAAAGCGGGGAAAGTCCGGTCGCATTTCTGCGCGATTTTTCCGGCGCGCATCAATAGCCATAGGTAAAGGAATACGACGAAGACACCTCCTATTAGTCCCATTTCCTCGATGACAATGGCAAAAATAAAGTCGGAGAATGCCTGGCTGAGGAAGTCACGCTGTATGGAGTTGCCCGGTCCCTTGCCGACCACGTTGCTGGTGGCGATGGCGATGCGGGCATGCGCAATCTGCGCATCTTTATCAATATCGAACTTGGCGGCGGGTACTTCTTCTTTCTTGAAGAAACCGGAAACACGGTTCTGCCAGGTCTCGAAGCGGTGAAGACCAGGGGTGTTGTGCAGTGTTTTTGCGGGGATGGCCATCAGTATTCCTACGGCTACTCCGCCTACAAGTGCCAGTATCCCCAGCATGCCGAACAGTTTTTTTGAAGATACCCGTCCGATGAACATCATCATGCATACTACTCCGAACAGTAGCATCGCTGTCGAAAGGTTTTCCGGCGCAATGAGCAGAAATACCAGTCCGGTGAGAATCATGATATATTTAAAGGCATTCGGGTTGGCACCGTATTCGTCCTGCCGTTTGGACAGGATGAAAGAGACGGCGATGATGATTGCCATCTTAGCCAGTTCCGAGGGCTGGAACTGTAGTCCCATAAAACTCATCCAGCGGGCTGCCCCGTTGACGCGGTCGCCTGTGATGATACCCATCAATGTGACGAATGCAAGTAGCACCAAGGATGTAGGATACAGGAAGACCGGAAATACCTGGAACCATTTGTAGGGTACGTTGTGCAGGAATACCACCACTACGGCACCCACCATCAGGATGATGGAGTGCTGCGTAATCGGTCCCCAGTGGTCGCCGCTTTTGTAAGTCAGTGTCGATGCTGCCGAGAATACCTCGACAATCGAGATGAGGCAGAGACAGAGGAAGATAATCCAGATTACCTTGTCGCCTTTGAATATGTTCTTTAATAAATCCACTTTACTAAACGTTGTTTAAAGTTCTCTTACACATTCTTTGAACTGGTCGCCACGGTCTTCGTAGCTCTTGAAGAGGTCGAAGGAAGCGCAGCAGGGGCTTAATAATACGGTTTCTCCTTTCTTAGCCAGTTTGTAGGCGGCTTCTACGGCATCTTTCATGCCGGTTTGCACGTCTGCTACGGGGAGGCCGAGGCGGTCGAAGAATTCGTGAAGTTTCTCGTTATGCAGCCCCAGGTATACGAGTGCCGAACACTTCTCGCGTACCAAATCTTCTATTTCCGTATAATCGTTTCCCTTATCTTTGCCGCCGAGAATCAATACCGTTTTGGTGGTCATGCTTTGCAGGGCATACCAGCAGGAGTTGACATTCGTGGCTTTCGAGTCGTTGATAAAGTCAATTCCGCGGACACGCGCCACCTTTTCCAGACGGTGCTCCACTCCCTTGAAGTCGGAGAGGGCTTTGCGGATATTCTCTTTGGCGATACCTGCCAGGTTGGCCGAGATGCCGGCTGCCAGGGAGTTGTATAAGTTATGTTGTCCAGTCAGAGCCAGTTCTTCCTGCTCCATGTTGAAGGCAATCGGTTCGGTGATTTTCACTTCGTGGTCTTCAACGTAGGCGATGGCTCCGTCTTCTTTCACTGCGGCGAAAGGATACAGATGGGCTTTCAGGCCATGTTTCGCCAGTTCGCGTTTGATGATAGGGTCGTCGTTCCAGAAGATGAAGGCATCGTCCGGAGTTTGATTCCGGGTGATGCGGAATTTTGCGTCGATGTAATTCTGCATGCAGTGGTCGTAACGGTCGAGGTGGTCCGGGGTGATGTTCATCAATACGGCGATGTTCGCACGGAAGTTGTACATATTGTCCAACTGGAAAGAACTCAGTTCGATGATGTAATAATCATGGTAGTCCTCGGCCACCTGCAGAGCAAGGCTTTTGCCGATGTTGCCTGCCAGACCTACGTTCAGACCTGCACTTTTGAAGATATGGTAAATCAGGGAAGTCGTGGTTGTCTTCCCGTTCGAGCCGGTGATACAAATCATCTTGGCGTTCGTATAGCGTCCGGCAAACTCAATCTCTGATATGACCGGAGTACCTTGAGCTTTCAGTTTCAGGATGAGCGGGGCGTCATTCGGGATACCGGGGCTTTTGATAACCTCGTCGGCATTCAGAATGAGTTCTTCGGTGTGGTGTCCTTCTTCCCAGGCGATGTTGTAGCTGTCGAGAAGTTTCTTGTACTTGT
This sequence comes from uncultured Bacteroides sp., assembly GCA_947038155.1. GTDB lineage: Bacteria > Bacteroidota > Bacteroidia > Bacteroidales > Bacteroidaceae > Bacteroides. The sequence goes on along the minus strand of CAMQVH010000007.1, from coordinate 121,212 downwards.
CCTTGATAGCGGACATGTCCGAAACAAATGTCTCAAATCCTTTGACTTTTGCGAGTACGGCTGCACCTGCGCCGCTTTCGCCAGCTCCTAAAATTACTATTCTTTTCATCTACAATAATGTGCTCTTGTTTTCAATATGCTGAATTGCTTTATTGGTTGTGCACATTCTTTAAAGGTTAATAATCGGGTTAATATTCTCTATAAAAACTTGGCTTCCGAATGGAAACCCGGCTCCGGCACCTTGCCGGCTATCTTATCTTTAGCGTTATAATTGTTATGGCTGCCAGAACAATCGTTACAATCCAGAAGCGGACGGTAATTTTTGATTCGTGAAACAGTTGGTCGGGTTTGGTGAACTTGACTGTGCAGCCAGGTTCTATCAGGTTCATGGAAGTGCGGAAGTGGTCGTGAATCGGGGTTCGTTTGAACAACCGTTGTTTCACTCCTTTCCGCTTGCCTGCCTTATAGTAAGCCCGTTGCAGGATGACCGACAGGTTTTCCACGAGGAATACACCGCAAAGAATCGGTATCAACAGCTCTTTGTGGATGATAATGGCGAATACGGCGATGATGCCGCCTATTGTCAGACTGCCGGTGTCGCCCATGAATACTTGTGCCGGATAGGCATTATACCAAAGGAAACCGATAAGTGCACCGATGAAGGCACAGATATAGATTACCAGTTCTTCCGAGCCGGGGATATACATGATGTTCAGATAACTCGCAAACTCGATATGCGACGAAACGTAGGCCAATATGCCTAGCGTAGCTCCGATGATGGCGGAATTTCCTGCTGCCATTCCGTCCATTCCATCGTTCAGGTTGGCACCATTGGATACGGCGGTAACCACAAAGATGGTGATGATGACGAACAGTATCCATCCGGCTGCCTGTGTGTACTCACCCATGAAAGAGACCAGATCGGCATAGTCAAGGTTGTTGCTCTTGAAGAAAGGAATGGTAGTCTGGGTCGATTTCAAGTCGTTTGTCCCATGTATCACTTCCATTTCCTGTCCCGGAGTATGTACTTCGATATTTTCGCGGATTACCACATCCGGGCTTAGATATAAAGTAAGCCCGACAATCAATCCCAGACCTACCTGTCCGATGATTTTGAACTTGCCGTGCAATCCTTCCTTGTCTTTCTTGAAGATTTTTATATAGTCGTCGGCAAATCCGAGTGAGCCCAGCCATATGGTGGTTATCAGCATCAATATCATATATATGTTCTCCAGTTTGCCCAATAATAGGCAGGGGATGAGAATGGCTATAATAATAATGACACCGCCCATGCTCGGCACACCTACCTTGTTGACACCGAACGGGTCAATCTTCGAGTCACGCTGCGTTTCCGTTATTTGCTTCTTCTTCAGCAGGTTGATAAACCTGTCTCCCCATATACTTGAAATAAGCAATGCGAAGATGACAGCCATCAAAGCACGGAATGAGGTGTAACCAAACATTCCCGCTCCGGGAAAATTGAGCTTTTGCAGCCATTCAAACAGATAATATAGCATGATGAAATTTACTGTTTTACGATTTACAATTTACGATTTTACAATTTACTATGCAGACGACGTTATTGGAATACCTCTTTGAGTACTTCCTTGTCGTCGAAGTGATGTTTCACGCCTTTTATCTCCTGGTAATTCTCGTGTCCTTTTCCGGCAACGAGTATTACGTCTCCTTTTTCTGCCAGCATACAAGCCGTGCGGATTGCTTCCTTACGGTCGGCAATGCTTAGTGTCTTCTTCATATCCTCGGCATCCAGTCCTGCCAGCATATCATTGATGATATCCTGCGGTTCTTCACAACGGGGATTGTCGGAAGTGATGATAACTCGGTCACTGGCTTTGGCTGCTTCTTTCGCCATGATGGGGCGTTTCCCTTTGTCGCGGTTGCCGCCTGCACCTACCACGGTGATGACTTTTCCTTTTCCTTCGAGCACTCCGTGGATAGCGTTCAACACGTTGATAAGCGCATCCGGAGTGTGGGCATAGTCCACAATCGCCGTAATGCCTTTTGGCGAACGGATAGCGTCAAAGCGTCCTGCCACCGGATGAAGTGTACTGAGAGCGACAAGCACCTCTTCTTCTTTCTTGCCAAGCAGGACGGCAGCCCCGAACACTGCCAATAGATTGGAAGCATTGAATTTGCCTATAAACTGGACAGCCAGCTCGTGGTTATTGAAATCAAGCAGCATTCCTTCGAAATGGGATTCCAACACCCGACCTTTAAAATCGCTGAGGCTTCTCAATGAATAAGTATATACTTTGGCATGTGTGTTCTGTGTCATTACCAGTCCGTTCTTGTCGTCGAGGTTGGTAAGAGAGAATGCATTCTTCGGCATATCGTCGAAGAATTTCTTCTTGGCCTTCAGATAATTCTCTACTGTCTTGTGGTAATCGAGATGGTCACGGGTGAGATTGGTGAAGATACCCCCCGCGAATTTCAGTCCGCTGATACGTTTCTGTGCAATCGAGTGGGAGCTGACTTCCATGAACACATATTTGCATCCTTCATCCGCCATCCGTCCCAACAAGCGGTTCAGCGTGATGGGGTCGGGCGTAGTATGTTCTGTCGGGATAGCTTCATCGTCGATATAGTTGCAAACGGTAGAGATAAGCCCCACCTTATATCCGAAGTAACGGAATGTATTATATAATAAGGTGGCGATAGTTGTCTTGCCGTTTGTTCCGGTGACACCGACCAGTTCGAGCTTGGAAGTCGGGTCTCCATAGAATGTAGTGGCGATTTTACCTGTCGCATCTTCGCTGTCTTTTACCTGGACATAAGTAACCCCTGCCACAGGCTCTTCCGGCATATCCTCGCAAAGGATGGCGGCAGCTCCTTTTTTGATGGCAGCAGGTATATAGGCATGGCCGTCGGCTTGTGTGCCGCGTATAGCCATGAATAGTTGACCGGCTTCTACTAAACGGGAATCAATGTTGATTCCGGTGATTTCTATGTCTGAATCCCCGGTTATCCGTACCGGTTGAATTGCTTTCAGTAACTTGTTTAGCAACATAGTCTCTTTTTTAAATACTTGATTTTACTTTTAATGCATGGAAAGGGTAATCGTCTGCCCCTTCTTTACTATCGTTCCGTTGGCTATCGACTGGCTTTTCACCTTGCCGACCCCAACCAAATGTACTTTTAATCCTTTACTCTCCAGCAGGTACACGGCATCTTTCGCCCCCATGCCTATAACGCTCGGCACGAAATTCTGCATATTGCTCCGGCTTTCGAGAACTACCGCCTGGGGGGCCGAATGGGTATTCCCCCACACCTCTTTTCCCGTGTCGGCTATTTTGCCCTGAACCTGAATATTCAGTTCTTCCAGCACCCGTTGTGTTTCCCTCATTTCTCCCGCTTTTACATTGGGAATGACTACGGAATTCGTGTCAATCGCGTTGGTAAGAGGCAAACGCAGGTCTTTGGCGTACACCCTTTCGGCGATTTTGCTGAATACGCTGCCTGCCATCAGACCACCTGATGCCGGCAAGCCCGGTTTCTGAATGGAAACAATCATACTATATTTGGGCGCTTCCGACGGGAAATAACCGCAGAAACTAACAAGATAGTTTGTTCTTCCTGTCTTGTATCCGGCCGCTCCCTGTGAAATCTGTGCCGTTCCGGTCTTACCCGAAACGTGGAATTGCTTGCTACCCGCGGGTTTGGCAAGTCCTTCGCCTACCACTTTCCGTAGAATCTCACGGATTTGTGTCAATGTCTTGTCCGAACAAATCTTCGGATTGATAACTTCTGTCGGATACTCTTTCACTATTTCCCCGTCTTTCACCGCAGCTTTTACGAATTTCGGACGTACCGTCACCCCATTATTCGCTATTCCATTATAGAATGTAAGAATATTAATCGGCGGGACTTGCGTCTCATAACCGATACTCATCCATGGCAGGGCGGTTTTGGAGAAATAACTTCTCTCTTTCGGACCGCGAATGTTCGGCTTGCCTTCTCCCGCAATTTGCAGGTGAAGAGGCTGGTCGATGCTCATACGTCTCAATCCATCGATGAACTTCTGCGGGTTGCTGCCGTAGAAATGGTCTATAATATAAGATGTACCGACATTGGAAGACACTTCCAAAATCTCGGTAACCGTTAATTTACCGTATCCTCCGCGATGCCAGTTGTGGTCTTTCATCACACGGCCGTGCATCGGCATTTGCCCGTTGCCGGTATCCACTACATAGTCCGGAGTGATTTTCCCGTCTTCGAGGGCCACCATAATAGAAGCCGTCTTGAAAGTTGACCCCGGTTCGAGCATATCGCTGATGGCATTATTGCGCATCTCGTAATACCCACCGTCTTTGCCCTGCATCATATTAACGATGGCTTTCACTTCTCCGGTAGCCACCTCCATCAATACAACGACCCCCACGCTGGCATTCAGTTCTTTTAGCTTGTCTACCAGTGCTTTCTCGCAAATATCCTGCATGCCTACGTCGATGGTAGATATGAGGTCGCAACCGTCAACCGGCGGCACATCTACGATGTTCAGGTATTTGTTCATCACTTTCTGGCGGTGGGTCAATCCGTCCCGTCCTTTCAGAATCGTATCGAAGGCAAGTTCGATACCGTTTCTCGCTCCTTTCGCGGTGTCGGCATACACATCGCCTAGCGTACGCGCCGCCAGTGAACCGAAAGGCTTCTTCCGTTGGTTGTAAGCCAGTTCCTTGAATCCCCCTTTGTAGCGGTTCAAGCAGAAGACCGGCAATCTCTTTACCTCTTTATATTGTATATAAGAGATGCGTTTCGGATAAATCAGGTAATTGCGGCTTTTCGCCTGGCGTCCTTTCTTCAGATGTGCCTTGAATTGGGCTACGCTCTTATCCGGGAATATCTTATGAAGTCCGATGCAGATTGAATCCATGTTGGCGGTAAGGATGGAATCCCGTCGTGCCTGGTCTTTCTTTCTGCGTTTCTCGTCCTTTTCACCGGACATAAAGTCCATATATATCCTGTATTCGGGCAGGGAGCTAGCCATCAGTTTGCCGTCGGAAGAGATAATGTTTCCGCGGTTGGGTTTCACCGTCACGTTTTCCTTTACGAAACGGTCGGCCACGTCCTGCCAATACTGGCGGTCGGCAAACATGGTGATGCCTGCCTTCACGACAATTGCCACGCCTGTCAACGCCATCAGGAGGATGACGAAGAAATAACGGGTCATTATATTTTTTTTGTTAACTGCCACAGTGCTTGTCTTTTAAAAACTCTCTGCTCTCAATTTTCAATTCTCTATTCTCTACTTATTTAATAAGGTAAGGGGGATTGGTCGATGTCTGCAAATCACTTTCCTTACTTGATATATATTCTTCGATGCGCGACTGGCGGCTCTTCTCCATCAGTTCCGAGCTGCGTGTCAGTGCGTCATACTTAATATCTATCAGTTCCTTTTTCAAACGGTCTATCTCAATCTGCTGCTGCTGGCTGGCATAGCGGTTGTGGATGTAGAAGATGATGAACACCATGATAAGAACCAGTAGTTTGGTCTGGCGACGGAAAAAGTCGGTGGCCAGAATGTCTCCACCCAGGATGCTTTTCAGCGAAGTGCGTTTTTTCTTCTTGCCCTCTTCTGCCTTCTTGTTTACTGCTTCTTCTTTTTCTTTTTCCATTTTCTCTTATTTCTTTTCTGCAATTCGTAACTTGGCGCTTCTCGACCGCGGGTTTCTTTCTATTTCTGCCTCGCAGGGCACAATCACCTTATTGTTGACTAGGCGGAAGGGAGTTTGCAGGTTGCCGAAGAAGTCTGTCTCTGCCTTACCTTCCACGTTGCCTGTCTTCATGATGTTCTTCACCATGCGGTCTTCCAGTGAGTGATAAGTGATAACTACCAGTCTGCCACCCGGTTTTAACGCTTCGGTTGCCGCGAGCAGCATCTCTTTCAGCGCTTCCATCTCCTGGTTCACTTCAATCCGCAATGCCTGGAATACCTTTGCAAGTTCTTTCTTCTCCCGTTCACGGCCGAAAAGCGGTTTGATGATTTCCAGAAACTCTCCGATAGTACGGATGGGCTGTCCGTTTCGGGCTTTGACAATGACAGAAGCCAGTTTGCGGCTGTTTTTAAGTTCTCCATACAGGTAGAGAATGTTTGCGAGACGCTCTTCTTCGTACGTGTTTACGATGTCTGCCGCCGTAACTCCTGCACGCTTGTTCATACGCATATCCAGTTCTCCGTCGAAACGGAAAGAGAAGCCGCGTTCGCTGTCATCAAAGTGGTGGGAAGACACACCGAGGTCGGCGAGAATCGCATCCACCTGTTCGATGTCGTGATAGCGCAGGAAATTGTGCAGGTAGCGGAAGTTGCTGCGCACAAAGATAAAATGGGGGTCGTCGACAATATTCCGCTCGGCATCCTCGTCCTGGTCGAATCCCAGGAGGCGTCCGCCTTCGCCGAGCCGTGAAAGAATCTCGCGCGAATGTCCCGCTCCTCCGAATGTAACGTCTACATACGTTCCGTCCGGCTGGATATTCATCCCGTCGACGCTTTCTTTGAGTAACACCGGAACGTGATATATCAGTTCGTCTTTTTCCATCTTGTCTTTTTCCATCCTTCTTTGTCTCTTAAAAAAAACATCTCACTACCTTATTATAAAAAGTGGCTGTAAAAGTATGAAATTCCCCACAATTCCCCGTCATTTCCCATTGAAAACTTTCGGAGAAGTTTTCAACAGATTGTTAAATGCTTATTGCTTGAAAATGAAGATGCTTCGTAGATGCTTTGCAGGCGGGGATGCTATGGTTTATTTGTTTTATCGCTGGAGTTTGGTTGTTGCCTGTCTAGGAACTGTTTGTTTTCATTCGGTCGACTATTCGTCTGACTATAGTTAGACGAATAGTTAACTATAGTCAGACGAATACTTGTTCGCAATGCGGGAGGTAGGGAATAGGCTTCGGGAAAATAGATTTTGCCTGAGAAACGGCTAATTCGTCGCGGTGGCGGGACGGGGCAGTGGGATGGACGATGCTGATGTATACTTTTTGAAATAAAAAAGAGTGGCGTATGTGGTTTGTTATGAATGTTTTATTATATTTGTGACCGTAAGGAATATCTAATACTTGAATACATGAGGACGTTGAAGAATATAGTTTCTTTGTCTGTCGGCATTCTTATATTGAGTCTGCCGTTCAATCCTGTGAAAGATATTCCTGATAAAATCCATCTATCGTTTCTGTTTGTATGCATATTCTTGTCGGGTATTGCAGGAATATCAGCAACTTGTCTGCCTGCGAAGGAAGCAGGCTCACGGCTGACCGTTGTAGACTTGTGGCTTGCTGGATGCTGTTCGGCGTGGATAGCCGTGATGGTCGTTGTCGTATTTTCCGCCTGCAAACGCTTTGATATTCCTTTGCGGTGGAAAATGGCAGGATGTGTTGTGCTTGTGTTGTTCATGGGGTGACTGTATCATTTCAAGGCTGCTTCTGCCGACGGCAGGTTGCTGATTTGGAAAGTCACTATGCAGATGGTGAAAGAAAAGCCTCTTGCCGGTTTCGGGCCTCATGGATTCAGGGCTGAGGAATCTTGATTTCCGGAAGAGGGAGTACGTATGCAAGAGGAGATAAAGACTCGTGGATGGGAAATGCAGAGAGTATGTTACACGGAATTTGTTTACGTGGAATACAATGATTGTAACGGATTTACCTATGAAGACCCGGAATATGGATTAGGCTTCGGTACAGAATGTCGTAAAGTGGGAAAATGGGAGCCGGTGGAACGTTGTCACGACGAACTTGTTTATGTACAGGAACCGTGGTATCCCGGTCCCGGTGAAGGTGGTGGTAACGGCGGCGGTAATGGAGGTAATGGTGGCTATGTACCTATTCCCCCGGAAGGAGGCACTCAACCTATGACTGCTCCTAACGCAAGAAAAATTTTTTCCGGCGATTTAACAGAAGAACAATGGAAGAAACTGGAAAATATGCTAAAGAAGATAATAAATGATTGTATGGGAGAAGGATTGTATAAAGAATTATCTAAAATATTTAATAGCAATAACAAAATTAGCTTTAATTTTTCAGATAAAGAAAAAGGTGCTAAATATTCTCCTATAAATAATGTTATTACTTTTAATCCTAATATGGAAAGTGGAACTTTGTTGCATGAAATGATGCACGCGTATCAATACAAACAAAAAAATGATGTTGATATTTGGAGAAATCAGACAATAAACTCGGAAATAGAATCACATTATACACAATATCTTTATTATTGTAGAGATACTGTTTCATATAATGAAAGCGATTGGATAAAAGGGAAAATTAGAGGAGATAAACGTATGTTATCAACGGAAAAATTGGAATACTATATTGATAAAAAAGGGAACTTTTATGGAGATTCTATTAATTTTGAAATATATTGGGATTATACTCTCCTTAATTGTTTTAAAACATATCCAGGGTATGAGAATTATAAATATACCCCTTATGAAGATAGAATGGTTAATTTTAACAACTTAAGAAAAATAACAGAAAATTGCATATGAAGACTATTACAATATTATTTATACAATTATTCATGGTATTATTTGCTTCTGTGCAAACAAGATATTATGATAAAACTAAGACGTTTTACGAAAATGGTTACACCTATCAGAGCGATCAACTTGGTATGGTAACTTTGTATAACAAAGAGAATAAATTTACATATGTAGATCAGATTGATAGGTATACCGGGAAATACATATCCATTGAAGAAAACATGAGTGATCAATTGGAAAAAGATAGTTGGACAAAGCCCAAATGTATTTCTATTGTTAATAGTTGTTTTTCGGATACAGAGAAAAACCGTGTAAGAGAAACATTCATATTTATTACGATGTATATTAATCCGGATAATGGAAGTGTAGCAGAAGTTGAATTTAGTTTTCCGTGTACTAATCCATTTGCGACTATTCCTGTTTCTGTTTATCGTAAAATTGAATTAGGTTTGAAAAAAGAGATACGATTTGTTCCTACGGAGGAGGGTAAAAGACGAAATTACATTCTTGTGTATTGGAAGCATCATGTAAAATGATAGGTAAGTTGATGGGGGACTCGAAAGTCCCCTCATTGAAAAATGTTTTTATAGTTATGAAATTAAAAACAAAAAATAAGACTCTTTTCTTTGTTCTTGCATGGTTACTGATGATTGGCTGTACAAGCGAAATGGACAAACGTGTGGAAACCATTTTAGCAATTTCCGGTCCAAACAGAAGTGAGTTGGAAACAGTATTGCAGCATTATCGGCACGAACCTCAGAAACTGAAGGCTGCAAAGTTTCTGATAGCCAATATGCGCTATCATCATTCGCCTTACTCGGTAAGGAACTCTCAGCAACATCCTTTGCTGGATTCATTGACGAATCTTGCCGATTCGCTTCTTTATGGACTCGTTGTGGAAAACCCCGATAGCTTGTATAGCCGGAAGGGATTTGAACTTGTCTTGAAATTCAGAGTAAGCGATGGAGAAAAGATATTGGAACAGCCGACAACGGTATTGTGCCGGGCAATCAGTATGAATTGTATGGCTGGAGCAATGGAAAATGGAAGAAAATAACCAGTCAGCAAGCTGTATACCACTATATAACAGCGGAAGTCCCACCCGGGTCGCTCCTATGGCTCAGAAACCTGACCGAAGGTAAGGAAGAACTTCCGTTTTATATAAATGGCAACGGAGAGCAGATTTTTATTTATCGGTAAGAACCGGTTCAACGGAAATCCTTCAACTCTTCCTGCAACTTCTGCCGGGTGAAGAAGATACGGCTTTTCACTGTTCCCAACGGAAGCTCCAGTTTATCTGCGATTTCACGGTATTTGAACCCCGACATGTGCATCGAAAACGGAATGCGGTACTCTTTCGGAAGGTTGTTTACCACCCGGTGCATCTCTTTCAGGTCGTACGCCCTGTCTGTACTCTCCACGCTTGCGTCTTGTGGCAGATTCAGATGGTATAAGTTGTCGGTCTGGTCGACAAATGTCTGGTCGCGAACCACCTTGCGGTAGTTGTTGATGAATATATTGCGCATGATAGTGTACATCCAGCCTTTGAAGTTTGTATCGGGCGTGTATTTATCTTCATTATCCAATGCTTTCAAGGAGGTTTCCTGCAACAAATCATTTGCTTCTTCGCGGTCGGTTGTCAGTTTATAAGCGAAGCGAAGTAGTTCATCCTGTACTTCTACTAAATCTTTTCTGAAGCTTAAACTTTTCATATACGTTGCTTTTAAATGGTGAATATTCGTTCGTTAATTTCGATGGTGCAAGTTTACGGGGATTTTTGAGAACCGGACGGGGATAATCCGTCCGAAATTCACCTGAAAACTGTCTGCAGACAGTTTTCAGGTGTTATTTGATAGTTTTCGGGTGTTGTTTTCGGGGGCTTATGAGCTTAAATCCTGCATTTTCTACTAATTTATTGCAAATAATAAAAAAGAACCGCTAATTTTGTAGCATCATTTTATTTGAAAAGAATGACAGATGACTCTTTATTTTTGATTGATGTCGATAAAATTCTTCGGACCAAAGCGCCGAAGCAATACAAGTACATCCCTAAGTTTGTGATTTCTTATCTGAAGAAAATAGTTCATCAGGATGAGATTAATGTGTTTTTGGATGAGTCGAAAGATAAGGTCGGAGTCGACTTCCTCGAAGCGTGTCTGGACTTTCTGGATGCGAAGGTAGAGGTGAAAGGACTCGAAAATCTTCCCAAAGACGGTTTGTACACCTTTGTCTCCAATCATCCGTTGGGCGGACAGGACGGTGTGGCGCTGGGCTACGTGCTAGGACGCCATTACGACGGGAAGGTGAAATACCTGGTCAACGACTTGCTGATGAACCTGCGCGGATTGGCTCCGCTCTGCATACCTATTAATAAGACAGGCAAGCAGTCGAAAGATTTCCCTAAGATGGTGGAAGCCGGATTCAACTCCGACGACCAGCTTATCATGTTCCCCGCCGGGCTCTGTTCGCGCCGGCAGGAGGGAGTGATTCGCGACCTGGAATGGAAAAAGACATTTATAGTAAAGAGCATACAAGCAAAACGCGACGTGATACCGGTGCACTTCGGGGGCAGAAACTCCGATTTCTTCTACAATCTGGCAAATATCTGCAAGGCACTGGGCATTAAGTTCAACATCGCCATGTTGTATCTTGCGGATGAGATGTTTAAGAACCGCCACAAAACCTTTACCGTCACCTTTGGCAAGCCGATACCCTGGCAGACTTTCGACAAATCGAAAACACCGGTACAATGGGCGGAATACGTAAAGGACATTGTATATAAACTGTAATTGATAGAACAACTATAACAAGAAATATGGAAGAGATTATCAAACCGATAAGCAAAGAACTGCTGAAGGCTGAATTGACGGAAGACAGACGCTTACGAATGACCAATAAGAGTAATAACCAGATTTACATTATTACTCATCAGAATGCACCCAATGTGATGAAAGAGATTGGACGTTTGCGCGAAATTGCTTTCCGGGCTGCCGGCGGAGGAACCGGACTGTCGATGGATATAGACGAATACGACACAATGGAGCATCCCTACAAGCAGCTCATTGTGTGGAACCCGGAAGCCGAAGAGATTTTAGGCGGCTACCGCTATCTGCTTGGGACGGACGTGCGTTTCGACGAAAAAGGCGCTCCGATTCTTGCCACTTCCCATATGTTCGATTTCTCGGATACTTTTATTGAAAAATATTTGCCGCAGACGATAGAGTTGGGACGTTCGTTTGTGACGCTTGAATATCAGTCTACCCGTGCCGGAAGCAAGGGACTGTTTGCGCTGGACAACCTATGGGACGGATTGGGAGCATTGACCGTGATTATGCCGAACGTGAAGTACTTCTTCGGAAAGGTGACAATGTATCCCAGCTACCACCGCCGCGGCCGTGATATGATTCTCTATTTCCTTAAGAAACATTTCCACGATAAGGAAAGGCTCGTCACGCCGATGGAACCTTTGGTATTGGAGACTCCGGAAGAGGAGTTGCGGGCATTGTTCTGTAAGGACAGCTTTAAGGAAGATTACAAAATCCTGAATTGTGAGATTCGCAAACTGGGCTATAACATTCCGCCGCTGGTGAACGCTTATATGAGCCTGAGTCCTACGATGCGTATGTTTGGCACAGCCATCAACTATGAATTCGGTGATGTGGAAGAGACCGGAATCCTGATTGCCGTGGATGAAATACTGGAGGATAAGCGAATCCGGCACATCCAGACGTTTATAGAAAGCCATCCGGATGCGCTGAAAATCCCTTTTGAGGATGATGAAGCGTTTACTCCTAAGGTTGTTACACCGCAGGCAGACTGTTGCCGTTAATCTTGCGGTAGAGGTCGAGGGCAAAGACGTCGGTCATTCCCGAAATATAATCAAGTACCGCCTGTATTCTTTCGTAGAGTACAGGCGCTTTTATATTATACTGGTTGGAAACCCGGTTAATCAGAAGCTCGGAGTAAGCCTTTTCGGGTGAGGTCACGGCGTCTACCATCAGATCGAGCAGCGTGCTGATGACACGGAATCCGGCCAATTCAATGTCCAGCACATCTCGCGAACGGTAAATCTTCTTCAAAGAAACTTCGGAGCAGTGCTTGTAAGCTCCTGCCGGACGCTCGGAAATGTGCTTGACAAGCGTCCCTTCGAAGGTGCCGGACAATATCTCCTGCTCATGTTCCAAAAACACGCGGGTGCATTCACGAATCAATAATCCGATTACGGAAGAACGCAGATAAGCGATTTGCTCGTTCGTGTCATTGACAATCCGGAAAGTCTTTCGGAGATGCTCCTGCCGTTTCTCGTCGAAATATGCCATTAGCAACTCTTTCGTCTCCTCGGTAGTGAGTATTTTCAATTTATGGGCATCTTCGATATCCATCATCTGGTAACAGATATCATCGGCGGCTTCTACCAGATAGACCAGCGGGTGGCGTGCATACTTTAACGGGTGCTCGTTCAGCAATGTCAGTCCCAGCTCCGTCGCAATCTTATGAAAACTGTCTTCTTCGCTGACGAAGAACCCGAATTTAGACTTTTTGCCGGCAAGGCTCGATGAAAAGGGGTATTTTACAATGGAAGCCAACGTTGTATATGTCAGGACGAAGCCGCCTTTCCGACGTCCTTCGAACTGGTGGGTCAAGATGCGGAATGCATTCGCATTGCCTTCGAAATGTGTCAAATCTTCCCATTCCATCGCAGAAAGTTGCTCTCCGTCCGGTTGCTTCTCTTTCAGGCGCAGACCTTTCCCCTCGGAGAAAAAGGTGGATATGGCCCGTTCGCCGGAATGACCGAAAGGAGGGTTTCCCAAGTCATGCGCCAGGCAAGCGGCGGATACGATAGAACCAATCTCCGGCAGGAAAGATTCCTGAAGTTCCGGTTGGCGTTGCAGGATAGCTTTGGCAACATCGTTGCCCAAGGAACGGCCGACGCAGGAGACTTCGAGACTATGCGTGAGCCGGTTGTGTACAAAGACGCTGCCCGGCAGAGGAAATACCTGCGTCTTATTCTGTAATCTGCGGAAAGGCGCGGAGAAAATAAGTCGGTCATAATCCCGTTGAAATTCGGAGCGGTTTTCCTGACGTTCTTCGTGGAATTCTTCCATCCCGAAACGTTTAGCTGATATTAATTGGTTCCAATTCATCATTTTATTTACGATTTGACTATTTACGATTTACAATTTGGAGAACGGTACATTATTTAACTGCAAACTTAACTATTTTTCAGTTCAAAATGTGTATTTTCGCCCGTTAAATAGTAAACATGCACTTATGAATATTCAAGTTATCAATAAATCGAAGCATCCGCTTCCGGCTTATGCCACCGAATTGTCCGCAGGAATGGACATCCGCGCTAACCTTTCCGAACCTATCACACTGGAACCATTGCAACGTTGCCTGGTGCCGACAGGATTATATATAGCTCTCCCGAAGGGATTTGAAGCACAAATCCGTCCCCGTAGCGGTCTGGCTATCAAGAAAGGAATTTCCGTACTTAATTCTCCGGGGACGATTGACGCGGATTATCGGGGGGAAATCTGCATTATCCTAATCAATCTCTCTTCCGAAACTTTTGTGATTGAAGATGGCGAACGTATCGCCCAAATGGTGATAGCGAAGCATGAGCAACCGACATGGCAGGAAGTGGAAGTGCTGGATGAAACAGAACGGGGAGCCGGTGGTTTCGGTCATACCGGAGTATGATGAATGCTTAATTAAAAAAATGAAATGAAGATAAAAATAGGATGGCTGCTGGTCTCGGTATGGGTCTTGACCTCGTGCGGGACGGCACGTACAGGGCGTACGGCGAAGTCTGCAAAGGATGAGGGGGCTTCTTCCCCGATAGGAAAGACTTATGTAACGGCGGAGCAACAGCGGAAGTATGACTATTTCTTTCTGGAAGCCATGCGGATGAAGGAGAAGAAGGAATATGACGCGGCTTTCGGCTTGTTGCAGCATTGTCTGGATATTAATCCGGGTGCTTCTTCTGCGCTTTACGAAGTTTCCCAGTATTACATGTTCCTTCGCCAGGTTCCGCAAGGTCAGGCGGCTCTGGAGCAAGCGGTGGCCTATGCTCCCGACAATTATTGGTATAGCCAGGGGTTGGTCAATCTGTATCAGCAGCAGAATGAACTGGATAAAGCGGTCGTTTTGCTCGAGAAGATGGTCACCCGTTTTCCGACGAAGCAGGAACCTTTGTTCAGCCTGCTTGATATTTATAGCCGTCAGGAAAAATATAACGATGTGATTTCCACACTGAATCGCTTGGAGAAGCGTTTGGGCAAGAACGAACAGTTGTCTATGGAGAAATTCCGCATTTATCTCCAGATGAAAGATGACAAGAAGGCGTTTCAGGAAATCGAGAGCCTGGTGCAGGAATATCCGATGGATATGCGGTATCAGGTGATTTTGGGAGATGTATATCTTCAGAATGGCAAGAAAGAGGAAGCCTACGAGACATATCAGAAGGTGTTGGCGGCAGAGCCGGACAACCCGATGGCTCTCTTCTCGATGGCTTCTTATTATGAACAGACCGGACAAAAGGAATTGCACCAACAGCAACTGGATACACTGCTGCTGAACAAGAAGGTGACTCCTGATACGAAAATCAATGTCATGCGTCAGATAATTGTGGAAAATGAACAGTCATCGGCTAAAGACAGTACCCAAGTGATTGCTTTGTTTGACCGGATGATGAAGCAGGAACAGGATGACCCGCAAGTCCCGATGCTTTATGCGCAGTATCTGCTGTCGAAGAATATGGAGCAGGAAGCCGTCCCGGTGTTGGAACAAGTGGTTGACTTAGACCCGGCTAACAAGGCTGCCCGCTTGATGCTGGTCAGTGCCGCTGTGAAAAAAGAAGATTATAAACAGATTATAAAAGTTTGTGAGCCGGGTATCGAGGCTACTCCGGATGCTTTGGGATTGTATTATTATCTGGCAATTGCCTATCATCAGGCGGAACAGACTGACAGCGTATTGACTGTTTGCAACAGAGCACTGAAACACGTGACACCCGATACGAGAAAAGAAGTTGTATCGGATTTCTATTCGATAATGGGGGATATTTACCACACAAAGAACCAGATGGCAGAGGCTTATGCTGCCTATGACTCGGCTTTGGTGTACAATCCTTCCAATATCGGCGCGTTGAATAATTACGCTTATTACTTGTCTGTGGAACGCCGTGATTTGGACAAGGCGGAAGAAATGAGTTACAAAACTGTAAAGGCGGAACCCAATAACTCCACTTATCTCGACACGTATGCCTGGATTCTTTTTGAAAAGGGGAATTATGCCGAGGCACGTATCTACATTGATAATGCGATGAAGAGCGACGGCGAGAAAAGCGATGTGATAGTGGAACATTGCGGGGATATTTATTTTATGACCGGTGATGTGGAAGGTGCGTTGAAATACTGGAAACAGGCGCTCGAAATGGGCAGTGAGTCGAAAACATTGAAACGGAAAATAGAGAAGAAGAAATATATTGCAGAATGAGAAGATTTGTATATCTATTGCTGGTGGTAGTCGTATTGGCAGGTTGTAAGAGTTCGAAGCGTCTGGCGACTTCGGAAACAAAGGCTCCCGTATCCGGCTATCTGGCTTCCAAACTTCAACTGACCATTCCCAATAAAGGGGGGGGGAGCATGTCCGTGGGGGGAACGATGAAGATGAAAACCCACGAACGTGTACAAGTCTCTTTGTTGATGCCTATCTTGCGTACGGAAGTAGCGCGTATCGAAATCACTCCCGATGAAGTATTGCTGGTAGACCGGATGAACAGGAGATTTGTCCGTGCGACGAAAGAAGAACTGAAAGGGATGTTACCGAAGAACGCGGAGTTCTCCCGTCTGGAAAAGATATTGATGGATGCGTCCCTGCCCGGTGGAAAGACGGAACTGACGGGAAAAGATATAGGCATTCCTTCATTGGAAAAGGCCAAAGTCCAACTTTATGAGTTTTCTACGAAAGAATTCTCCATGACTCCGACCGAACTTACCGCCAAATACCGGCAAGTTCCTTTGGAAGAATTAGTAAAAATGCTGATGGCTTTGTTATGATGAAACGTCTCTTTGTTATTCTAATCAGTTGCCTATGGTTGGCAGTTCCACTTTCCGCCCAGTCGAATAAATTGATTCGCGAGTTGGAAAGCAGGCGCGGTGCTCTGCAAAAGCAGATAGCCGAGTCGGAATCTATATTGAAGAATACAAAGAAAGACGTAGGCAGCCAACTGAATAGTCTGGCTGCATTGACAGGGCAGATTGAGGAACGGAAACGTTATATTCTGGCTATCAATAATGACGTGGAAGCCATCGAACGTGAATTGAACACCTTGGAACGTCAGTTGCGGGCATTGGAGAAAGACTTGAAAGATAAAAAGAGGAAATATGAAGCTTCCGTCCAATACTTGTACAAGAATAAATCGATAGAGGAGAAATTAATGTTCATCTTCTCTGCCAAGAACTTGGGACAGACGTACCGCCGTATGCGTTACGTGCGTGAGTATGCCACTTACCAACGTTTGCAGGGTGAAGAGATTCTGAAGAAGCAGGAGCAGATACGCAAGAAAAAAGCAGAACGCCAACAGGTGAAAGCAGCCAAGGAGAATCTGCTGAAAGAGCGTGAAGGCGAAAAGGTGAAACTGGAAGCTCAGGAAAAAGAAAAACGAACCTTGGTAGCCAATCTGCAAAAGAAACAGAAAGGCCTTCAGAACGAGATTAATAAGAAACGCAAAGAGGCAAACCAACTGAATGCCCGTATCGACAAGCTCATTGCCGAGGAAATAGAACGCGCCCGCAAGCGTGCCCAGGAGGAAGCCCGCCGTGAAGCGGCTGCACGTAAGAAGGCAGAAGGCAGCCAGTCTTCCGGAACGGGGACAGCAGCAAAAACAAACTCAAAACCTCTGGAAGCTTACACCATGAGCAAGGCAGACCGGGAACTGTCCGGCAACTTTGCCGCCAACCGTGGTAAACTTCCCATGCCTATATCCGGTGCTTATATCATCACCAGCCATTACGGACAATATGCAGTAGAAGGGCTGCGTAATGTGAAACTGGATAATAAAGGAATAGACATTCAGGGAAAACCCGGAGCGCAGGCGCGTGCCATCTTCGATGGTAAAGTAGCGGCCGTATTCCAGTTGAACGGATTATTCAATGTACTTATCCGTCACGGCAACTATATTTCCGTTTATTGTAACCTTTCGTCGGCCTCTGTGAAAACCGGTGATACGGTGAAAACGAAGCAATCCATAGGACAAGTCTTCTCCGACGGGACGGACAATGGACGGACAGTATTGCATTTCCAGTTGCGGCGGGAAAAAGAGAAACTGAATCCGGAGCCTTGGCTCAACCGATAAAATAGATGACTGTTTCTAACCTTGATAATTTCCCTCCCCATCTATCTCTTTTTCACTCCTTTCACTTTTTGGGTAAACTATTACTTTCCAATCTCTTATGGGTGAATCCTTTCTCTGCTTGGGGCTTTATGCCGCTTTCAACGGTTTCACCAGATATACATTCCCATATTTGGTATGTTTGCGGGTGACTCCCGCTGCGAGCAGCACTTGTGCAAATGTAGCCGGATTACTTCCGCGCATGGCAGCCGGGTTATACATTTTCAGTCTCCTGAATATGTCTGAAGCCGAAAGCCGTTCACTTCCTTCTTCATCGTCTCCGGCCATCCGGTAGCAGGCATGAAAGACTTCTTCCGCCGGACAAGGATGATAAAAGGCGGTGTTGTGGCGTTGCAATTTCTCTAGAAAAAAGATATTTTTTCCTTAACGGAAGATATCTGCTTCTTATCACCCTTTTCACTATTATTTATCGTATCTTTGCCTTAGATTTGTTAATGATTCACTAGTGTGGTTTAATTAAATGACTAAAGTTGTTTAATTGAATAACAGTAGTAGTTTGAATGAACCACGGTAGTGGTTCGTTGGTAGTTCTAAAGGTTGTGCATGAAAAGTATTCATTATAAAGACGTTAACTGCTTATGGCTATACTTTACGATTGGTATGAGAATCCCGGTGAATCCGATGATTCGGAAGAGAAAGGCTTGCATCCCCGCATTTTTTTGAATGGGAAGCTGGGGATGGACAAATTGTGCCGGATGATTCACAACCGCAGTTCCCTTTCTGTGGGTGATGTGAAAAATGCGTTCGAGATGCTTGCCCAAATCTGTGGTGAGGAACTGCGCGAAGGACGTGAAGTGCATATCGAAGGGCTCGGCTATTTTGCCCCTATCTTGAGGAGCACGGAGAAAGTGACTCGTAGCACAAAGAACAAATCATCGAAAATGGAATTGAAAACAATCGGTTTCCGTCCCGATGCCCGTCTGAAGGGTGAGCTTAGAGGTGTCAAGGTTAGCCGGAGCAACTATGCGCGCCATTCGGAATCTCTGTCGGAAGTAGAGATAGATATGCGGTTGAAGGAGTATTTTGCCGAGCATGATGTAATGCTCCGTTATGATTTTCAGGAAGTGTGCTGCATGACGCGGACTACGGCGAACCGTCATCTCCGACGATTGCAGGACGAAGGGAAATTGCGGAATATAGGTAAACGCATGCAACCGATTTATGTACCTGCGGCAGGGTATTACGGGGTGTCGCGCGAATTGGTGCGGCGGTAAGTGGTGAAAGCACTGTGAGGCGACTTTTACAGCATCGCTTTCACCCACTTTCCTGCTTCGGATAGAGGTTTCGGGAAAAAGGTGAAAGCGATGAAGGGACAGTGGCTTTGTTGGGTAATCCGGGACTTTTTCGTTTTATGAAAAGAATATTGAAGATGATTATCAATGTGAATATTCTTTTCGCTATATTTGTGATTCAAGAATACAAGATAAAATGAGTGATGAAATTTCCGACTTATCCTTTTAAGCAATTACTGTCAGGCGGCTTGCTTTGCTGTTTGATTCTACTGGCAGCTTATATATTTCAGGCCTTTTTCCCCGGAATGTATGTTGATGCATTCTCGTCTTCGATGCATTTATTGATGTGGCTGATTCTTTTTGTGGGGGCGTTATTGTGGACATTTCGTGCAAAGGGAGAACGTATTGGTATTTCTGAAGTGATAGACTGGCAGTTCATTGCTGCTTTTATTTTGATTACGGCAGATGAAATTTATATGATTATGCCGAGGGAGATTCATATGGAAATAGCACCTGTGTTGTCGGAGTATACTATTCCTGTGTTGGTCGTTATTGGTATAATGGTAGCCGCTACAATAAAAGTCTCTATTACATTGTATCAGAAGTTGGCGGATGAACGGCGGCAGGCTGTTCTTCAAACTCAAAAAATGCAGCAATTACTTGATTCTCCACCGACTGGACAGAAGGACATTGTTCTCCTTCGCAAACTTATTGAAAATCGGTCTATCGCTCAATTTTCTGCCAAAGACTATATTTTGCTGATAGAAGAATGCCGGATGATTGATTCCGAATTCTTTGTTTGGTTGAAGAAACAAGGCTGTCAACTTCCACCGCGGGATATTGTACTCTGTGTGTTAATCCGGATGTATAAGACTAAAGATGAAATACTATCTATATTTTGTATTACTGACGGGACGTATCGTACGATGAAGTCTCGTGCCCGAAAGCGTTTAGGTATTGGCGACGAGGAACTGGAATCTTTTCTGCAAACAGCGCTAAAATAATAACTTTTGTAAAGTGCCTGCCAGTCGTATAAATGTATCAATAATAGTCAAACTCCCACCCATGATGATATAATAGAACCATACTCGCCTGTTGGAGTATGGCTCTTGTGGAAATATACTGATAGCTCCAACCACAAGTGTTATTCGTGCAAGAAGCTCAAAAAAGAATATTAGGAAATCTTGAAATGTGTAGTTCAGGTTGTCAATAAAACGATGCAAATAGCACATTGCGATACTGATAAGCCACATTGTGCTATTGAGAGTAATATATATAATTAATTTCTTTGTATACATGATTTGTATTCTATATCTGCCATATCTTTGCCTCTTTCGTATCTTGATAATGCATATGCGTAGCAACTATTTGTGGAGGACCCCATTCTACAGTTAATAATGTCATTATCATAATCCGCTTTTGCCTGTGCATAGGCTGCTTGTCTTTTTGCTTCACAACTATTAGCATCTCCGCCTTCAGTGCGTGTTTTTATGAGTGTTTTACCTGTAGATTCATGGTTCTCGGCATACTGTCTGAACAGTGATATACGTTCATCTTCGCTTAGTCTGGAGAATCCGGTGTGTAGAAGCAAGTTTTCCTTAGCTTCATTCATCTGTTGAAGTTCTTTTTCTAAATTCGCTTTTCTGATAAACTCTTCCATGTAATCATCATCGTTCAAGTTTTCCATGAGTTTGTCATACTCTACTGAGTCTAATTTCGAAGTATAATCTTGGTATTTGTCTGCTAGTAGCTCACTAGATAATTCGAAATCCCAAAATTCATCCGATTTGGTAATTGAGTCAATAAGTTCGTTTGATTCATTTGTGTATTCGCATTCATCGGAACTGCAACTGTAAATAGCGAATGTAACGAATAGAAGTATGATGGTTACTACTGCATACAAACTATTTTTCTTTCTTTTTTTCTTGTTCATAACTTTGCCTGTTTTTAATTTTGATACAAAGAAAGGGAAAAAACGACAAATAATACCATGAAATCTTGTCAGAATACTACTGAAACAGGTTTTAAATATGGATATGTTTGTTACAATATAGGCTTAATTCCTTTATTTCTAAATCTTTATCTACTTGATATACAATTGAATCCTTTTGTAACAAGTGTAACGTTTTCATATAGATTATTTTATCTACTGTTTTTTGTCTAAAAGTATGTCAAATAATCTGTTCTAAATAGGGTGTTTGGCGGTTTGTTACTAATACGGATGTAATTAGAATAGTGGGAAAAAGGAGGATAATGGCTAACTATGTTTAATGTCTCCATGTTTGAAGTTCTCTTTAGTTCGGTTTTGGTGGGAAACTTGTATAATGCGCAAGTGAGCTACGGATAATGCATTGGGAGATTGTTACAATATTAGTATTTCCTAGACTTATCTATACTTTTAAATAGTTGAAAATTAGTGATATAATATTATATGAGATGTAACTCCTGCTTGTATAAGACTTATAATCAACTTATCTTTGACGAAACTTAAATACCTATCTAAATATGAGAAAAATACATGGAGAATCGTTTTTGTTTTCTTTATTAGCTATAATTAGTTGCTTGTTTTTATTTAATTGTAATGAGCATATACACAAAATATATACTAATCAGTCGTTTGAAGATATTTGTTCTATCGCATATAAAAATAAGGAAGCATTTTGTATAGTTCTAGTAGATTCTACTCAAGAGTTGTCTCGACAGTATTGTTTAAAATTGAAGAATAAAGATTTTGTATTTACAAGCAAAATGATTTATAATATTGCAGATATTAATATTTCTTCAAACGAGTGGTATATGAAGTGGCTCTGTCCTCTGTCGTTACCTTTGACATGTGTGTTTTCGAATGATGGAACACTTATTGATTTAATTCCAGGAGCAACCAAAGAGACTTTTTTATATACAAGAAAAGCGATATTTGATATGCGGACAACTAATTACCATTACCCTAACCGCTTTAAACTTCCTAAATATGCAGTTATTCCTTTATTAAATCAAGTTTTGGGATGTAAGACGGATTTGAATCAAGGCATATACATTCCAACTGCATTAAATAACTCAATTGATTCATTGCGATATCCATATTCTGTTTATTTGGGAATTGTTGGAGAGCAAATGAATAATGATACCATTAAATCCAAAACATTAGCAGGATTGATGATGGAATTGGAGAATCCTTATTATTTGGAATTGTTCAAGAATGAATTTATTATTGCCAAAAAACTTCTAACCCCTGATTTTAAAATAAATGATGGCCCTAATATTAGGGTAGATAATGAGATAGTGTCTCTTTCTGATTGTGAGGTTGCTGAAGATAATGCTTTTGTGATTCCTATTCATAATGACGGGAAATATCCTTTAAAGATATTGAAGATTTTTACAAGCTGTTCTTGCTTGAATCTGGTAGACCACTCGGAGGAATTTGTTATCTCTCCTAACGACTCTGTAATGGTTGGATTTAATTTTAGATCGGAAGAATTAGGAGAAGTAACTAGGGATATTTTTATAACTTCCAATTCGATAAATAAGCCTATTCTATACATAAAAATATTAGCTAATATATATTGAGTATTAATTTAAAAAGGTCAAAGATGATGAAGAACTTAATTTTTATTGTATTTAGTATTGCTTTACTTACGCAAAGCTGTTCACAGAGTGATGATTTTGTAGATAGACAGTCTGGCGTTGAAAAAGAGATTGTAAAAGAGGAAATTGATTTTCCAAAACAGGTTGAGGCTTATGGGAAAGCTGTAGCTAAAGAAATTGAAACTACGATAGGGAAATTGAATGATTTGAATATAGATTATTCGGAAATTGTTGATTTGAAGGATTTTCGTGAGAAGTTTTATGAAGATTGGTATAATGCGAGTCCTGCAATGGCGAGAAGTCGTGCTGCTGGGGAGGTTCAGCCAATTGAAATGACAATGAGTGCTACTGAATTTATGGAAAGGTATAATTCGTTGACGGATATCCAGTTGGAGTTTATTCGCAAAATTATTAGTGAGTGTGAAAAGAGTAAATCCTCTCAGGATTTATTGTCTAAATTGGTCGCCTTAAATAATGAAATTCGTGCACAAGTTCCAGAAATAGAACAAGAAAGATTGTTGAATGTTATTGCTGTACTATACTATGGAATACAAAAAGTATCTTATCTTGAACGTCAAGGTTTGATGTTAAGTACTCCATATAATAATATTAAGTTATCAAAGGTTAAGACAAGAAGTATAGAAGATGGAGGAAATGTAGGAGCGGGATGTACCAAATTCTTGGCAACAGTTTGGACTATTGCTGTTGGTGAACCGACGCCTATCGGTGAGATTGTTGCTTCTGTTGTAACTGTTGTTGTTGCTGGCGTTTATATGTATGAAGTGGTAACATGTGCAAGTCAACAAAATAGTACAACGGATTACTGTAATAGAAAATATAATGAATGTATGGATGGGAAAGATTATAGTCAGCCGAATTCTGGTGGTTGGGGGTATTCTGAATGCAGGCGATGCCATGAATACTGTTTAGCACAAGGGGTATGGGATTGTCCTCGTCCTAACTAAAATATAAGATTATGATAGGATTTGAAGTAATAATTAATAATCGAGAACCTGTGATTATTACATCCAATGATGTGGCATATGTAATAATGAACTGTAATTATTCTTTTGGCGATAATATTCATATAGGCGGAATAGATACATTGAGTAGCCTTGTTTGGGTTGATGAGAACTTGAAAATAGGTGATAAGGTTGTAATAAAAGTAGTTGAAACATCAAAAGTATCTCCTGCTATGAAAAAAAACTGTGATAAAGATGAATTGAAAATAAAATATGAACAACTTAAAGTGGAGCTTCAGGAAAATGGGCTCATATAGATTGTATGAAAGGACTTGTTGTAAAATTTAAAAATAAAATATGCAAGGCTGGTATTCCTCAATGTGGAGTAGGTCTTGTTGCTAATATTACTTGGCATAGTGGTGTGTTTTGGAGTGTTAGTGGTTTGAGAATGCCTGAAGAAATGCACTTGGTATGGGATGGGGGAATGTTGGAAATTGGGGATGTGATAGAGGTGGAAATTGCAGAATTTGAGGAAGCTTCAATGCTTGTTGCGGAAGAAAAACACGCTTGCTTGATTGAAAATAAATCGGAGAATGTAGATGATTCGAAGGATTTGGAACATAAGTTAAATCTTTATTATCGGCTGAAAAAAGTATTGGAGGATGAGAATCAGGTAAGTGATTGAAGATGAAGAAAATGATTGCTGTACTATAGATAAAATGATAAGGATGTCTTATTGTCTATTTGCTATATTGTGTTTGGGCAGTCTTTTTGTCTGTTCATATCAATTTACGGATTCGTACATTGTTCCTAAATGGTGCTTTGTGGTGTTCATGTTATTAGTAATATTAGTATATGAAGCAGTAAGAATATTATTTTGCGGGCAGAACAATCAGAAGGGTAGGAGGAGAACTGTGTATGGTTTTATCATTGTTATTTCATGCTTTTCGCAGGCAATGTTCGGCATAGTTCAGTTCTCCGGCTTCTTTCAGGTGTCTGCTGTTTTTAAGGTTACAGGGAGTTTTGACAATCCTGCGGGCTTTGCGGCATGTCTATGTGCAGGCTTTCCTTTTGCAGGATTCTTATTGTCGGATAAGAATAAATATATCAGGTATGTAGGATGGATGGCAGGATTCGTAATTGCAGTAGCTGTGATTCTGTCGCAATCAAGAGCGGGTATTATGAGCATTGCCTTTATCTGTTTTATTCTTTTGAATATGAAGTTCTTTCATAAAAGATGGATGAAATGTCTTTCTTTAGTATGTTTCGCTTTATTATTGTCAGGATGTTACTGGATGAAAAAAGACTCTGCTGACGGTAGGTTACTTATTTGGCGATGCAGCGCGGATATGATAAAAGATGCGCCGTGGTTTGGTCACGGGGTAGGTAGTTTTGAAGCTCGTTATATGGATTATCAGGCAGGTTATTTCCGGCAACACGGGGAGAACCATTATTCTATGTTAGCTGATAATGTAAAACATCCTTTTAATGAATATGTGGGAGTTCTCCTGAATTTTGGATTTGTGGGCTTGTTAATGATATTTGCAGTGATAACATTGTTAATGTACTGTTATAACACACACCCTTGTCTGGAGAAACGGATAGCTCTTTATTCCCTTATATCAATAGGTATATTTTCATTCTTCTCCTATCCGTTCACTTATCCTTTTACGTGGATTGTCATACTTTTGTGCATCGTTATTCTTACAAGGGAATATATTACAGAGATTCTTGCTCGTCCGATGATAAAGAATGTCATATGTATCTTTATTCTTCTCTGTTCACTTGGAGGTGTTTACAAATTGGTAGAGCGTGTAATGGCAGAAAAGGAATGGGGAAAGGTATCAGGACTTGCACTTTATGGAGTGTCCGGAAAAACTCTTCCGGCCTATGTGGGGTTAGAGAGGAATTTTGAGAATAATCCGTATTTTCTTTATAATTATGCAGCTATACTTCTGGAGAATAAGCAATATGAAAAGAGTCTGAAAGTAGCGTTGAAATGCCGTAAATATTGGGCGGATTATGATTTGGAACTTATGATAGGTGAAAACTATCAGGAGTTGGATAAGCATGAGTTGGCGGAGAAGTATTATGATAATGCATCTATGATGTGTCCTTCCCGTTTCCTGCCTCTTCATAAGTTGTTCTATTTATATAAGGATGTGGGCAACCGGGAGCGTATGCTTGATGTTGCCAAGTCAATTATAGATAAACCAATGAAAATTAAAACTTCAACTATCCGAATGATGAAGAGAGAGATGAAAAGAGAACAAACGAGATTGTTGACAGAAGAGAATTTTGAATGATTGAAGATTCATATTATAAATAGTATTGAATATGATAAAGAATAGCCTTGTTATTACTTTTTTTCTGTTTCTGTTGTCAGGCTGTGCGAGTGAAGTAGACAAGCGTGTTGATACCGTTTTGTCAATATCTGGGGCGAACAGGACTGAGTTGGAAACGGTTTTGAAGCATTATAAGCATGAACCTCAAAAATTGAAAGCCGCAAAGTTTTTAATTGCGAATATGCGGTATCATCGTTCGTATTATTCCATAAGGAATCCGCGGCAACATCCGTTGTTGGATTCACTGACAAAAGCCGCGGATTCTCTTTTCTATCATTCAGTGTATATGGCTACTGATAGTTTTCATAATGAGAATATACAAAAATTGATAGATAGTGTTCGCATTGGATTCAGAATACAGAATGATGTCAGAGTTTCGGAGCAATCTGTCAAAATATTCTGGAAAGAAGATTATGATTTTAATTGGATTACAGCCAAGCAATTAATCAATCATATAGATCATGTCTTTGAATGGAAGAGGCAGATGAATAGTGTACGAAGATTATCTACAGAGGATTTTTATGAGTATGTTCTTCCTTATCGAAGTATTCCCGATAACTCATTGATTGATTTTTCAGATATTTATTTTGCTTTTATGGATAAATATTTGAAGGACATTGATAAAGATTCCGTGCAAAATGTGGTTCAGCGATATAATTTCGTAATAAATCAGTTGTGCAAATTTTTCCCGTTATATCCTTATGAAGAAGAAATAGGTTATCAGGAACTGTTTTTTTATGGCTTTCATGACTGCATCCCGATTGCAAGTTATGGTGTGTCTATATTGAGGGCTTGTGGTATACCTGCTGCTGTGGAGTTTAATGCATGTTATAAACAGTTTCAGGGAAGGCATTATCATGGAGTAGTATTGGATAAAAATGGAAATTGGCTGGCGTTTAATCCGGAATCGTCAATACCGACTAGCGACAATAGTTCTTTTGATACGAAAGACATTCTGAATATTTATCGTTTTATGTTTTCAGAACAAAAGGATACGCCTTTCTTTATGGAGAAGAATGGTGAATATGTCCCGGATATTTTTGATTCTCCATTTCTGAAAGATGTTACTTCGCATTTGTTGAAGACCATTCCTTTGATTCTTCCTTATCGGGAAACCGGAAATAATAATTTGGTATATCTTGCCGCTTTTAATAGTGGAGTGCCTTCCGGCATCATTCCTGTAACTTGGGGGAAAATAAACCGTACGAAGCAGAATGTCACTTTCTCGTCCGTAATTCCGGATAGATACTATTTCCCTGTTTACTATTCACCATTTGGCAAGTCATTCTCTTTTGGAGAACCTTTCTATCTGGACAAAGGTGGGAAGATAATAAAGTCTCATATAGAAGGAAAGGCTGATGATGTGACATTGCTTCGTAAGTTCCCTATGAAGCAAGGATTGGTGGATAAGGCGGTAAAATTGATTGGAACGGTAATTCAGGCAAGTAATGAACCCGGTTTTCAGCCCTGTGATACAGTCGGGATAATAGCGGATACACTACAACCTTATTTTCAGGATATAAAACTTGACATGAATAAAGGACCTTATCAATATTATCAGATAAAGACAACAGATGAATATCCACATGCTGCCCTGTCCGAACTGGAATTTATAACTGACATCCGATATGGATATGAGAATGTCATTGCGGCATCTCCTTTGCCGATACTGTCATCTGGGGATACTTTATCAGAAGATAAAACTGAAGTCCGACTAATGGATGAACCTTTGGAACGGATTAAATGGAAGTCTGAATACGACGGTAATCCGCAAACATCTCCGGAGCTTTACCCGACTATACGTTTTATGTTGAAGAAACCTCAATTTGTTACAAAGATACGGATGATGCCATTGAATGCTGACAATGGTATTATAGCGGGTAATCAATATGAATTGTTTTGTTGGAATAATGGCGAATGGAAGAAAATCCTGAGTGAACGGGCTAGATATAATTATATTACGGTCAGTATTCCATCCGGTTCACTTTTATGGCTCAGAAACCTGACGGGAGGAAAAGAAGAACTTCCATTTTATGTGGATAGTGATGGGCTACAGAAATTTATCTATCCTTAATTATGTTTGAAATATGGGGATAATATTAAGAGATAGTGTATGTGATATATTAGTAGATTGAATTTTAGAACATGAATGGGCTTCTGTTAAATCAGAAGCCCGTCCAATAACTCTAAATACAGCCCGATGGCTTCTTCTATCTCCTTCAACATGATATATTCCTCTGCCGTGTGCGAGCGTGAAGAACGTCCCGGTCCTATTTTCACCGATGGAAAGGACATTAATGCCTGGTCGGACAGGGTAGGAGAGCCGAAAGGAACGCATCCTATTTTTATAGCCCTTTGAACGAACGGATGCTTCTCGTCAATTCGTGAAGAGTTGAGACGATACGAACGTGCCTTCGCTTCACAAGAAATATGCTTCTTGATTTCGGCAAATAATTCCTCATTGGAGTAAAGTTCATTGCTACGAATATCGACAACGAAAGTGCATTTATCGGGAACTACATTATGTTGCGTACCTGCATTGATTACAGTGACACTCATTTTCACAGCACCCAGCAGTGGGGATTCTTTTTCAAAACGATAATCGCGGAACCAGGCAATATCATCCAATACCTTATATATAGCATTGTCACCTTCATTGCGTGCCGCATGTCCGGCTTTCCCTGTCGCGGTCACGTCCAAAACCATTAATCCTTTTTCGGCAATGGCAGGCTGCATCTCCGTAGGTTCGCCTACGATGGCGAATGAAACGGGCGGAAGCCCCGGCAGTACACTTTCAATTCCGTCTTTTCCCGAAACTTCTTCTTCGCAGGAAGCGAGATAAATCAGATTATACTTCTGCGAAGTACGACATAGTTGCAGGAACACCTGTAACAGAGAGACAACGCTGGCACCGGCATCATTGCTTCCTAATCCATATAACTTACCGTTTTCTTCGCGCGGGGTGAACGGATCTTTCCGCCAGCCGTTCACCGGCTTTACCGTGTCTATGTGGGAGTTAAGCAGGATAGTCGGCTTCTTCAGGTCGAACATCGGGCTGAGACACCATACATTGTTTCCCTTGCGTCCGGTCTGCATACCTTCCATTTCGATATAGTTCTGCAGAAAATCGGCAGCCTGAGTCTCTTCCCGGCTGATGGAAGGTATACTAATCAATGATTTAAGCAGGCTTACAGCCTCGGTTGCCATATACGGAATATCATATTTCATAGTTGGATATACTGCTTTAGCGTTGTGATTCAGATGTTATATTGTTACTAATTATTTTTACACAAAGATAGTCATTTTGCGTAATTGTTTCAAATAAAATTAATAAAGAAATACTTATATGTTGATTATTAGTGGTTTATGCCAAAGAGGGCCTTGAGAACTTATTTTTTTGAATGTTTTCTTATGAAAAGGTTGTTGATAAATTATTTAATAATTAATTTTGTTGGAGGATTTTATATTTTACTTGTTAATCTTAATGGATATACATGATGATTATCACACGAATGGAAGATAAAGTTCTTCGTTTTAAAAAGTTTTTTGATCTGAATTTTCCCAAAGTAAAGACTTTCGCATGGCAATTGTTAAAATCGGAAGAAGATGCAGAAGACATAGCTCAAGATATTTTTGTTAAGCTATGGGAGAAACCGGATTTATGGTTAGAACGTGAAAAATTGGATAGTTATTTATATACAGTTGTACGGAACCATATCTATAATTTTTTGAAGCACAAGGCTGTAGAATATGACTATTTGGATATCGCAGCAGAAAAAATGCGAATGGCGGAGCAGGGATTGCCTACGCCGGATGATGAATTTTGTGCTCATGAACTTGAGCTTTTTGTTCAGATGGCCCTTGAACGTATGCCGGAACAGCGTAGGCGTGTTTTTCTAATGAGCAGAGAGGAAGGTATGACTTCACCGGAAATTGCTGAGAAACTGAATGTTTCGGTTCGTACAGTTGAACAACATATTTATAAAGCCCTTCAAGATTTGAAAAAAATCGTTTTATTTTTATTTTTTTTCTATTTAGACTAAGTAGGTATGTCTGGCAAGTTGTCTCTTATATGTAACACTTGATTTGGCATAGATGAAAAGTAAATTGGAAAAACAGCTACGCTTTTTTATTGACTTTGATTATTCAAAGCGGACAATCGACAGATTTCACCGTTGGATGATCAGTTCTGATTCTGCAGAAGAGAAAGAAACAGCACTTCATAATCTATGGTTTGAGACAAAAGGAAAGTCTGAACGCGGTATGGAGCATTCGTTTCAGCAGATATTGGATAAAATCGGCATTGAATACACTCCAAGGATTACAAATACCAACCGCTGGAAGTGGTGGAAATCTGTTGCGGCAGCTGCTGTTATCGTCTTTCTGTCTGTGACGGCTACTTTGTGGGTAAGTTACAACCATTTTGACAGAGACAACGCCGTGATGGTGGAACATTATGTGAATAATGGAGCTAAAGAGACAATCAGTCTTCCGGATGGAACTACCGTACATCTGAATTCCGGTTCATATGTATTTTATCCTGAAAATCTGGAGGGAAAGACCCGGACGGTTTATCTGATGGGAGAAGCAGAATTTAAAGTGGCGAAAAATCCGGAGAAACCTTTCATTGTGCGATCCTCAAATATGGCAATAACTGCCTTGGGAACAGAGTTTAATGTGAAAGCTTATCCGGAAGAAGATGTGATAACAGCTTCTTTGATCGAAGGAAAAGTGCGTGTGGATTGCAATGATACGACCAGTTATGTCTTAACTCCCGGTTATCAGGTTGTGTATAATAAATGTACGGCTGACTGCCAATTGCTGACTGCCAACATGAAAGATGTAACGGCATGGATGAGGGGCGAACTTGTGTTCGACAAGGTCACTCTCGCCGAAATTGTGCGGACGCTGGAACGTCATTACGGAATCACATTTCATATCTCAACAAAGAAATCTAATCAAGACCGTTATAATTTTGTATTCAGAAAAGACGCGACTTTGGAAGAGACATTGGAGGTGATGAAAGTGGTCATTGGGCAATTCAATTATCGTTTGGAAGACAGTATCTGCTATATAATTTGGTAGAGAAAAATAATAAATATTTTTTATTAAACTTAAATCTAATATGCTTATGTAAAAAAATATCCGGAAGAGGCTCCACCCTCTCCGGATATGAAATGATTTTTAGCCCTAAAACAAATAAGCAACTTCTTGCTTGTTTAAGAAACGAGAAAAAATACATGATTTAAAACTAAAAACGTCGTAAAGATATGAATTTATATCTGGAAAACACTAGAAAAAGTATATTAATAACTTTTCTATTATTAATAGGGTCAATACTTTATGCCCAAAGTAATAGTAAAATAACAATAAAAAAGAAGAATATTTCATTGCAGACAGCTTTGGCTGACGTTAGGGAACAGACCAAAATGTCTGTATCTTACAACAGTTCTCAACTCCCTAATACAAGAATATCTTTAGATATAAACAACCAGCCTTTGGAGCAGGCGCTGAATACTATTCTTGCCGGAACGGGGTTCACGTATACCGTAAAAGATACTTATATAATGATTATTCCGGAACAGGCTGCTAAAAAATCTAAAAGCAGAAATGTGGCGGGTAATGTAGTGGATGGAAAAGGTGATCCGCTAATTGGAGTTACTGTGCTTGAAAAAGGGACTGCTAACGGAACTGTAACTAATATAGACGGTAACTATCATATTACCACACAAGGTGCCACTCCCATATTGGTGTTTTCCTATATCGGCTATCAGCCTAAGGAAGTGGCTGTAAAAGAAAATGTAATCAATGTAGTGTTGGAGGATGGTTCGCAGGCACTGGATGAAGTGGTTGTTACGGCTTTAGGTATCAAACGTGCTGAAAAAGCGCTTTCCTATAATGTACAGACTGTAAGTAATTCAGAACTGACCGCAGCCAAAGACGCTAACTTTATGAACAGCTTGAACGGTAAGGTGGCTGGTGTCAATATCCAGAAGAGTTCCTCTGGTGTGGGCGGTGCTACACGCGTCATCATGCGTGGTTCCAAATCTATCGTTGGTGACAATAATGCGTTGTATGTGGTGGACGGTATACCTGTTGGAAACCCTTCACGTGGTGTCATCCAGACAGAATATGGTGCAGTGGCTGGTAGTGAAGGTATCTCCGATTTCAACCCTGAGGATATCGAAAGCATCTCTGTACTGACAGGTCCGTCGGCAGCAGCCCTTTACGGTGCGTCGGCAGCTAACGGTGTGATTCTGATTAACACCAAGAAGGGTGTAGAGGGAAAGATGAAGATTAACTTCTCATCCAATACAGAGTTTTCCAAACCGATGATGTCGCCGGAATTTCAGAACAGTTATGGTAACCGGGAAAACTCCTATCGAAGCTGGGGCGAGAAACTGGCTACACCTTCCTCATTTGATCCCATGGATTTTTTCAAGACTGGTATGAACACCATCAATTCGCTGAACATTTCTTCGGGTACCAGAACTAATCAAACGTTTATCTCTTTGGCCTCTACCAATTCTAAAGGTATTATCAAGAACAACGAATATTACCGTTACAATTTCTCTTTCAGAAATACTGCGTTGATGCTGAACGATAAATTGCATGTCGATTTAGGTGCCAGCTACGTCATTCAAGCCGAGCAGAACATGGTTTCGGGCGGACGCTACTTCAACCCGTTGTTCCCGCTTTATCTGTTTCCCCGTGGTGAGGATTTCGAGAATGTGAAGATATACGAACGTTACAACGAAGAACGTCGTTTTTCCACGCAGCATTGGGAGTATGGTGACCAAGGACTTTCGTTTGAAAATCCCTATTGGATTGTCAACCGCGAAATGTTCCCCTCCAAGAAAAACCGCTATATGCTTCATGCCAGACTGCAATATGACATCCTTGACTGGTTGAATATTGCCGGACGTGTGCGGTTGGACAAGAGCCACGCTACTGAAGAACGCAAGCTTAGCGCTTCTACGCTTGAGCTCTACACCGGTTCTTCCAAAGGTAGCTATGAGCTGAAAGAAGAATTCTACACACAGACGTACGCTGATGTGATGGCAAACGTAAACAAACGTTTTGGCAAGGATTTCTCGCTGACTGCCAATGTGGGCGGTAGCTTTGAAGACCATTATACGCGTAGCGTCGATTTGGGCGGCAAGTTGATGACAATACCCAACCTTTTCTCCCTTGCCAATTTGGAACCTGCTTCGGGTAAGAGAGCACAAGGCTACCATCGTACACGTAACCTTGCTGTATTTGCCAGTGCTGAATTGGGATGGAAAAATATGCTTTATTTGTCGGCTACCGGACGTTGTGATTGGGCCTCGCAATTGGTTAGTAACGGTGATGTAGAGGGAATCTTCTACCCTTCTATCGGACTTTCCGGTATTATCAGCGAAATGGTGAAGTTGCCCGACTTTATCTCTTATTTAAAGTTGCGCGCATCTTACACCGAGGTAGGTTCGCCTATCTCACAGGTGGGTATCACTCCAGGTACTATTACTCATGTCATCAATAGTGGTGCGATTGATCCGATAGGTAGTTTCCCGTATCCCGATTTCAAGCCTGAGCGTACGAAGTCCTACGAGTTAGGTCTTAATGCACGTTTCTGGGACGGACGTATTACGTTCGACGGTACCATCTACCAATCCAATACTTACAATCAGACATTCTTCTCACAGTTGGCTTCTTCCACCGGTTATTCAGGCTTCTATGTGCAGGCTGGTAAGGTGCGCAACCGCGGTGTGGAAATGACGTGGGGGTATAATGACAAATATGGTAAGGTAAACTACTCTACACACCTGACGTTCACTGCCAACAAGAACAAGATTCAAGAGATGGTGCACAATCAGATTAATCCGATTGATGGTACATCAATTAGTATTACCGAACTTTCGTTGCAGGAAGCTGGTGGCGTTTATCTGCGCGAAGGCTATTCTATGTCTGATATCTTCACCACAGGTGTTTTGCAACGTGGCAGAGACGGCAAATTGGTGGAACAGGCAAATGGCTATCAGGTAGACCGCAGCCAGCGTATTCGCCTGGGCTCTTCCGATCCCGACTTCACTATGGGATGGCGCCATGATATCAGTTACAAGAACTTCTCGTTGGGTGTGATGGTTACCGGACGCTTCGGTGGTGTCGTTACATCTCAGACACAGGCATTTATGGACGCATTCGGCGTGTCCGAAGTATCTGCCAAGGCGCGCGATAATGGTGGTGTTATGCTTGATGGGTATATGTATGACCCCGAACGCTTTTATAACACTGTAGGTGGACAGGGACTGATGGCTTACTATACTTATGATGCTACCAACATTCGTCTTCAAGAACTTTCATTGACCTATTCGTTGCCGAAGAAGTGGCTAGGCAATGTGTTCAGCAACGCTACTGTTTCTTTCGTAGGACGTAACCTTTTTATGTTTTACTGCAAAGCTCCGTTCGATCCTGATATGAATGGTTCTACAGGTACTTACAACCGTAGCGATTTCTTTATGCCGCCTAGTTTGAGAAACTTAGGATTCAGTGTTAAGTTCAGCTTGTAACAACTAAATATATTCAGATTTATGAAATTACAAATAAAAAAGATAACAGGGGTACTATTGGCATGCGCGGAACTCATGGCAATTACCTCATGCTCGGAATTTGAAGAAATCAATAAGAACCCGTATTACTCCGACACGGAAATGGAACAGTTGGACGGTGTGCTCAATGGTGCTTATGTGCCTAACTTGGAAAAACACGTCATTCCTGTGCCTTTAAAAACAGACAATACAGCTGAGGTTAATGCATATCAGGTATCCATCAATCTTTGTGGCGACTCATGGGTGGGCTACTTCTCCCCGCGCGACAACAAATGGGAAGAAGGAGCTAATCCCACTACGTTCTTTTTCCATGTAAATCGGACAAATCATATGTTTGATTATGCTACGTCTAAGATCTTTACTCCCTGGATTCAGTTGAAGAAAATCAATCTGAATGGTGATAATCCTAATAGAGAATTGTATGCTATTGTACAGATTGCTAAAATTATGGGGTTGCACCGTTCTGCCGATAAGTATGGCCCTATCCCTTACTCAAAGGCGGGAAGTGGTTCGTTCACTGTGGAATACGATTCGCAGGAAGCGGTGTATCATTCGTTCTTTGAAGAATTGGATGAAGCGGTTCAGATTCTTTACGATTTCTACATGAGAGGCGGTGCTGTTGTTCCTTTGGCTTCGGACATGGTGTACGAAGGCAATGTGGCGAAGTGGATACGTTTTGCCAACTCTTTGATGTTACGTTTGGCTATCCGCGTGCGCTATGCCGATGAAGAATTGGCTCGCAAATATGCTGAAATGGCTGTTACAAACCCGCTGGGTGTGATGGAAAGCGTAGATGATATGGCGAAAATGCATAAAGGTGCCAATTTTGAAATCAGAAACCCTATGTTCCAGATTGCTAATCCCGGACAATATAATGACAGCCGCATGGGAGCCACTATTCAATCTTACTTGAAAGGGTATAATGATCCGCGTATTGCTACCTATTTCCAAAATAATGGAGCATCTGCGGTGCGTGCTGGTATGCCGGTTACTGCAAACACCTATGACGCGGCATCTTTGCCCAACATTCAAGAGGAAGATCCTGTCTACTGGATGAGAGCTTCGGAAGTAGACTTCCTGCGTGCCGAAGGTGTGCTGGCCGGTTTCAATATGGGAGGCGGAAGTGCTAAGTATTTCTATGAATCGGGCATCCAGAAATCGTTTGAGGAGTGTAAGGTAAGCTTGGGCAGTTATTTGAACAGTACCGCTTCTCCGGCAGATTTCAAGGATATGAAGGAGGCTGCCTATAATCATGCGGCTCCCAGCAATATTACCGTGAAGTGGGTGGAAGAAGACGAAATGGAGAAGAAGTTGGAACGCATCATCACGCAGAAATATCTTGCCCTTTTCCCCGATGGACAAGAGGCGTGGAGCGAATGGAGACGTACAGGATATCCGCGTCAGATTCCTCCGGTGCTCAATCTTACTAATGCCGGTGTGAAGACAACCGACGGATACAAGGATGGAGTGCGTCGTATCCCCTATCCGGAAGATGAATACAAACTCAATAATGAGAACCTGACAAAAGCCATCCAGCAGTATTTGGGTGGTGTAGACAATGCCGCCGTAAATGTATGGTGGGATAAAAAAGTAAAAAATTAACTCTTAAATACATACAGAAATGATGAATAGCATAAAAATATGGCTTGCTCTATCGCTTATAGCGGGTTGTATGTTTGCCTGCACTGATGTAGAGACCATCGACTTGGAAAAACAGGCTGTGGAAGATTTGTACAACAAGCGTGATAAGGATAAATGGGCGGAAGAAGATGAGCAGAAGCGACAGAATTATGAGGACTCCGTACGAATAGCCAAGGAGAACGAACGCCTCTATGAACTCTATCTTGCAGATTTGAGGGAGTATAAAAAGACCAAGCATCCGGTGATGTTCGGATGGTTTAACGCATGGGATGAGACCGCTCCGGGTGAATATTTCAATTTGACGCTGCTTCCCGACAGTATGGATATTGTCTCCATTTGGGGAAATTGTTTCCATATTAGCGACAATCGGTTGAAACAGATGAAAGAGGTACAGAAGAAAGGCACCAAGGTGATAGTCGGATGGATTGTTGAGGAGGTAGGCAACGGGCTCCAAAACAAACCTGTCGGGGGATGGTCTGAAGACCCGTATACCGGAATCCAGCAATATGCCGATGCCATCCTCGATTCCATAGCCAAGTATGGATACGACGGCTTTGATATCGACTATGAACCTTCTTATGCCTCTCCTTGGGGAGGAATGCACTGTGGAAACTGGAATCAGGGAGAACCATGGAGTAAGGAAATGCCCATTATTTCTTGTAGCCAAGATAGCAATAAAGATTATGAGAACTTCTTCTTTCAAGCGTTGCGCGATGGTCTGGACGAACTGGAGGCCAAGGACGGCAAAGAGAGAATACTGAATATTAATGGTTCAATTCATTGGCTGTCTCCGAGTATGAAAGGTCTTTTCTCTTACTTTGTGGCACAATCTTATCATGGTGGTTACTCTTCTTGGCCGTCTCGGATAACCGAGCGTTTGGGAAACGATGTGAAAGACCGGATTATTTATACGGAGACATTTGAAAATGCCGTCGCAAACCAAGGGAATTTTACTCGCTATGCGGATTTCATAGTGAATACCCTTGACGGTGTGGCCGGTGGAATCGGTGCTTATCACATCAATGCGGATGCAGCCGAGAAGAATGAGTATCGTAACGTACGGAAGGCGATTTCTATCATGAATCCTCCTATTAAGTAAATAATCACGTTATAAAATGAAGCATAAAATGAAAAAATATATAGCGTTAGTAGTTCTGTCCTTAGGACTTTTTACCGCTTGCGATATGGTCACCGGTGAAGGAGAAGGTACCGGCAATGCGGTTTATATGGGCAACTCCACCAGTAATGGCGTAATTTCAGTGGTAGTGACCAATGAGGGTGCCAGTGCTGTAATCACTCCCCGATTGGCTAATTTGGCTGACAAACCGGTGGAAGTGACCATAGAGTTGGATGAGGAAATGTTGGCGGCATATAATGCCGAGGCTGGTCTGTCGATGGAAGCTTTGGCGGCAGAAGATTTTGTGTTCGTCACTAAAGATAGCGAGGATGCCAAAAAAACGAAAGAAACGCATGGAAAAGCCGTGGTGACCATCGAGCCTGGAAAGTACAACGCCAGTGTGGAGGTGAGGATTCCGAAATTGGATGAGACCAAATATCCTCCTTTTAAGCGTTTGGCCGTGCCGGTAAGTGTGACTGCTGCTTCCCAATATAAGATATTGAGTTCGCCGAGGTCTACCCTCATCCGTCTGAACCGTGAGATAATCACTTCTGTTGGACAATTCAGACGTGGAGGAAGTATCGCACTGGTACCTAATGAGGAAATCAGAAAAGATCCTATGTTTAATTGGACCATGCAGGTGAGCATGTACTATAGGAACTTGCCTAATAGGGATGGTAACTGGACGGTTATGTCCATCCAAAACGGTGCGGGCAATTTCTATACCCGTATTGAACGTCAGCGGGGCATACAGGTTAAGAACGGGCGCGACGGAGAGGAAACTTTCACTCAAAAGTCTCTGTCTAATAATAGATGGTTGCATATTACTTTTGTCCACAGAGATGCTTCCACCGTATCGGTTTATGTGAACGGAGAGTTGCAGAAAACGTTCCCGACTTCGCCCATCGCTTTCTCTGACGACCCCAAGTGTTGCTTGTATATCGGTAATACCAAATACTCCGGTGTCTACCTCCGCGAAGCGCGTATGTGGAACAGGGCGTTGACCGAAGGCGAAATCATAGACAAGGAGTATCTGCCTCTCGATCCGTCGGCAGAGTCCGGTCTGATTATGTATATGCCTTTCACAAGGGTGGCAGATGATAAAATGGAAGAGTTGACCGGCAATTGGGAATTCTCAGACTTCGCTACGTTGGGTATATGGGACGAAGATCCTCCTGCGATGCAGTATGTAGACAATGTGAAATTTCCATCGGAAGATTTGGTTATTATAGAGCCGGAAAATTCCGAAGAAGAAATCGAATGATAAGTCTTCTGTTTGTGTAATCAATTAAAAATCAAGACAAATGAAAAAAATAATTCAATTGCTGTATTTGTTGTCGGCTGTAGCTCTTTTTTCGGCCTGTAGCGATGACAATCAGGGAGAAGTGGTAAGCCAGGATTTGGCTTATCAGCTTGATGCAAACTATGTATTTGTGGATATTCCAGAGGAGTTTCCGTTTGATCCTTCCAATATTTTGTATCTGGAGGGTAAGACTGTGAT
This sequence comes from uncultured Bacteroides sp., assembly GCA_947038155.1. Taxonomy (GTDB): domain Bacteria; phylum Bacteroidota; class Bacteroidia; order Bacteroidales; family Bacteroidaceae; genus Bacteroides. The sequence continues at coordinate 82,328 of CAMQVH010000007.1, read as the reverse complement.
GAAACTGAATGCCAAGAGTGATGGGACACAGACTACGATAACCGAAGGGACTGAGTTCACCTTTAATGTAAAATTGAAAAAGGCTTTGGATCAAGATGTCAAGGTACGTCTTAGAAAGGATCTCGATTTGTTGGAAGGACATACTTTGGCAGAGTTGCCGGACGAAGCATTCGAACTGGCTGATGCCATCATAACCGCCGGAAGCAGAGAGGGGACAATCGCTTTGGATATCACCAAGCCGGATGTATTGAATGCAATGCCGGGATATGTTCTCCCGCTATGTTTGGAATTTGTAGATGCTATCAGTGGAGTGAAAATATCGGGGCAGTACTATAACGTGTTGATAGAGATGAGTCTCAGGTTGGAAAAGGATAATATTGATCCGTCTAATGATGAGATTGAAGGAGAGTATTTCAACAACAATGTTCTTTTTGAGTCAAGCAAAACCAATAGGCTGGAATGTCTGTATGATGGAAACCGTTCGGGGACTACGTGGTATCCCGGCAAAAAAAGTGATTACCTGACAATGACTTTCTCAGAGCCTACCAGAATACTGGGAGTCAGAATCGATGTTGTTACTAATAGCTACAAGCTTGGAAGTATGAACGTGTATGTGGATGAAGGCAGCGGATTCATTTCGTATGGTAAATTTGTCAGAAATAACAATGGCGTTATATATATGAAGTTCAAGGAGCCCGTTAATATGCATGCCCTCAAGTTTGATGAAATGTTGACAACCAGCGGTGGTACAGGACCGGATATCTACGAGATTACCTTTATCAAGTAGTGTAGAGTGATAGAAAGAACACAAATTGCATAGGTCAGGTATTCTGAGAATTCCCCTATTTTCTAATATAACTTGTGCAGTTTGTGTTCTTTCCTTTTTATTATTGATTACTTGTTTATTCCTGACTATATGCTTGACTATATGCTTAACATGCTATCTAATATTATTTCACGAAGTATTGTCACTGTTGGAGTGTTTGCTATGGCTGTGATATGCTTTTGCACGGCCTGTAGTGGTGGCAACTACGCTGATGTGGAACGCGTAGTCCGCAATCATCTCGAGCCTTATAAGGAGTTGTATGCTCTTGTTTTGCAGACAGGTAAAGTTACCTTGCCTCTCGGGGGCAAATATCCGCATGTCACCCATCCTCTTCCGGGAGGTACGGAAACTCCCATCAGTAATGTGTGGATTGTAAACGGTAATTATATGGGCGAGACATACGAATGTCACGGATGCGACTCGTGCATGATTCGCTATCGGGACGCCAGTCTAATAACATATAATGTCATTCGTAGAGACAGTGCCTCAGTCAGTGCCACCGTATGGCTCACAGAAAAAGGAAAACAATATTTAATTGAACGGCATATATCCGAATTCCATCCTATTATAAATGCTTGGCGCCGAAGAGAACAGTTGGAAGTCGTGTTGGTGGCTAAAGAGAAGTTTGATGTGGAGATACATCCCTCGGACACAACGGCAGTATATCACTGCAAGGCATATCGAAAGCTCGAAATCACCCCTTTCATTGAGGCGTTGAAGCCTGCCGGCGAAGAGGCTCGACCGGACTATATGCGCAGACTTCGTGTGGACTTCAAAAGCAAGGAGCATCCTGTAGTGACTTGTACTGAAATGGAATCTGTCTAAGGTCGTTTGAGATATGCATTCTGAATGAATCTTTAAACGCAATTCTTCCGTTTCTATTTCCCTTTTATTCAAACCATGAAACTAAAACTTCTGACTAATTTTGAGCAATAGTTTCAAATAAAACCAATACCTTTGCGCCATATTTACTAATACAAAGAGTATGACTTATCATCATTTATCTGTCTTAGTCCATCGTCAGGCTGAAAAATATGGCAACAAGGTAGCTCTGAGATATCGCGACTATGAGACGGCACAATGGATTCCGATTACTTGGAATCAATTCTCCGGGACAGTGAGGCAAGCGGCCAACGCACTTGTGGCACTGGGAGTAGAGGAACAAGAAAATATCGGAATCTTTTCGCAGAATAAACCTGAATGGTTTTATGTAGACTTTGGTGCGTTTGCCAATCGGGTTGTTACAATTCCGTTCTATGCAACCAGCTCTCCGGCACAAGCGCAATATATTATCAATGATGCACAAATACGTTATCTTTTTGTAGGTGAGCAATTCCAGTATGATGCTGCTTTCAGTATCTTCGGTTTCTGTACTTCCCTGCAACAGCTGATTATTTTTGACCGTTCGGTGGTGAAGGATCCTCGTGATGTATCCTCTATCTATTTTGACGAGTTTATGGCGTTGGGAGAGGGGCTGCCTCATAATAATACGGTAGAAGAGCGTACCGAACGGGCTTCATACGATGATTTGGCAAACATTCTCTATACATCCGGCACAACGGGTGAACCGAAGGGCGTCATGCTTCATCATTCCTGCTATTTGGAACAGTTTCATACACACGATGACCGTTTGACAACGATGTCGGATAAGGATGTGTCTATGAATTTCCTCCCCTTGACACACGTGTTTGAGAAAGCATGGTGTTATTTTTGTATCCATAAGGGGGTGCAGATTTGTATCAATCTCCGTCCGGCGGATATTCAGACGACTATTAAGGAAATCCGTCCGACACTGATGTGTAGTGTTCCCCGTTTCTGGGAGAAAGTGTATGCAGGCGTACAGGAGAAAATAAACGAAACAACAGGGTTGAAGAAAGCACTGATGCTGGATGCTATCCGGGTAGGTAAAATCCATAATCTGGATTATCTGCGTCAGGGCAAGACTCCGCCGATGATGAATCAGTTGAAATATAAGTTTTACGAAAAGACCATCTATTCTTTACTGAAGAAGACTATTGGCATTGAGAATGGTAACTTTTTCCCTACTGCCGGTGCTGCTGTGCCCGATGAAATCAATGAATTCGTCCATTCGGTAGGCATCAATATGGTGGTTGGATATGGGTTGACAGAATCTACGGCTACTGTATCCTGTACGTTGCCCGTAGGCTATGACATCGGTTCGGTAGGTGTCGTATTACCCGGGATTGAAGTGAAGATAGGTGAGGATAATGAAATCCTGCTTCGCGGTAAGACTATCACAAAAGGATATTATAAGAAAGCGGAAGCTACGGCTGCTGCCATTGATGCCGATGGATGGTTTCACACGGGGGATGCGGGTTATTTCAAGAATGGTCAGCTTTTCCTGATGGAACGTATCAAGGATTTGTTCAAGACATCGAATGGCAAGTATATTGCTCCGCAGGCTTTGGAAACGAAACTGGTCATCGACCGGTATATCGACCAGATTGCCATTATTGCCGATCGGCGTAAGTTTGTCTCTGCTCTGATTGTTCCTGTATACGGATATGTGAAAGAGTATGCAAAGGAGAAGGGCATCGAATACAAAGATATGGCTGATTTGTTGCGGCATCCTAAGATTGTCGGTCTGTTCCGTGCACGGATAGAGACCTTGCAACAGCAGTTTGCGCATTACGAGCAGATCAAGCGTTTCACTTTACTTCCTGAACCGTTCAGTATGGAGCGTGGGGAACTGACTAATACGTTGAAATTGAAACGTTCGGTCGTTTCGGAAAACTATAAAGATTTGATAGAAAAGATGTATGAAGAAAACGCATAGTCTGTTGTTTCTTTTTAGTAGCGGAATTTTGCGTATCTTTGTACCCGATATCTGAAATTTGTAAATAATAAAATTGTAAATCAAATGATTACTATTGAACAACTTAAAGACGTGAAAGAGCGCACTGATGCGCTGAGGAGGTATCTTTGACATCGACGGGAAGAAAATTCAAGTCGAAGAAGAACAACTGAGAACACAAGCTCCGGGATTTTGGGATGACCAAAAGAAGGCCGAAGCTCAAATGAAATTGGTGAAAGACCTGCAAAAGTGGATTGACGGCTATAATGAAGTCAAGACGCTGGCAGACGAACTCGAACTGTCTTTTGATTTCTATAAGGAAGAGTTGGTGACTGAGGAAGATGTGGACGTAGCTTATGCGAAAGCTTACGAAGCTGTAGAAGCGCTCGAACTCAAAAATATGCTTCGTGACGAAGCCGACCAGATGGATTGTGTGTTGAAAATCAATTCAGGTGCCGGTGGTACGGAAAGTCAGGACTGGGCTTCCATGCTGATGCGTATGTATCTGCGTTATGCCGAGACGAACGGTTATAAAGCTACCATTGCCAACCTTCAGGAAGGTGACGAAGCCGGAATCAAAACCTGTACTATCAATCTTGAAGGTGGTTTTGCATACGGTTATTTGAAGGGCGAGAACGGTGTGCACCGCTTGGTTCGTGTTTCTCCATACAATGCACAAGGTAAACGGATGACTTCCTTTGCTTCCGTGTTCGTTACTCCGCTGGTAGATGACAGTATTGAAGTGAACATTGAACCTGCACGTATCTCTTGGGATACCTTCCGAAGCGGTGGTGCCGGTGGACAGAATGTAAATAAGGTAGAATCCGGTGTCCGTTTGCGTTATCAATACAAAGATCCTTATACTGGCGAGGAAGAAGAAATCCTGATTGAAAACACCGAAACCCGCGACCAGCCGAAGAACCGTGAGAATGCAATGCGTCAACTACGTTCCATCTTGTATGATAAGGAATTGCAGCACCGCATGGCAGAACAGGCAAAGGTGGAAGCCGGTAAGAAGAAGATCGAGTGGGGTTCCCAGATCCGTAGCTACGTATTTGATGACCGTCGCGTGAAGGATCATCGTACCAACTATCAGACTTCGGATGTGAACGGTGTGATGGACGGTAAGATAGATGGCTTTATCAAAGCCTATCTGATGGAATTTTCCTCACAAGAGTCATAAAGTGCAAAATTAGCAAGTGTTATTTTTGGAAAGTTAAAAGATTTGTTCTTACTTTGTTAGCGTTGAACTTTAAAGCTAACTATTATGGGTAAGAGTAAGAAAAAAACAGCAATAAGCAAAAAGGAAGAAGAGCAAGCCCAAAGAGTTGTCAAAATAGTGTTTGTCTCATTGATTATTTTGGCGCTGATTATGCTGATCGCATATTCCTTTTTTGGCTGATTATTCACCACAGATTACACAGATTATAGGAGAAAAATCTGTGTAATCCGTGTAATCTGTAGTGAACTCTTTTAATTTGTAACACATCCGTAACCCATGTAATAGGAATGTAACTTCTCTGTAATTTATCCGTATTCAAATTGTCATTTTTGTGTATCCTCGCAGTTGTACTTTTGCTACGAATTAAGTAGCAAACAACTGAAATGAGTAGAATCACAACAACAGTCGTTACGCTTTTGCTAGCGACATCGGTCTTCGGACAGGCCAAGGAAGATGCCGGGGATGGCAAAAAACTGGAGATGAAAACAATGGAATTTAAAGATTATCTGCCTGAAATTCATGGAACCATCCGAGGAAAATATGAATACCAGACGGAAACGCAGGAAAGCCGTTTCGAGGTACGTAATGCGCGTTTCAGCGTTTCAGGAAATGTGCATCCGTTGGTGGCTTATAAAGCGGAAATCGACCTTTCGGACGAAGGATCTATTAAAATGCTTGATGCCTATGCGCGTGTCTTTCCGCTGCAAGACTTGAATTTTACGATTGGACAAATGCGTGTTCCTTTCACGATAGACGCACATCGCTCTCCCCATCAGCAATATTTCGCAAACCGTTCGTTCATTGCCAAACAAGTCGGGAATGTACGCGATGTTGGTTTTACTACGGCTTATATAAATAAAGGAAGCGTCCCATTTATCCTTGAAGGAGGATTATTCAACGGTTCCGGCTTGACGAATCAGAAAGAATGGCATAAGACGTTGAATTATTCGGTGAAAGCGCAACTGTTGCCTGATAAGAATTGGAATGTAACACTCAGCACCCAAATGATAAAACCGGAAGATGTACGAATCAATGTGTATGATGTCGGTATTTATTATCAGAATAACCGTTTCCATATTGAAGCAGAATACTTATATAAGATGTATGGGCATGAAGCGTTCAAGGATGTGCATGCTATGAATAGTTTCATTAATTACGATTTACCATTGAAAAAGGTATTCAACAAGATTTCATTTCTTGCCCGTTATGACATGATGACGGATCATAGTGACGGCAGGAAAGATGAAATAACCAAGGCTTTGATAATCAATGATTATGACCGCCATCGTGTGACAGGCGGAATCACACTAAGTCTTTCTAAAGCCTTTATCGCTGACTTGCGGCTGAATTTCGAAAAATATTTCTATAAGAAGTCCGGTGTACCTAAAGAATCCGAACAGGATAAGATCATAATTGAATTTATGACGAGATTCTGAAATAATTTGAGAATTAAAAAATGAGAATTAAGCTGTTGCGGTTCTTTTGTGGGTAGTGTGAGGGGTACTAAACAATCATTTTTTAATTCTCAATTTTTAATTTATCTTTGCGTCATGGCACAAGAAATAGAACGTAAATTTTTAGTTTCCGGAGAATTCAAACCTTTTGCATTTGCGCAGAGCCGTATTGTGCAAGGGTATATCAGCAGTGCTCGCGGGAGAACTGTCCGGGTCCGTATTCGTGACAATAGAGGGTATCTGACTATTAAGGGAGCGTCTAATGCTTCCGGCACCAGTCGCTATGAGTGGGAAAAGGAGCTGCCCTTGTCAGAAGCAGAAGAGTTGATGAAACTTTGCGAACCGGGTATTATTGATAAAACTCGTTATTTGGTGCGCAGTGGCAAACATGTATTCGAAGTTGACGAATTCTATGGTGAGAACGAAGGACTTATTGTGGCAGAAGTAGAGCTGGCATCAGAAGATGAGGCTTTTGTAAAACCCGACTTTATCGGTGAGGAGGTCACGGGCGACATACGCTACTACAACTCACAGCTAATGAAAAAACCGTATAAAACGTGGTGAACGTTAACAAATAAACTGTATATTTGTTCTTATCTAAAAAGAGTAATGTATGGATATGGAACAGTTGTACAATTATGTGCCGCGGGAATTGGTTACTTTTGTATTGGTAACTTTGTTTTCTTTATTAATCGGACTCTCGCAACGTCGGATCAGTTTGAAACGTGAGGGAGAAACGACTCTTTTCGGAACCGACCGTACCTTTACTTTCATAGGTATATTGGGATACCTGCTCTATATACTGGATCCTACCGATATGCGTTTGTTTATGGGTGGTGGCGCAGTGCTGGGCTTATTGTTGGGATTAAACTATTATGTGAAGCAATCCCAATTCCATGTCTTTGGCGTTACAACTATTATCATTGCCTTGATTACGTATTGTATGGCTCCCATTGTGGCTACGCAGCCTTCCTGGTTCTACGTCATGGTGATAGTGACTGTACTTTTATTGACTGAACTCAAACACACCTTTACGGAGTTTGCCCAACGCATGAAGAATGACGAAATGATAACGTTGGCGAAATTCTTGGCTATCAGTGGTATCATATTACCGATGCTTCCGCATAAGAACCTGATTCCGGATATTAATCTCACTCCTTATTCTATTTGGCTGGCGACGGTTGTCGTCTCCGGTATTTCCTATCTCTCTTATTTATTAAAGAGGTATGTATTCCATGAATCCGGAACGTTGGTTTCCGGTATTATTGGTGGATTGTATAGCAGTACGGCTACTATCTCGGTGCTGGCCCGTAAGAGCCGGAAAGCCTCGGAACAAGAAGCTACCGAATATGTGGGCGCCATGTTGCTGGCTGTTAGCATGATGTTCTTGCGTTTTATGATACTGATACTTATCTTTAGCAGGGAAATCTTCCTTTCTATTTATCCGTATCTGCTGATTATGTCAGTCGTAGCAGCCGTTGTGGGATGGTTTATCCATTCCCGGCAAAAACGCCCGAAAGGTCAGCCTGCTACCGAAGAAGACGATGATAGCAGCAACCCGTTGGAGTTCAAAGTAGCATTGATTTTTGCCGTACTTTTTGTAGTCTTTACTATTCTGACACACTATACTTTGGTTTATGCAGGTACAGGCGGATTGAATCTTCTTTCTTTTGTATCAGGCTTTAGTGATATCACGCCTTTCATATTAAACCTGTTGCAAAATACAGGCAGTGTTGCTGTGCTGGTTATTACGGCTTGTAGCATGCAGGCTATCATCAGTAATATACTAGTCAATATGCTCTATGCGCTGTTTTTTGCCGGAAAGGGGAGCAAACTCCGCCCTTGGATTTTGGGAGGATTCGGTGTGGTGATTGCTTGTAACCTTGTTTTGTTGTTATTCTTCTATTATGCCTTTTAAGTCTCGGGGGCTTATCGGTTCTGACAGATTGAAATGACAATTGAAATATAATAAAAGCCAGCATTCCGCTGGCTTTTATTATATTTCAGTATGTTGGGGTTAACCTTCTTTCCAACTCCAATCACTGGGATTATAGTTAATTTCTACGTTGTTTTCAATTGCATCTTCAAGGTTGTGGAAGAAATTGATTCCGGTTTTCTGCTCTAATTCTCTAATAGACATAGAGTAGCGTTTAATAAGATTGGTCTTATTATTTGTATGTTCTACATAGAATGCAATACCTTTATATTGTTTGTTCTTATACGACAGGACTGCTATAAAATAATATTTAGGAACAGCTACTCCTGTGCTAGTCCGAGTGCGTATATCTTCTTCTTTATCAATAGTACCACCTTTGACAACATATAGAGTGTCTGCAGGATTGTTGATTTGTCCCCATGCTTGTACTTGGTCTTCTACATTATTCCAAACACCGCCACCAGTATTGAAACCGGCTTGTTGTTGCGGACTCATATTAGAATAATAAAATGTTTGTTCATTTGCAGCTCTGCTATATACTCTGTCACCGGAACCAACCATATGTCCTCTTGTATACTCTGGGTTATAGTCGCTTTTTGATGTTCTGTATTGCGCAGGGATATTGGTGTCCTCTTTCCATGCATCAGAGCGTTTTACATTTGATTGACATGTATAATTGTCGAAGGTAAATGCTACCCAGCGTACATGCTTTTTCGTACAGTCATATTCATAACTGTATGTGACAGTTTCTTTGCCATTTTCTTTGGTAGTCCATGTATGAAATATATTCATACTTCCTCCCTTTAATACAGGAATCTCAATTCTTCCTGCATATCCCGAAGGTTTTTCCGGATCTGGACCCGGATTTGGGTCTGGGTCTGGGCTTGGGTCAGGATCAGGATTGGAACCGTTGCCGGCCAACTGCTTTATGGTGAATATTGCCTTCTCTTTTCCTGAAGTGATTGTAATAGTTACATTACGTTCTGTACTGGTATTTGCTTTCATATATCCACTGATAGAGCCATTTCCATTGCCCGATGCTCTACTCAATGTACACCAAGTCTCACTGCTTGAAGCCTGCCATGTGCCGTCAGCTTTTACACGAATGATAAATCCGCCTCCATTGGCATTGATTTGCGTTTGGTCAATAGAGGCAATTCCTTGATTGGTATTGCCCGGATTTTCTGGTAGGTCCGGAATATTCTGTTCACTACAAGATACAACTGTGCTATAAACTATGAACAGAATAAATAACTTAAATAATCCTTTTATCATTTTACTTCTTTAATTAAATAAATTATGGTAGGTAGGTGATCGCTATATCCGTTTAGCCATACACCACCTGCTTGCGTTCGTTTTGGATATCCTTTATATTTCCCTTCTTTTTGGAACATGAAATCCCGACGGAAAATTTCATGTTTATAGTATTTCAATGAACTACGGTCGTTACCTAACAGGTTTCCAGTAAATACAATTTGGTCAAATAAGTTCCATTTGCCTCTATACATTAATGTACCGTAGCCTTTTTTCAGTGTATCCCACCATGGGTTGTATAAATCTTCCGGACCAACATCTGCCGGTTTTCTCTTGGCGCCAAGTGCCACAGCCATACTTTTGTCCATCGGGTCGTCATTCATGTCTCCCATGATAACCACTTTTGCAGCAGAGTCCTCCCTTAGTAAAGAATCTTTGATTGCTCTGACTTGCTCACCCGCACGTTCGCGAGCAGCAGATGCAGCGGCGCGTGAAGGCCAATGGTTGACAATAAAGTGCATTTTCTCTCCAGCTATATAGCCGCTGGCAATAAGGAAGCCGCGTGTTTTATGCACTGTATCATTTATATATACATATGGAACAAGCTTGCTGTTTGAGAGTTCAAATAATTTCGGATTGTAGAAGAATGCGCAATCTACGCCGCGCCTGTCTTCGCCTTCATAATGAATATACTTATAATCTCTGTCAGCTAAAGCTGGTTGTTTCAGAATATCTTCCAGAACTCTGTAGTTCTCGATTTCAGATACACCGATAATGGCAGGTCCCATTGGCAACTTGTCAGTTGAAAGTTTACTTAAAATTTCCGACATATTCTTCAGCTTTGCCTTATATTTCATCGAATTCCATTGGTTCGTTCCATTGGGCAAATACTCGTAGTCGTTTTTACCTTCATCATGGATTGTGTCGAATAAATTCTCCATGTTGTAGAAAGCTACACTGTAGAGGGCGTATTTCTTTTCTTGTCCATAAGCCATTAGGACAAAAAAGACAAGTAGGCCGAGAGTCATTAGGTTTTTTTTCATCTTTAAAATTCATTTTAAAAGTGGGTAATTTGACATTCGTATGACAAATATCTAAAAAGAAAACGGAAAAACCGCCTATTGCAGCGACTTTTTTCGAAAAAAACATTGTTATTCATAAATTTCTTTGTTATTTTGCATGATAGTTTATTTCATTTGTATTGCAAAATGAAAGACCAATTAACATTAATATAAATTAAATTATGAAACAACGACTAGGGTTAGCGATCGTGCTATTTTGCTTAACACCAGCACTTTTGGCTCAGCAAAAGGCAAAGCAAAATGCCCGTGAAGACAATGCTTCTTTCATGTTTACAGAATCACAATTGAATGAAGAAGATGATACAGCTCAGAGTACCTCTGCGTTAGTCACTTCCAACAATGATGTTTATCTGTCAAATGTAGGTTATCTGTTTAGCCCGATGAGATTTCGCGTAAGGGGATATGATTCCCAGTATAGCGATATGTACATCAATGGGGTACAATTCAATGATGTAGAAACAGGACGTTTCAGCTACGGATTAATCGGGGGATTAAATGACGCGACCCGTAATAAAGAAGGTATCGGTCCTTTTGAAGTCAATAATTTTACTTTTGGAGCGATAGGGGGAGCTACTAATATTAATTTACGTGCCAGTCAATATGCCGCCGGTTCAAAACTCACATTGTCTGGTAGTAACCGTAATTACATTTTGCGTGGAATGTACACTTATTCCACAGGTTTGATGAACAATGGCTGGGCATTTACCGGTTCATTGGGATATCGTTGGGGTAATGAAGGTAATATTGAAGGTATTAAGTATAACTCTTTCTCTTATTTCCTTGGTGCAGAGAAAGTATTTAATGAACGTCACAGCCTTTCTTTAGCTACATGGGGAACACCTACAGAGAGAGGTCAACAGATGGCAGCTACTGAAGAAGCTTATTATTTAGCCAATAGCCATTATTACAATCCGAACTGGGGATATCAAAATGGTGAGAAACGAAATGCACGTATTGTGCGTCAGTTTGAACCATCGGCTATTGCTTCTTGGAACTTCAATATTGATGATAATAAGAAGTTGGTGACAAGTGCCGGATTCAAGTATTCTAATTATGGCAAGAGTGCTTTGGGTTGGAATGGTAATGCGGCGGATCCACGTCCGGATTATTATAAGAAGTTGCCTAGTTCTATTTTTGACGTATGGGAGTCAGTTCCTACCCCTGACGAGTTGCAGCAATTTAATGAAGTAACTGATAATTGGAAGAATAATAAGGCTTATCGTCAATTGGATTGGGATGCTCTTTATTTTGCCAATAAACAAGCCAATTCATTGGGTAAGGAAGCACTCTATTATGTAGAAGAACGTCATGACGACCAGTTAGCATTCAACTTCAACTCAGTATTCAACCATCAATGGAACGAACGTAACAGTTATGTTGCAGGAATCGCGGTGAATACAACGAAAGGTATGCACTATAAAAAAATGAAAGATTTGTTGGGTGCGCAACTCTATACTGATGTTGATAAGTTTGCAGTGCGCGATCATGGTGCAAGTTCTACTATGGTACAGAATGACCTCGATAATCCGAACCGTCGTATCGGTGAAGGCGATAAGTTTGGTTACAATTATAATATTTATGTAAATAAACAGAGTGCCTGGATACGCTATCAAGGAAACAATGCCGGTTCGCTCAATTATTTTGTATCCGGTAAGATTGGGTCTACACAAATGTTCCGTGACGGACAAATGAGAAACGGACGTGCTCCATTGAAGTCATTGGGTAGCAGCGGTACTGCCAAGTTCTTGGAAGGGGGAGTGAAAGCCGGATTAAGCTGGGCTATCAATGGCAACCATTCGTTTACATTGAATGCAGGATATGAAGATCGTGCACCGCTTGCCTATAACTCTTTCATTGCTCCGCGTATTAAGAATGATTTTGTGAAAGATTTGAAAACAGAACGTATTTTCGGTGGTGATCTGACTTACAATTTCAATACTTCATGGGTAATGGGACGTTTGACCGGTTATTATACACGCTTCCAGAATCAGGTGGAAATGGATGCATTCTATAATGACAGTGAAGCACGTTTCACTTATCTTTCTATGAACGGTATTGAAAAGGAGCATTGGGGGATAGAAGCGGCAGCTACATTTAAGCTGACAAGTGAACTTTCATTAACCGCTATTGGTACTTGGAGTGATGCTAAATATGCAAACAATCCTGATGCTGTGTTGACATACGAGAGTGAAAATGAGTCAAATCTTGATCGTGTTTATGCAAAAGGTCTGCATGCTAATGGAACACCGTTGTCTGCTTATAGCCTTGCCCTGGATTATAACATAAATGGTTGGTTCTTCAACCTGACAGGTAATTACTATGATCGTGTATACATTGACTTCTCAAGCTATCGTCGCCTTGGAAGTGTATTGGATAAGAACGGTGCAGGTGTAGATGCTAACGGTAATCCGGTTCTTAATGTTCCGGGACAGGAAAAACTGGACGGAGGATTTATGCTTGATGCTTCTATCGGGAAATTTATCCGTTTGCGTAATGGCAAGAGTATTAGCCTTAATCTGAGTCTGACTAATATCTTGAATAATACAGATCTCCGTACAGGTGGCTTTGAACAAAACCGTGATGATAATTACAAAGACGGTGACGCGCGTATTTACAAGTTCTCTAAGAACTCCAAGTATTTCTATGCATTCCCGTTCAATGCTTTCTTGAATATTGGTTATAGATTTTAAGAATGTGTAGTTATCAATCCAAAACAAAAAGAAAGGAAGAAACGATTATGAAGAAATTACTATCTATATTATGTACCGGATTGCTGTTATGTGGTACAGTTCTTACTTCTTGCGAGAACTATGATGACCCGGTAACAGGTAATGCCTATGGCAATAATTCTATTCCGGAAGGGCGCACAATTTCAATCGCTGCGTTGAAAGAAAAATATAATGACTTTATAGATACGAGTAAAGATACTTATACTACTATTGAAGGTGAAACCCGTATTGAAGGTGTAATTACCTGTGATGACGAGAGTGGTAATCTGTACAAGAAGTTGGTCGTGGCAGACGAAACAGGTGCTATTGTTATTGGCGTTAATGCAACCGGTTTGTATGCATTTTGTCCGGTAGGCCAGAAAGTGGTAATCGATTGTAAGGGTTTGCAGATCGGTAGCTACCGTAAGCAAGCGCAAATTGGTACTGTTTATAATAATTCAGTTGGACGTATGCCCGAGTATGTATGGAAGCAGCATGTTCGTCTGATTAATGAACCGAAGTTGTATTATGAGGAATTGAAACCGATTGAGGTTAGTACGCCTGCCGAGCTTGCTGCTATTGATTTGAAGGCAGCGCCGGTATTGGTTACTTTTAAAAACGTAAAGCTTTCCGAAGCAGACGGAACGGCAACCTACGCTCCTGGTGATGAAGGTTCCGTAAAGCGTTATTTCACTTATGCTGATGGTACAGAGAGTGGAAGTAACTTGTTCCTTTATACTAGTGCTTACGCAAACTTCTCAAAGGAGGTAATGCCGCAAGGTAGTGTGAATATTACAGGTATTTTGTTACGTTACAATAACCAATGGGAGGTTATTGTCCGCACTTTAAATGATATCAAACGAAATAATTAATTCAATTAACACATATAATTATGAAAAAGATTCTAAATGCTTTATTCTTAACACTGCTTGCGGTGTTTACATTTAGTTCATGTAGTGATGTTCCTGCTCCTTATGATATATTGGGAGAAGGTGATGCTCCGGGAGTCGTAGGAGATGGTACTAAGGAAAATCCATATAATATTGAAGCTGCTCAGCAGAAACAAGATGGCTCTATCGCTTGGGTGCAAGGGTATATTGTAGGAGCAATTGAGAATGTATATGATGATAAAGGTGAATTTGCTGGTAATAAGGCTAGTTTTACTGCTCCTTTCAATATTACATCTAATGTTTTGATAGCAGAAAGTCCTGACGAAACTAATGAAAGCAAATGTTTGCCGGTTAAAATAAAGAACGGAAGTGATTTGGCAAATGCTTTAAATCTGAAAGATCATCCGGATAATAAAGGTGGTCTGTTGTTGATTCAAGGTGAGTTGAGCAAGGGCTTTGGAAAGGCTGCGTTGATTAATACAACAGCTGCGGTGTTTAATAATCAACCAATTGGTGAGGAACAAGGTGGTGAAGAACCTGAACCACCGGTTGGTAATGTCACATTCTTTGAGGAGACATTTGCTTCAGACAAAGGCTCTTTTACTATCGAAGATAAAACACGTCCTGCTAAGGTTGAAGAAATCTGGAAGTGGGAATCTTATACACCGGAAGCAGGTGGTACTACTAGTACATATATGAAAGCTAGTGCTTTTATTTCTGCAACAGAAAAGGAAGCTTCAGAAAGTTGGTTGATATCTCCTGCTGTAGATTTGACAAAAGCAACAAGTGCTTCATTAACATTTGAGCATGCTCATAAATTCTGTGGCGATCCAACAAAAGAGTTAACTGTATGGGTGAAGGAAAGTACAGCTTCTGATTGGACCCAAGTTACAATTCCAACATACGGAACTAATTCTGATTGGAAATTTGTTTCATCTGGTAATATTAACCTTTCTAGCTATGTAGGTAAAAATATTCAATTTGCTTTCAAATATATGAGTACTACTTCTGATGTAGGTACATGGGAAGTGAGAAATGTGAAAGTAACAGGAGAAGGTGAAGGAGGTGGTACTGTTGAACCAAGTCCGACACCGATTGAAGGTGAATTAATATTCACAGAGAAGTTTGGGTCGGATGTGGAAGCAAATATATTGGGAAGTACTACGGCTATTGCAAATTTTACTCATTGGGATAATAATTATTCATATTCAGCTACTACTGCTGATATTCGTGCAATTGCTCATAGAACACCGGAGAATACGGAAGAATCTCGGAAAATAAATAATATTTGGTTCCCTGCGAATAAAGCTGGTGAGTTTTTAATTAGTAACATTAATGCAACAGGATATACCAAGTTTATTGTAGTTTATGAGATTGCATCTAATGTCTATAAGACGACAGAAATTGATGATCTGAATCATTTGAAACTCACATTTAATGATCAGGAAGTCACTCCTGTTAGTAAAGAAGTTGTGGGTAATGGTAAAGTTAGTGGAATATTTCATGAAATGCAAGTTGAAATCTCGGTGGTTGGAACAGATAATTCCACTTTGAAATTTTCTACTAATGGAACTGACAATGCTTTTGGTATTCGTCTTTATAATATAAGATTATATGCTACTGAAAAGAGTGGTGAAGAGCCTAAACCTGAGGAAGCTGATGGTTCAGAAGCACATCCATACTCTGTGGAAGATGTAATAACGCTCAATAGCACAAAAAAAGGTCCATATTATGTGAAAGGTTATATTGTAGGTTTTGCCAATAATGGGTCTATGACAGAAAAAAATCTTCAGTTTGAGAATTTTGCAGGTGATACTAATCTATTATTGGCTGACTCTCCAACTGAGACAGCACCGGAAAAGTTAATTCCTGTCGAATTACCAAAGAGTCCAGCGACTTGGCGTACTACATGGGGATTAAAAACAAATCCAACAAATAAAGGAAAATTAGTATTGATACAAGCTAATCTGGAGAAATATTTCTCGGTTCCGGGACTTAAGGGGCCTGTAACCATTACAGAGATATAATACTTCTCTGATTATAATTTGATAATGAAGGCTGTCCTTATTGTTGAGGGCAGCTTTCTATTTCTTTAGACAACTGATAATTTGATATTGTAGTCTATATTTAATTCAAAAAGAAATACAATGAAATGTCAATTAAAATATGTTTTATTGGGAGTTTTGTGTGTTGGAATTATCGCTTGTGATAAAGATGACAATTACGATTCCAATAATTTTGCCACCGGCATCGTAGAACTTCCGGCTCTTCGCAATGGCGTAAACGATGTATTCATAACTCACTCTACTACTTTCAACGGGCAGAAAATAACCTCTTTTAGTATGGAATATGATAAAAGTAAGAAACACTCCCGTTGGATTGCATTCCGGTTCGACAATCAGACCCGGTTACAGACAGCAACCCGTGGCAATGAATTTATCCCAGACCCTTTGCTTGGCACAGAATACCAGCGCGTACAAGCAGACTTCGGGAGAAGAGGTTATGATAGAGGGCACCTCTGTGCTTCAGCCGACCGACTTTATTTGCAAGAAGCCAATGATCAGACTTTCTATTATACCAACATGAGCCCGCAACGAAACAATTTCAATACAGGCGTTTGGCTGGCATTGGAAGGACAAGTGCAGTCGTGGGGACGTAGCTGTACCGCTTCCGACACCTTGTACGTAGTGAAAGGCGGAACGATTGATAAGGAAGAACATATTAAGGAATATATCGGCGGCGACCGCAGCAAGCCCGTTCCCAAATATTACTACATGGCTTTATTGTTTAAGAAAGGCGAATCGTTCAAAGCGATAGCCTTTTGGATGGAACACCAAGACAGCAAACCGTCAACAATCAGACTCGCCGACTACGCCCTTACGATAGACGAACTGGAAGAAAAAACAGGAATCGATTTCTTTCCCAATCTTAATGATAACTTGGAAAATGCACTTGAAGCCACTTACTCAACCAAAGCCTGGCCTGGGTTAGAATAAATATTACCGTAGATAATAAATACTTTCTCCAGTAATACTTTTTAAATGGATATAGTGACCACTTCCCGGCCTTGATTTATTTTGTGAAAGAAATACGTTAATAATATTATTGTATATTGTAAATGCATAGATTTGAATAACTTGATGTTGTTTGAATCCATGCATTTTTTCAATGTGCGGGAATATCTCATTCAGGATTCCACCACCCATTTCTCGATATTACGGGTTTTCTCACTGAAGTTAATCCCTATCTTGAACAGTTTTCGCCCATCTGCTTCGAAAGGCAATGCATATCGTTTGTCGTTAATCTGCTGCAACGCCTCTTCCGCTGTACCATTCAGCTTAAACTCCATTATATAAATGAATTTGTCTGTCTGCAGGATGAGGTCTATGCGTCCGTTATTGGTGTGGTATTCCACTTTGGTATAGAAACCAACCAGTTTGAAAACGATGAAAAGTACATTTTCATAATGTAATTCCTGCTCCCGGATTACTTCGTAAGTCGTATCAGCGAAGAAACTCTGCAGGCGGCGGAAGAAAGAGCTATAGTCTCCGGCCTCTACTTCACGAACGAACTTTTGAATTTCAAACGGATATTCCACCTTATTCACATTCGCATAAAAAGGAAGTAAGAAACGGATGAAACCTTCTTCTACTTCACGGTTGGGAAAACCTAAACGGTATATGCCAAAACGTTCGTCATATCCTTTAATGGTGAGGTATCCGCTTTGGTAAATCACTGGAATCGGGTTGGTTGATTCGGAATCTATGCTATTCAATACCTGTGCATCGGTTTCCTCGTGTGCCATCCGTTCCAGATCATAATGATGCTTTTTTAGTAACTTAACCAGATAGGTAGGTGTCCCCGTCTCAAACCAATAACTGCCAAATTCTTTATATTTGAAAGCGTTGAGCAGACTAAACGGATTATATATACCGATAGAATTATGTGTAAAATGATAGCCATCATAATATTCTTTTAGTTTTGTACAGAGCTTGTCATACGACAAACCTTGCGTCTCTGCAAACTCATGAAGTTCGATATCTAGGTTTTCATGAAGCTCCTGATCGCTGACACCGCAGATTTCAACATAATCTTTTCGCATTGAGATGTCATCCAAATTATTCAAGTCGCTAAACACACTGACTTTGCCAAACTTTGTAACGCCGGTCAAGAACGCAAACTTTATATAGCCATCCATTGTTTTGAGTGCTCCATAGAAAGGTTTTAAAGTGTCCCGGAATTGTTTTTGCAATTTCTCGTTGCCGATGGCTTGCAACATGGGCTTATCATATTCATCTACCAAAATAACTACGCGTTGTCCTGCCTGCTTGCAGGCGCGTTCTATGATACCGGCAAAACGCAGGGAAAATGAGCGTTCGGATGGCTCGGCACCATAGAGCTTTTCCCATGCAGTCAACGATTTTTCGAGTATATTATCCAGACTTTCCGGTGCATCATATTTTTCGATATTAAGGTCTAGGTGTAATATCGGATATTTAATCCAGTCTTTTTCCAGCCTTTCTACAGCCAGTCCCGTGAACAGTTCCTTCTTTCCTTGAAAATAAGCTTCCAGAGTAGAGATGAGCAGACTCTTTCCGAAGCGGCGCGGGCGGCTTAAGAAATAGTAACTACCGGTTTTTACCATTTGATACATCAATGCCGTTTTATCAATATAGAAATAACCGTCATTACGAATCTTTTCGAAATTCTGTATGCCAATAGGGTAAATTTTACTACTCATATACTCCGGTTTTATAACTCAATTACACAAAGGTAGTAAATTTCCAACTACTTCATTGTTTTTAGAAAGAGAAAAGTATAAGATGATTGCTTTTAACAGAATGAGGTGTAGAAAACAGTATGTACTGTTTGTGGTATCTTTTTTAATCCCTATATTTGTCTACATTTCATTTTAATAAAGATAAGCGTTATGGATAGCACTTTCAGAATATACCCGATAGGGATACAGAATTTTGAAGATTTACGTAATAACAACAACGTATATGTAGATAAGACGGAGTTGATATATCGTCTGGCAAATACCAATAAGGTATATTTTTTGAGTCGTCCTCGCCGTTTTGGGAAAAGTTTGCTGGTATCTACTCTTGATGCTTATTTTCGAGGGAAGAAAGATTTGTTCCAAGGATTGGCGATGGAACGTTTGGAGAAAGAGTGGAATGTCTATCCGGTGTTGCACATAGATTTCAGCATGACAAAGTACACTGCTATGTCTGATTTAGAAGAACGTTTAAATCTTCAACTTCGTGAATGGGAACGAATTTATGGTAATGATCCGGAAGAAGAAGGTTATGCGGCTCGTTTTTCCGGAATAATAAAAAGGGCATATCAGCAGACAGGTTTGCAGGTAGTAGTACTTATCGACGAATATGACGCTCCTTTATTAGACAGTAATCATTTGCCGGAACTGCAAAATGATCTTCGTGAAGAAATGCGGAAATTCTTCAGTCCTTTGAAAGCACAAGGGGAATATCTACGCTTTCTTTTCCTGACAGGTATCAGCAAATTCAGTCAGATGAGTATTTTCAGTGAATTGAATAATTTGCAGAATATCAGTATGCGGGATGATTATAGCGCTATCTGTGGTATTACCGAGCAGGAATTGCGTACGCAACTGAAAATTGATATTGAGATGATGGCACAGGCCAATGATGAAACCTATGAGGAGGCTTGCATGCATCTGAAACAACAGTATGACGGTTATCATTTCAGTAAGAAATGTGAAGATGTTTATAATCCGTTCAGTTTGTTTAATGCATTTGCTCAAAAGAGTTATGAAAATTTCTGGTTTTCTACCGGAACGCCTACTTTCTTGATAAACATATTGCAGCAAAGTAATTTCGATATTCGTGAATTGGACGGTGCTACGGCTACTGCCGAGCAGTTTGATGCCCCGACGAGTGCTATTACTGACCCTCTTCCCGTACTTTATCAAAGCGGTTATCTCACTATCAAAGGATATGACCCTGAATTTCAGCTTTATACACTTGCTTATCCCAACAAAGAGGTGCGGAAAGGATTCATCGAATCTCTTATGCCTGCTTACGTGCATTTGCCTGCCCGGGAAAACACATTCTATGTAGTTTCTTTTATTAAGGATTTGCGAGCCGGAAAACTGACTGAGTGTTTGGAACGGATAAGGTCTTTCTTTGCTTCTATCCCCAATGATTTGGAGAATAAACAAGAGAAGCATTATCAGACTATCTTCTATCTATTGTTCCGGCTGATGGGACAGTATGTAGATGTGGAAGTAAAAAGTGCGATTGGGCGTGCAGATGTAGTCGTAAAACTGCATGATGCCATCTATGTCTTTGAATTCAAGATGGATGGCACCCCGGAAGAAGCGTTGGCGCAGATAAATAGTAGAGGATATGCTATACCTTATCAACCCGATCATCGGAAAGTTATAAAGATAGGAGTAAACTTCGACAGTACGACAAGAACTATCGGAGATTGGATAATTGCTGAGGAATAGTAACTTTAAATACGAATCACTCCATAGTGATTTCACCAATTCCTCTTTCAACCTATCACCACCCTTCTGAAACTCCCTGTTCATCGTGCTTACAGAACGGTGATAGGTTGTCTCTGAACTATCACCTCATCTATCACCTATCACCGTCCTGAGGACTGTATATTTATTCTCTTTTCGGCTTAATCCGAACCACTTTGTAGACATTCCCCCGTTTGGTATGCACGGAAGGCACTTGATTCCTCTGTAATATTCTGCCGAACTGAATAATATTGCAATTTGATACATGAATCCTGCTGTCATGCTGCACCTGTTCCAGTATCTCGATGGCGAGAAGTTGCTCGTATTCTTCCTCGTCTTCCCGGGCAGCCCGGAAATACTGGTGGAATAATTGCTCCGCGATGGGGATAACTTGAAATTCCTGATTGCTTTCAGTCATCAGTTTTTCATCTTCGTGGTCGAACCAGTAGCGTTCTCCCCTGTAAATATCATGCATTGCTTGTGCATAAAGCTGCTCGTAGTCAATCGGGGAGCAGTCGATGGGGCGGTTACGTTGATGACGATGTAGCGTCGGCTGCCGGAAGTGTCCGTCAGCAGGTCCTTGTGGTTGCTCGTTCCGATGAATGAAGCGTAGCGGCGCATCTCCTGCGTGGCTGTGCCATGAGGCCGGCGAACATTGACCACCGGTTTTTGGAGGATATGCTT
Source organism: uncultured Bacteroides sp. (assembly GCA_947038155.1). Classification (GTDB taxonomy): domain Bacteria; phylum Bacteroidota; class Bacteroidia; order Bacteroidales; family Bacteroidaceae; genus Bacteroides. Next base: position 60,946 of record CAMQVH010000007.1, on the reverse strand, counting down.
CAGGAAAGGTGATGCTTTAGTAAGAAATTTTATCTGTTCGTTCTACTTTTTTAACTCCGAATGTTTCGTAATTGGCACGAAACCACCTACTTTTATCCCCTCATATTTGCAGCATTTCAGAATGTCCTGCGTCTAATAAATAAAAAACTAAATCATTCTAATCATGAAACACAGACTGTTGCTACTATTACTATTCATGTTTGCTACGTTTGCGGCGGGGTGGGCGCAAAAAGATGTAGCTCCTTCTTTTACCATCAAAGGTGTTCTTCTGGATTCGTTAACCCAAGAGGGAGAACCGTATGCCACCATCAGGATTACCAAGAAAGGTGTTCCGGACAAAGCTGTAAAAATGGCGGTGACCGGGGCAAATGGTAAGTTCCAGGAGAAATTGAATGTACCGGCAGGCGATTATGCAATCAGCATTTCTTCGATAGGTAAAGCGCCTGTTGTGAAAGACTTCACTTTGAAACCTTCTACGAAAATAATCGACCTCGGGACGTTGTATTCTTCGGAAGCCAATAATGAACTGAAGGGAGTGGAAGTTGTCGCCCAGAAGCCTTTGGTGAAGGTAGATGTGGACAAGATAGAATATAACATTGAAGACGACCCCGACTCCAAGTCGAACAGTATTCTGGAGATGCTGCGCAAAGTTCCTTTGGTGACGGTGGACGGGGAAGATAATGTGCAGGTGAACGGAAGCAGCAGTTTCAAGATACATGTGAACGGGAAGCCGAATAACATGATGAGCAATAATCCGAAAGAAGTACTGAAAAGTATGCCGGCAAATACCATTAAATATATTGAGGTGATTACTTCGCCGGGGGCGAAGTACGATGCGGAAGGCGTAGGCGGTATTCTGAATATCGTCACCGTGGGCGGCGGATTCGAGGGATATACGGCTACATTCCGGGGAAATGTCTCTAACAACGGAGCCGGAGCCGGTACTTACGCGATGGTGAAACAGGGAAAGATGACTATTTCCGTCAATTATAACTACGATTACAATAATAGCCCGCGCAGCTACTCGGACAATTACCGTGAGAATTACGAGCCGGGGGCGAGGGACGAGAAGTTTCTCGAATCTCAAAGCAGTTCCAAATCGAAAGGGAATTTCCAGCATGGCAATCTGGAAGCAAGTTATGAGATTGATACGTTGAGGCTGCTGACGGCGGCTTTCGGAATGTATGGCGGCAGTAATGAGAGCGACAATAACGGAAATACGGTAATGTATAGGACGAACCATGAGGACGTGGCTTATCGTTACCGGACGGATAGCCGTAATAAAAACTCGTGGTATTCCATAAATGGAAATATAGACTATCAGCGTACTTCCCAAAAGAATAAGCAGCGGATGCTGACCTTATCTTATAAGATAAATACGCAACCTCAAACTGATAATTCCAAGAATGTTTATCTGGACATATTCCCCGACGAGCAGAAAGAGGAACTGGCGGAACGGCTGCGGTTGGAAAATTACCATTCGGATGGAAAGACAAATACGATGGAGCAGACTTTCCAAGTGGATTATACGACTCCGATAGGGAAATTGCATACCATTGAGACGGGAACGAAATACATTTTCCGTCGCAATAGCAGTGATAACGCGCTTTATGAGGCGGCAGGCGGAAGCGATAATTATGCGTATAATGAAGACCGAAGCAGTGAGTACCGCCATCTCAACCATATCCTGTCGGCTTATGTGGGATATACCCTAAAGTATAAGGACTTCTCTTTCAAGCCGGGAGTACGTTATGAGCAGACCATACAACGGGTGAAATATATCGTAGGGCCGGGTGAGGACTTCCATACGAATTACAGCGATTGGGTTCCGTCCGTCTCTTTGGGAATGAAAATAGGCAAGACGCAGAATCTGCGTGTCGGTTATAATATGCGCATCTGGCGTCCGGGAATCTGGAACCTGAATCCTTATTTTAATAATCAAGACCCGATGTCTATCAGTCAGGGAAATCCGGATTTGAAGAGTGAGAAAAACCATGCTTTTGATATTGCGTACAGTAATTTCAGTGCCAAGTTCAATATAAACGTTTCGTTACGCCATTCATTCGGGAATAACGGAATAGAGAGGGTGAGCCGCTTGATAACCAATGAGAACGGAGAAATCTTTGATGATAATCCGGAGCATATGGCGCCGAATGGGGCTATGTACAGCACTTATGACAATATCGGCAAGAACCGGGATACGGGGTTGTCTCTTTATCTGAATTGGAACGCTTCTCCTAAAACACGTATTTACGTGAACGGGCGCGGAAGTTACAGGGATTTGAAAAGTGAGGCGCAAGGGTTGCACAATTATGGATGGAACGTTTCTTGCCACGGGGGTATCCAGCATACGTTGCCTTTGAAAATCCGTTTGAGCCTGAATGGGGGCGGGAGTACTCCGTATATCAGTTTGCAGGGAAAAGGTTCCGGCTATCAGTATTACAGCATCGGGTTGAATCGTTCGTTCCTGAAGGATGACCGTCTCACGCTGAACCTGTATTGCAACAATATTTTTGAGAAGTACAGGACGTATAACAGTCATACGAAAGGTGATAATTTTATATCAAAGAGTAGCGGGAAATATCCGAACCGTTATGTCGGATTCAGTATCGGCTACCGGATTGGAGAACTGAAAGCCAGTGTGAAGAAAGCTGCCCGAAGCATCAATAATGATGATGTGAAAGGTGGAGAAGGCGGTGGAAACGCCGGTGGCGGAGGTGGTCAGTAAGACCACCACTGCTCAAGACACAAAAAAGCCCCTAAAATGTCCGTTTTAGGGGCTTTTTAACTGTAAATACAGGGTAGTTTGTGCGGATGATAGGACTCGAACCTACACGCCTCACGGCACCAGATCCTAAGTCTGGCGCGGCTACCAATTACGCCACATCCGCATGTGTAGCTTTTTTGTTTAGCGGTGCAAAGATAGGAAGATTTTCTGATTTGACAAATTATTCGGTAATAAAGTTACTCACTTAATATCTCGAATGCCTTTTCAATCAGGGTATCTTTCTTTTTAAGTTGGTCTGCTTCAGACATATTGATGGCAATATCCGGTGCGATACCTTCTTCCAGCGGTTGTTCGTTTTTGTCGAAGTGCGGGCTGGCAGAGAAACGGATGCTCCATCCGTTCGGCAATTCAGATGAGAAAGGAAGTCCCGAACCGCCACCGGTCCAATCGCCGACCTGGATAATTTCTGTATCTTCTATGCTGCGCATCGCATTAACAAAATCGTTTGTCGCACTATAACAACGGCGGTTGGTTAATATAACGACCTTTTTTTGCCAACGGATACTGCCGGATGGTTCCAGATAAATCGGTTCCTTCTTAGAGAAGTCATTATGTCCCGGTCCTGTTTTGTGCTGAATGTATCCGGTCAGCGTCTTTTGGTTGGTAAACCGGGCGGCGATACGGGTAGAGTTCGTCAGATTTCCACCGCCGTTGTCGCGTACATCAATGATTAATCCGTTGCAAGGTGCCAGGTAGAGGAGAACCTCGTCCAGGTTGCCGTTTCCGACTCCTGCGCTGAAACTTTCGTAACGGATATATCCTATATTATTATCGAATATCTTATATTTCAAGCCGGAAGCAGTGTAATAACCACTGCTGGCACTGCCCAGATAAGTCTGATAAAGAATATCTTCCCGGTAGTTCCAGTCGTATCCCTGATACCAGTCATCGTAGAAAGAAGTGCGTTTTGCAGAAGATAGATTGACATGCCCGTCTTTCAGGATATACAGCATCTGGCTTAGAATGTCGAACAGGTCATCATTGGACATGGTCGGTATAATCAGTTTTCTGTATTCTTCGTGGACGGCATCCCAGTCAATTCCTTTTGCTTCCAGAAAACAGTACTGTTCGTCAATAATCTTCCATAGTTGCTCGAAGTTGCCTACGGGATCATCGGCATACTCATCCTCCCTGATGCAGCCGGTCAGCGCCGGCAGGCAGCAGATTAGCAAAAGTAGTTGTATAATCTTATTTTTCATTCTTGTTATCTCTCACGCTTTGAAGTTTCAACATTAAATTTCCGTTCTCTTAGTAGGCTCTTACCGATGATGGTAAGACGCTTGTTCCTTTATTATTTTGGATACGGTATAGGTCTTTCACAAATCCTACCATGAATACATGGGAGTAGGTGTGTGTCTTGATATTATTTACTTTGTATTGCTGCAAATCGGCCAGATAGCTGAAACGCATTTTTGTATATCCTATCGGCAGGTCGACGGAAAGCATCTGACGGAGTGAAGGCTGGTTGTGCAGGGAAGTGAATCTTATCACTCCTCCGGCGTTGCCTAAGGAGAATATCTCATAATAGGATTGTCCATAGTGTGGTGAGAAAAGTACTCCCATTACAGGCAGATTGACCTGATAACGCAATACCATCGGATATCGTTTGATTTTCAGATGCCAGATTGCCATTCCGGAGGCATCCAGATTGACGTAAGCCCTTGCGGAAGCGGGGTTGTTGGTGTTTCGGAGATTGTAAACAAAGCCACCGTTAGCGTCTATCAATCCACCTGCCAGTAACTTGAAGTTCTCCGTCAGCCGGAACTGGTAGTGAAGACCGTAATTCCAGTTGGCCAGGCCGGAGAATGTGTTATTATTGTCGGCACGGTTGTGCGTATAACCGATGTCTGCCTGGAAGAAATTCTGCACGGAAATATTCCCGTCGAACAGTCTGGTCATCCGAATCGTTTCGCGGGAAACACGGAAATCGATTCCTTTATATTCCTGAGGCGAAAGATAGGTATCGAATACGTTGGTGAATCCGATACCGTACATGGTGGCACGTGTTACATAGCGATGGGATTGCAGGCTGTCGGTCTGCGCTTGTAATCTGGTGCAGAGGGCGAACAGGATGCATCCTGTCAGCCCCCAGTATATTAGTTTTTTCTTCATCAGAATAACTTCATCTGCCCGGTGATTTCGTCAATAATATCTCCTTCACTCTTGCCGTTGTCCGGATCCAGATTCTCCGGTTCTTCTTCCGGTTCGTCCTGCGTTTGCTGTTCGGGGTTGGGGAAACGGGTCGGCTCAAGTTCGTTAATCGTCTCAACCGTGTAGGTAGTGATCCGTTTGCCTTTTGCCTTGAACCCTTTGACAGCGATAAATTCATCCGCATCAATTTCCAGCGGGTCGCGGAAACTGTCGTGTCCGCCGAATACAACTTCCAGGCGCGGGTAGTATTCGTCGGTCAGCAGGATGAGACGGTTGTTTTTGTTCTCGCCCAAGTAGTTCTGCTTGCGGTTGGAACCTTCAAAACAGAAACGTTTCAGGTACGGATAATTTTGTTGGTCGGCATCATAAAGCGCGGCAGTCCATATCTTGTTGGGGTTGAACTTCTCAACGATGCTTACATTATCTTCGTAGTGGTTGCTCAGGTCGAAGTTACTGTTGTAGAAGTCACCGTTGTTCAGAACGACCAGTATGGTGTCTTCACTCTGGAATTCGCCCAGATATTCACCTCGTCCGTCATAGTTGAGGCGGAGTACGTCACGGTCGAACCATACTTTACGCCCGCCGAGGGTCGAACCGCCTTTCTGTTTCAGGGTAATTTTGTGTATCGGCAGACGGGTGAGGATGATACCGCGTGCCTGTCGACCTTTGATGCCCACTTCGCTGAAGTCTTGCTCGAAGATGATGCGGCGTACGCGTGGGTTAGGCTTCAACGTAACCTTGATGATTTCGGCTTCCCCGTTCGGATTGGCACTGAAATAGGTGATACGTGAATCGGGGGTACCTTGGGTGACGTCATATTCACGGTCGCGGACTACGGAAGTCACGGCAAAGCGTTTAACGTAGGTCGTTCCCTCTTTTCCGTCGCGGTATGCTACGTTGTAAATCGTGCGTTTATCGTTCTTCTTGAATACATTGACATAAAGAACATTCTTGCCGACGAATTTCTTGTCGGCAACAGGAGTAACGATATACTTACCATCGCGGAAGAAGATAATGACATCATCGATATCCGAACAACATGCCACGAACTCGTCTTTTTTCAAGGCTGTTCCGATAAATCCTTCTTCGCGGTTGATATAAAGTTTCTCGTTTGCTTCTACTACTTTGGCAGCTTCGATGGTGTCGAAGTTGCGAAGTTCCGTACGGCGCGGGAAGTTCTTGCCGTATTTGTTCTTCAACATCTGATACCAGTTGACGGTATAATCTACGATGTGAGCCAGATGATTATCAATCTCGGCCACTTCCTCTTTCATTCTGGCAATCAGTTCATCCGCCTTGTCCGAGTTGAATTTCAGAATACGTCCCATTTTGATTTCCATCAGTTTGAGAATATCCTCTTTGGTCACTTCGCGGATAAATGTCGGATAGAATGGAGTCAGGCGTTCGTCAATATGTGCACAAGCTGCGTCCATATCTTTGGATTGTTCGAACTCTTTGTCCTTATAGATGCGTTCTTCGATAAATATTTTTTCGAGCGAAGCAAAGTGCAACGCTTCCAGTATTTCGTTTTTCTTGATTTCCAGTTCCTGCTTTAGCAAATCCAGCGTGTTGTCTGCCGACTTTCTCAAAACTTTGCTGACAGTGAGGAAATGAGGTTTGCTGTCATCAATCACGCAGCAGTTGGGTGAGATACTTACTTCGCAATCGGTGAATGCGTACAATGCATCGATTGTTTTGTCCGATGATGTACCTGGTGCCAGATGCACTAATATTTCTACGTTGGCAGCTGTGTTGTCATCTACCTTGCGAATTTTGATTTTTCCTTTATCGACAGCTTTCAGGATAGAGTCGATCACTGTTGAAGTGGTTTTTCCATAAGGGATCTCTGTGATTGCAAGCGTTTTGTTATCAATCTTGTTGATCTTGGCACGTACTTTCACTGCTCCGCCACGTTCTCCGTCATTGTATTTGGCTACGTCAATCGAGCCGCCTGTCTGGAAATCGGGATATAGTTGGAACTCCTCTCCACGCAGGTAACTGATGGAAGCATCGCAAAGTTCGTTGAAGTTATGTGGCAATATCTTGGAAGAAAGTCCAACGGCGATACCTTCCACTCCCTGTGCTAATAATAACGGGAATTTCACAGGAAGAGTGACCGGTTCCTTGTTTCGTCCGTCATAAGAAAGTTTCCATTCGGTAGTTTTGGGATTGAAGACAACATCCAGCGCAAACTTGGACAAGCGTGCTTCGATATAACGGGGAGCAGCTGCGCCGTCTCCGGTGAGGATATTACCCCAATTACCCTGGCAGTCAATCAACAGGTCTTTCTGTCCTAACTGTACCAAGGCGTCCCCGATGGAAGCATCACCGTGGGGGTGGAACTGCATGGTGTGTCCCACAATATTTGCCACTTTGTTATACCGTCCGTCATCCAGACGTTTCATAGAATGCAGGATACGGCGTTGTACAGGCTTTAAACCGTCATTGATATGAGGTACGGCACGTTCCAAAATAACGTATGAAGCATAGTCCAGAAACCAATTCTGGTACATGCCTGTTAACTGATGTTTTACGTTTTCGTCCCGCGCGTCCGCCGGTTTGTAGTCTGAATGTTCTTCCGGTATCTCGTTGATTTCGTCACTCATATATCAATCTTCGCTTTGCTTTTACAATAGGTTATCTTTGCGGACATCAAAAAAGGAGGATGTCCATGCAAAAATACGAAATAAATTCATATAGGGACGCAAAGAACTCACGTTTTTTGTCCCCAGACCCACCGGCATAAATGGAAGCGGTCGATGCGTCAGCGCAAAGATACGGCAAAGATACGGACCAGACAAGTGATTTGGAAAATGTGCGTGTATAAATTCGTGTATCAAAAAAATGGATGTCTCCCTCCTTCCTCATTCCTTCCGAAGGAGGGTTAGGGAGGATGTTTTCTTTCTTTTTTCTTTTCTTTTCTTTTCTTTTCTTTTCTTTTCTTTTCTTTGTGGAGATTTTGCCGGTTAAACCGCGTTTTTTGCCGTTTTTGTATGCAGTATCGCTGTTTTTGCATACAATATTGAGCTTTCTGTATGCAGCATCCGCATGTAATATCCGTATGTGGAAGGGGAGATGTGGCTTTTGAATGGATGTGTCGGGTGCGAATTGTCCGATTGTCTGGTATTAACAGTTGAGGTTGTCAGTTGTTAATAGCTGAACTGTCAGTTGTTAATAGTTGGGATATCAGGTATTAATACTTGAAACGTCGTGCATTGGCAGTTGTGACGTCAGTCATTAATACTTGAAAGCGTAAAGAGCAGGCGTCAACACTCTCCAAACAATGAAAATGAGACGAAGAAGGTCAGGAATAAGATAAATTAATACCCTCCCTGTCTTATTTATGAGATAAATCCCTATCTTTGTGGCACTTTTTACGAAAAAAGGAAATTCAAATTAATAGATATAGAAAAGAAAATGGCACAAGAAGACGTTTTTAAGAAGCTTGTATCGCATTGCAAAGAGTATGGTTTCGTATTCCCTTCGAGCGATATCTACGACGGACTAGGCGCTGTGTATGACTACGGTCAGATGGGCGTTGAATTGAAAAATAACATCAAGAAATACTGGTGGGACAGCATGGTGCTGTTGCACGAAAACATTGTCGGTATCGACTCTGCCATCTTTATGCACCCTACTATCTGGAAGGCTTCCGGACACGTTGACGCATTCAATGACCCTTTGATTGACAATAAAGACTCTAAGAAACGTTATCGTGCTGACGTGTTGATCGAAGACCAGTTGGCAAAGTATGACGAGAAAATCAATAAAGAAGTAGCGAAAGCTGCCAAGAGATTCGGCGAATCTTTTGATGAGGCTCAATTCCGTTCTACCAACGGACGTGTATTGGAGCATCAGGCAAAGCGTGACGCACTTCACACTCGCTTTGCTAAAGCTCTGAACGACGGTAATCTGGAAGAACTTCGCCAGATTATCGTTGATGAAGAAATCGTATGTCCGATTTCCGGTACGAAGAACTGGACGGAAGTTCGTCAGTTCAACCTGATGTTCTCTACTGAAATGGGGTCTACTGCTGACGGTTCTATGAAGATTTATCTTCGTCCGGAAACTGCACAGGGTATTTTTGTAAACTACCTCAATGTACAGAAGACTGGTCGTATGAAAGTTCCTTTCGGTATCGCACAGATTGGTAAGGCTTTCCGTAACGAGATCGTTGCCCGTCAGTTCATCTTCCGTATGCGTGAGTTCGAACAGATGGAAATGCAGTTCTTTGTAAAACCGGGAACTGAACTTGACTGGTTCAAGAAATGGAAAGAAATCCGTCTGAAATGGCATAAGGCTCTTGGCTTCGGTGATGCAAGCTATCGTTATCACGATCACGATAAACTGGCTCACTACGCAAATGCCGCTACTGATATCGAATTCCTGATGCCGTTCGGATTCAAAGAAGTGGAAGGTATCCACTCGCGTACTAACTTCGACTTGTCTCAACATGAGAAGTTCTCCGGCAAGAGCATCAAATATTTCGATCCGGAACTGAACGAGTCTTATACTCCGTACGTAATCGAAACTTCTATCGGTGTTGACCGTATGTTTCTCAGCATCATGAGCGCAGCTTATTGCGAAGAGCAGCTGGAAAATGGTGAAAGCCGTGTGGTTCTGAAATTGCCTGCTGCTTTGGCTCCGGTGAAACTGGCAGTTATGCCGTTGGTGAAGAAAGACGGTCTGCCTGAAAAGGCTCGTGAGATTATTGACGACCTGAAGTTCCACTTCCATTGCCAATATGATGAAAAGGATAGTATCGGTAAGCGTTATCGCCGTCAGGATGCTATCGGTACTCCGTACTGTGTGACAGTTGATCATCAAACATTAGAAGATAACTGCGTGACATTGCGTAACCGCGATACCATGCAACAAGAGCGTGTAGCTATCTCTGAACTGAATAACATCATCGCAGACAGAGTAAGCATCACTTCTCTATTGAAAACTTTACAATAAACCTTTGACGAATGAGTAAAAAGATCTATTTATTCTCCTTAGTATTACTGGCTTTGACGTTCACGGCTTGTAGTGAAACGGAAGAAGTTGGCAAGTATGATAATTGGCAGGCACGTAGTGAGGCATTTATCGACTCTATAGCGAATGTATATGTTGGGCAACAAAATGGCAGCATAGCAGTTACAGATGAAAAGGAGAGACTTTATGCCTTTACAGATTTGACCAATAATCAAAAGATATATGTAAAGAAGATACAAGACGGGGATGGAACAGAGTCTCCTGTATATACTTCTACTATCAGTGCCTATTATCGTATGTCTTATTTGAATGGAGATGTAGTTCAGCAGACTTTCACCGGCACAGAGCCGACAGAGTTTGATTCCCCTACAGAGTTTTCTTTGGATGGTGTAATTTCCGGCTGGTCTTATACATTGGTTCATATGAAAGCAGGTGATTTCTGGACATTATATATTCCATATCAAAGTGGTTATGGTTCCGGTACCGGTAGTGATGGATCTTTACAGGCATATTCTGCATTAGTCTATAATGTAAAGTTAGATAAGATTGTAGATAGATAGTCTTATATAATATAATGAGGATAAAGAGGTATTGTATCGTAATAGATACAATACCTCTTTTTTACTCAAGAAGACAATTTTGCCGAATAAAAACAGCACTTTTAACGAAAAGTGCTGTTTTTATTCGGCAATTTATCTTATATTTGCCTACATGATTAAAAAACAATGAGTTATGGATACACTTTATAGATCATATAGGATATTATTAAATAATACATCTACCGAATTTGTTCGTTATCTTCATGACCAAATAGAATGGGATAGCCGTTTAATTGCGATTTTGGGTGCTAGAGGCATTGGTAAGACAACTATGCTTTTGCAACATATCAAGTTATATGATAACGTTGATGAAACTTTGTTTGTCACTGCTGATGATTTGTATTTTACTGAACATAAACTTGTTGATTTAGCTATGGAATTTTATCAACATGGTGGGAAGAAACTCTATATTGATGAGATTCATAAATATAACGGATGGGCTCGGGAAATAAAAAATATATATGATTTGATTCCCGCATTACAAGTAGTATATACCGGGTCTTCCATATTAGAGTTAGAGACGGGAGAAACGGACTTGAGTCGTAGAAAGTTGGAATATCGTATGACCGGGCTGTCTTTTCGTGAGTTTCTAGCTATATCTCGTGGATATCATCTGCCTGTTTATTCTTTGGAAGACGTATTAAATCATAAGGTCGATTTCCCTTATGACAAAGAGCGCCCTCTTCAATTATTCAAAGAGTATCTGCAACAAGGCTTTTATCCTTTCTTTAAGGAAAAAGGTTATTTTATACGGTTACAAAGTATTGTAAACCAGACTTTGGAAAATGATATACCTACGTTTGCCAAGATGAATATAACTACTGCGCAAAAAATAAAAAAGCTGCTGTATATTATAGCAAAAAGTGTTCCTTTCAAACCTAACTTTACTAAATTGGCTACATTGCTTGATATAAATAGAAACACGGTTTCTGATCTTATGTGCTATTTGGAGAAAGCCGGTATGATTAACCAACTTCGTTCGGATACGGAAGGTATCAGGCTGTTGGGGAAAGTGGACAAGGTTTATTTGAATAATACGAATTTGGCTTATGCTCTTGCCAACAATGTGCCTGATATTGGAAATATACGGGAAACTGTATTCTTTTCTACCATGAAAGCAACTCATCCTATTGTAACTTCTTCAGTTTCCGATTTCTCGATAGGCGATTATACTTTTGAAATAGGGGGTAAAAATAAGACGCAGAAGCAAGTGCGGGATGTGGAAAATGCTTATATCGTGAAAGATGACATCGAATATGGCATGAGAAATATTATTCCGTTATGGATGTTCGGGTTTGTATATTAACGTAGTGGTTTAATACTACTCTCCCTAATCTGCAAATGTGTCGGAATCGTCACCTGCTTGATAGTCTTATCTCCTTTAATCTGTTCAATCAATAATTGGCAGGCTGCTTCCCCCATTTTATAGGTCTGATGAGATACGGCAGATAATTTGGGCTCCACATAATTAGCATGCTGTTCGTCCGTATATCCGATAATTGCTACATCATCCGGAATCCGGAGACCATGGCTCTTGATAACTTCCATAGCTGCGAAAGCCAATGTATCATTCATCGCAAGAATGGCATCGGGTGGCTGGGGGAGAGACAGTAATGTCTCAGTTGCAATCTTACCTTCCTCATAATCAATCTTACGGCAGACTACTAATTCCTTTTCAATAGGAATACGATTCTCACGCAAGGCTTCCAGATAGCCGTGCTTTCTTCTCTTTACAATATCCAGATGATTGGCTCCACCGATAAAGGCTACCCGTTTACTTCCATTATCCAACAGATGTTGTGTTGCCATTTGCGCTGATTGTGCCCCATCCGCTACGACCGAAGAAAACTGGTCTGTCAGGCAAACACGGTCGAACAGGATAAGGGGCATATTGATGTCTTTCAAGGCGGAGATGTGGGAGAAATCGGTTGTTTCTTGAGACAGACAGGCGATAATACCTTCCACACGCATATTGACCAGATTCTCGATGTTCCGCTTTTCGTGCTCGTAAGACTCATGCGAGGTCGTGATAATCACAAAGTATCCGTTGGCGATAGCCATGTTTTCTATCCCGTTCAGGATAGAAGCGAAGAAATGGGTAACGATATCCGGAACTACTACTCCGATGATGCGCGGTGCATTTTTCCGCAGGCTCATGGCAAAAGGGTTGGGGCGGTAGTTCATCTCTTTAGCCAGTGCCTTTGCTTTGGCGCAAAGTTCACGGCTGATTTCCGGACTATCCTTTAGTGCCCTGGATACAGTAGGAATCGACACCCCCAATGTTTGGGCGAGATCTTTTAATGAAGTATGTTTCCCGTTGTCCATTTGAAAGTCTGCAACTTAGATTCTTTTTACAAAGAAAGTACATTCCCGGAAAATTAAAAGCATCTGAAGCAATGTTTTTTACGTAAACCGTTACGTTGGTTTTTCGACTGCTCTCTGCTGCACTGAAACTATTACTGACCTATTTTTGTCGCATACAAAATGATTTAAAACCTAAAAGTATGCAATACCATGAAATCGGAAAGACAGGAATGAAAGTTTCCTCTCTTAGTTTCGGAGCTTCTTCCTTAGGGGGAGTTTTCCATGATTTGAAAGAAAAAGAAGGCATCCAGGCTGTGTTTATTGCTGTTGAAGCGGGGATGAACTTTATCGATGTGTCTCCTTATTACGGACATTATAAAGCGGAAACAGTGCTGGGAAAGGCACTGAAAGAGCTTCCTCGCGACCGTTATTACCTTTCTACCAAAGTGGGACGTTATGGAAAGGATGGAGTGAACCTGTGGGATTACTCTGCCAAGCGTGCTACCGAGAGTGTATATGAGAGTATGGAACGCTTGAACATAGACTTTATCGACTTGATAAATGTGCACGATATTGAATTTGCCGATTTGAATCAGGTGGTGAACGAAACGCTGCCGGCTTTGGTGGAATTGCGTGAGAAAGGTGTCGTAGGTCATGTCGGAATCACCGACTTGCAACTGGAGAATCTGAAATGGGTCATCGACCATTCTCCAAACGGTACGGTTGAATCTGTCCTTAGTTTCTGCCATTATTGCCTGTGCGATGATAAACTGGCTGACTTCTTGGATTACTTTGAGTCTAAAGAAATAGGTGTAATCAATGCTTCTCCGCTTTCAATGGGACTTTTGAGCGAACGGGGTGTTCCCGCTTGGCATCCGGCTCCAAAGCCTTTAGTAGAGGCTTGTCGCAAAGCAATGGAACATTGCAAAGCGAAAAACTATCCGATTGAGAAACTTGCCATGCAGTTCTCCGTCAGCAATCCTCGCATTGCTACCACTTTGTTCAGTACGACCAATCCGGAGAATGTGAAAAAGAACATCGCCTTTATCGAAGAACCGGTTGATTGGGAACTCGTTCGGGAAGTGCAGGACATCATCGGAGAGCAGAAACGCGTAAGTTGGGCAAACTCATAAATAAGAAATCATCCAAACATGGACTACACAATTATTGATGCACATGCTCATCTGTGGTTACGGCAGGATACGGTCGTAGATGGACTCCCTATCCGAACGCTTGAAAACGGCCGTTCGTTGTTTATGGGAGAAATCCGGCAGATGGTTCCACCTTTTATGATAGACGGAGTGAATAGTGCGGAGGTCTTTTTGTCGAATATGGACTATGCGCAAGTGTCTGCCGCTGTCATTACGCAGGAATTTATTGATGGCATACAGAACGAATATTTAGCCGAGGTTGTTGCCCGTTATCCCAATCGTTTCTTCGTTTGCGGAATGTGTGAGTTTCGTAAACCGGGATTTCTGGAACAGGCAAAGACACTTATAGCCAAAGGCTTTAAGGCTATCAAGATTCCCGCACATCGTCTGTTGCTGAGAGCGGGCAGGGTGATGCTGAATAGCCGGGAGATGATGCAGATGTTCCACTATATGGAGGAGCGGAATGTGATGCTTTCCATTGATTTGGCGGATGGGGCGACACAAGTTCCTGAAATGGAAGAGATAATTCAAGAATGTCCCCGGCTGAAGATAGCTATCGGACATTTCGGGATGGTCACGTTGCCGGATTGGCTCGAACAGATAAAGCTGGCACGTCACCCGAATGTAATGATTGAATCCGGAGGAATCACGTGGCTGTTCAATGACGAGTTCTATCCCTTCAAAGGCGCGGTTAGGGCTATTCGTGAAGCGGCAGAATTGGTAGGGATGGAGAAGCTGATGTGGGGTTCGGATTATCCGCGTACTATTACGGCCATCACCTACAAGATGTCCTATGACTTTGTGCTGAAATCGCCTGAATTGTCAGAGAAGGAGAAAACGCTTTTCCTGGGAGAAAATGCCCGGCACTTCTATGGCTTTACAGACCTTCCCGTGCTGCCTTACATCAAGAATATGTCTGAATAGGGAGGGGTGTCTTAAATAGGAAAGGCTATAAAGTAATCGATTAATAAACTTATTTATTAAACATATCCAATGAAAGCAGTTCAAATTGTCAACCCCTCCGAAATGAAGGTGGTTGAACTGGAAAAACCGACCGTTGGTGCCGGTGAAGTATTAGTAAGAATCAAGTATGTTGGTTTCTGCGGCTCTGACCTGAATACCTTTTTGGGACGTAACCCGATGGTGAAGTTGCCGGTAATCCCGGGGCATGAGGTAGGAGCAGTGATTGAGGAAATCGGTCCGGATGTTCCGGCAGGCTTCGAAAAAGGGATGAACGTGACATTGAATCCATATACCAACTGTGGTAAATGTGCTTCTTGTCGCAATGGCCGTGTCAATGCCTGTGAGCATAATGAAACGTTAGGCGTACAGCGCAATGGAGTGATGTGCGAATATGCCGTATTGCCTTGGACAAAGATTATTCCGGCTGGTAATATCTCTCCTCGCGATTGTGCGTTGATTGAGCCGATGAGTGTCGGATTTCATGCGGTATCTCGTGCGCAGGTAATTGACAATGAGTTTGTGATGGTTATTGGTTGCGGTATGATCGGTATCGGTGCCATTGTACGTGCTGCTTTGAGAGGAGCAACGGTCATTGCTGTCGATTTGGATGACGACAAACTGGAACTGGCGAAGAAGGTCGGTGCATCTTATGTGGTTAACTCTAAGACAGAAAATGTACACGAGCGGATGCAGGAAATAACGGAAGGATTCGGTGCTGATGTGGTGATTGAAGCTGTCGGTAGTCCGGTCACTTATGTAATGGCAGTGGACGAAGTCGGATTCACGGGGCGTGTGGTTTGCATTGGCTATGCCAAGAGCGAAGTGGCTTTCCAGACGAAGTTTTTCGTACAGAAAGAACTGGATATCCGTGGTTCGAGAAATGCGTTGCCGGCAGATTTCCGTGCCGTAATCAATTATATGAAAGAAGGGGATTGTCCGGTAGAAGAACTGATTTCGAAGATAGCCCAACCGGAAGGGGCTTTGGACGCTATGCAGGAATGGGCGGCTAATCCGGGAAAGGTGTTCCGTATCTTGGTTGAGTTTTGATAGGTCCTTTTGATAAGTATAGTTGTTGATGCCCGTTGTTCCGGGTATGTAATAGGTGTGAGATGGGGTAATGTAACATGGGTAAATATAGATGTAACATCCTTTATCCGATATGTAGCATCACAAAGAAATCATGTAGCATACTTGGGGTAATATATCTGTTTGCATTTCCTATTTTTGTGATGTGGAAGATAACAAGGAACATTTATAGAAAACAAATATCATGAAAACAAAACTCAAATTGACGGCAGGGCTTGTTTTGCTCACGATCTGTCCTGCGTTGCAAGCACAGAATCCAGTGGTGCAAACCTCGTACACTCCTGACCCGGCACCCTTTGTTTATCGGGACACCGTATTCCTCTTTACAGATCATGATGAGGATGATGCCCAATACTTCAAGATGAAAGACTGGCAACTGTACAGTACCACTGATATGGTGAACTGGACTTATCGGGGGACTCCTATGTCGACAGCTACTTTCCAATGGGCTAAACCAGGAGACAATGCTTGGGCTGCACAAGCAGTAGAACGCAATGGCAAGTGGTATTGGTATATTTGCGCCGAAGACACTACGAAGCATTTGCATGGAATTGGCGTAGGCGTAGCAGATTCTCCCACAGGTCCCTATACTGATCCTCTGAAACGTCCGCTTATTCCGGGCGACTGGGGGTATATCGATCCTTCCGTTTTTATCGACGATGATGGGCAGGCGTATCTCTTTTGGGGAAACAACGGGCTGTGGTATGCCAGATTGAATGAAGATATGATCTCTTTAGGCAGTGAAGTGATAAAAGTCAATACAGAAGATACGGACGCTTTCGGACCGCTTGTGATGAAACATGATTATCAGTTGAATAAACGAATCCCGAAAACCAATTATGAGGAAGGCCCGTGGGTGTTCAAACGCAATGGACTCTACTATCTTGTCTATGCTGCCGGTGGAGTACCGGAACATATGGCTTATTCTACTTCAAAGAATATCAACGGTCCATGGAAATATCAGGGGCGTATAATGAATGAAGCGGAAAACAGCTTTACCATTCATGGTGGAAGCATCGAATTTAAAGGGCGGAATTTCATGTTCTATCACAACGGCCTTTTGCCGAACGGTGGAGGCTTTCGTCGGTCTACTGCCATTGAGGAGTTCACGTTTGGTGAGAACGGTGAGATTCCTTTTATTCCTTTCACTAAAGAAGGAGTACGTACCCCGACTGCCAACCTGAATCCTTATCAACGGGTAGAGGCTGAAACAATGGCTTTCGGTTATGGCTTGAAGACGGACCGCCAGCCTGGCAATAATCATTATCTGACTTCCATTCATAACGGCGATTGGCTGAGACTTCGTGCCGTAGACTTCAAGAACGGAGAAGCGAATCATGTTGTCGCTTCTCTTCCTAAAGTAAGAGCAGGTGGAACCATTGAATTTTATGTAGACAATTTGGGTGGAAAACCGATAGCTATATTGCCTGTCGCACCAACTGATAAGAAGCAGCAAGAGTGGCAAGCGGATATTCAGAAGAAAGTGGCCGGTATACACGACTTGTATTTGCTTTTCCGGGGTGGTGACGATGAATTGTTTGATTTCGATTGGTGGCAATTTAAATAATTCGCTTTCAAATAATTCGCTTTCAAATAATAGATAATATAGCCAGTTAACAAAAAACGATGATTATGCTGAAAACAAAAATCAACACTATTCTGCTGTGTACTCTTTTTACATGGTTCTTCCCGCTATCAGCCGGAGCACAATACCGTAATCCTATTCTTTATGCTGACGTGCCCGATATGTCAGTATGTCGCGCAGGCGATTACTTTTATATGGTTTCCACCACTATGCACCTGATGCCGGGAGCGCCTATCATGCGTTCGCCGGACATGAAACATTGGGAAACTATCAGCTACGTATTTCCCCGCATTGACGATGGTCCCCGTTATGATCTGCTCGAAGGTACTGCTTACGGGCAAGGACAATGGGCATCATCCATCCGCTATCATGACGGTAAATTCTATGTATGGTTTACAGCCAATGGCGCGCCCGGACGCGGATTTGTCTATACTGCGACAGATCCGGCCGGTCCCTGGAAACTTCTTTCGCGCCCCCCGCATTTCCATGACGGTTCGCTTCTTTTTGATGATGACGAGCGGGTGTATCTCTTTCACGGTACGGGACAGCTTACGGAGTTGAAACCCGATTTGACCGATGTACTTCCCGGTGGCATCAACCAGCAGATCTTTGAACGGGATGCTGACGAACAAGGTCTGTTGGAAGGTAGTTCCGTCATCAAGCATAATGGGAAATATTACTTGCTGATGATTTCTATGGATTGGAGTATTCCCGGCCGTCTGCGTCGTGAAGTATGCTATCGTGCCGATAAGATTACCGGACCTTACGAAAAGCGTGTCATTCTTGAAACAGAGTTCGACGGGCATGGCGGTGTTGGTCAGGGATGCATCGTAGACGGGAAAAACGGTGAATGGTACGGACTGATTTTTCAGGATCGTGGTGGCGTAGGGCGTGTGCCGTGCCTCATGCCTTGTACATGGACGGAAGATGGTTGGCCTATGCTGGGAGACAAGAATGGGCGCATCCCGAATGATACTACTTTATCGTATATGTCAATGGAGGGTATCTGCGGTTCGGATGATTTTTCCGCTTCCGGGCTTTCTCTCTATTGGCAGTGGAATCATAACCCCGTCGATCAGGCATGGAGTCTTACCGACCGTCCTGGATTTCTGCGCTTGAAAACCTCCCGTGTGGTAGATAACCTGTTTGTTGCTCCCAATACGTTGACCCAACGTATGGTAGGACCGAAATGCATGGGCACTGTCAGTCTCTCTCTGGGGGGTATGAAAGATGGTGACCGTGCGGGACTATCAGCTTTTAATGGTGACAGCGGTGTGCTTACGGTTGAAAAGAACGGAAATAAACTGTCTCTTGTGATGAGTGAACAGAAAAGTGTGTTTGATAAAACGAAGCATGCCATTAGCCGTGTGGATATGACCGAACAAGCCCGTATACCTCTTAAAAAAGAGCTTGTCTATTTGCGTGTGGAAGGTGACTTTACCAATGGACGGGATGAGGCACGTTTCTCTTATAGTCTTGATGGGAAAGCATGGATACCTGTCGGTCTGCCTATTAAGATGAAGTTTGACTACACCCGTATGTTCATGGGCAGTAAGTTTGCCATATTTAATTATGCTACACGTTCCGTGGGCGGTTATGTGGATGTAGACTCTTTTGATTATTCGTTCTGTGATGCGTCAATGTAACACAAAAATATGTATTTGTCACCAATGAAACATTGTTTTATTGGGAAATAGGCTATTTTTGTTTCCAAATTAATCATAACTAATAAGTATATAATATGATGAAAAGAGGTTGGATACCGATTATGGGTGTTTGTTTGGTGTTATCGTTTTCGGCATGTAAGCAATTGCTGCCTTACCAGGACACTTCCTTAACGGCGGAACAACGGGCGGAGGATTTGTTGCCCCGGTTGACTTTGGAAGAAAAAGTATCAATCATGCAAAATGCGTCACCTGCTATCCCCCGGCTGGGAATTAAAGAATATGAGTGGTGGAATGAAGCGTTGCACGGTGTGGGACGTGCCGGATTGGCTACTGTTTTTCCCCAGTCTATCGGTATGGGAGCTTCTTTTAATGATTCATTATTATATGAAGTGTTCAATGCCACTTCCGATGAGGCTCGCGTAAAATCGCGTATTTTCGGTGAAAGTGGCGTGTTGAAACGCTATCAGGGATTAACATTCTGGACACCGAATGTCAATATATTCCGTGACCCTCGTTGGGGACGTGGTCAGGAAACCTACGGTGAAGACCCTTATCTGACAGGACAAATGGGAATGGCTGTAGTCCGTGGCTTGCAAGGACCGGAAGATGCCGGATATGATAAGCTGCACGCATGCGCCAAGCACTTTGCCGTTCATTCAGGACCGGAGTGGAACCGGCATAGTTTTGATGCGGAGAATATAGCTCCCCGGGATTTATGGGAAACCTATCTGCCTGCTTTTAAAGATTTGGTACAGAAAGCGCATGTAAAGGAAGTGATGTGTGCCTACAATCGTTTTGAAGGAGAGCCTTGTTGTGGCAGCAATCGCCTGTTGATGCAAATATTGCGGGATGAATGGGGATACAAAGGCATTGTAGTCTCTGACTGTGGAGCGATTTCCGATTTCCATAGACCGGGAACGCATGGGACTCATCCGGACAAGAAACACGCCTCGGCAGCTGCTGTGCGGACAGGCACAGACCTTGAATGTGGAAGTGAATATGCTTCACTGGCGGATGCTGTAAAAGCCGGGTTGATTGACGAAAAAGAAATAGATATTTCATTGAAACGTTTGTTGACAGCACGTTTTGAACTGGGAGAAATGGACGAACAACCGGCTTGGTCGGAAATTCCGGCCTCTGTGCTGAATAGTAAGGAACATCAGGCATTGGCTTTGCGTATGGCTCGTGAGTCATTGGTGCTCTTACAGAATAAAAACAACATCCTGCCTCTGAATACCCATCTGAAAGTAGCCGTTATGGGACCTAATGCCAATGACTCCGTGATGCAGTGGGGAAATTATAACGGTATTCCGGCACATACGGTTACCTTATTGGAAGCTGTCCGTGCCAAACTACCGGAAGGGCAAATCATATACGAACCGGGTTGTGACCGTGTGGACGGAAAGACACTCCAAAGCCTGTTTGATGAATGTAGCATAAACGGTAAACCCGGTTTCCTGGCAGAATATTGGAATAATCGTGAGCGTGAAGGGGAAGTCGTTGCTACCGATCAGATTTCCACTCCGTTCCATTTTGCGACAACAGGGGCTACTACATTTGCGCCCGGTGTGGAAATCACTAGTTTCTCGGCTCGTTATGAATCAGTCTTTCGTCCTTCGCAGTCGGGTGATGTTGTTTTTCGTTTTCAATTGGACGGTGCGGTGACACTTATTATCGACGGCGAACAAGTGGCGGAAAAAGTATATGTAAAAAATCCGACGAATCTTTATACCTTGCAGGCAAAAGCAGGAAAAGAATATAAGGTCGAAATTCTGTTCACTCAACGGAATGAAGGGGCAACCCTCGATTTTGATATGGGCAAAGAGATGGAAATCAATCTGGATAAGGCTGTAGAGAAAGTAAAAGATGCCGATGTGGTTCTTTTTGCAGGTGGAATTTCTCCAAGTCTGGAAGGAGAGGAAATGCCGGTTGCTGTTCCCGGATTTAAAGGTGGTGACCGTACGGATATTGAACTTCCCGCTGTTCAGCGTAATCTGTTGAAAGCATTGAAGAAGGCAGGAAAGAAGGTGGTCTTTATCAATTATTCCGGTTCGGCTATCGGGTTGGTGCCGGAGACAACTACTTGTGAAGCGATTCTGCAGGCATGGTATCCGGGACAGGCGGGTGGTACGGCTATCGTTGATGCTCTTTGGGGAGAGTATAATCCCGGCGGACGCTTGCCGGTCACTTTCTATAAGGATGTGAATCAATTGCCGGACTTTGAAGACTATTCCATGAAGGGGCGTACCTATCGGTATATGCAACAGCAACCACTTTTCCCATTCGGTCATGGGCTGAGTTATACTACGTTTACTTATGGTGAGGCTAATCTAAGTAAGAATACGATTGGAAATGGAGAAACGGTTACGCTGACTGTTCCGGTAAGTAATGTAGGGCAGCGCGACGGAGATGAAGTGGTTCAGGTTTATCTGCGGTCTCCGGCAGATAAAGACGGTCCCCGTTATACCTTGCGTGCTTTCAAGCGCGTCCACATTCCTGCCGGGCAAACTAAATCAGTAACCATTCCTCTTACCTATGAGAGTTTCGAATGGTTTGATGAGGCGACTAATACCATGCATCCGGTGGCAGGTACGTATGAATTGCTGTATGGAGGCTCTTCCGATGAAAATCAGTTGAAAGCGATAGTGATGGATGTGCAATAATCATACCTCCTGATTTTATCCGATTCATTGGAATTATTTACTTTCTACTGCTGATATAAATAAGAGGCTGTCTAAAAAGTCGTTAATAACTCTAACTCTTTCCTGAAGGAGGAGAATTTAATAGAACCGACTTTTTAGACAGCTTCCTACTAGAAAAGATTTTCTTCTTTTATTTCTCATATTCTCATCATTTTAGATAATACGCAAATTATCAGGTGTGTTCCTTATGAGAAATACTTTCCGGAAATTCATTTCTCATACTTTTCCTCCTTATTTTATTCTTACTCTCATCCTATTTGGGGGCATATCAAGGTATTTCTCATAGTCAAATGCCCTTGTTTGCCTCTCTATCCTATGAGATATATAGAGCTACTTCACGTCTGATTCATTAATAGAAAAGTTTCTCTTCATTACCGGTAAACTTGTTTTTAGTTACTGGTAAAGTTGTTTTGCGCCTATTGCAAACTATAAACGCAAGTTTTGTTTTTATAAATGAAGCTTGCGTTTATATAATTGCAAGTTCTGTTTTTATAAACAAAGCTTGCAATTATAGATTGTAATTAAGAAAAAACAAGTTTATATACTGAGTTGCAGAAGTTTTCAATTAATAGGGAGCAAGTTTATTATTAATAGATCAGATCCTTTCCATTAATACTTATCGTGAAATCCTCCCATTCCACAGGCAACTGTCCTTAGTTGTCTTTTCAATCTGACATACCTCTTATCATTTTATGGATTTAAGACTGGTGTAACATCGAAAAAGAAGAATGTTACGTGTCTGTGATAAATGTAACCTATATATAGATGCCTGTAGCATGATTCTACATATATGATAAAACCGAATCGATACATTTGCAAACACTACTATGGAACAGAAAATTATAGAAAATAAAAAGTGATATTATGAGAACATTAAAATTGATTTTGTCGGGTTGGCAATCCGTGGCGCTTGTCGTATCTTTTATGCTGTTTTTTAATATGGAGGTGAGTGGCAAGGGTAAAATAACGAAAAATGCTCCTGTCTTTACGCAATTTATTTATCAGGGAGAGGATGCTATTTATCAAAACAATCCTTTAAAGCCGGGTGAGTTCTATAATCCTATTTTGCAGGGTTGCTATCCCGATCCGAGTATAACGCGGAAAGGGAATGATTATTATTTAGTGTGCTCATCTTTTGCCATGTTTCCCGGGGTGCCTATTTTCCATTCTAATGATTTGGTCAACTGGAAACAAATCGGTCATGTGCTGGACAGAACGTCACAATTAAAGGTTGAAGATTGTGGTATTAGTGCCGGTGTATATGCTCCTGCTATAAGATATAATCCCCATAATGATACGTTCTATATGATAACCACTCAATTTTCCGGCGGCTTTGGAAATATGGTGGTAAAGACAAAGAATCCGGAGAATGGCTGGAGTGATCCGGTCAAACTTCAATTTGAAGGCATTGATCCTTCCCTTTTCTTTGATGATAATGGCAAGGCATACGTGGTGCATAATGATGCTCCTGCTCAGGGAGAAGAACGTTATTCGGGACACCGTGTCATAAAAATATGGGATTATGATGTGGAAAATGATAAAGTGGTTCCGGGAACAGACCGGATCATCGTAAATGGTGGCGTCAATATAGAAGAAAAGCCGGTATGGATTGAAGCTCCTCATATCTATAAGAAAGACGGACGTTATTATTTAATGTGTGCCGAAGGAGGAACCGGAGGCTGGCATAGCGAAGTCATTTTTGTGAGTGATCATCCGAAAGGACCTTATCTTCCGGCAAATAATAATCCTATTTTGACTCAACGTTATTTTCCTGCAGACCGGGCGGATAAAGTAGACTGGGCTGGTCATGCAGACTTAGTGGAGGGACCCGACGGAAAATATTATGGTGTATTTTTAGGAATACGCCCCAATGAGAAGAACAGAGTGAATACCGGACGCGAAACTTTTATTCTTCCGGTGGACTGGAGCGGAACATTTCCCGTTTTCGAGAATGGGCTTATCCCTATGAAACCTACATTGAAGATGCCTTCGGGAGTAGAGAACCAGACAGGGAAAAACGGTTATTTGCCTAGTGGCAACTTTGTCTTTAAGGATGATTTTTCCGATAAGACATTAGACTTAAGATGGATCGGTCTTAGAGGTCCTCGTGAAGATTTCGTTGATATGACCGGTAAAGGGTTGCGCATCATTCCTTTTACTGCGAATATCAATGAAGTGAAACCTACTTCTACCTTGTTCTACCGTCAGCAGCATAATCAATTTACCGCGGCAGCGACCATGGAGTACAAGCCGAAAAACGAGAAAGACTTTGCCGGTATAACATGTTATCAAAATGAAAGATATCACTATGTTTTCGGTATCACTAAAAAGGGAAAAGACTATTACCTGATGCTGCAAAGAACCGAAAAAGGACAAGCGAGTGTCCTGGCTGAGGTGAAAATAGAAATAGAGAAACCTGTGACACTGCAAGTGGCAGCCAATGGAGATGATTATCGTTTTGATTATTCGATTGATGGCAAAAGTTTTACCAATGTAGGAGGAACCGTTTCCGGTGATATTCTTTCTACCAATGTGGCTGGTGGCTTTACAGGAGCAATGATTGGCTTGTATGCAACATCTGTTGGTAATTAATTAGCAACCTTATTATTCCATGATTATGAAAATACATCATCTGTTTTGGAGTATATGTTTATGCTTCAGCACCCATGTCTTATTCGCACAGAACTATCAGAAAACATCGTCCGGCATCAAAACCACTGTAAATGCAGTGGATATAGAAGTACAATTCTTTGCGCCTGCTGTGGCGAGAGTAATAAAGTCGCCGGAAGGGGTTGCCTATGAAAAACAGAGTCTTTCTGTAATTGCCAAACCCGAAAAGGTAAGTTTCAAGGCTGATATACAAGATAATAAGATTGTATTGAACACCAGCGAACTAAGTGTCAGTGTGGACACCGGGACGGGAATTGTTTCTTATTTCTCAAAGGATGGCAAGACGTTATTGACAGAGAAATCCGGTATGCAGTTTATCGATTTCGATGATGCCGGGACAAAAACTTATCAGGTTTATCAACCTTTTGTATTGGATAAGGAGGAAGCCATTTATGGTTTGGGGCAATTGCAAAATGGAAAGATGATTCAGCGGAACATGACTAAAAATCTGATACAGGGAAATGTGGAAGATGTGTCACCTTTCTTCCAGTCTACTAAAGGATATGGTGTGTTTTGGGATAACTATTCGCCGACTCTTTTTACGGACAACGAAGTTGAAACATCTTTCCGTTCTGAAGTTGGTGACTGTGTAGACTATTATTTCATGTACGGGAAGAATGCCGATGGCGTAATAGCACAGGTACGCAGCTTGACTGGGCAAGCACCGATGTTTCCTTTATGGACTTATGGTTACTGGCAAAGTAAAGAAAGATATAAGAGCCAGGAGGAAGTGGTAGACGTTGTTCGTAAATATCGTGAATTAGGTATTCCTTTGGATGGCATTATTCAGGACTGGCAATATTGGGGGCATAACTATTTGTGGAATGCTATGGATTTTCAGAATCCGACTTTCAATCATCCTCAAAAGATGATTGAGGATGTCCATGCGATGAATGCACACATGGCTATATCTATCTGGTCGTCATTCGGACCGATGACCAAGCCTTATAGAGAATTGGACAAAAAAGGGATGTTGTTTAACTTCACTACCTGGCCGCAATCGGGATTGGAGTCATGGCCCCCCAACATGGAATATCCTTCCGGTGTAAGAGTGTATGATGCTTACAATCCCGAAGCACGTGATATTTATTGGAAATATCTGAATGACGGAATTTTCAAACTGGGAATGGATGCCTGGTGGATGGACTCTACCGAACCCGATCATCTGGACTGGAAGCCGGAGGATATGGATACCAAAACCTATCTGGGCTCGTTCCGTAAGGTGCGCAATGCTTATCCGTTGATGACTGTCGGAGGAGTTTACGACCATCAGCGTGCAGTGACTTCGGACAAACGCGTGTTTATTTTAACCCGTTCCGGATTCTTGGGGCAGCAACGTTATGGTGCAAATGTATGGAGTGGTGATGTCGCTTCCACATGGGAGAGTTTTAGAAATCAGATTCCTGCCGGATTAAACTTTTCTTTGTGTGGTATGCCTCACTGGAATAGTGATATTGGTGGCTTTTTTGCAGGACATTATAATAAAAGCTGGAATGATGATAGTGCTTCGAAAAATCCATTGTATCAGGAACTTTATGTGCGTTGGTTGCAGTTTGGAACGTTCAATCCGATGATGCGTTCGCACGGGGCGGATGTTTATAGGGAAATCTATAAGTTCGGAAAGAAGGGCGAGCCTGTATATGATGCTATCGAGAAGATGATAGGTTTGCGTTACTCTCTGTTGCCTTATATTTATTCTACTTCTTGGGAAGTGAGCAATCGCCAATCGAGTTTTATGCGTGCTTTGATGATGGATTTTGTAGACGACAGAAAGGTGTGGGATATCAATGACGAATATATGTTTGGAAAATCAATCCTTGTGGCTCCGATTGCTCATGCACAATATACACCGGAAGCTGTGGTAAAAGTCTCCGAAGAAGAAGGATGGAACAGAGATGGAGCGAAAAAAACAAAAACTGACGTTGCTGTGGATTTCAGGGAAACGAAATCTACTAACATATACTTACCGGCAGGAACGCTATGGTATGACTTCTGGACGAACGAGAAACACGAAGGCGGAAAGGAAATTACCAAAGAGACTACACTGGATGTTATTCCATTGTATGTAAAAGCGGGTAGTATCATTCCTGTCGGTCCACAAGTTCAGTATGCCACTGAAAAACCGTGGGATCATCTTGAATTGAAGGTGTATGCGGGTGCGAATGGAAGCTTCATTTTATATGAAGATGAATTTGATAATTATAATTACGAAAAAGGAGCTTATACGGAAATTCCAATCTCTTGGAATAATGCATCTCGTAAATTGACGATAGGGGCAAGAAAAGGTGCGTATGAGGGAATGTTGAAGAACCGTAAGTTTACTGTAACCCTTCAGGACGGAACTCAAAAAAGCGTTGATTATAGTGGGAAGGCAGTTTCTGTAAAGTTTTGATTGTAAATAAAATGTGTGATTATGTCAGTAGAAAAGAATCTGAAAAGTAGAAATAGGATGAAGTTTTTTATAGTAATGGCTATGCTATTGGGGAGTAGCGTTGCAAGTGCAGAAAATAAACAGGTAACAAGTCCTGATGGGAAGCTGGTAGTAACAGTCTCAGATACGGATGGAAGACCTTCTTATTCTGTTAGTTATGACAATGTTCTCTTTTTGCAACCATCTCCATTGGGGATGGTTGCAAATATAGGAGATTTCTCATCGGGGATGTCGCTGGAGAAGAATGTTTCAACCAATAAAATAGATGAAACATACGAGTTGACTTCTATTAAAAAGAGCAAGGTTCGTTATGTGGCGAATGAAGCTGTATTTTCGTTTACACAACAAGGGAAAACAATTTATGACGTTATATTCCGCATAAGTAATAACGATGTTGCTTTTAAATATAAGATGTATCCGCAAGGTGAGACACTAAGCTGCGTGGTTGAGCAAGAAGCCACAGGATTTGTGTTTCCTGACGGAACCACCACTTTCCTTTGTCCGCAAAGTAAACCGATGGGAGGATTTGCCCGTACTTCTCCAAGTTATGAGACGTCTTATACGGCAGATGATGCCGCAGGGAAGAATGGCTGGGGAGAAGGATACACATTTCCCTGTCTGTTCCGTAATGGGGATAACGGTTGGGTGCTTGTTTCCGAAACGGGAGTAAATGGTGGATATTGTGCGAGCCGTCTGTTGGGACACAAAGGAGGAACGTATACAATCGGATTTCCGCAAGAAGGTGAAGCGAATGGGAATGGTACGGTTTCTCCGGGGATAGCGTTACCGGGCGAGACGCCTTGGCGTACTATCACTGTGGGCAAGACTTTGGCTCCGATAGTGGAGACAACGGTTCCTTTTGATGTTGTAAAACCGCTTTATCAGGCAAAAGGAGAGTATACGTATGGCAAGGGGTCATGGAGCTGGATTATCGGTATGGATGGAAGTACCAATTATGAAGAGCAACTCCGGTATATTGATTTCTCGGCAGCAATGGGCTATCAGTCTGTGCTGGTGGATGCCTTGTGGGATAAACAAATAGGACGTGATAAAATGGAAGAATTGGCTAAATATGGGAAGGACAAAGGGGTAGCTCTTTATTTGTGGTATAACTCGAATGGGTATTGGAATGATGCTCCGCAAACTCCGCGCGGGATTATGAATAATGCCATAGCCAGACGCAAGGAGATGAAATGGATGCAAAGCATTGGTATCCGTGGAATAAAAGTTGACTTTTTCGGAGGTGACAAGCAAATGACTATGCAGCTGTATGAAGATATCTTGTCGGATGCAAACGAGTACGGCCTGCTGGTTATTTTCCATGGATGTACTTTGCCTCGTGGCTGGGAACGTATGTATCCTAACTTCGCATCGAGCGAGGCTGTATTGGCTAGTGAAAATCTTCATTTCTCTCAAGGCAGCTGTGATCATGAGGCTTTTAATGCTACCTTACACCCGTTTATTCGTAACACGGTAGGTAGCATGGATTTCGGCGGTAGTGCATTGAACAAATATTATAATGCGGATAATGCTCCGCGGGGAAGCCGGCGGATGACATCGGATGTCTACGCACTGGCTACGGCGGTGCTATTTCAGAGTCCGGTACAGCATTTCGCCCTGGCACCGAATAACCTGACCGATGCTCCGTCGTGGGCTATTGATTTTATGAAAGAGGTGCCCACGACTTGGGATGAGGTACGTTTCATTGACGGTTATCCTGGTAAATACGTTATTCTTGCCCGTCGTCATGGTGACAAATGGTATATTGCCGGAGTAAATGCGCAGAAGGAAACACTGAAACTTAAAGTTAATTTGCCGATGTTCTCCAATGGAGAAAAGGTGAGACTGTTTAGTGATGATAAGGCATTGCAGGGTGGTGTGAAACAAATAGAAATAGGAAAGAAACAAGAATTACAGTTGGCTATTCCTTGCAATGGCGGAGTATTGATAACCCAATAACCATTTAAAATAAAAGAATATGAGAAACTTAAAATTTTTAGGCGTGTCGTTTTTGTTGGCAATGGCTGCCGCCACATCGGGAACTGCACAAAATCCTATTATACAGACAAAATATACTGCCGATCCGGCTCCGATGGTATATAACGATACCGTTTTCCTTTATACAACCCATGACGAGGATGATGCCGAAGGATTCAAAATGTTGGACTGGTTACTTTATACCTCCACCGATATGGTCAATTGGACCGATCACGGAGCGGTCGCTTCTCTGAAGAGTTTTGATTGGGTGAAACGTGATAACGGTGCCTGGGCAGAACAAGTCATCGAGCGTAATGGTAAGTTTTACATGTATTGCCCGATTCACGGTAATGGTATTGGCGTATTGGTATCCGACTCTCCTTACGGTCCTTTTAAAGACCCTTTGAACAAACCGTTGGTTTGGCAAAAGGAGCATTGGGATGATATTGACCCTACCGTGTTTATTGATGATGACGGGCAAGCTTATATGTATTGGGGCAATCCGAATGTTTATTATGTAAAGTTGAATGAGGACATGATTTCATATTCGGGGGAAATAGTTAAATTGGCTGATAGACCGGAACATTATCAGGAAGGACCGTGGGTATATAAACGTAACGGTCGTTATTATATGGCTTTCGCTTCTACTTGTTGTCCGGAAGGGATTGGCTATGCCATGAGTGACAAAGCTACCGGACCATGGAGTACGAAAGGATATATTATGCGTCCAACGGAAAGAACCAGAGGGAATCATCCCGGAATTATTGATTATAAAGGCAGTTCTTATGTGTTCGGCCTAAATTATGATTTGCTTCATCTGGAGACTTTCGACCATAAAGAACGCCGTTCGGTATCCGTTGCAAAAATGCATTATAATCCGGATGGAACTATTCAGGAAGTGCCTTATTGGCAGGATACGAAACTGGAACAGATTGAAAACTTTAATCCTTACCGTAGAGTGGAAGCCGAAACAATGGCTTGGGGATATGGTCTTAAAGCTGAAAATCATAAGAATGGTGGTTTGTATATAACCGATATCGATGATAATGAATATCTGTGTGTGCGTGGTGTCGACTTTGGAAAGAAAGGAGCAAAGAGATTCAGTGTAAGCGCAGCTTGTGTTGAAAAAGGCGGAATGATAGAAATTCGTCTGGACAGCACGGAAGGTCCGGTAATAGGCTGTGTCAGTATATCACCGACAGGAGGACTGGATATCTATAAGCAGATGTCATGCCGGATAAAGAATGCAAAGGGGGTACATGACCTTTATTTCTGCTTTAAAGGAGAGAAAGGAAACAAACTTTTCAATTTGGATTATTGGGAATTTAAATAGCTTTTCATAAAAAAAATAGGATTGTAATATATTGATAATCAATGTGGTTATTGGGGTGTGCTACAAGGGAAAAGATAGATGTAACATTGAAAATAAAGATGTTATTTAGGAAAAGAAGCCCGTAACATGATTATATTTGTAGTTTTGTGAACTGGCATACCTTTGCAGAAAAGATCAGTGAATCGTATTTGATTATCAAAAAATAAGAAGTATTATGAAGAATACACAGGCAATGCAATTAATGTCAATCGTCTGGCTCTCCGCATTTATGTTGGGGATGACAGTGATGTCATGTAACTCAAAGAAAGAACAGCAATTACCGGCTATTGGAAAATCTGTGGCTCTCTTTGATTATTTCTCTTACAAGGGAAATGATGATTTTTATATATCCAATCCTCTATCAGGTGAGGACTATTTCTACAATCCTATTTTGCCGGGATGGTATTCCGATCCTAGTGTTTGCACAAATGGAGAAGGTGACTACTTTCTCGTAACATCTACATTCACTTATTTCCCCGGTGTTCCTATTTTCCACAGCAAGGACTTGGTGAACTGGAAACAGATAGGGCATGTATTGAACCGTGCTTCGCAATTAGTGAATATGGAAGGGCAGAAAGTGAGTGGCGGCATTTTTGCTCCGGCTATTTCTTATAATCCGCATAACAAGACCTATTATATGGTGACAACCAATGTAGGGGCCGGAAATTTCTTTGTGAAGACACAAGACCCGTTTGGTGAATGGTCGGAGCCTATTATGTTGCCGGAAGTCGGGGGTATTGATCCTTCTTTCTTTTTTGATGAAGATGGCAAGGCATATATTGTTAATAATGATGAGGCTCCGGATAATAAGCCTGAATATAGCGGACACCGTACCATACGCATACAAGAGTTTGATGTGAAAACAGATAAGACGATCGGTCCCCGTAAGATTCTTGTAAACAAAGGAGCTCAACCGGCAGACAAGCCAATCTGGATAGAAGGTCCTCATTTGTATAAAATAAATGGAAAGTATTTCTTGATGTCTGCCGAAGGTGGAACGGGGAATTGGCATTCGGAAGTGATTTTCCGTGGTGATTCTCCGATGGGTAAATTTCTTCCATGGAAAAACAATCCGATTCTGACGCAAAGACATTTGAATTCTGACCGTCCTAATTCGGTAACTTGTGCTGGTCATGCTGACTTGATTCAGACAAAAGAGGGAGATTGGTGGGCTGTTTTTCTGGCTTGCCGCCCTATTAATAATCAGTTTGAGAATTTGGGACGTGAAACATTCATGATGCCGGTGAAATGGAGCGAAGACGGATTCCCGTATATGACTCAAGGCGATGATTTGGTACCTATGATTGTAAAACGTGAAGGTGCGAAACGCGATACGACAGTTACTTATGGTAATTTCGAGTTAATAGAGAACTTTGATTCTTCCATACTTGATATGCGATGGATGACTTTGAGAACTTCTGCATCCGAACTATATTCATTGACGGAAACACCCGGATATCTGACCTTGAAGTGTGCGGATATTAGCGCTACGGAAAAGAAGACCCCGGCATTTGTCTGCCGTCGGTTACAACATCATAAATTTGAATGTGCTACCCGTATGTTGTTCAATCCTTCTGACGATAAGGAAACAGCCGGAATGCTGTTGTTTAAAGATGAGACGCATCAATATTTCTTCTGTTTGAATAAAGTGGGTGAGAATAAAACTATTTCTCTGAAGCAAATCGGTGAAAAGGAGCAGACATTGGCTTCAGATGAAATAGATGCAGATACAAATGAGGTATATTTGAAATTAATATCTCAAGGAATTGGTTACGATTTCTATTATTCTGTTGATGGTGAAAAAAACTGGAAACTGCTTTGTAAAGATGTAGACCCCAGTTATCTCTCTACTACAACGGCTGGTGGATTTACCGGTGCTACAATCGGATTATACGCTACTTGCAAATAATGATTTTTTTTATATAAATCTAAATACTAGTAACTATGAGTGGTATTTATAATGATAGCTAATTCAATTAAAAAAGAATGATGATTAGAAAACAATGTAGTTAATTAACATCTTAAACTAATGGTAATGAAAAATGTAACGAAGAAAATTCAAAAAATTCCTTACCTGTTTCTCCTTATGTTGTTTAGTTTTGTAACAGCATCAGCACAGAAAGGGATAACGGTGAGGGGAACGGTTCTTGATGGTCATGGTGAGACAATCATTGGAGCCTCGGTAATTTTAAAAGGTAATAATTCAGTAGGTACAATCACAGATATAGATGGCAATTTTGTATTGACTGTGCCCAATGAAAAGTCCGTCCTTGTTGTTTCGTATGTAGGAATGAAACCGCAGGAGGTAAAAGTGGTTTCCAAAGGTCTTATTAAAGTAACATTGGAAGATGACACCCAGCAACTGGAAGAAGTCGTTGTGGTGGGTTACGGACAACAAAAGAAAGCGAGTGTGGTAGGTGCTATTGCACAAACCACTGGTGAGACATTACAGCGTGCAGGTGGTGTGTCGAATGTAGGTGCGGCATTGACGGGTAACTTGCCGGGTGTGGTGACTTCTGCCTCCACTGGTATGCCGGGTGACGAAGATCCGAAAATTGTAATTCGTAGCGTTAGTTCGTGGAATAATAGCGAACCGCTTATCCTTGTGGACGGTATCGAACGTCCGATGAGCAGTGTGGACATGAGTTCCGTACAGTCTATATCTGTATTGAAGGATGCATCGGCAACTGCTGTTTATGGTGTGAAGGGTGCCAATGGTGTCATCCTTGTAACCACTAAACGCGGTAACGAAGGTCGCGCCAAGATTGACGTCAGCATGAACATGACGGCTAAAGTGGTTTCTGCTCTGCCGGGAAGATTGGAGTCGGCAGATGCGTTGTATGTGCGTAATCAGGCTGCCGAATATGAGTTAGGCTTGAATCCTGCTTCTTGGAATAAAGTATTGCCGATGGAGACGATTGACAAATATCGCCATCCTGCTAATCTGGAAGAGGCCGAACGTTATCCGAACGTTGACTGGCAGAAAGAGCTTTTCAAAGATTATGCCATGTCATACAATCCGAGCATCAACCTGTCGGGTGGTACACGTCACGTCAAATATTTTGCTGCGGTAGACTTTCTGCACGAAGGTGACTTGTTCCGCGAATGGGACAATAACCGTGGTTATCAGGCAGGTTATGGATTCAACCGTATCAACGCACGTAGTAATTTGGACTTCAAGATTACCAAAACTACCGTATTGAAAGCCAATATTTTCGGTTCTTATGGTGTGAAGAAATCACCATGGGGAGTTGCCGACGATTCATTTGGTGCTTCACAATTGTGGCAGGCTGCCTACAGTTCTCCGTCAGACGCTTTCTTGCCCCGTTATTCCGACGGTACGTGGGGATATTACAAACCCAATTCGCAAGGTGCGCCGAACTCTGTGTTGAATCTCGCCAATGCAGGCTATGAAATGCTTACTACTACCCGTGTCAATACCGACTTTGTACTGGAACAGGATTTGAGTTTCCTTGTAAAAGGCTTACGCGCAAGTGCCATGATTTCGTGGGACAACGTGTTTGTGGAAGCCGGTCGTGGTGTCAATGACTTGAATCACGGGACGCAGACCAAATGGATAGATCCGGAAACAGGCGAGGTGCATTATAGCAATGCGCAAACCGACTCTAAAACCGGACTCGATTTCCAGGAAGGTATCTTGTGGTCTACAGCAGGTGGTGCTGTGCGGGACTGGTCTACTCAACGCAATCTTTTTTATCAAGGACAATTGTCATGGAGCGGCAAGTTCGGCGACCACGATGTCAGCGCCATGGGAGTGTTCAACCGTACCGAACGAAGCACTGGTAGCGAGTTCCCTCACTATCGTGAAGACTGGGCGTTCCGCGCTACTTACAGTTATGCCAACCGTTATTTCTTGGAATACAACGGTGCATACAACGGTTCCGAGAAGTTTAGTCCCGACTATCGTTTCGAGTTGTTTAACTCAGGTGCGTTGGGCTGGATGATAAGCGAAGAAAAATTCTTCAAGCCTCTCCGCAAGTGGGTAGATATGTTGAAAGTACGTTATTCTGTCGGTGAGGTAGGTGACGACAACCTTGGTATTCGTTTCCTCTATGCTACACAGTGGGCTTATGGAGGTAAGTCTTTCCACGGTTTGAACAATCGTACCGAATCTCCTTACACTTGGTACAAGGAAGCCACAGTAGGTAATCCTGATGTACATTGGGAAACAGCTTTGAAGCAGAATATAGGTGTTGATTACGCTTTCTTCGATGGTTTGCTTGCCGGTAGTTTGGAATTTTTCTATGACAAGCGTTCGGACATTCTTGTAGCCGGCGACAAACGTGCCACTCCCGGTTATTTAGGAATTTCCGCCCCGGCTGCCAACTTAGGACGTGTGCGTACGAAAGGATATGAATTGGAACTCCGTGTAAACAAAACATTGAACAACGGTCTTCGTCTGTGGGGTAACTTCAATATGACTCATGCTGAAAACAAGATTCTCAAATACGATGACCCTGTGTTGCGTCCTGCATACCAAAAGTCGGAAGGATTTGCCATCGGACAAGACCACGCTCATCTTACGGCAGGATTTGCCAACACGTGGGACGAAGTATTCGCCATGCCTACACACAATACGATGAACGATCAGAAATTGCCCGGACAGTACATCACTATGGACTATAACGGTGATGGCGTGATAGATGCCAACGACAGTGCTCCCTACGGTTATACGGGTACTCCCGAAAATACGTACAACGCCACTATCGGATTCGATTACAAGGGATTCAGTTGCTTTGTACAATTCTATGGAGTGACCAATGTCAACCGTTATGTAGGTTTTACTTCCTTGCATAATAACGTGAATACTGTATTTGACGAAGGCGTATTCTGGTCGAAAGACCGTTTTGATGCAGATGCTCCCATGCCTCGTATCAATTCTACTCCGAGCTATTATGAAGGTACTCGCTTCCATTACGACGGTTCGTTTATTCGTCTGAAGAATGCTGAAGTGGCTTATACCTTTACACAACCATGGGTAAAGAAAATCGGATTGAACAGATTTAAAATATTCCTGAACGGAAACAACCTTTGGGTATGGTCGCGTATGCCGGATGACCGCGAATCGAACTTTGCAGGTACGGGATTGGCTTCGCAAGGTGCTTATCCTACTGTACGTCGTTTCAATCTGGGTATTAAGTTTGACCTCTAAAACATCATCGAATTATGAAAAAATACATTATAAAATATGCTGTAATGGCTTGTTTGAGTCTCGGATTGGCGGGTACGGCTGCTTCGTGTACCGACTATCTGGACAAGGCACCCGAATCGGATGTCACTCCGGAAAATGCCTTTAAGGACTTCCACAATTTTCAGGGATTTGTAGAAGAGCTTTATGCTTGTATTCCCGACATGGCCAAACAATACTGGTCAAACTCCTGGAACTGGGGTGAAGACGAAGTGATTGGTGTAGACTGCAATTATCACATGGGATATAAAGTGGACCAAGGCGACTTTTGGGGATGGCAGGCTGAACACGACGGCTGGGGAGCCGGATTTATGGATTGCAAAACGCTGAATCTGGACTTTACTACTCCGAACGACGGATTCAGATGGAACCGCGACTTGTGGCCCGCTTCTTGGTACGGAATCCGTAAATGTAATATGGGACTGGCAAATCTGGATCTGCTTACCGATGCAACGCAGGAACAGAAGAACGCCATTGCCGGACAGCTTTATTTCTTCCGCGGGTGGTTCCATTTCATGCTGATACAATATTTCGGCGGATTGCCTTATATTGATAAGGTGTTGCCTCCCAACGAAACATTCAACGAGCCGCGACTCAGCTATCACGAATGTGCTGACAAGGCTGCCGATGATTTCCGGATGGCTGCCGACCTGCTGCCTATTGATTGGGACAAGACATCTATCAGCCCGAGCACGAAAGGAAACAACCAACTGCGCATCAACAAAATCATGGCACTGGGCTATTTAGGCAAAAACTATCTGTGGGCAGGAAGCCCGTTGATGAACAAGGTGTCCACAGGAAGCGAATCCTACAATCAGGAATATTGCCGGAAGGCTGCCGAAGCGTTCGGGGAGTTGCTTACGCTGGTAGAGAAAAAACAGACGCAATATAGTTTGGTAGACTTTGAGGACTATTCCGACCTCTTCTACACATACGGAAAGAATGCTCAAATGCCAGGTTCTACAGAAGCATTGTTCAGAGGATTGGTGGCAGATGGCTGGCAGAACTCTGCTTTTGGTTTAGCTCTTCAGTTTGTGCCTGCTAGTTATAAGAAGGAGAACAATCCGCAACTCTCGCCCACAGCCAACTATGTGCATTATTACGGTATGGCAAACGGATTGCCGCTCGACGACCAGGAATCCAAGTGGGACAAAAATCATCCTTGGAAAGGACGCGACCCGCGCTTCTATCATGACATTCGCTTCGATGGTTCGCCTATGGTATCTGATGCAAAGAAGGATTCGAAGGAGGTTGGTGACTTAGCCGTTGCATCCCTCTATACAGGCGGAAACGCTCGTGACGACCAGTTCGGAAGCCGTACCGGATTCCTGCTCGGCAAATTTATTCCGGTGACAGCTAATAAATGGGATGAAGGCTGGGGATGGAGTCCGCAGTTGCATATCTATTGCAGCTATATGCGTCTGGCGGACATTTACCTGATGTATGCCGAAGCTGCGGCAAATGCTACCGGCTCGTCTGCAGGAAAGTCAACCAACTGCACGCTCACAGCACTGGCCGCAATCAACACCATCCGCAAACGTGCGGGAGTAGAAGGTGTCAATGACAAATATACCGGTTCAATCGATCTGTTCAACAGTGAGATTCGCCGTGAACGTGCGGTAGAACTTGCATACGAAGGACACCGTTTCACTGACTTGCGTCGTTGGCTGCTTATCGACAAGAAACCTTATACCGAAAAGACCGCTGTCGATTTCCAACGCGTAGGCGAACTTGCCGAGAATCCGCAGGAAACAGCTGTAAGTGGCTATACATATCGGGTAATCGTGACGCGTAATTTCACGGAGAAGCATTACTGGTTGCCTCTGAAATTGTCTGACGTGACCTTGTATCCGGAGTTCTATCAGAATCCGGGATGGTAAACAAGTGACTTATTAAACGAAATAGAATATCATGAAACAAATTCATAAAAATATAATTCTTAGCGCCGGACTGTTGTTTGCTTCTGCCGGGCTGATGGCTCAGACGGATGTGGAGAAGACTGATACATTGGCTCAGAAAGTGAATGTGGCTTTCCGCACAATGGACCGGGCGGATTTGATGGGTGGTGTCTCGTCCGTCAATGTAGAGGAACTGACTAATAAAAGTTATTCGCTGTACAGTCTCGACAATATGCAATCTTTAGTGGGAGGTTACAACGGACAATTATGGAATATGGGCGAAGCATTGGTATTGGTAGACGGAGTCCCTCGTGAGGCAAACAACATTCGTCCTACCGAAATAGC
Organism: uncultured Bacteroides sp.; assembly: GCA_947038155.1. GTDB lineage: Bacteria > Bacteroidota > Bacteroidia > Bacteroidales > Bacteroidaceae > Bacteroides. The sequence continues at coordinate 23,071 of CAMQVH010000007.1, read as the reverse complement.
CCAAATCACATTCCTCAAAGCAGCGCAAGCCGTGGTGCTTTACGGCAGCCGTGGTGCGAAAGGAGTTATCCTTATCACCACGAAGCGCGGATGCGATAAAGACTTGCGGGTGAGTGCGCGTGCCAATGTCGGTATCAATGTGCCTAAAAGCTATCCTAAATATCTGGCTTCTGCCGAATACATGACGTTGTATAACGAGGCGTTGCGCAACGACGGGTTGGATCCCGCTTTCTCGGATGAGCAGATTTACAATTATGCAAGCGGAAGTAACCCTTACCGTTATCCGAACATCAACTTCTTTTCCGACGACTATATTCGGAAGACAAGTCAGGACTATAACGGAGTGGCCGAGTTTTCGGGGGGCGGACGCTACGCCAACTTCTATACGAACATCGGTTACGAGAGTTCCAACGACTTGCTCAACTTCGGTGAAAGTAAGAACAACCGCAACTCGCGCCTGAATATTCGCGGTAATGTGGATTTGCGTATGAACGACTGGATCAGCGGTTGGGTAAATGCAAATGCTATCTTCTACGATTCCCGTCACGATAAGGCAGACTACTGGGCCAACTCGGCTACGTTACGTCCGACTGCTCCCGGTTCGGCGCCTCTTGTACCTTTCATTCCCATTGAGTTTGTCGATAAAAACGATGCTGCTTCGTGGACGTTGATAAACAATAGCAATTACCTTATTGACGGCAAATATCTATTGGGAGGTACGCAGTTGAACATGACTAATCCTTTTGCTGCCATGTATGCGTCCGGTTATCAGAAAGCTACTTCACGTCGTTTCCAGTTTGATGCGGGAATCAACCTCGATTTGTATAAGGTGCTGAAAGGATTGTCATTCCGTACACAGTTCTCCGTAGACTACGGAACTTCTTACATCACTTCTATCGACGACGATTATGCAGTGTATGAAGCCTCTTGGAACAATGCTTTCGGAAGCGACCGTATTACTTCATTGACCAAGTACAATATGGACAAGCATACCGGTACACAAAACGTATCAGGCAGTACGGCGTATCAGACCATTTATTTCTCTGCACAGTTCGGCTATCAGAACACTTTTGCTAACAATCATCATGTGAATGCATTGTTGTTAGCTCAAGGCAGCCAGCAGACCTATTCAGGTACCTACCATCGCACCAGCAATGCCAACTTGGGTTTGCAACTCGATTATAACTATGCCGGTAAATATTACGCCGATCTCAGCATGGCAGCGGTTCATTCCGCTAAATTGCCCGAAGGCAACCGGATTGGGCTTTCTCCTTCGTTTACGTTGGGATGGCGTCTTTCCGAAGAGGGGTTCCTCAAAGATGCCGACTGGCTCGATAACCTGAAACTGACGGCAGGCTATAGTGTGCTCAATCAGGATTTGGATATCAGTGATTACTACATGTATGCTACTAAGTTTACACAGGCAGGTACATGGTGGGGATGGAGCGAGGTAAACAACTCGATGCAGACCACCGACTTCCTGCAAGGTGGAAACCCTGATCTCGGCTACATCAAGCGTAAGGAATTTACGGTAGGACTGGATGCTTCTCTTTGGAAGGGATTGGTGAGACTCAATGCCAATTACTTCATGACCAACACCGAAGGATTGCTGGCGCAGCCCCAAAATTATCCGTCTTATTTCCAGACTTATTATCCGAAGTCCGATATGCGTCCTTATATCAACATGAACAACCAGCGCCGTACAGGTGTGGACTTGAGTGTAAACGTGGGCAAAAAGCACGGCGACTTTGAATGGAATGTGGGACTTGTGGGTATGTACTACACCTCTAAGAACACCAAATGGGACGAGAATGTGAAATATGACTGGCTGAAAGCCGAAGGTGAGGCGATTGATGCTTTGCGCGGATATCAATGCATCGGATTCTTCAAAGATGCTGCCGATGTGGAAAGTTCAGCAAAGGTGAATGCTAATACCAAACCCGGTGATTTGAAGTATGTAGACCAGAACAACGACGGTGTCATCAACGAGCAAGACCAGGTGGTGTTGGGCAAATGGGGTGCTTCCTGGGTGATGGGTCTCAACCTGACTGCCAAGTACAAAGGATTCACATTGTTTGTGGCAGGCACCGGATCGTTTGGCGGCAAAGGACTGAAGGATAACAGTTATATGCACGTGTATGGCGATCGCAAATATTCCGAAGTGGTTCGCGGACGTTGGACGGAAAAGACGGCAGATATCGCTACATACCCGCGTCTCACCACACAAGGTGGCGACCTGAACTTTGTAGCTTCCGACTTCTGGTTGTATGACACTTCACGTTTCGATTTGAACCGTGTTCAATTGTCTTACGACTTCCCGGCTGCCATGCTGAAAGGCAAACTTGTGAAAGGTTTACAAATCTATGCCAACGGAACAAGCCTGTTGACCTTGGCGAAGGAGCGTAAATATATGGAGATGAATGTAGGGACTTCTCCCCAATGCCGTTCGTACGCACTGGGTGTAAAGGTAGACTTTTGATGGGTCTCTCGTTGTAGAATATAAAAATATAGAATAAATAAGTCATGAAGAAAATTATAACAATATGTGCCTTTGCCGCTTGTCTGACCGGATGCGATGACTTGTTCGAACCGGCTATCGAGAACAACCTCGGACTGGAATATATGTACGAGAATTCGCAATATGCCGAAGGAATACTGGCAAATGCCTATACACGCATACCCTGCGCAGGCTATTCTTTCAACGACGTGGCTACCGATGATGCTGTGAGCAATGATGCGGAAAACAGCTGGCGTAAAATAGCCTCCGGCATGTGGACGGCAAACAACAATCCTGCCGACCGTTGGACTTCCTGCCGTTCTGCCATACAGTACATCAATCTTTTCCTTGCCAATGCCGACAAGGTGAAATGGGCGAAAGACGAAGTGGTGGCGCAGATGTTCTGCGACCGTGAGAAAGCGGAAGCCTATGGCTTGCGTGCCATGTATATGTATTACCTTCTCGAAGCCCATGCGGGCTATACCGAAGACGGTGTGTTGATGGGGGTGCCTATCTTGACCGAACCGGAAGCTGCCGGATCCAACTTCAATGTGCCACGCAGCACATTTGTAGACTGCATGAAGGCGTTGAAAGAAGATGCCCGGTTAGCACTCGAAGGATTGCCTTGGGAATATGGTGATGCAGCGGAAATGCAACGCTTGTCTGCTAAATATGCAGGAGCAGACCAAAGCAAAGTCACCCGTGTGTTTGGTGCAAACTTTATCGGTCGTATGTCCGGCAAGGTGGTGGAAGCGTTTGTGGCAAAAGCGGATTTGCTCGCTGCCAGTCCGGCATATAGCGACCAGTCAGGCGTTGATTGGAAAACGGCTGCTGCCAGTGCTGCAAAGGTACTGAATCATATCGGAGGGGTAGACGGTATGGATCCTACCGGATGGACATGGTATTGCAATGCGGACGATATTGAAAACCTTAGCCCTACCGAATCACCTGCTGAAATTCTGTGGCGTGGTGAACGTGCCAAATCCCTCTCGCTCGAAGAAGATAACTTCCCGCCTACACTCTACGGTAACGGACGTATCAACCCAACTCAAAATCTGGTGGATGCATTCCCGATGCTGAACGGTTATCCGGTGTCTCATCAGTCCGGTGAATATGATGAAAATCTTCCGTACGCTAACCGTGACCCGCGTTTGGAAGCATACATTCTCTATAATGGTGGCAAGGCAGGCAATACGAATAAGGAAATCTTTACGGCAGCCGACGGAACTACCAATGATGCGCTGAACAAGGTGGTAGGACGTTCTACCCGTACCGGATATTATCTGCGCAAACTGTTGCGTCAGGACATCAGCCTCGACCCGAATGCGAAAGCCGACCAGTATCATTATACACCGCGCATCCGCTACACCGAGATATTCTTGGCGTATGCCGAAGCGGCAAATCAGGCGTACGGTCCGCAAAATAAGGGCGGCAACAGCTATTCTGCTTATGACGTGATGAAAAAGTTGCGCCACCGTGCCGGCATCGGTCTCGACAATGGTGATGCTTACTTGGAATCCATCAAGAACGATCAGGCGAAGATGGCGGAACTTATCCGCAACGAACGTCGCATCGAACTTTGTTTCGAAGGTTTCCGTTTCTGGGATTTGCGCCGTTGGAAGAGCAATCTGACCGAAGCTGCCAAAGGGATGAATATCAGTGGAACCCGTTATACTCCGATGGAGGTAGACAAACGCTCGTTCAGTGAGTATATGTATTACGGTCCTATTCCTTATTCGGAAGTTCTTAAGTATGACGAACTGAAACAGAATCAGGGTTGGTAAACCGATAGTGTAAATTTAATAAAATGCTAAAGCATACTATGATTATGAATAAGACAATAATGAAATGCATGGTCCTTGGCTTGTTGTTTGCCGGCTGTGAAAACGGAGACAAAGAATTCGACGACTACGAATATCAGACCATCAGTTTTGCTACTCAGACTCCTATACGCACCATCACATTGGGCGAAGATGTATATCCTACCGAACTAGACAATGAATATCGGATGCAGATCATCGCTACATTGGGCGGTGTGTGGTCAAACCGCAAAGAGCGCACGGCACAGATTGTTATCGATGAAAGTTTGTGTGCCAATGCTTATTTCGATAATGGCGAGCCGATACGTCCAATGCCTAAGGAGTATTATACCTATTCTTCGGAACAAGTGGTATTTCCCAAAGGAGACATTTACGGACGTATGGACATACAGTTGACCGATGCCTTCTTCAATGATCCTCTCACGCCCGAACTCACCTATGTCATTCCGGTACGGTTGGCACAGGCTTCAGATTCTATCTTGTCGGGCAAACCTAAAGTTGAGTCTCCCAATCGCTTGAATGCGGCAGACTGGGACGTGCTTCCCAAGGACTATGCGCTTTATGGGGTGACTTACAAAAACAAGTATGAGGGCACTTGGTTGAGTCGTGGCACGGACCAGCTCGACATTAATGGGAACACTTCTACGCTTAACCGTAACCCGCAGAATATAGAGAAAGCAGACTTACGTACATTGGGAACTATTGCCCTCAACAAAGTGCGTTATCCTCTTTCGCTTTCGGTGGATGTGGTAAATGACAAAGGCGAAGCTTCCAAACAAACGTTGACAATGGACTTGGTGATAACAGTTGACGACAACGGCAATTGCTTCATCACTACCGACACGCCGGGGGCTCAGGCAAGCGGTTCGGGCAAGTGGACCTATCATGGTGCCAAGAAAGCGTGGGGCGACAAAGACCGCGACCTGTTCGAACTGACCTATGAAGTGACTTATGCGCCTTATGTGTTGAATGCTGTGACCGGTGAAATGGGTACTGCCAAATGTAGCAGCACGGACGCGCTGGTGTCACGCGACAGACAGAGCAAATTCGAAACTTTTAACGTGAAGTTGAAGTGAACCGCAATCTAAACAATTCAAAAAAACTACATGAAGATGAATAGAAAAAATAATATGGTATGGGGCACGCTGGTAGCAGCTTTGCTGGCTTCTTGCGTGGATACCGAGATTGCCGATGTCACGGTGGCAAAACCGGAGTCGATAGCGCAATACGAGTATCTGAATGATTATGCCCCGCTGAAATCGTACATAGACCGTGCAGCTAATCCCGATTTTAAATTGGGATTAGCGTTGGCAGCCAACGAATTTATCGAAGGAGGGTTGGTGTTTCGTTTAGCGGAAGCCAACTTCGACGAAGTGACCGCAGGCAACGCGATGAAATATGCTTCGTGTGTGAACGATAAAGGGGAGATGGATTTCGAAACTGTGGATAAATTTGTCACTGCCGCCCAAGCTGCCGGAATTACTATATATGGACATACGTTGGCTTGGCATGCACAGCAGAATAATAAGTATTTGAATTCTTTGATTAAAGACAAAGAAATGGATGTAGATCCCAACGATAAAGTTGATATAGAAGATTATGTCGTGGATTATTCTAAAGATGCTTATAATTTTTGGAATTCAACACCGGAAGGAACGACTATTGGTGTGAATACAGAGGAAGGCTGTCTTGAAATTGTCAATCCTGCTTCTACTGAACAAAATTATCTTGTTCAATATTTTACAGGAGATAATCTTCCGACTATTGAAGGACAGGATTATAAGTTAAAAATGATGATTAAAGGTTCTGCTAAAGGTACACTTAATGTGGGGGTAGGTCCTTGGTCCGGCAGAGCTGACGGTTCTTTTTCTTTTGATACCGAATGGAAAGAATATGAATTTTCATTTAAAGCTGTGGCAGATGGAGGTCATGTAATGACACAATCTGGTCTTTTTGCAGGGACTATTCAAATCAAGCATGTTAAGATAACTCATGCAGAATCTCCTGCTGTAGAAGTCGAACAAGAAATTAGGGAAAAAACATATGAAGACGGTCCATTTCCTTTCTATCCGATGGGATGTGAACCACCGGTTGTAAATGGTTGTATACATTTTGTACCTGATGGTGGTTGGAGGCAATTTTTTATTCTCCCTGGTGGTGAAAATAAACTTGAAGAAGGAAATTATGTTCTTTATCTTGATATAAAATCTGATAAGGATGCTTCTGACGTACAATTATCTATGCAAAATGGTTGGGGTGCAGATAATCAGCAAATTAAAGTCTCTGTACCAATTAAGGCAGGTAACCAAATTGTAAAATTAGATTTTCCTAATGTTGACGGTGGTGATTATGATGTTATTTTGATACCACAAGAAAGTGATGCTACTCTTGATCTTAGATCTGTTAAAGTTTGCAAAGTAATAAAGATGAACTCAATTCCTCTTACTCCCGAAGAGAAAAAAGAAGCGCTTACTCAGGCAATGAACAATTGGATTGAAGGAATGATGAAAGCTACTGGTGGTTACGTGACTACTTGGGATGTAGTGAACGAAGCTATTTCAGGTGGTGGCAACGACGGTGAAGGTTTCTATGTCTTGCAATCTGCATCTAATGCCGGTGCTGACGCTGCCAATAATTTCTACTGGCAAGATTACTTGGGTAGTGAAGATTATGTTCGTATTGTTGTAGCTGCCGCCCGTAAATATTATGCTGAAAACGGTGGTGTTAAACCTCTCAAACTTTTCATCAACGATTACAATCTGGAATCCACTTGGGATAACAATCATAAAGCCAAGAGCTTGGTACACTGGATAGAGAAGTGGGAATCTGACGGTGTGACAAAGATTGACGGTATCGGTACACAGATGCACGTGACTTACAACGCCGATGCTGCTAAACAGCAGACGCAAAAAGATCATGTAGTGGAAATGTTTAAAATCTTAGCCAAGAGTGGCAAACTCGTGAAAGTATCCGAGCTGGATATGGGATATGTGGATGAAAGCGGCACTACGGTGTTGACAAAGGATATGACAGAAGAACAACATAAGGCGATGGCTGAATATTATAAGTTTATCGTGAAGAAATACTTCGAGATTATTCCTGTGGCACAGCAATACGGCATCACGCAGTGGTGTGCTACTGATGCTCCCGGTGCCCCCGGTGATTCTAACTGGCGTGGCGGTGAACCTGTAGGTTTATGGGATTCCAACTACAATCGTAAGCATACTTATGCCGGTTTTGCTGACGGATTGGCTGGTAAATAATAGGGCTTTGTGAGAAAAGGCAGCGGGGTGAATTGCATCCGCTGCCTTTATTGTTTTAATGCATATTTTGCAACAGCTATTATGTAACATCAACATCATATATGAAAAAGATCATTTATTTGCTGGCGTGGATAGGCTTGGCTTTGGCGTCTTGCTCGGACGAAAGCTCTCTTCCTATACAACCGGAGATTCCTGCCGAACCGGAAACACCTAAGGACGAACCGGCTCCGGAGAAAGACTATCATCAGTTGCCGGTGTTGCACGTAGAGGGGCGCTACCTTAAAAACGAAAAGGGTGAGACGGTCAATCTTCATGGATTTACACAGACCTACAGCCCCTTTTTTAACGACAACGCATGGACTAACTACGATGTGCAGTCGTGTCTTAGCTATAACAAACGTATGGTAGACGGGATTGTGGCTGCCGGATGGAAGTTCAACTTCGTGCGGATGCATCTCGACCCTTATTGGAGTGATGATACTTCAAAGCCGTCTGTGCGATACGAAGGACACGAACGCTTTTCCGAAACCCGTTTCCGCAAGTATCTCGACGAACTGTTTGTGCCGATGGCGGAGTATTTCGTATCTAAGGGAATGTATGTGGTGATGCGCCCGCCCGGGGTATGCCCCAACGAAGCTCCTTATCAGGGAATAGAGGTGGGCGATAGCTATCAGCAGTTCCTGCTTAACGTGTGGAACATTGTTTCGCAACACCCCAAAGTGAAGAACAATACGGACATCATGTTCGAACTAGCCAATGAGCCGGTCAACATCAAAGGGACCGACGGAGTCTATGGCAGCACCTCCGATGCCTGCTTTGCCAATGCAAAGATTTACTTCCAGTCCATTGTAGACAAGATAAGGAGCCATTGCCGTAATATCATTTGGGTGCCGGGCTTGGCCTACCAGTCGCAGTATGCCGGGTATGCCACCCACCGCATCGAGGGCGATAACATCGGCTTTGCCGTGCACTGCTATCCCGGATGGTATGGCAGCGATGCCGAAAAAGACAGTGGCGAGGGAATCGGCTCTTCCACCGGTGGAGGCTACGAGTCTTTTCAGCGCGGATGGGATAAGCAAGTAGGTCCGGTGGCGGCGATTGCCCCCATCATGGTGACGGAAATAGATTGGGCACCTTTGAAATACGATGCCACTTGGGGAAAAAGCATCACAGGCGAAGCTGGTGGCAAGGGTTTCGGCGCCAACTTCAAGTATATAGCCGACAATGCAGGAAATGTGTCGTGGCTCTTTTTCACTACAAGAAGCCACGAGCTGGCAGCGTTTAAGGACGTGCCGGGTACAGAGGGCAACTATACATTCCTCAACGACCCCGAAGCCTGTCCGTGGGCAATGTATCATTGGTTCAAGGAGTATGCCGAGGGAGTGACCGTCAATGGCGAGCCCGAGAGATTGGAACTGATGGGCGAGCAGGCGACACGCTCGTTGCAGATGGGAGGAGTGCACTACCTGAAAGTAAAGGCAGTGTATAAAGATGGCACCTCGCGAATGGTGACTGCCGAAGCGACTATCAATAGCTCGGACGAACAAGTGCTGAAGGTGGAGCCGACTGGCAAACTGGTGGCGGTGGCACCAGGTAATGCTACGGTAACGGTGACTTACCGCACAACAGCGGGAAACAGCATGCAACAGACATTGCAGGTGACGGTGGTTTCGCCTTTTGTGCTGACGGAAGACGTGTTTGACCCTTCGATATGGGAAGAAGGTACCTTTGACGAAACGACCCGCACCTTGGTGACAGGCGCATGGGGCTTTGGCGGATGGAAATACCCCGGCGGACTTGACTTGTCGGGCTATCGGAGGCTTACCGTGGAATTGGGCAACGACAACGAGTGCGGTGTCTCTTTCCGCCTTTTTGACAAGGACAACTATTGGTCGAAGCCCGCCACCTACGATTTCGGACAGGCACGCAGCGTAGTGGTAGATTTGCAGCAGATGAAAGATGTTGATGGCAATAGGGTAGATCCATCGCACCTCTACATTGTCGGATTCTGGTCGAATGGTGGCAAACCGATTGTGATAAGCAGCATAAAGTTGGAATAAATATAATATAGAAAGATAGTAAATGAAGAAGTTTTTATTGTTGAGTTGTTTGTTGTGTGCAAGCCTTTGCGCGGTTGCACAGGATGCAAACTTTTACATTTATCTGTGCCTGGGGCAGTCCAACATGGAAGGCAATGCCCGCTATGAAGCACAAGATACGCTGGTGGATGCACGCTTCCAAGTGTTGGCGGCGGTAGACAATAAAGAGTTGGGACGCGTGAAAGGCGAATGGTATCCCGCCCGCGCTCCGCTGTGTCGTCCGAACACCGGGCTGACACCGGCTGATTATTTCGGACGGACCTTGGTAGAAAACTTGCCCCCGCATGTGCGCATCGGAGTGGTACACGTGGCGATAGGCGGGTGCCGGATCGAGCTTTTCCAGAAAGACAAATGCGGGGAGTATATCAAAACAGCTCCCGACTGGATGGTGAACACGCTGAAAGAGTATGACAACGACCCGTATACCCGTTTGGTGGAGATGGCACGCATTGCACAGAAAAGCGGTGTGATAAAAGGGATACTTCTGCATCAGGGTGAGTCGAACACCGGTGACAAGGAGTGGCCCCAAAAGGTGAAGAGCGTATATGACAACCTGCTGGCTGACCTCCATCTGCAGGCTGACGAGGTGCCTCTGATTGCCGGTGAAGTGGTGAATGCCGACCACGGTGGTGTTTGTGCAGGCATGAACGAGGTAATTGCTATGCTGCCGCAGGTGATAAAGAACTGCGCTATTGTCTCCTCCAAGGGGTTGAGCTGCGCTCCCGACCATCTTCACTTCGATGCTGCCGGTTACCGGGTGCTGGGACGCCGCTATGCGGCACAGGCACTCCACCTGATGGGCATTGAACTTCCTTCGCCCGATGATGTGTGGAAGCACACAGTGGCAGCCCCCACCAATATGCACGGCAGCGACTTCCCTCGTGTCGACAAGGACAACCGTGCTTATTTCCGTTGCTATGCTCCCGATGTGAAACGCTTGCAGGCAGACGTCTGCGGCAGGAAGTATGAGATGGCAATGGACGAGCACGGCTGGTGGAGCGTGAAGACCGACCCGCTGCCGGTGGGATTCCACTATTATTTCTTGTTGGTAGACGGATTCAGGGTGGTAGATCCCTCTTCGTGTACCTTCTTCGGTTGTTGCAGCATGGCGAGCGGCATCGAGATACCCGAAGGGGCGGAGGGCGATTACTACCGCCCGCAGCAAGTGTCGCATGGGCAAGTGCGCTCCTGCACCTATTATTCGGAAGCGAAGAAAGAGTTTCGTCGTTGCATGGTGTACACACCGGCAGAGTATGAGTCTCACCCCAAAAAACGCTATCCGGTGCTCTACTTGCAGCACGGCATGGGAGAAGATGAAACCGGCTGGAGCACCCAGGGATATATGCACTACATCATGGACAACCTGATAGCCGCCGGTAAGTGTGTGCCGATGCTCGTGGTGATGGATAGCGGAGATGTGGAAGCTCCGTTCCAGCCGCGTCCCGGAAAGGATATAAACGAAGAGCGGGCTCTGTATGGCGCTTCTTTCTATGATGTTATTCTGAAAGACCTCATCCCGATGATAGACCGTACGTTCCGCACCAAGACCGACCGCGAACACCGTGCGATGGCAGGATTGTCGTGGGGAGGACACCAGACGTTCCAAACAGCGTTGCCGCGTCTCGACATGTTCTCCTACATTGGCGGGTTTAGCGGGGCGATTTTCGGGCTGGACGTGAAAACATGCTTCGACGGTGTGTTTGCCGATGCAGGTAAGTTCAACAAGAAAGTGCATTATCTCTTCCTCGGCTGCGGCACGGACGAACAGATGGGCACGAAGAAGTTGGTGGAGTCTCTCCGTGAACTGGGCATCAACGTGGCTTATTATGAATCGCAAGGCACCGGACACGAATGGCTCACATGGAGACGCTGTCTGAAAGAGTTTGTTCCACACTTGTTTAAACATTGAAAAGGATATGAATTTGAAAGCAAAACTTGTGGCGGCATTATTGCTGCTTGGAGGTGCTCTACCCCATGAGGCAGGAGCGCAAAATCCGATTGTGCAAACCTGTTATACGTCGGATCCTGCTCCTATGGTGCATGATGGCACATTGTATGTCTATACAGGACATGATGAAGATAAGGCTGATTTTTTCTGGATGCAGGAATGGCGCGTGTATTCTACCAAAGATATGGTGAACTGGACTGACCATGGCTCTCCTCTTGCCATCGAATCATTCGACTGGGCGGACGACCGTGCCTGGGCGGCACAATGCATCGAACGTAATGGTAAATTTTATTGGTATGTCTGTTTGCACTCTAAACTGACCAATACGATGGCAATCGGTGTGGCGGTAGGCGATTCACCTGTCGGTCCTTTTAAGGATGCCATCGGTAAACCCCTTTATGACGGGAGCTGGGATTATATAGATCCTACCGTATATATAGATGATGACGGTCGTGCTTATCTGTATTGGGGAAATCCGAATATCTATTATGCGGAATTGAATGAAGATATGATTTCCTTGAAAGGTGAAGTGGGCAAACTGCAACAGACTGTTGAGAGCTTTGGTGCACCCAATCCGGAAAAGCGTGTCAAAGGTGTTAAGTATAAAGATACTTATACAGAAGGTCCATGGCTTCATAAACGGGAAGGAAAATATTATCTTCTTTATGCTGCCGGAGGTGTCCCCGAACATATTGCCTATTCCATGAGCGACGGACCTCTTGGTCCGTGGAAGTATATGGGAGAAATCATGCCTTTACAAGATACGGGCTCGTTTACTAACCATTGTGGAGTGATAGACTATAAAGGCAATTCTTATTTCTTCTATCATACGGGTAAGCTGCCGGGTGGTGGAGGCTTCGGGCGAAGTGCGGCGGTGGAGCAATTTAAGTATAACGCTGACGGCACTTTCCCGATTATTAATGCTACCCGGGAAGGGGTGTCACCGGTAGGCACGCTCAATCCTTACGAAAGGGTGGAAGCTGAAACAATCGCTTTTTCTGAAGGTGTGAAGTCCGAACCCAATGCGAAAACCGGTATATATATATCTGAAATTCATAATGGAGATTATATAAAGGTACGTGAGGTGGATTTCGGCAATAAATCCCCCAAACGGTTCACTGCTACCGTTGCCAGTGCCCTTCGTGGCGGAACACTTGAAGTACGTACAGACAGCATAAACGGACCATTAATGGCGGAACTGACTATTCCTTCAACGGGCGGTTGGGAATGCTGGAAAACATTGCAGGCTGATATGCTAAAACCGGTCACAGGAATACAAGATATTTATTTTGTATTCAAAGGCCGTAAAGGCTGCAAACTGTTTAACTTTGATTGGTACAAGTTTAACAGATAAACATGCCAGAGAGCAGTTGGGTTACTCTTCCTTTTTACTCAACTGCTCTTTCATATACATGGAAGGCGGAACTCCGTATAGCTCTTTAAATGTAGTCGAAAAATTATTCGGGTCGTTGAAGCCTGTCAGCATAGCAATCTCGGAGATTGTATGCTGCTTTTCAGACAGTAAGCGTGCGGCTTCTTTCAATCGTATGTTGCGTATAAAATCACGGGTTGTCTGGTTGGTGAGTTCTTTGAGTTTGCGGTGCAGGTGCACGCGGCTTATGCCTACCTCGTTGGTAATCTGCTCGATGGTCAAGTTCGGATTGCTTATATTATCATTGATCACTTTCATGACACGTTCCATCAACTTTTCATCGGGTGATTTCACTTCCAGTTTCTGAACCTTGTTCTCCTGATTTTGCTGACCTGCAAATACTTTGCGTAACTGCTGCCGTATATTAATCAGATTTTCTACCGTCTTTTGCAGGATTTCGATATTGAATGGCTTCATGATATAGGCGTCGGCCCCTGTATTCAGACCTTCAAGGTTGTCTTCTTCCCTCGTTTTCGCAGTAAGCAGAATGACTGGGATATGGTTGAGGTTTACATTCTGCTTGATTTTCCGGCATAAGGTAAGTCCGTCCATTTCGGGCATCATGATGTCACTAATGACTAAATCCGGAGCCTTTTTAAATATTTGCTCTAATGCTTCTTTACCGTTACGGCTTTCCATGATATGAAATTTGTCTCCAAACTCCTGCGCTATATAATTTCGGATTTCTTCGTCGTCCTCTACAATTAATACGTGATATTTAGTTTTTACCCTGACTTTCTTTTCTTCCTCATTTTCTATAATGGGGGAGATGACAGGAACAGTTGGTGCGGCTACAGTTACCTTTTGCTCATTGTTGTCAACTTCTTCAGGCCGTAGATGCTTGTTACCCAACGGTAATCGGATAATGAAACGGCAACCCGGTTGTTCTTTATTATTTTCTACATAGATAATTCCATGATGTAATTCCACTAATGAACGAGTCAGATGTAGTCCTATTCCTGTTCCGCCTTTCGGATTCTGTTGGCTGTTACGTATCTGATAGAAACGATCGAAGATACGTTCTTTTTCCTGTTCATCGATGCCTGTTCCGGTATCCGCGATAATTATTTCGGCATATTGTTTCAAGGGATCGGGCAGTGTATTGTCTTCTCCCGTACGGATGGTAATATCTATGTTTCCTTTTTCGGGAGTAAACTTGAAGGCATTAGACAGAATATTCAGGATAATCTTATCAAAATTACCTGTGTCTACCCATACATTCAGTTCCGGGAGCGTACTGTGAAGTTGCAGCCGGATATTTTTTGTATTTGCCTGTTGACCGAACGTGGTACATAAATCCTCTATAAAAGGAATAATATTGGTCTCCCGGAACATCAGGAACATTTGTCCTTTATCAATTTTCCGGATATCCATTAGCTGATTGACAAGATTCAGAATACGTTCCGCATTTCTGTAGATAATATGGTATATTTTCAGGCGTTCATTGTTCTCCTCATTCTTAATCAGTTTCTGTAGAGGACTGATGATTAGAGACATCGGAGTGCGTATCTCATGAGAGATGTTGATAAAGAACTGCAGTTTTGCTTCATTGATTTGTTCGGCATGGATATGTTGCAGCATTTCCTGATGCATTCTGTACCGATGTCTGATTTGAAGAATAATGATAAATATAATGGTCAGTAATAATAAGGAGTAGATAACTTTGGCCCACCATGAAGCATACCATGCAGGAGATATAAAGATGGTGATTTCCTTTATATTTGAATACACAGTGTTGTCTTTTGCTCTGATTTTAAAGTTATAGGTGCCGGGTTTCAGATTGCTGAATGAGATACGGTTTACACCTTTGGGCAGGCTAATCCATTTTTCATCGTTGATAGAATAAAGGTAGTTGATGTGTTCGGGGGCATTCAATTCCAGAGTGGCAAACTCGATGCTGAACACATTGTCTTTATAAGATAGATAAAACTCTTTTGCGTTGAATACGGGGCAGTTGATAATATTGTGAATACCGGATTTCATTCCTTTTCTAACCGGATTGTTATGCAGGAAAAAGTCGGTAATCCGGATATTCCATGTTTTTGCCGGATTGATAATGTCTTGCGGATTGAAATAGGTGATACCATTCATGCCACCAAACCAAATAATGCCTTGTTTATCTTTGAAGGAGGCATTCTTGTAGAACTCATTTCCCTGTAATCCGTCGCTGACATAATAATTGATAAATTTGTTGTTTTTCTTTTGGAATTGGGAAATTCCGGCATTGGTGCTTATCCAAAGAAAATCTTTTCCTTCTCCTTGTATGGCATATATTGTATTACTGGGCAATCCGTCGGCAGTCGTATAAGTGGTTAGTTCTTTCGTTTTTTTATTCCAACCGGATAATCCTTCGGAACTGCCCAACCAGACAACTCCGTCGGCATCTTCAAAGATTGAATAAATAACATTTTGTGAGAGTATCTTATGACTTTGGAAATCAGGACTGTCGAGGTCTATACAGTTGACGCCGTCGTAAGTTCCGACATACAGTTTATTATCATCGGAATAGTGCAGGCAACCTATCCATTCGTTGATTAGAGATGTCTGAGATTGTACGGAGGTAAATTCTTTCGTTTTCAGGTCGTAGTAGAACAAACCGAATCCCATTGTCGCAATCCAAAGACGTTTGTTTTTATCTTCAGCGAAGTCGTATACACGTTGGATATAGTTGTTGTTCTTATCTACCAGTTTGTATTGGTAATCGAACAGTCCTGTCTGTTTGTTCAGCTTTCCCATACCGTTGATAAAGGATCCGACCCACATATTGTGTTCGGAGTCTTCGTACAATTTAATAACAGTTGAGGGTACTGAATGAGGATGGGCGGTGTGTGAGAAATGTTTTGCCGGCTCCAGCTTTTCCGTAAGGGCATAAATACCGTCGTTATCCGTTCCTACCCATAGAGTCCCGTTATTATCTTTACAGAATGAAGTAATGCAACAGGAACCGATGCAATTTTTATCTGTTGATTTATGTCCGATA
The DNA here is from genome assembly GCA_947038155.1 of uncultured Bacteroides sp. GTDB lineage: Bacteria > Bacteroidota > Bacteroidia > Bacteroidales > Bacteroidaceae > Bacteroides. Next base: position 7,032 of record CAMQVH010000007.1, on the reverse strand, counting down.
TACTTAAAGCTGTTGGTGCGGGCCGGAATTAATATGACTCCTTTCTGATAAACAGCTAGCCATAAGTTGCCCGAATTGTCCTTTAGGATGGAGTGTATTTTCGAGTTTCCCGAATCGAAATAATTATTGTCAAACTTGTATTCGGAGATTTCGTGTGTCTGGATATTATAAATGACTACTCCCTTGCCGTCAGTGCCGATATACAATTCATTGGGTATACCGGAATAAAGGAAGCAAACAGGGAGTTCTCCTTTCTCTTTCAAATCGACTGGAACAAAGGTTTTACGTTCTTTATCGTAAATGAATAGTCCTTTTCGTATACTTCCTGCATAAATGTTGCCTCGCTGGTCCTCGCATATACTTTTGACGTATCCGTTGTCTTTAGACAAGTGTAGCGTGAGCTGATTGTCGGGAGTGAGTTGATATACTCCTTCTTCCCCTTTTGCCATCCATACATTTTGTTTTTTATCTTCAAACAGGCTTCCGGGTGAAGTGACTGCAATATCGGCTTTTCGGACAGTCAACAGATGGTCTTTGATGTCCAGCTTGTACAATACATTTCCGGATACCCATATCTCTCCGTTTTTTCGCTCGATGAAAGAATTAATGTTGCTTTCAAGCGTTTCTCCGGTATCTTCCCATTTGGCAAGTGGAGTAAAATTGTCCGTGGCCGGATCATACATTTGAATCCCTATATAGGTGCCGATAAGCAAATGACCCTTGCTGTCTTCAAAAACAGTACGAACAAAATTGTGGGCTAATGAATGTTCGTTATTGGGCTCATGTTTGTATATGGTAAATTTAGCACCGTCATAACGGTTCAGGCCATCTTCTGTTGCAACCCAAATGAAACCGTTCCGGTCTTGATATATTTGATTAATCAGACTGCTGGATAGCTCTTTGTCAGTAGTGAATAACTTAGGAGATTGTCCGTTGCATAACAAAGAAAACAATAATAATAGAAAAGTGAATACATTTCTCATAGTTTATAGATCGTTGTTGGTAGCACAAAGAAAACTAAAAACCTACATATAACCTAATAAAAGATGAATATTTTCATTAGGCCAGGGAGTACAATCGGATGTTGTAACATCGTTGGTGAATAATGTAACATGAGAAAAGATTGACCTACCACCCCGTCCTTCGGCCCCCCCCTCCTTTCCGAAGGAGGGGAGGCCATGCGGGCGAACTTATATCGAACTGACGTTACTTACAACATAGGTTTTACCGGGCTTTGTTTCGATGTCATATTCATAAACTTTCTGCAGTTTGGGAGATTGCGCACTTACCCCTTTGGCTACAAGAGGTTGCTTGATAGGAGTGGCGGCAAATAATCTATTTGAGCACTCTTTCCCGTTTGCCTGTTTTAAGCCTTTCCCTTTCAGGGGAACATAAGACCGGATGCGGAGCGTACCGCCTATATTCGATCGGATGATCGCTTTGTTTAACACCTTGTTTTTCCAGTCCATATCGACGGTAAAGTTTCCACGTGCCACCAGCCCCTTCACACTTCCTTCTTTCCATGCATCAGGCAATGCCGGCAATAAATGTACGGCACCGTCATGACTTTGGAGCAACATCTCCGCTACTCCGGCTGTATAACCGAAATTACCGTCAATCTGGAAAGGCGGATGGGCATCCAGCATATTGGGATAGGTGCGCCCGTTCGGATATTCTTTAGCTAAGTGATCGTTAGGCAATAGTTGAATCATATTTTGGATGATTTGGAAGGCATGGTTCCCATCCAGCATACGTGCCCAGAAATTGACTTTCCAGCCGATACTCCAACCGGTAGCCTTATCACCGCGTTGCAGTAATGTGTTTCTTGCCGCCTGGAATAACCCGGGATTGGAGTATGGAGAAATTTGATTACTCGGATATAGCCCGTACAAATGTGAAATATGACGGTGCTCGTCCTTGGGATTGTCAATGTCTTCCAGCCATTCTTGTAGTTGATTATGTTTTCCTATTTGCATAGGTGGCAACTTTTCCAGTGTTTGTTTGAGCGAATCCTGGAAAGAGGAGGCTTCACCTGCGATGTATGAAGCCGATAAGGTATTATGCAGCGCATCAAAGGCAATCTGGTTATCCATGGTGCAACCTGCCGTGATGGGACCGTGTTCCGGTGACACGGAAGGAGACACTACCAACCATTTATATACTGGATGTTCCACCAGAAAATCCATATAGAATTGTGCGGTTCCTTTCAGTATCGGATAATATTCCTTTAGAAATTCTTTATCTCCGGTAAAGAGGTAATGTTGCCAGATATGTTGAGCTAACCATGCACCGCCGCTAGGCCACATTCCGGCTGCGGCAAAATCGACTACACCACAGATTCTCCACAAATCAGTATTGTGATGCGCCATCCATCCCCGACAATCATACATGGTTCGGGCAGTTTCTGCTCCTGTGACAGATAAATCTTTCAACATGGAGAATAGCGGACCATGTGTTTCACTTAAATTGGTGACTTCTGCCGGCCAATAGTTCATTTCTGTATTAATGTTGATGGTATACTTGCTGTCCCACGGGGCATGTGTGCTGTTATTCCATATTCCTTGCAGATTAGCCGGTTGTCCACCCGGTTGTGAAGATGAAATCAGCAGATAACGTCCATAATGGAAAAGTAGAGCTGCCATCGCCATGTCTTCCCCATTCCCGAAGTTTTCAATTCGTTTGGGAGTTTCCAGTTGGGAAGCTTTGCCTGAAGGTAATGTAAGGCGTACACGGTCAAATTGTTTTTTATAATAAGCGATATGGTTTTTGAAAGCTTTTTCGTAAGGTGTTTGCATCGCTCTTTTCAGATATTCGCTGGTCCGTTGGGATTCATTGGCACTGACATCCTGGTAGTTTACGTAGTTGGTTGCTGCCGATATATAAAGGGTGGCTTCTGTTCCTGCATTTATTTGGAGCGTATTTCCTGCCGGGCGGAGAGTGCCATCTGTTTTCACTTGAACCTGACATTCTGCGCGTAGTGCGGCTTTCAAACCTTCCTGTTCTTTCCCTTGACAGGTGATAGTCAGTTTGTTATTTTGAGCATTGACCTCATATTTCAATGGGCAGTTGTATGACACATTGAAATTTAGCGCATGGGGTTGGCTCGCCTTGATGTGCATGATGATGACATTATCTGTGAATGAGGCGAAAGTAGTGCGGGTATAGTTTATACCATTCACTTGATAGCGGGTGGTAGTTGTTGCATTTTCCAGATTCAAGTCGCGGTAGAATCCGGTGGCATCCTTATGTCCGGGGAACTCCAGGTACAAGTTTCCCAATGTCAGATAGCTCATTCCGTGTTGCCGGGTTAGAAAATTGGCATCAATGAGCCTTTGTGCTTCCTTGTTTTTTCCTTCAAATATCAGTTTGCGCACAATAGGGAGGACATGTACTGCATTCGGGTTATTATTGTTATAAGGAGAGCCTGCCCAAAACGTTTCTTCATTCAGTTGCAGTTCTTCACGCTCGGTTCCTCCATATACCATCGCCCCAAGGCGGGAATTGCCGATAGGAAGAGCTTCCGACCAGTTCTGTGCCGGTTGGCTGTACCAAAGTTTCAAATTTTGTCCTGAAACTAAATGACTTGTTAACAGGAATAGCAGGAAGAGTGTGTTTCTATTCATATTGTACATTTGTATAGGAATTAATATGGGTTTCTCATGATTTGAACGCCTTTGTTCAAATCGGTCGGATTATGTGTTACAAAGATAGATTATTTATTTGTTATGAATGCATAAAAGATGTATCGGATTTTTTGTTCGTAGGTTGCCTCTTCCTGTGTTTGTGTTACCAATACTATGATGTATGTTACATACGGCTTATTGGGGAAGGAATTTTTTTGCTTTTTGTGCGAGAGCAACGTACTTTTGCAATATCTGTTTGAAAAGTGGAAGTATTAAACGGGTGTCTTACATAACTGATAAAACACATTATGATAATTATGATTACTGTAAAAAATGCATTCATACTATTGATGGTGTTGGCAGTCACATTGATTGCGCAACCTCTTTCTGCTGTTATACGGCTTCCTCGATTAGTCAGTGACAAAATGGTGTTGCAACGTGATACGGAATTGAAAATCTGGGGGTGGGCGGATTCCGGTGAGAAGGTCACTGTACGTTTTCAAGGCAAGCATTATGATACGGAGGCGAATCAGAAAGGTGAATGGTCGGTAATGTTGCCTCCTCAAAAGGCGGGAGGTCCTTTTGTGATGGAAGTGAACGAGCTCATTATTCGTGATATTTTGGTGGGAGATGTTTGGCTATGTTCCGGGCAATCAAATCAGGAGACGCCTATTTCGCGCCTGACAGATATGTTTCCCGAGATTAATGTGTCGAATAACCATATGATCCGTCATTATAAAGTACCTACTCAAAACTCAGTAGAAGATTTAAAGGAAACGATTGCCGGTAACGCTGTATGGCATTCGGCTATTGCTTCTGAAGTGATGAACTGGACTGCATTAGCCTATTTCTTTGCGCAGGAAGCGTATCAAAAATATAGAGTTCCTGTGGGGATGCTTGTTTCTAGCCTTGGAGGTTCCGCCATAGAAAGTTGGATTAGCCAGGAACATCTGAAAGAATTTCCACAATTGCTCATTGACAGAGAGGCATTGGATAGTTTGCGATTAGTCAGGAGAGATAAGGGAGCCGGTAAATGGATGGCAACCGATGTTGATGATTCTGATTGGTCGACGATACAGGTTCCGGGTAATTGGAGAACAAACGGAATGGATGTAAACGGTGTGGTGTGGTACAGAAAAGACTTTGAGGTCCCTGCTTCTATGGTCGGTAGGCATGCGAAGTTGTATATGGGGACACTTATAGACAGCGACTCTGTTTTTGTGAATGGATGTTTTGTCGGTTCCACAGCGTATATGTATCCACCGCGCAAATATAACATTCCGGCAGGCGTTTTGCGTGAAGGGAGGAATAATATAACAGTGAAACTGACGGCTAATTCGGCTAACGGTGGTTTTGTGGAAGAGAAACCATATAAGATAGTCGGCGATGAGGCGGAAATAAATTTGGTCGGTACTTGGAAGTATAGAGTCGGCATGAACCTGAATGAAGCAGGGAAGTATGTTAAACGACTGGCTAACTTAAAGTCTGCGGGGTCGGGACTTTATAATGGAATGATTTATCCGATTAAAGATTATAAAATCAAGGGAACAATTTGGTATCAGGGCGAAACTAACGCTGGACATCCGCAGGGATATGCCACATTGTTGGAATCATTGATTACTAACTGGAGGGAACTTTGGGAAATGCCGGAGATGCCTTTTTTATTGGTTCAGTTACCTAACTTTATGAAGAAGCAGATGCAGCCTTCGGATGGTGGTTGGGCAAGGCTCCGGGAAGCACAGTTGCAAATTGCTATGAATGTGCCTCATACTACATTGGCGGTAACTTATGATGTGGGAGAATGGAATGATATTCACCCGTTGAATAAGAAAGCTGTAGCGCACAGGTTATTCTTGGGGGCTCGTAAGGTTGCTTATGGGGAAAAGTTGGTAAGTTCGGGACCTGTTTATAAAGAGATGAAGATAGAAGGTGATAAAATCATCCTGACATTTACGGAAACAGGCAGTGGGCTCACCAGCAAGGAAGGAGTGTTAAAGCACTTTGCCATTGCAGGCGAAGACAGAAAGTTTGTTTGGGCGAATGCTGTTATTAAAGGCGGTAGGATAATCGTTAGCAGCAAAGACGTAGCAAAACCGGTGGCTGTCAGATATGCTTGGAGTGATAATCCGGAAGAAGCTAATCTTTGTAATAAAGAAGGATTGCTGGCTTCTCCTTTCAGAACAGATAATTGGTAATATGAAGAAGGTGATTTTATTTTTTATTGTATCAGTTTGTTGCTTGTCGTTATATGCACAAACAAACTATCAGAGTAGAGTGATGACAGATACGCTCTACAGTGACGTATTAAAAGCAAAGCGTGCGTATACTGTTTATCTTCCTAAGAGTTTCGAACAGGATAAAAAGAAAATGTATCCTGTGCTCTACCTGTTGCATGGTATGTGGGAAAAAAATGATGTATGGATGAACCGCGGGCACGTAAAAGACGTGATGGACTGTCTTACGGCCAGCGGTGAAGCTTGTGAAATGATTATTGTCTGCCCCGATGCGGGGGGAGGAGATCCGAATATATTTCAGAATGGGTATTTCGATATGCCGGGTTGGGCGTATGAAACATTCTTTTTTACGGAGTTTCTGCCCTATGTGGAGAAACGTTTTCGTGTGATAGGTGATAAACGGCATCGGGCTATAGCAGGACTTTCGATGGGTGGTGGCGGAGCTACTTGTTATGGGCAACGCCATACAGAACTTTTCTGTGCAGTCTATGCTATGAGTGCATTGATGGATATTCCGGAAGAAGGGGCCGCCCGCTTTAATGATCCGAATGGTAAATTGGCTGTTCTGACTCGTTCGGTTATAGAAAAAAGTTGTGTGAAATATGTTACCGGGGCAGATGAAGAACGGAAGAATGAACTGCGCAGTGTAGCTTGGTTTGTAGATTGTGGTGATGATGACTTCTTACTCGACCGTAATATTGAATTTTATCGTGCAATGAGGCAGGCTGATATCCCCTGTCAGTTTCGTGTGCGCGATGGAGGGCATACTTGGGAATATTGGCATTCGGCTCTCTATATTTGTTTGCCTTTTATTAGTCGGTTTATGGGGGTGTGATTTTTGTTTTATTTTATACGGAAATAACCCAAAATACTATCGCTGACAATAACTCGTCAATATGCAGCTTTTATCTCTTTCTCTTGCTTAAAAATAACTAATAAAATCATTTGTGGCAATTGATTCCCAACCAGGCAGTTATTGGTTAAATGATCATTTAGTTCATTAGAACCCGATATGAATCAAATTTTGGTGTGATTACTCTGATATATTATGTTAATACGAATAATTTGAATTTCATTTATTTATGAGTATCATTTTATCTTAGAGCCTGTTTAAATTTTCCTGAGATGATGTTAGATAGGCTTTACCGACCTGTTTTTATTCGTCACATAGTCTC